>NZ_CP109000.1:3624073-4254598 GCF_036226605.1 Streptomyces sp. NBC_00704
CGTCGGCGAGGGTGGCGAAGGGCAGCGGCCAGGACGCGAACCAGTCGGCCCACTCGCGTTGCGAGGCCGCGCCGAGCGCCGAGGCCCGCATGTCGCAGACGACGAGGCCGCGCACCAGGTCGGGGCGCCGGGCCGCGAGCTGCCACGCGGTGAGCGCGCCCATGGCGTGGCCGATGAGGACGGCGGGGGCCAGCCCGAGCTGTTCGAGGGCGGCCTCCGCGTCCTCGACGTAGGCCTCGCGGGTGAACGCGGCCCGCGGCGGCTTCTCGCTCTGCCCGTGGCCGCGCTGGTCGAGGGCGACCGCGCGATGCCGCTCGGAGAGCCAGCGGGCGGTGGACGCCCAGTGCGAGGCACGGCCCATCAGGCCGTGCAGTAACAGGACCCCGGAGGTCCGCTCGGGTTCCGCGGGCCGCTGCCGCCCGCCGGAGGACTGCGCCGGGATCCCCTTGGGCGGGTCCCCGAACTCCCAGGCCGCCAGACGCACACCGCCCGCCCCGGTCACGTCGATGCGTCGCGCCATGGATCCTGGCACCCCCTAGCCGTCGTACCGCTGCGCTGTCGATGCTTGTCGATGCTCCGTACCGCTTCGATCACGTGCAGGCTATCGAATGCCCTTTCGAGAATTGCACTCTCCGCGCACAACACCCCTCGTTCGAGTGACCACCCTCAAGGAATGATCCCCGCTGCCGAGGGGAGATTTCCAGCGGGAGGCGGACCGCTCGGGGAAAAACGGTCCGAGGGGAATGACCCTGGGAGCTCGGGGCTCCGGGTCAGCACAGGGGAGGACAGGCCCCGGCGCCGCACGGCGCCGGGGCCCTCCCTTGCTCCGCGGCACGCCATCCCGGCCCCCTCAGGTCCTATGCCTCACGCGACAGCCTGGCACGCCGAACGCCGCCGCGCTGCGATTCGACACAGGGAACCGCCCGATCCGACGACTTCGACGGCTTCGACGACGCCCCGCAACTTCCCCGCCGGACCGGGGAGTTGACCGTGCCTTGAACCGTGGCTCGAACCGTTCCCGAGACCGCGCCGAACGGTCTCGCGCGCTACTTCTTGGCGACGAACACGTGCGACGCGACGTCCGACACCAGCTCCGCGGCCTCGCCGCCGCTGCCCACCAGCACACCGCCCGGCGACTCCGTCACGCTCACCACCGAGCCCGGCTGCACTCCCGCGCGGCGCAGCGTGTACATCAGCTGCGCGTCCGTCTGGATCGGCTCGCCGATCCGGCGCACGACGACCGTCTTGCCCTCCGGGCCGGGGTCGAGATCGGCCAGCGAGACCATGCCCTCGTCCAGGAACGGGTCCGCGCCGTCCTTCTCGCCCAGCTCCTCCAGGCCCGGGATCGGGTTGCCGTACGGCGACTCGGTCGGGTGCCGCAGCAGCTCCAGCACCCGCCGCTCCACCGCCTCGCTCATCACGTGCTCCCAGCGGCACGCCTCCGCGTGGACCTGCTCCCACTCCAGGCCGATCACGTCGACGAGGAGACACTCGGCGAGACGGTGCTTGCGCATCACGCGCGTGGCCAGCCGGCGGCCCTCGTCGGTGAGCTCCAGATGGCGGTCGCTGGCCACCGCCACCAGTCCGTCGCGCTCCATGCGCGCCACGGTCTGGCTGACCGTCGGGCCGCTCTGGTCGAGCCGCTCGGCGATCCGGGCACGCATGGGGACCACACCTTCCTCTTCCAGTTCGAGGATGGTGCGGAGATACATCTCCGTGGTGTCGATCAGTCCGGACATTCGTGCCCCTCGATTAGCTCTGCCGAAAAGCTCGACCGCTCTACGGCGCGTGCGCTGGCCCTGCACCCAATTCTGCCGGATACCACTGACAAGCGTGCCTCGCCGTCCCCACGCGCGGACCGCGTCCCGGCCCCGGCGGGCGCGCCCGGCGCGTCCCCCGCCCCGGCCGCCCCACGGGCGCCGGCCGTATTGACAGGGCACTGGTCCAGACCGCACGGTGATCCGCGACACGGACAGCGACACCTCCACCGACTCGGCAAAGGGGCCCCCTCGGATGAGCGACCGCAAGCTCGCCGCCCAGTTCTTCGACGCCGCCGTCGCCCTGCTGCAACGGGTCCGCGACGAGGAGGCCGAGGCCGTCGACGCCGCCGGCGCCCTCCTCGCCGACACCGTGGCGGACGGCGGCCGCCTCTTCGCCTTCGGCGCCGGCCACTCCTCGCTCGCCGCCCAGGACGTCGTCTACCGGGCGGGCGGTCTCGCCCTGATGAACCTGCTCGTCGTGCCGGGCGTCGTCGGCGTCGACGTCGTCCCCGCCACCCTCGGCTCGGCCCTCGAACGCGTCGACGGCCTGGCCTCCGCCGTCCTCGAGACGTCGCCGCTGCGCGCGGGCGACGCCCTCGTCGTCGTCTCCCTCTCCGGCCGCAACGCGCTGCCCGTGGAGATGGCCCTGAACGCCCGCGCGCTGGGCGTGAAGGTCATCGGCGTGACCTCGGTCGCCTACGCGACGCAGACCGCGTCCCGGCACGTCACCGGAACGTTCCTCAAGGACCACTGCGACGTCGTCCTCGACTCGAAGATCGCGGTCGGGGACGCCGAACTCGCCCTCGACACCGTTCCCGCGCCCTTCGCCCCCGCCTCCACGGTGGTGACCTCGGCGCTTCTGCAGGCCGTCATGGCCACCGCGGCCGGCGCCCTCGCCGAGCGCGGCATCGAGCCCCCGCTGCTGCGCTCCGGCAACGTCGACGGCGGCCACGAGTGGAACGGCCGGATCATGGACGAGTACCGGGACCGCATCTTCTACCGGCACTGACACGCCCCCGCGCGCGGGTCAGCCGTCGTCGCGCCCGGCCTCCCGCGCCGTCAGGTCCGCCAGGTCCAGCGCCGTGGCGATCCGCACGGCGACGTCCTCGGCGTAGTTCGCGTCGGAGCGCTCGAAGGCGGCACGGCCGGCGCCGCGCAGGAACGTCAGTACGCCCAGGGTCCGGCCCCGGCTGCGCAGCACCGCGCACAGCGCGTGCACCGTGTCCTGCGGCCACTGCCGCGCCCGCGCCCACTCCCGCGCCTCGTCGGCCGACGCCGGTCCGGCGCCCGCCCGCACCGAACCGGCGCGGGCCACGCACTGCAACGCCGGGTGCCCCTCCGCGTAGCGCACGGGCAGACCCGCGTGCCCCGTCAGGGCGCTCGGGCCGGGACCGCCCGAGGGGGTGGCCGCGACCCGCGCCAACCGCAGCGGGCCCGGCCCCTCCGCGTCGCCCATCACGCGGTCGACCAGGGCGTGGTCGGCGAAACCGGCGAGCGCGAAGTCGAGGTGGACGGTGGCCGCCTCCGCGGGGTCCTCGCACTCGGCGGCCGCGCGTGCCGCCCGGTGCAGCTGGTTGGCCCGGAACCGCAGCAGCGACGCCTCCTGCTCGCCCTGCTTGCCCTCCGTGACGTCCTGGAAGATCCAGCCGACGCCCAGCGGCACCGGCTCCTCCGCGAGCGGCGACGCCAGCCGCAGGAAGCCGCTGCGCCAGCAGCGCCGCCGCTCGCCGTCCGGCGTGCGCACCCCCACCCACAGCTCCGCCGGGGCCGGCGGGGCGCCCTCGGCGAGGACGTGCGTCAGCGCGTTCTCCAGCTCCTCCACGCCCTGGGTGAGCAGCTCGCCCAGGGGGCGGCCCAGCACCGCCGTGCGGCCGGCGCCCAGCGCGCGGGCGGCGTGCGCGTTGACGACGGCGGGGCGCAGATCGGCGTCGACCAGGACGACGCCCCAGGAGGCGTCGTCGAAGAGCGCCTCGCTGAGCGCGATGGACCGCTCCAGGTCGATCTGGGCGTGCACCTCGCTGAAGGCGCAGTACAGTCCGGCGGGCTTGCCGTCCGGGCCGGGCACGGCGGCCGACTGGGTGCGCACGAGGACCCGGCCGCCGTCCTTGGTCAGCAGCGCGAACTCGTGCACCTGGCGGCCGGGCGCGTGCATGGCGGCCATCAGCCGCCCCTCGATGTCCTCCGCGTCGGCCTCGCGCACGGCCCAGCCGGCGAAGCCACGCCGGCCGACGGCCTCCTCGGCGCTCCAGCCGAGGATGCGCTCGGCCTCGCGGTTCCAGTGGGTGACGACTCCGTCGCCGTCGAACGCGCACAGCGCCGCGTCCATGCCGTCGAGCAGCGCGGCGAGCAGATCCGCGCCGTCCGGGCCGACGGCGGGCTGCGCGTCGCCCGGGGGCTTCTGGCCGTCGTCGCCCCGCCCGGGCCGCTCGGGCTCGTCCGGCCCGAGTGCGTCCGTGGTCCCACTACGCCGGGAAGCACTCACCTGGACCCCCTGCAGGTTCGCTCACGTGCCCTCATTCAACTCGAACGTGACGCAGCCCACATACGGTTCCCGCAAGATTGCAGGGAATCGCCGTACCGCGCCCGCGCCCCGGCGGGACGGGAGCCGCGGGCCGGTCCGTGCCACCGTCCCGCCGCCGCGCGCCGCCGGGTTCCCGGGCCCGTCCACGACCGGGGCCGCGGACGGGAACGAAGATCATTCACCCCTCCAGCGAACCTCGCCGGTACGCGCGCGTCAACCCGCCCGCCACCGGCCCCGGAGACAACCCCCGCGTTCGGGGGGTTCAGGGATCTCCTCCCTCCGGCCGGACGACGTCCGTCCCGCGCGCGGGACGACGGCCCGCGCGCGTGGGCGCGATGCGGGACGTGCCGGGTGGCGCCGCTCGAGTCACTCGTGGGCGCGCAGGAAGGCGGGGATCCCGTCGCGGGTCGGGTGGTTCGGCAGGGGGGCCGGCTCGTCCCGGAGGAACGCGGTGACGACCGCTGCGGCCCGGGCGTCGTTGTCGTCCAGGCCGTTCCACATGTGGTGCCCGACGCCGGGCATGTACTGCGTGCGCCGGACGGCGGGGTCGTTCGCGAGGACCGCGGTCGCCCACTGGCGGACCTGGGAGGAGCACTCGGCGATCATCAGCATCGCGGGGGTCCGGGACAGCCTCAGCCGCGCGGCTATGGAGGGCGAGTCCTTGACCGTCTGCTGGACGCGGAGGCTGGCGGCCGGGCTGAAGGAGAAGGTGCGCGCGGTGTCCTCGGCGGGGATGCGGTGCGCGTCGCGCGCGCAGTAGGCCGACGCGGTGTCGCCGCCGAGGTCCGCCGCGGTGAAGGCGTTGTCTCCCTCGGCCTGTCCGATCAGCGCGGTGCCGGGGGTGAGCAGGCCGAGCCGCATGAGGCCGAACGCCACGGCGTACCGGGGGACGCGGGTCGAGCGCGGTCCGGCCGGGGCGGGTGCGAGGCCGCGCGCGGACGCCCGGCCTCTGTGCCCGTCGATCCGGGCGGTGGGGCCGTCCATGGGGCCGGGCTCGGCGACGATCGCCCGGTGCAGGCGGGCGGCGACGCCGGGGTCGGCCAGGGCCCGGGTCAGCACGACTGCGCCCGAGGAGAACCCGAGGACGTCGGCCCTGCCCCTGCCCAGGCGGTCGAGGAAGGCGGCGAGGTCACGGACCGACCGGGAGATCGTGTACTGGTCCATGGGGAGGAGGTCGCTGCGTCCGCCGCCGGCCTGTTCGTAGGCGTAGACGTCATGGCCCTGGCGTGCCAGGAGCCGCAGGAACCGGTGGTCCTGCACCGAGATGCCGCGAACGGGTCCGCCGTTGAGGTACACGAGCGGGACGGGACGCCGGGAGCCGCTGTCCGCCGGCGGGTAGTGGTACACCGCGACCCGGCTGCCCGTGGCCAGGCTCCAGTGCTGGGTGGACACGAAGGGCAGGGCGGGCGGGGGACGCCGGGTCGTCGGCGCGGTCGGGACGCAGACCGTCGCCGTCAGCGCCGCCGCGACGATCACCGGCAGGAACGGCGTGAGCCGCGACCACCGGGAGCGGCGCCGGCCTCGCCACAGCGCGAGGACGGTCCCGGCGCCGAGGGCCGCCGCCCACGCCGCGAGCCCCGCACCCGCCCCGTCCGTGAGGGCGATCAGCGCGAGGAAGACGACGACCAGCGCCAGGACGACGGCGAGGGCGCGCAGTAAGTGTCCGGCGATGCGGACGAGGCGGACGAGGCGGGCGAGGCGGGCGAGGCGTGGGGCGGACGTGGGCACGGCGAACCTCCGGCAAGTTTCAGAACAGTGTTTCAAAACGACGTTACCAAAGAAGGTAGGCTGCCGTTCGTGGGCAGGCCCAGAACGAACGACGATGCGGTCCGAGAACGGCTCGTGGAGTGCGCGACCGAGATGCTCGCCACCCGTCCGCGCCAGTCGGTGACGGTGCGCGCCGTGGCCGCGGCCGCCGAGGCGTCGACGACGGCGGTGTACTCCCTGTTCGGAGGCAAGGAGGGGCTGATCGGCGCGGTGCGCGACAGGGCCGTGGCCGGGCTGTTCCAGGACCTGTCGGCGGTGCGGACCTCCGCGGACCCGCTCGCCGACCTCCGCGCGCTGGGGGTCGCCTACCGCCGTTGGGGCCGCGGACACAGCCACCTCTACACGGTGCTGTTCGGCGGCGTGCAGTCCTTCGACCCGTCGGGCGAGGTCGGCTCCGGCGACCCGGTCCGCCCGCTCCTCGCCGCGATCGACCGCGCCCTGGCGGCGGACGTCCTCACCGGCGACGCCACCGCGATCGCCCTGTCGGTCTGGGCGACCCTGCACGGGCTCGTGACCCTCGAACTGTCCGGGGCGCTCGACACCGCCACGGCCGAGGCCGCGTTCGGCACGTCCCTCGACGCCACGCTGCGCGGATGGACGACCGCCGAGGTCTTCCGTGGTCCGCGCCGGACCGGCCCCGCCCGCTGAGACCGCCGCCGCGGACCGCGGACCAGACCCCGGCACGGTTCTGTGGGAAAAAACAGTTGATTGCCGGGGGGACGCTTCTTAGGGTTCCAGTACACGCGAAAGGAGGTGATCCGGTAGATGTGTGATTCCCGGACTCGTGAGGTGGCTGCGGGCTAGCGGCTCGCCACCACACTCTGTGCGGTGCCGGACCAGCGCGTGAGACACGCGTGCAGCCGGCCCAAACCCAGCAGTCACCCGACCCGCGAGTCGCCGGTAAGTCCGGCCGGCCCTCCTCACCGAGGACCAGACTCGCGGGTCGTCTGCATCTCCGGCCCGTCCCGGCACGGCTCCGCCCCCGGCGCCCGGCCCTCGCCGCTGCGTTCCTTCGCGCCGCTTCCGCAGGTTTTGCGGTGCGTGACGCGCGCCACGTACGGATCTTTCGTCAGGCAGTACCCTGGGCGCATGCTTTCGCTCGTCCGACGACGCCACGTGGACTACGTCCGCGTCACGAGCATGGGCTGTCGACGCTCCGTCTGAGCCTCCGGCCCCCCTCGCGGTTCACCCCGCCCGCGTTCCCGCGCTCCCTCCCTCCGCCCACCTGGCACCCGTGCGCCGTCCCACCCGACGCCGGCCGCGGGCCCCGTACACCCACGGACGCACCATGACGAACGTGACACCCCTCGCGACGACCCCGGCCCCGGCCTACCGGCAGTTGCCGATCATCGACCTCTCGGCAGCCGACCGCGGTCCCCAGGCCCGTGCGCTGCTGCACGCCCAGCTGCACGCCGCCGCGCACGACGTGGGCTTCTTCCAGCTCGTCGGGCACGGGGTCGGCGAGCGGGAGACGCAAGCGCTGACGTCCGCCATGCGGGCCTTCTTCGCGCTGCCCGAGGACCGCAGGCTCGCCCTCGACAACGTGAACTCGCCCCACTTCCGCGGCTACACCCGCACCGGCGACGAGCGCACCGGCGGGCGGCAGGACTGGCGCGACCAGCTCGACATAGGGGCCGAGCGGCCGGCGAGGCGGCCGGGCCCGGACGAACCCGCCTACTGGTGGCTCCAGGGGCCCAACCAGTGGCCCGCCGAGCTGCCCGAGCTGCGCACGGCGGCGCTCGCCTGGATCGACCGGCTCGGCGGCGTCGCCGAGAAGCTGCTGCACGAACTGCTCGCCTCGATCGGCGCGCCGGCCGGCTTCTACGACCCGGTGTTCGGGGAGCGGGCGCATCCGCATCTGAAGCTCGTGCGGTATCCGGGCAGCGCGGGGGACGGCTCCGGCCAGGGGGTCGGGGCCCACAAGGACTACGGGTTCCTGACGCTGCTGCTCCAGGACGAGGTGGGCGGCCTCCAGGTGCAGCGCGAGGACGGCGCGTTCCACGACGTCCCGCCGCTGCCGGGCGCGTTCGTGGTCAACCTCGGCGAACTGCTGGAGGTGGCGACCGACGGGTACCTGGTCGCCACCAACCACCGGGTGGTGTCACCGCCGAGCGCCGTCGAGCGGTTCTCCGTGCCGTTCTTCTACAACCCGCGGCTGGACGCGCGCGTGGAGCGGCTGCCGTTCCCGCACGCCTCGGCCGCGCCCGGGGTGACCGATGACCCGGCCAACCCGCTCTTCGCCGAGTACGGCTTCAACGAGCTGAAGGGCAAGCTGCGCGCCCATCCGCTGGTGGCCGAGCGCCATCACGCGGGGCTGCTCAGCCCCGCGTGACGGGCCGCCCGGTTCAGTCGGCGATGTCGTCGTAGCCCTCGATGTCGCGCGGGTCGCGGGAGCCGGGGCCGGTGTAGCGGGCGGACGGGCGGACCAGGCGGCCGGTGCGCTTCTGCTCCAGGATGTGCGCCGACCAGCCGGCCGTGCGGGCGCAGGTGAACATCGAGGTGAACATGTGGGCGGGGACCTCGGCGAAGTCCAGCACGATGGCCGCCCAGAACTCGACGTTCGTCGCGAGGACCCGGTCGGGGCGGCGGGCGTGGAGTTCGGCGAGGGCGGCCTTCTCCAGGGCCTCGGCGACCTCGAAGCGGGGCGCGCCGAGTTCGCGGGCGGTGCGGCGCAGCACGCGCGCGCGGGGGTCCTCGGCGCGGTAGACGCGGTGGCCGAAGCCCATGAGGCGTTCGCCCTTGTCGAGGGCCTGGCGGACGTAGGCGTCCGCGTCGCCGGTGCGCTCGATCTCCTCGATCATGCCGAGGACGCGGGAGGGGGCGCCGCCGTGCAGGGGGCCCGACATGGCGCCCACGGCGCCGGAGAGGGCGGCGGCGACGTCCGCGCCGGTGGAGGCGATGACGCGGGCGGTGAACGTGGAGGCGTTCATGCCGTGCTCGGCGGCGGACGTCCAGTAGGCGTCGACGGCCTTGACGTGCTTGGGGTCGGGCTCGCCGCGCCAGCGGATCATGAAACGTTCGACGACGGAGCGCGCCTTGTCGATCTCCCGCTGCGGGACCATCGGGGTGCCCTGGCCGCGCGCGGACTGGGCGACGTAGGAGAGGGCCATGACGGCGGCGCGGGCGAGGTCGGCGCGGGCCTGCTCGGCATCGATGTCGAGGAGGGGTTTGAGGCCCCAGACAGGCGCGAGCATGGCGAGCGCGGACTGGACGTCGACGCGGATGTCGCCGGAGTGGACGGGGATCGGGAAGGGCTCGGCGGGCGGCAGGCCGGGGTTGAAGGCGCCGTCGACGAGCAGGCCCCAGACGTTGCCGAAGGAGACGTGGCCGACCAGGTCCTCGATGTCGACGCCCCGGTACCGCAGGGCGCCGCCCTCCTTGTCGGGTTCGGCGATCTCCGTCTCGAACGCGACGACTCCTTCGAGTCCGGGTACGAAGTCGGACATCGGGCGGCTCCTCGTGATGTGTGCGACGGGACGGGCGGGCGGTCGGCGGCGGGTGCGGAACGGGCGGCGCCGGCGGTTCCGCGGTCCTCGGAAGGGCTCGCGGTCCTGGGCGGTCGTCCCGGTCGTCCCACTGATGCCCCGTGGGGCGGGCGGTCACCCACCACCCGACCGGTCCGGCATCAGCACCATATCCCCGAGTGCCACCTTTGGGGAGAGTCGCGGCACTCAGTGCCACCCATGGCTGCGTCGCAGGAGGCCGATCCGTGCCGGCGGGGCATGCGGCAAGATGGCCGGGTGACCGACGCAGACGCCGTCTCCTCCGGATCCTTCCCCGACCCCGCCGCCATGCGCAAGCAGTACCGGGCCGAGGGGCTCTCCGAGGCGCACCTGGCCGCCACGCCCGTGGAGCAGTTCAGCCGCTGGTTCAAGGACGCGGCCGTCGAGGCGCACCTCTTCGAGCCGAACGCCATGGTGGTCGCCACCGCGGACGCCGAGGGACGGCCGGGCTCGCGCACCGTGCTGCTGAAGCACTTCGACGAGCAGGGCTTCGTCTTCTACACGAACTACGACTCCCGCAAGGCTCGCGACCTCGCCGAGAACCCGTACGTCTCGTTGCTCTTCCCGTGGCATCCGATGGCCCGGCAGGTCATCGTGCGGGGCGTGGCCCGGCGCACCGGACGCGACGAGACGGCCGCCTACTTCCGCACCCGGCCGCACGGCTCGCAGCTCGGCGCGTGGGCCAGCGCCCAGTCGTCGGTGATCGCCACGCGGGCCGACCTCGACGCCTCGTACGCCGAGCTGGAGGCCCGCTATCCCGAGGGCGAGCAGGTGCCGGTGCCGCCGCACTGGGGCGGGTTCCGGGTGGCGCCGCAGTCGGTGGAGTTCTGGCAGGGCCGGCTGAACCGGCTGCACGACCGGCTCCAGTACGTCGCCCGGCCCGACGGGAGCTGGCGGGTGGAGCGGCTCAGCCCCTGAGCGGCCGCCCGCCCGGCCGAGCCGCTCCTCCCGCGCGACGGCTCGACGGCTCGACGGCGCGACGGCTCGACGGCTCGACGGCTCGACGGCTCGACGGCTCGACGGCAGCGTCAGCGCAGCTTCTCGCTCAGCAGGTCGGCCCACTGGGCCACCACGCGTGCGCGGCGGGCGCGGTCATCGGTGAGGAGGTTGGCGAGGCCGAGGCCGCGGGCCATGTCGAGCAGGCCCTGCACGCTCTCGCGGACGCCGGGCACGGACTCGTCGGCCCCCAGCAGCTCCACGGCGATGCGGTGGGTCTCACGGCCGACGCGGGCCTCCAGCTCCGTCACCCGGGGGCGCAGCTGCTCCTCGTCGGAGGCGGCGACCCACAGGTGCAGGGCGGCGCGGAACAGGGGGCCGGTGTACAGGTCCACCAGGGCGGCGACGACCGCCCTCCGGTCGTCCGCCGCGCCGCCGCGCGCGCCCTGCGGGAACAGGGCGCGCAGGGCGCGGGAGCGTTCCTCGGCGACGTACTCGACGGCCGCCGTGAACAGGTCCTCGCGGGTGGGGAAGTGGTGCTGGGCCGCGCCGCGGGAGACGCCGGCGCGTTCGGCGACGACGGTGACCGTGGAGCCCGCCCAGCCGTGTTCGGCGAGAGCGGCCACGGCGGCTTCCAGGAGGCGCTGGCGGGTGGCGCGGCTGCGGTCCTGCTTGGGAAAGCGGTCGCGGTCGGCAGCGCTCACAGCACCCATGCGGGATCCCGTCGTTCGAGGAAGGCCGTCATCCCCTCGCGGGCCTGCGCGGTGGAGAACAGCCGGGCCGAGAGCGCGGTGAGGTCGGCGGCGTCCCGGTCGAATGTCTCCAGCACCCTAGCCGTGAGCAGCCGCTTCGTCTCGGCCAGCCCCTGGGGGGCGGATCTGCGCAGACCGTCCAGGACGGGGGCGAGGACGGCGTCGACGTCGTCGCCGTGGCCGGTGAGCAGGCCGATGCGGGCGGCCTCGGCGGCGTCGAAGCGCTCGCCGGTGAGGCAGTAGCGGGCGAGGGCGCGCGGGTCGGTGCGCGGGAGCAGCGGCAGCGAGATCACGGCCGGCGCGACCCCGATGCGGACCTCGGTGAAGGCGAACGTGGACCCGGTGGCGGCGGCCGTGACGTCGCAGGCGGCCAGCAGCCCGAGGCCGCCCGCGCGGACGTGTCCGGTGACGCGGGCGACGACCGGCACGGGCAGTTCCACGATCTGCCGCAGCAGGGCCACGAAGGCGTCCGGGTCGGGCGGGTCGCGCAGGTCGGCGCCCGCGCAGAAGGCGCCGCCGGTGTGGGTGAGGACGACGGCGCGCACCCCGGAGTCCTCGGCGCACGCGGCGAGCGACGCGGCGAGCCGCCCGACGAGCGCCGAGGACAGGGCGTTGCGGGTGGCGGGCGAGTCGAGGCTGAGGGTGTGGACGCCCCGGTCGCGGGACTGTCCGACCGGGGCGGTCGGCGCGGGTGTCATGGGCGCTCCCGCAGGAGGCGGCGCAGGATCTTGCCGGACGCGGCGCGCGGCACCTCGTCGACGAAGGTGACGTCGCGGACGCGTTTGTAGGGGGCGACCCGTTCGGCGACGAACATGGCGACCTCTCCTTCGGTCAGGGCCGGTGCGGTGGGGCGGCGGACCACGTGGGCGTGCGGGACCTCGTTGCCGTCGTCGTCGTAGACGCCGACGACGGCCGCGTCCGCTATGCCGGGGTGGGTGAGCAGCAAGGCCTCCAGTTCGGCCGGGGCGACCTGGAAGCCCTTGTACTTGATCAGCTCCTTGACGCGGTCGACGACGAACAGCCAGCCGTCGGCGTCGACGCGTCCGACGTCGCCGGTGTGCAGCCAGCCGTCGGCGTCGATCATGTCGGCGGTGGCGTCGGGGCGGCCGAGGTAGCCCTTCATGACCTGGGGGCCGCGGATCAGGATCTCGCCCGCCTCGCCGGCGTCGAGGTCGCGGGCGGGGTCGTCGAGGGCGACGATCCTCATCTCGGTGCCGGCGATGAGTCTGCCGACGGTGCCGGCGGGGGCCTCGCGCAGGGCGTCCAGGGGGACGACGTGGGTGCCGGGGGACAGTTCCGTCATGCCGTAGGCCTGGCCGACGGGCGGCAGGCCCAGGCGTTTCCCGCAGGCCTCGGCGAGGGCGGCGTCCAGGGGCGCGGCCGCGCTGACGACGTAGCGCAGGGACGACAGGTCGTAGCCGTCGACGGCCGGGTGCCTGGCGAGGGCGAGGACGATCGGCGGGGCCACGTACAGGGCGGTGATGCGGTGGGTCTGGACGGCCGCGAGGAACGTCTCCAGGTCGAAGCGGGGCAGCACGACGACGGTGGCTCCGTGCCGCAGCGGCGCGTTCATCAGGGCGGTCAGGCCGTAGATGTGGAAGAAGGGCAGCACGGCGAGGATGCGGTCGCCGGGCCCCGCGGAGATCGCCGACCTGAGCTGGTCGAGGTTGGTGGCGATCTGGCGGTGGGTGAGCATGACGCCCTTGGGGGCGCCGGTGGTGCCGGAGGAGTAGGGCAGGACCGCCACGTCCCGCACGGGGTCGATGTCCACCTGGGGCTCGGGGGCGTCCGAGGCGAGCATGTCGATCAGCGAGCGGTGTCCGGGAGCGGTGTCGCAGACGAGGATCTCCTCGACGCCGCCCGCGAGGGCGGCGGCCCGGCGGGCGGCGTCCAGGAGCGGGGAGACGGTGACGATCCAGCGGGCGGCGCTGTCGCCGAGCTGCCTGGCGAACTCCTCGGCGGTGGCGAGCGGGTGCACGGTGGTGACCGTGGCGCCCGCGCGCGTGGCCGCGTAGAAGGCGAGGGGGAAGGCGACGGTGTTGGGGCTGTGCAGGGCCAGCACGTCGCCCTTGCGGACCCCGGCCTCGGCGAGGGCGGCGGCGACCCTGCGGTGGAAGCGGTCGACCTGGTCGTAGGTGAGGACGGTGCCGTCCGTGCCGTCGACGAGCGCGGGGAGTTCGCCGAACTCGGCGGCACGGCCCAGCACGGCGTCGTGGATGGGCAGGTCGACGGGCGGAACGTCTGCGTACGGACTGCGGAACACGGTTCCTCCTGGCACGGCGGTGTGCGGCCGAGGGCCTGTCGTTCGGATCAGCGTGCAGGGCACGGGCGGCACTTGTCGATGCCGGTGAAAGCGGGGCCGGCGCGTGCCGGGCCCCGCGTCCGCGCCGTGCCGCGACGACCGGTCCTCGTACGGTCCTAGTACGACTTGGGCAGGCCCAGGGTCTGGTGGGAGACGTAGTTGAGGATCATCTCGCGGCTCACCGGGGCGATACGGGCCACGCGGGAGGCCGTTATCAGCCGGGCGAGCCCGAACTCGCGGGTGAGGCCGTTGCCGCCGAGGGTGTGCACGGCCTGGTCGACCGCCCGCACACAGGCCTCCCCGGCCGCGTACTTGGCCATGTTGGCGGCCTCGCCCGCGCCGACGTCGTCGCCCGCGTCGTAGAGGTGCGCCGCCTTCTGCATCATCAGCCGGGCCAGTTCGAGTTCGATGTGGGCCTGCGCGAGGGGGTGGGCGATCGCCTGGTGGGCGCCGATCGGGGCGTCCCAGACGGTGCGTTCGCGCGCGTAGGCGACGGCTCGGGCGAGGGCGTGGCGCCCCATGCCGATCGCGAAGGCGGCCGTCATGACGCGCTCGGGGTTGAGGCCGACGAACAGTTGCAGCAGGCCCGCGTCCTCTCCGCCGCCCCCGCCCACGAGCGCGTCGGCGGGGAGCCGGACGTCGTCCAGGACCAGCTCGAACTGCCGCTCCACGCTGTCGAGTTCCATGTCGATGGCGCGACGGGTGAAGCCGGGGGTGTCGCGCCCGACGATGAACAGGCAGGGCTTGAGGCGGCCCGTGCGGGCGTCCTCGGTGCGGCCGACGATCAGGGTGGCGTCGGCGATGTCGACGCCGGACACGAACACCTTGCGGCCGGTGAGCAGCCAGTCGCCGCTCGCGCCGTCACGGCGGGCGGTGGTGGTGATGCGGTGGCTGTTGGAGCCCGCGTCGGGCTCGGTGATGCCGAACGCCATGAGACGGCTGCCGTCGGCCATCGCGGGCAGCCACTCCCGCTTCTGGGCCTCGGTGCCGAAGCGGGCGATGACCGTGCCGCAGATCGCCGGGGACACGATCATCATCAGCAGCGGGTTCCCCGCCGCGCCCAGTTCCTCGCAGATCAGGGAGAGTTCGGCGATGCCGCCGCCCCCGCCGCCGTACTCCTGCGGGAGGTTGACGCCGATGTAGCCGAGCTTGGCGGCCTCCCGCCACAGGGCGCCGTGATCGCCGTCCTGGGCGCGGCTCCTCGCGAACGCCGACACCGCCGCTCGCAGTGCCTTGTGCTCGTCGGAATCGATGAGAGTGGTCACGGTGGCTCCTTCGTCTGCCGACTCGTCGTGGCTGGTCGCGCTCACGCGGCGGATCCGCGCGTCGTGCGGTCCCGCTGTCGTCGTCAGCCGCTCTCCACCACTGCCAGGAGCGTGCCGACCTCCACCTGCTGCCCTTGCCTCACGTGCAGCGCCGTCACCGTGCCCTGCGCCGGAGCCGCGATGACGTGCTGCATCTTCATCGCTTCGAGCCACAGCAGCGGTTCACCGGCCCGCACACCCGATCCGGTGACGAGACCGTCCGCGAGCTTGACGACCGTGCCCGGCATCGGGGCCAGCAGGGAGCCCGGCGCGTGCTGGGCCTGCGGGTCGGGGAAGCGGGGCAGCACGGTCAGGGCGTCGGCGCCGACGTGGACGCGGTCGCCGTAGCGGGCGACCTCGAAGCGGCGCCGTACCCCGTCGATCTCCAGGACGACCAGTGCGGCGTCGGCCGACACCACCTGGACGCCCTCGGCGGCGAGGCCCGTGCGGGTGTGGCGGTAGCGGACCTCGCGCTCCTCGCCCGCGACCGCGTACCGCTTGGTCTGCGGCCCGGACGGCAGGTTGCGCCAGCCGCCGACGCCCCGGCGCGCGGCGGTCTCCGCCGCCTCGGCCAGGGCGGCCGCGAGCGGGGCGTACGGGTCGGGGGCGGGCTCGGTCAGTTCGGCGAGGTGGCGGTCGTAGAAGCCGGTGTCCATGCGGGCCGAGGCGAACTCCTCGTGGCGCAGGGAGCGGACCAGGAGGTCGCGGTTGGTGACCGGACCGTGGATCGCCGCCCGTTCCAGTGCGCCCGCCAGCCGGCGGACCGCCTCCGCGCGCGTGGGGGCGTGGGCCACCGCCTTGGCGAGCATCGGGTCGTAGTGGACGCCGATCTCGTCGCCGTCCGCGTACCCGGTGTCCAGGCGCACGCCGTCGGAGACCGCCAGGCGGTGCAGGACGCCGGTCTGCGGCGTCCAGTCGGCCGCCGGGTCCTCGGCGTAGAGGCGGGCCTCGACCGCGTGCCCGCGCGCGGGCGGCGGCTCGGCGGGCAGGGCCGCGCCCTCGGCGATCCTGAGCTGCTCGGCCACCAGGTCGAGGCCGAAGACCGCCTCGGTGACGGGGTGTTCGACCTGGAGGCGGGTGTTCATCTCCAGGAAGTGCGCCCGGCCGTCGGCGACGAGGAACTCGACGGTGCCCGCGCCCACGTAGTCCACGGCGCGGGCGGCGCGCACGGCCAGCGTGCGCAGCCGCTCGGCGACCCCGTCGGGCAGTCCGGGGGCGGGCGCCTCCTCGACGACCTTCTGGTGGCGCCGCTGGAGGGAGCAGTCGCGGGTGCCCAGCGCCCACACCGTGCCGTGCGTGTCGGCGAGGATCTGCACCTCGACGTGGCGGCCGTTCTCGACGTACGGCTCGACGAACACCTCGCCGTCGCCGAAGGCGCTCTCGGCCTCGGCGCGGGCGGCCTCCAGCGCGGCCCCCAGCTCCTCCAGCCGACGCACGACGCGCATCCCGCGCCCGCCGCCGCCCGCGGCCGCCTTCACCAGCACCGGCAGGTCGGCCCCGGTCACCTCGTCCGGGGACAGGGGCGCGAGGCCCATGAGCCGCTTGGCGCGGGTCTTGGACGCCATCGCCTCGATCGCCTCGGGCGGCGGCCCGATCCAGACCAGGCCCGCAGCCAGGACGGCCCGCGCGAAGCCGGCGTTCTCGGAGAGGAAGCCGTAGCCGGGGTGCACGGCGTCCGCGCCCGCCGCGACGGCCGCCTTCACCACGAGGTCGGCGCGCAGGTAGGTGTCGGCGGGCGAGGCGCCGGGCAGCCGCACGGCGGTGTCGGCCACCCGCGTGTGGAGGGCGCCGGCGTCGGCGTCCGAGTGGACGGCGACGGTGCGGATGCCCGCCTCGCGGCAGGTGCGGAAGACGCGGCAGGCGATCTCGCCGCGGTTGGCCACCAGAACGGAAGTAATCACGGGCCTCACATCCGGAAGACGCCGAAGCCGCCGCGGGCGCCCTCGTACGGAGCCGTGTGGACGGCCGACAGGCACAGGCCGAGCACGGTGCGGGTGTCGCGGGGGTCGATGACGCCGTCGTCGTAGAGCCGGCCCGAGAGGAACATGGACAGCGACTCGGACTCGATCTGCTGCTCCACCATGGCGCGCAGGGCCGCGTCGGCGTCCTCGTCGTAGGGGCGGCCCTTCGCGGTCGCCGACTGCCGGGCGACGATGGACAGGACCCCGGCGAGCTGCTGCGGGCCCATCACGGCCGACTTGGCGCTCGGCCACGCGAACAGGAACCGGGGGTCGTAGGCGCGCCCGCACATGCCGTAGTGGCCGGCCCCGTACGACGCGCCCATGAGCAGGGACAGGTGCGGGACCTTCGAGTTGGCGACCGCGTTGATCATCATCGCGCCGTGCTTGATGATGCCGCCCTGCTCGTACTCCTTGCCGACCATGTAGCCGGTGGTGTTGTGCAGGAAGAGCAGCGGGATGTCGCGCTGGTTGGCGAGCTGGACGAACTGGGCGGCCTTCTGCGACTCCTGGCTGAACAGCACGCCCCGCGCGTTGGCCAGGATGCCGACCGGATAGCCGTGCAGCGCGGCCCAGCCGGTGACCAGGCTCGTCCCGTACAGGGGCTTGAACTCGTCGAAGTCGGAGCCGTCGACGATCCGGGCGATCACCTCGCGCGGGTCGAAGGGGGTGCGCAGGTCTCCGGGGACGATGCCCAGGAGCTCTTCCTCGTCGTACTCGGGAGGGACGGCCGGGCCGGGGTCCCGGTACGCCTTGCGGTGGTTGAGGCGGGCCACCACGCGCCGGGCCTGGCGCAGCGCGTCGTGCTCGTCGACGGCGAAGTGGTCGGCGAGGCCGGACACGCGCGCGTGCATCTCCGCGCCGCCCAGCGACTCGTCGTCGCTCTCCTCGCCGGTGGCCATCTTCACGAGCGGCGGGCCGCCGAGGAACACCTTCGCCCGCTCCTTGACCATGATCACGTGGTCGGACATGCCGGGGATGTAGGCGCCCCCGGCGGTGGAGTTGCCGAAGACGACGGCGACGGTCGGGATCCCCGCGGCGGAGAGCCGGGTCAGGTCGCGGAAGACGGCCCCGCCCGGGATGAAGATCTCCTTCTGCGAGGGCAGGTCGGCCCCGCCGGACTCCACCAGGCTGACGCAGGGCAGCCGGTTGGCGAGCGCGATGTCGTCGGCCCGCAGGGCCTTCTTCAGCGACCAGGGGTTGCTGGCGCCGCCCCGCACGGTCGGGTCGTTGGCGGTGATCAGGCACTCGACGCCCTCGACGACGCCGATGCCGGTGACGAGGGACGCGCCCACGGTGTACTCGCTGCCCCAGGCGGCCAGCGGCGACAGCTCCAGGAACGGCGTGTCGGGGTCGAGGAGCAGTTCGACGCGCTCACGGGCGAGGAGCTTGCCGCGGGCGCGGTGCCGGGCGACGTACTTCTCCCCGCCCCCCGCGAGCGCCTTCGCGTGCTCGGCGTCGAGGTCGGCCAGCCTGGCCAGCATGGCCTCGCGGTTCGCGCGGTAGTCGGGGCCGTGGATGTCCAGGGCCGACGTGATGACCGTCAAAGCAGAGCCTCCGGGATGTCCAGGCGGCGGGAGCGCAGCCATTCGCCGAGCGCCTTGGCCTGCGGGTCGAAGCGGTGCTGCGAGGCCACGCCCGCGCCGAGGAGTCCCTCGACGACGAAGTTCAGGGCGCGCAGGCGGGGCAGGGAGTGCCGGGTGACGGCCAGGTCGCGGCTCTCGGGCACCAGCTCCCGGAACCGCTCGGCCGTCAGTTCGTGGACCAGCCAGCGCCAGGCCTCGTCGGTGCGGACCCACACGCCCACGTTGGCGTCCGGGCCCTTGTCGCCGCTGCGGGCGCCGGCGACCAGACCGAGGGGCGCGCGCCGCACCGGCCCCGGCGGCAGCGGCTCCGGCGGGTCCGCCTCCGCGACCGGTTCGAGGACGCGCGCGGCGGCGGACGGCGGGGGCGGGACCGGGACGCGCCGGCCGTCGTCGAGGACGGCGACGTGCCCGACGTCCTCCTGCGGGACGTACGCGGCCTCGAACACCCCGTAAGGGGAGCCCTTCCCGGGCGGGGCGAGCACATGGAAGCCGGGATAGCTGGCGAGGGCCAGCTCGATCGCCGCCCCGCTCAGCGCCCGTCCCACGAGCGCCTGGTCGGGGTCCCGGACGACGAGCCGCAGCAGCGCGCTCGCCGTCTCCTGTGTGTCGGCGTCCGGCCGGTCGGTGCGCACCAGCTCCCAACGGATCTGCGACGGGCGGGACGTGGCGAACGCGTCCGCCATCTGCTCGCGCACCAAAGCCGCCTTGGCCTCGATGTCGAGCCCGGTGAGGACGAAGACGACCTCGTTGCGGAAGCCGCCGAGGCGGGTGCGGCCGACCTTGAGGGTGGGGGGCGGGGCCTCGCCGCGCACGCCGTCGACGCGCACCCGGTCGGGGCCGTCCTGCGCGAGCCGCACGGTGTCCAGGCGGGCGGTGACGTCGGGCCCGGCGTAGCGGGCGCCCGCGGTCTCGTACAGCAGCTGCGCGGTCACGGTGCCGACGTCCACGAAGCCGCCCGTGCCGGGGTGCTTGGTGATGACGCAGCTGCCGTCCTCGTGGATCTCGGCGAGCGGGAACCCCGGCCGCCGCAGGTCGCGGCCGCCTCCGCCGCCGCCACCTCCTCGGGCCCCTGTGTGGGCGTGGCCGTCGGCGGCGGCGTCGGCGGCGAAGAAGGCGTAGTTGCCGCCGGTGGCCTGCGTCCCGCACTCCAGGACGTGTCCGGCGACGACGGCGCCCGCGAGCCGGTCGTACTGCGTGGCGTCCCAGCCGAAGTGGGCGGCGGCGGGTCCGGTCACGAGGGCCGCGTCGGTGACCCGCCCGGCGACCACCACGTCCGCGCCCTCCCGCAGACAGGCGGCGATGCCGAACCCGCCCAGGTAGGCGTGGGCGGTGAGGCTGCCGGGGTAGCGGGCGCCCAGGTCGTCGCCCTCGACGTGCGCGACGCGCACGGGGACGCCGAGCCGGTCCGCCAGCCGCCGCACGGCGTCGGCGAGCCCGGCGGGGTTGAGCCCGCCCGCGTTGGCGACGATGCGCACGCCCCGCTCGTGGGCGAGGCCGAGGCACTCCTCCAGCTGGCGCAGAAACGTGCGGGCGTACCCGGCGGCGGGGTCCTTCAGCCGGTCGCGCCCGAGGATGAGCATCGTCAGCTCGGCGAGGTAGTCGCCGGTGAGGACGTCGAGT
Source organism: Streptomyces sp. NBC_00704 (assembly GCF_036226605.1). Taxonomy (NCBI): domain Bacteria; kingdom Bacillati; phylum Actinomycetota; class Actinomycetes; order Kitasatosporales; family Streptomycetaceae; genus Streptomyces; species Streptomyces sp. NBC_00704. The sequence continues at coordinate 3,644,083 of NZ_CP109000.1, forward strand.
TCGCCGCCGGTGAGCATCTCGCGCAGGGCGTCGAAGCGGTCGCCGTAGAAGCCGGAGGCGTTGCCGACGCGCAGCACGCTCACGACCGCGCCCCCCTCGGCCCCCGCGGCTCCGCGGACCCTTCCGCGCCCTTCGCGGACCCTTCCGTGTGCTTCGCGGGCCCTTCCGTGCCCTTCGGGGGGCGGCCACCGCCGGGCGGACCGGCGAAGGCCTGGGCGACGTCCAGCCAGCGGTCGGCGTCGGGGCCCTCGGCCCGCAGGGCGAGGTCGGCGCGGTGGGCGCGCTGGGTCACCAGGAGGCAGAAGTCGAGGGCGGGGCCGGTGACGCGGTCGGTGGCGTCCTCGGGGCCGTAGGTCCACGACTCGCCTGAGGGGGCGCGCAGTTCGACGCGGAACTCCTCGAACGGCTTGGGCAGGCCGTGCACGCCGAAGGCGAAGTCGCGGGTGCGCACGCCGAGGCGGACGATGTGCCGGAGCCGGTCCGTGGGCGCGACGACCACGCCCAGCGCGTCCGCGACGTCCAGGCCGTGCGCCCAGGTCTCCATGAGGCGGGCGGTGGCCATCGAGGCGGCGGCCATCGGCGGGCCGTACCAGGGGAAACGCGCTCCGGCGGGGGCCGCCCGCAGGGCCTCGTCCAGGGCCCGCCGTCCGGCCCGCCAGTCGGCGAGCAGCCGCGCGGGCGGCTTCGCCGCGCCCTCCTCGGCGCCGTTGTCGACGAAGTCCCCGGGCGCGGACAGCGCCTTCTCGACCTCGCGGGCGAAGGCGTCCTGGTCGGTCACGGCCAGCACGGAGGAGTGGTCCGTCCAGGCGAGGTGCGCGATCTGGTGGGCGACGGTCCAGCCGGGGGCGGGCGTGGGGAGTCTCCACTGCTCGGCTTCCAACTCGGCCACGAGCCGGTCGAGTTCGTCGCTTTCCGCACGGAGGTCGTCGAGCACGGGGGTCGGGTCGGCCATGGGGTGGAGCATGGCAGCGCCCCGAGAAACAAGCAAGCATGCTTGCATTGATTTGTGGGACGGGGAGGCGGGGTCATGCGACTCCCGGCGCCCGCGTGCCTCCTTGCACCCGCCCGCACACGCGGGCCTCCGTCGCGCCCCCGGAAGCCCCTCACGCCTCCGGCGTGGCCGTCTTCGGTCTGCCGGTCCGGGTGCGGACCGCGCCCATGCTGGCCGCGACGACCAGGGCGACGGCGGCGGCCTGGACGGCGCTCAGGGCCTGGTCGAGGACCAGGAAGCCCGCGGTGGCGGCGAGGGCCGGTTCCAGGCTCATCATGACCGCGAACGTGGAGGCCGGCAGGCGGCGCAGGGCGAGGAGTTCGAGGGTGTAGGGCAGCACCGAGGAGAGCACGGCCACCCCCGCGCCCAGGCCGAGCGTCACGGGGTCGGCCAGTTTCGCGCCCGACTCCGCGAGGCCCAGGGGCAGGAAGAGCAGCGCGCCGACCGCCATCGCCAGGGCCAGCCCGTCGGCCTGCGGGAAGCGGCGGCCGGTGCGGGCGCTGAACACGATGTACGCGGCCCACATCACGCCGGCGCCCAGCGCGAACGCGACGCCCGCCGGGTCGAGGGCGCCCAGGCCCCCGCCGGCGCCGCCCGCGCCGCTGAGGAGGACGACGCCCGCGAGCGCCAGCGCGGCCCAGACCAGGTTCAGCGCACGGCGCGAGGCCACGACCGACAGGGTGAGCGGGCCGAGCACCTCCAGGGTGACCGCCACGCCCAGCGGGATGCGGTCGAGCGCCTGGTAGAACAGGCCGTTCATCGCGGACATGGCGACGCCGAAGGCGACGACCGTGCCCCAGTCGGCGCGGGAGTGGCCGCGCAGCCGGGGCCGGCAGACGACCAGGAGCACGACCGCGGCCACCAGCAGCCGCAGCGCGACGACTCCCAGTGCGCCCGCCCTCGGCATCAGGGTCACCGCCAGCGCGCCGCCGAACTGCACCGAGACCCCACCGGCGAGCACCAGCCCGACAGGGCCGAGAGAGCCGAACCGGCCGCCGTGGGCCGGGCCGCCGCCCGTCCCCGCGTCGGGCCGGGGCTGCGGGGGGACGACGGGGGCGGTGGCCGCTGCTGCGTCGGGGGTGGTCACGGGCGGTCCAGGTGTTCGACTCGGTTCGTTCAGCATGATGTACTGCCGAGTCCACGGTAATGGACTCGGTCAGGGGTGTGAACCCCTTTTGCCTCTGTCTCAGGCTACGAGACGTCCCCTGTCCACGAGAGATCCCGAGACGTCGTGTGACGTCCCGCGACGCCCCGTGACGCCCCGCTACGTGCCGTGACGTTTCCGCGCGGGGAGGGCGGGGGCGGCTACGTGTGCGTGGAGGCGCGCCCGTCGTCCAGCGCCGCCGCCAGGATCTCCGCGAGATGGCGTCCCCGCACTCCGGCGAGCTGCTCCAGCTGGGTCCGGCAGGAGAATCCGTCGGCCAGGACCGCCGCCCCCTCCGGGGCGTCCCGCACGGCCGGGAGGAGCTGTTCCTCCGCGCACGCCGCCGACACCTCGTAGTGCCCTCTCGCGAAGCCGAAGTCGCCGGCCAGACCGCAGCACCCGCCGCTGAGGTCGCCGGTGAGCCCGGCGGCCTCGCGCAGCCGCCGCTCGGCGGCGTCGCCCAGGACCGCGTGCTGGTGGCAGTGGGTCTGGCCGACCACGGGCCGGTCCAGCCGGGGCGGGATCCAGTCGGGCGCGTGCCGCTCCAGGACCTCCGCGAACGTGAGGACACGGGCGGCGAGCCGGGCCGCGCGCGGGTCGTCGTGCAGCAGCTCCGGCAGGTCGGTGCGCAGGGCCGCCGCGCAGCTCGGCTCCAGGACGACGACCGGGGCCGCCGTCTCCAGCACCGGCTCGATCAGGTCGAGCGTGCGGCGCAGCACCGCGCGCGCGTGGTCGAGCTGGCCGGTGGAGACGTACGTCAGCCCGCAGCAGACCCGGCCGCGGCGGGCCGTGAGCAGCGCCGCCGCGCTCCGCGAGCGCCCGTCGCCCACCGGCCGGCCCCGCATCCGCAGGGCCGGCGGCAGCGTCACCCGCAGTCCCGCCGCCTCCAGCACCCGGACGGCCGCCCGGCCCACGGACGGCGAGAGGTGCTCGGTGAACGTGTCCGGCCACAGCACCACCAGCTCACCGCCCGCGCCGTCCCGCCCCTCCCCCGAGGGCGTGGCGCCGTGGGCGGGGCGGGCCGTGGGGGGCCGGGTGCGCCACCAGGCGGTGAACGTCCGCCGGGCCAGCCGTGGGAGGTCCCGCTCGCCCGCGATCCCGCCCAGCCGCTTGGCGACGGCCGCCAGGGGACGGACCGAGGCGAGCGCGTTGACGAGGGCGGCCGCCCGCAGCCGGCTCGCCCAGCGCAGCCACACCGGCAGCCGGCCCATGCTGTAGTGCGCGGCGGGACGGCGGCGCCCCCGGTAGTGGTGGTGCAGGAACTCCGCCTTGTAGGTGGCCATGTCGACCTCGACCGGGCAGTCGGAGCGGCAGCCCTTGCAGGACAGGCACAGGTCCAGCGCGTCACGGACCTCCGTGGAGCGCCAGCCGTCGGTCACCAGCTCCCCGGCCAGCATCTCGTGCAGCAGCCGGGCCCGCCCGCGCGTGGAGTGCTCCTCCCGGCCCGTCACGCGGAACGACGGGCACATCACCCCCGCCCCGGACGCCGGCGCCGTCGTACGGCACTTGGCGACCCCCACGCACCGCCGCACCGCCGCCGAGAAGTCACCGCCGTCGGACGGGTAGCCGAAGGCCACGTCCACCGGTTCGCGCGGCAGGACCGAGAAGCGCAGGCCGGAGTCGAGGGGCTCGGGGCGCACCAGCATCCCCGGGTTGAGCAGGCCGTCCGGGTCCCAGACGTCCTTCACGCGTTCGAACAGCGCGACCAGGTCCGGCCCGTACATCAGGGGCAGCAGCTCGGCCCTGGCCCGGCCGTCGCCGTGCTCGCCGGACAGCGAACCGCCGTGCGCGACGACCAGCTCCGCCACCTCCCGCGAGAAGCGGCGGAAGCGGCCGACGCCCTCCGGCGTCAGCAGGTCGAAGTCGACGCGGACGTGGATGCAGCCGTCCCCGAAGTGCCCGTAGGGCGCGCCGCGCAGCCCGTGCCGTGCCAGCAGCGCGCGGAACTCGCGCAGGTACGCGCCCAGCCGGGCCGGGGGCACCGCGCAGTCCTCCCAGCCGGGCCAGGCCTCCGCGGGCCCTCCGGCGCCCGGCGGCAGGGACGGGTCCCCGGGGATCCGGGTCGCCGTGCCGCTCGCGTCCTCCCGGATCCGCCACAGCTCCCGTTGCTGCGCCGCGTCCGTCACCACCCGGGCGTCGACGACGTCCGCCGCGCGCACGATCGTCCGCGCACGCGCGTGTGCCTCCCGCGGCGACGCGCCGCCCGCCTCGACGAACAGCCAGGCCCCGCCGCGCGGCAGCCCGCCCGTGCCCGGCGGCACCAGGTCGGCGGCCATGCCCTCCACGGTGAGCGGCCCGAGCGGCAGCAGTGCGGCCGCCGCGTCGGCGGCGGCGCTCTCGTCCGCGTAGCCGAGCACCGCGAGCGCACGCGCGCGTGGCGCCTCGACGAGCCGCACGACGGCCTCCGTCAGCACGCCCAGGGTGCCTTCGCTGCCGCACAGGGAGCGGGCCACGTCCACGCCGTTCTCCGGCAGCAGCGCGTCCAGCGCGTAGCCCGAGATCCGGCGGGGCAGCTCCGGGAAACCGGTCCGCAGCAGGGCGAGTTCGCCCTCCACGAGGGCGCGCAGCCCGTCCGGCGCGCCCGCCCAGCCCCGTCCGGCCCGCAGCCGCCGCCCGCGCGCGGTGACGACGCTCAGCTCGCGCACGCTGTCGGCGGTCGTGCCCCAGGCCACCGAGTGGGAGCCGCAGGAGTTGTTGCCGATCATCCCGCCGAGCGTGCACCGGCCGTGCGTGGACGGGTCGGGCCCGAAGCGCAGCCCGTGCGGCGCGGCCGCCTCCTGGAGCCGGTCCAGCACCAGCCCCGGCTGCACGACCGCCGTGCGCTCCCGCGGGTCGAGCGAGACCAGCCGGTTCATGTGCCGGGTGAAGTCCAGCACCACGCCGGTCCCCGTGGCCTGGCCCGCGAGCGACGTCCCGCCGCCGCGCGCGACGACCGGCGTCCCGCGCTCGCGGCACACCTCCAGGACGGCCGCCACGTCGTCCTCGTCCCGGGGCGCGACGACCCCGAGCGGGACCCGCCGGTAGTTGGACGCGTCCATGGTGGTGAGCGCGCGGGAGGTCACGTCGAAGGCGACCTCGCCCCGGACGGCCTTGCGCAGAGCGGCCTCGAGATCGGTCATGGCTCCAGCAAACCAGGATGCGCGCACACCCACAGCCCGCCGGGACCCGCCCCGGCCGCCCCCGGCGGGCGTTCCCGCGCCGCCCCGCAGCCGTCCGCCGCCGTCCGCCGCCGTCCCGGCGGACGTTCCCCGCCAGCGCCCCGCCACCGCCCCGCAGCCGTCCCGCAGCCGCCCGGCGGACCTTCCCCGCCACCGTCCCACCACCGCCCCGCAGCCGTCCCGGCGGACGTTCCCCGCCACCGCCCCGCCACCGCCCCGCAGCCGCCCCGGCGAACCTTCCCCGCCCCACCGCCCCGCCACCGCCCCGCAGCCGCCCCGGCGGACCTTCCCCGCCACCGCCCCGGCGGACCTTCCCCGCCACCGTCCCGCCACCGCCCCGCCACCGCCCCGGCGGACCTTCCCCGCCACCGTCCCGCCACCGCCCCGCAGCCGCCCCGCCGCCCGTCTCCCGGCCGTTCGCGGCGCCGGCCGTGGGCGACACGGGCCGTCTCACCCGACGGACGAGGTTTCACCCGTGTTTCCCGCACCGGCTAACCTCGCTTCCGTGGCTGAGATCCGGATTCCTGCTGACATCAAGCCCGCCGACGGTCGATTCGGCGCGGGCCCCTCCAAGGTGCGGGTGGAGGCGCTGGACGCCCTGGCCGCCACCGGCACGTCCCTGCTCGGCACCTCCCACCGCCAGGCCCCGGTCAAGAACCTGGTCGGCAAGGTGCGCGAGGGCGTCTCCGAGCTGTTCTCCCTCCCCGAGGGCTACGAGGTCGTCCTCGGCAACGGCGGCTCCACCGCGTTCTGGGACGTCGCGACGCACGGCCTCATCGACAACAGGTCGCAGCACCTCACATTCGGCGAGTTCAGCTCCAAGTTCGCCAAGGCGGCCAAGCTCGCCCCCTGGCTGGGCGAGCCGACGGTGATCTCCTCCGACCCCGGCACGCACCCCGAGCCGGCGGCCGAGGCGGGCGTCGACGTCTACGCGTTCACCCACAACGAGACCTCCACCGGCGTCGCCGCCCCGCTCAAGCGGGTCCAGGGCGCCGACGACGGCGCGCTGGTCCTGGTCGACGCGACCTCCGGCGCCGGCGGCCTCCCGGTCGACATCGCCGAGACGGACGTCTACTACTTCGCCCCGCAGAAGTCCTTCGCCTCCGACGGCGGACTGTGGATCGGCGTGTTCTCCCCGGCCGCGATCGAGCGCGCCGAGCGGATCCACGCGTCCGGCCGACACGTCCCGGAGTTCTTCAGCCTGCCGACGGCGATCGACAACTCCCGCAAGAACCAGACGTACAACACCCCGGCCCTCGCCACCCTGTTCCTGCTGAACCAGCAGCTGGAGTGGATCAACGGCCAGGGCGGCCTCGACTGGTCGGTGCGCCGCACCGCCACCTCCGCGCGCACGCTGTACGGCTGGGCCGAGGACGTCAAGTACGCCAACCCGTTCGTCGCCGACCCGGCCAAGCGCTCCCAGGTCATCGGCACGATCGACTTCACCGACGACGTGGACGCGGCCGCCGTCGCCAAGGTGCTGCGCGCCAACGGCATCGTCGACACCGAGCCCTACCGCAAGCTCGGCCGCAACCAGCTGCGCGTCGCCATGTTCCCGGCGATCGACCCGGCGGACGTCGAGGCGCTCACGAAGTGCGTCGACTACGTGATCGAGAACCTGTAGCGGCCCCCGCGGTCCCCGGCACGACGGCGAAGGGCGCCCGGTTCCCACCGGGCGCCCTTCGTATGTCCGTCCGGAGCCGCGACGTCAGCCGCGGGCGCCGAGCAGGCGGTGCAGGGCGTCGCCCGGCGCCGTGGCGGCCGTCCGGCCGGCGGCCAGGGCGGACGGCGCGGCGGCCGCGTCCGGGACGGGGTCGGCGGTCTTCTTGCAGACCGCGTCGGCCACGCCGCGGCCGCGCGGCACGGTGCCGTCGGTCAGGTACTTCACCAGGTACGCGTCCAGGCAGGCGTTGCCGCCGAGCGTGATGCCGTGGTTGCCGCCGCCGTTCTCGACCACGAGGCTGGAGTGCTTGAGCAGGCGGTGGACGGCGACGCCGCCCTGGTAGGGCGTGGCCGCGTCGTCGGTCGCCTGGAACAGCAGCACCGGCGGGAGCTTGCTGTTGGCGACGTTCACCGGCTTCATCGCCTTGGTGGGCCAGAACGCGCAGGGCGCGTTGTACCAGGCGTTGTTCCACGCCATGAGCGGGGCCTTCTTGTAGACGGCCCAGTTGTCCTTGCGCCACTGGTTCCAGTCGCGCGGCCAGGACACGTCACGGCACTGCACGGCGGTGTAGACGCTGTAGCCGTTGTCGCCGGAGGCGTCGACGGCCGCCATGCCCTCGTACGCCTTGACGAGCGGAGCGGTGTCCTTGTGGTTCACGTACGCGGCGAACGCCTCCGCGAGGGAGGGCCAGTAGCCGTTGTAGTAGCCGCCGGGGATGAAGGTGTCCTCCAGCTCGGAGGCGCCCACCTTGCCGCCGGCCGGGTGCTTGGCGAGCGCGGCGCGCATCGCGTACCACTTGGCCTCGATGCGGGCGGGGTCCTTGCCGAGCTTGTACGTGGCGTCGTACTTGGCGATCCACGCCATCAGCGCCTTCTGCCGGGCGTCGAAGGCGTAGTCCTGCGAGATGTTGGCGTCGTACCAGACCCCGCCGGGGTCGACGATCGAGTCGAGCACCAGTCGGCGCACCCGGTTCGGGAAGAGCTTGGCGTACACCTGGCCCAGGTAGGTGCCGTACGAGTAGCCGAAGTAGTTGATCTTCTGGGCGCCGAGCGCCGTGCGGATCGCGTCCATGTCCTTCACGGCGTTGACCGTGTTGATGTACGGCAGGACGTCCGCGTACTTGGTCCCGCAGGCCTTCGCGAAGGCCTTCGCGCGGGCGAGGTTGGCCTTCTCGATCGCGGCGGTGCGCGGCACCGAGTCCGGGCGGACCGGGTCGAAGTGGCCCGGCTTGCAGTCCAGGGCGGGCTTGCTCTCGCCCACGCCCCGCGGGTCGAAGCCGATGACGTCGTACTGGGACGCGACCGCCTTCGGCAGGGAGGACGCGACGAACGGCGCGAGGGAGAGACCGCTGCCGCCGGGACCGCCGGGGTTGACCAGCAGCGGGCCCTGGTACCTGCTCGCGGTGTGCGGGACGCGGGACAGGGCGAGGGTTATCTTGCGGCCCTGCGGCCTGGCGTAGTCGAGCGGCACCTTGACCGTCGCGCACTGCAACGTCGGGGAGTCCTCCGTGGCGCACGTCTTCCAGGCGACCTTCGAGGCCTGGGCGGCCGGCGCGGACTGCGACGCGGTGGTGGCCTCGGCCGGGACGGCCGTGAGCGTTCCGGCCAGTACGACGGTCGCGCCGCACAGCACGGCTGTGCTTCTTCTCATGAAGTTCCCTCAGATCATGGGGGCATTCGGCCTGACCGCAAGGTTCGCGATCCTCGCGGGATCCTGCCGGAGAAGTACGGCATCGAGAAACCGTTCGCCCGAAAATTTTGAACTCGTTTGCGTCACGGTCCACTTGTGGGGACCGGCTTGCGACCGGGCGCCCGGCGAGCGGTCCGCCGGGCGCCCGGCCCTCTCACGCCGCCGTGCAGCTCACCGTGGGCGCCGTCCCGCCGCCGGGCGTGCCGCCGAAGCCGAAGGTCGTCGAACCGCCCGCCGGGACCGTGCCGTTGTGGGCGGCGTTCACCGCGGTCACGGTGGATCCGCTGCGGGTGTACGAGGCGTTCCACATGGAGGTGATCTGCTGGGAACCGCTCCAGGTCCAGCTCACCTTCCACGAACCGATCGCGGCCGTCCCGGTGTTGGTCACCTTCACCTCGGCGTTGAAGCCGCCGCCCCAGTCGCTGCTGACGGTGTAGGACGCCGTGCAGGCGGCCGCGCCGCCGCCACCACCGCCGCCACCGCCACCGCCGCCGCCGCCCGGGAAGCCCGGCGCCTTGACGCTCGCCAGGTACCCGTCCTTCACGGTGTCGACGCTCTGCCAGTCGTCCTTCAGGATCCCGCCGGTGTCACCGGAGTTGGGGTTCCAGGACCAGAACGTCCAGTGGAAGGAGTCCGCGCCGTACGTCGACGTCGGCCGCAGGTAGCTCACCAGGGCCGCCAGCCACTTCTGGTCCACGGTGGACTGGAGCGTGGTGCCGAACTCGCCCACCCACACCGGGGCGATGTTCTGCTTGAAGATGTAGCCCCAGTACTTGTCCCAGACGCCGGGCATGTTGGCGGGGAACGCCGGGTCGCTGAACCAGCTCTGCTGGGCGACGCTGGTCGCGTAGTCGTGGGCCGAGTACACGACCCGGTTCGCCACGTTCAGCTGCACCGGGTACTGGCCGACGCCCATCAGGTTGCCGCCCCACCAGCCGGAGACGCCGTTGAAGGTCTGCACGCCCTCGACGAAGATCAGCAGGCTCGGGTTGACGGACAGGACCGCGTTGCCCGCGCGCTGCGCGGCGAGCCGCCAGTCCGTCGCCTGGTCCCCGCAGCCCCAGCAGGCCGGGTCGTGCGGCTCGTTGTGCAGGTCGATGCCGACGACGGCGTCCTGGCCGGCGTAACGGGCGGCGAGCGCCTTGAGGTTGGCGATCCAGGTCGACTCGGGGACGGCGGCCGTGTACCAGAGCGCCGACTGCCCGCCGGAGTCCGGCCGGTGCCGGTCGAGGATGACCTTCAGTCCGTCCTGGCCGGCGTACGCGACGAGCTTGTCCAGCACCCCGAGCGAGTCGAGCCCCTGGAGGTCGGCGTTCTTGCCGCCGGAGAAGTCGATGCTGTTGGGGACGGTCCCGGCCTTGAAGACGTCGTCGCTGTACGGGATGCGGAGCGTGTTGTACCCCAGCGACTTCATCTGGTCGATCATGCTCTTGTAGTCGCGCGACCAGAGGCCGTGCACGACGTGGTTGCCGGTCTCGAAGCCGAACCAGTTGATCCCGGCGATCCGGACCGGCTGGCCGGCCGCGTCGAGGATCTGCCGGCCGCTGGTGTGCCAGTAACCGGCGCCGGCCGCGTCGGGCCCGGCCGCGGTGGCTCCGGCCGTGTGGAAGCCGGCCGCGTGGGCCGCCGTCGCGCCGGCGCTCAGGGGTATCAGGAGCGCGGCGGCGACCCCGCACAGCACTCTTCGCAAGCTGCGGAACATCTCGCTGCTTCCTCTCGGGAGGCGCGGTCCCGGAACATATGGGAGCGCTCCCATATACCGCGCACCACCCAGGTAACTGACACACCATGACCACGTCAAGGAGTACGACAGCGGCGGCCCCGGAACGGGGGCCGCGCGCGGGCGGCGTGACTCAGCCGCGCCGCCGGAGCCGGCGGACGCCGAAGAAGGCGGCGCACACCGCCAGGAGGGCGAGCGCCCCGGCCTTGACCCCGCCCGTCGCGGAGGATCCGCCGTCCTTGCCGGAGGCGCTGGAACTCCCGCCGCCGGAGGAGGACTTGGCGCCGGACGAGGCGCCCTCGGGCGCGTCCTCGGCCACCACGGGGCTGTGGGAGCCCTCGCTGCCGTACAGGAGCGTGCGGCCGTCGGACGAGTAGGTGACGGACTCGCCCTGCCGTTGCAGCGGCACGTCCAGCCGCCCCTGGCGTTCGATCTTCCCGCCGTTCCAGGCGTAGGCGATGCCGCCGAAGTAGCCGCGGACGGCGAGCTGGGAGCCGTCCGGGGAGAAGGCGGCGTCGGTGGCCCACAGGTCGACGGCGGCGGTCGGGCGGAAGACGTTGGCCCCGGAGGCGGAGAGCTTCGCCGGGCCCTCGTAGAGGTGCCCGCCGTCCTCCTTCTTGTCGATGATGTAGACGCGCCCGGTCCTGGGGTGCACGAGCAGCGACTCGGCGTCGCGCGGGCCGTCGGAGTACTTCACGACGTACTGCGTCGCCTTCACCGTCCGGTCGACGAGCTTCTTCGGCTCGGGCAGCCGGTAGACCCACACGTACTTCCAGCCGCCGCCGAGGTTGTCGCCGATGTCGCCGACCCAGATCTGGTTGTCCGGGCCGATGGAGATCGCCTCGACGTCGCGGGGCGTGCCGATCCCGGTGAGGGTGAGCCGGGCGACGGTCTTCCCCGTGGCGCTGTCGACGGCGTAGAGGTAGGGGCCGTCGTCGCTGTCGTTGTGGGTCCAGTAGACGCCCGGGTGCTGCCGCGAGGCGGCCAGACCGCTGGACTCGGTGATGCGGGGGTCGTCGATGGTGAACCCCTTGTCGCCGTCGGCCGCGGACGCGGGGGACGCGGCGGGCCCCGCGAGCACGGCGAGGGCTCCGGCAAGGAGGGCCCCGGGCAGCAGGCCCGCGGACACGAGGGCTCCGGCTCGGACGGCGAAAGGTCGGCGCATGCCCCCAAGCCTGCCATCCCGCCCGGCGGTTCACCGGGCCGTGGCCGGTCTCACACGCCCCCGGCCGCGGTGATCGACTCCGGATCCCTCATCATGAGCGGATGCTCAGGTTCATGCCCGTAGGCGACTCGATGACGATCGGCAGCTCGGGCGAGCACACCTGGCGCTACCGGCTGTGGCAGCACCTGTGCACCGCGTACGGCGGACCGTTCACGTTCGTCGGTCCCCGCGAGGCGCTCCACGACAAGGCGACGGACAGCCCCACGTCGTACGCCTACGCGGAACCCGGCTTCCCGCGCGGCCACCTGGCCGGCTGGGGCGAGGGCTGGGCGCACATGACCCCGCTGATCGGCGAGGCGGTCCGCGAGACGCGGGCGGACGTCCTGCTGGTCTCGCTCGGCCTGATCGACCTGGGCTTCTACACCAACGCCGAGCAGACGGCGGAGAACGCGCGGGCCTTCGTCGCCGAGGCCCGCGCGGCCAATCCCCGGATCGCCATGGTGTGGCTGCCGGTCATCCACAACATCCGGGCCGCGAACGACGCGCCCTTCGCCGCCCAGGTCGCCCGCTTCAACGAACTCCTCGCGAAGACGGCCGCCGACCTGGACGACGCGGCCTCCCCGATCCTGCTGGCCTCGGTCCCGCCCACCTGGGACATCGACACCGACACCTACGACGGCACCCACCCCAACGCGAGCGGCGAACACCAGCTGGCGTCGGCCTTCGCGGAGGCGATGTACCAGGGGTGGGAACTGGGCGGGGAGTACGCGGTCTGAGGGGCGCTCGCCGCACGTGTCCCCAACATATGCGCAACGCCCCGCGTCCCGTCGCCGTCCGTATCGTTGTACCGCGCGGCGGCGCTCGAGCGGGCGCGGCCGGGGAGGAGCGCCAAGATGACCGTCCTCGAAGACAGGATCACGATGGCCGAGAGCGACAACACGATCACGCTCGACGAGATGTTCGAGCGGCTCGAGACGATGCCCGTCCCCGAGGGATACAAGGTCGAGATCGTCGAGGGGACCGTTTTCATGTCGCCGCAGCGGGACACCCACTGGCAGATCATCGCGGACATTTACGAGCAGCTGCGAACCAGGTATCCGCGCAAGCGCGTGAAGTCCGACGTGCGCATCGACTACCCGGGGCATCTGAACGGCTTCGCCACCGACGTGACGGTGATGACCGAGAGCGCCGCCAAGTCGGACGACGGCCGCTGGAGCCACGAGGACGTCGAGTTCGTCGCCGAGGTGATCTCCAAGGGCACCGCCGCCAACGACTACGGCCCCAAGATGACCGCCTACGCCACCGCCGAGGTACCGGTCTACCTGATCGCCGATCCCCACCAGCGCCGGTGCCACATCTACACCCAGCCCAAGAACGGCGAGTACGTCACCGAGACGAAGATCGACTTCGGCGACGACGTCGACCTCACCGGCACCGTCGTCGGCCTCATCCTCAAGACCGACGAGTTCCCCCGCGACTGACCCGTCCGCCCGCCTGCGGATCCCTTCGCGTGACCGGGCCACGGCCTCGCCCGCCCGCCCCCTTGCGTCGAGCGCACTCCAAGTCGTTGGCTTGTGCTCCATGAAGTACACGCAGCTCGGACGTACCGGACTCAAGGTCAGCCGCCTCGTCCTCGGCACCATGAACTTCGGCCCGCAGACCGACGAGAACGACAGCCACGCGATCATGGACGCGGCGCTCGGTGCGGGCATCAACTTCTTCGACACCGCGAACGTGTACGGCCAGGGCGAGAACAAGGGCCGTACCGAGAAGATCATCGGCAGCTGGTTCGCCAAGGGCGGCGGGCGGCGCGACAAGGTGGTCCTCGCCACCAAGGTGTACGGCAACATGGCCGCCGACGGCGACGCCTGGCCCAACCACGACAGGCTCTCCGCGCTGAACATCCGGCGGGCCGTCGACGCCAGCCTGAAGCGGCTCGGCACCGACCACATCGACGTGTACCAGTTCCACCACATCGACCGCGCCACTCCCTTCGAGGAGATCTGGCAGGCCGTCGACGTGCTGGTCCAGCAGGGCAAGATCCTCTACGCCGGGTCGTCCAACTTCCCCGGCTACAAGATCGCCCAGGCCAACGAGACCGCCGCCCGCCGCGGCGGCACCATCGGCCTCGTCAGCGAGCAGTGCCTGTACAACCTGGCCGAGCGGCGCGCCGAGATGGAGGTCGTCCCGGCCGCGCAGGAGTACGGCCTCGGGGTCATCCCCTGGTCGCCGCTGCACGGCGGGCTGCTGGGCGGCGTGCTCAAGAAGCAGGCCGAGAGCGGCCGCCGCGCCGACGGGCGGGCCGCCGCCGCCCTCGCCGACCCCGCGACCCGCGGGCGGATCCAGGCCTACGAGGACCTCCTCGACAAGCACGGGGTCGAGCCCGGCGAAGCGGCCCTGGCCTGGCTGCTCGCCCGGCCCGGCGTGACCGGCCCCATCGTCGGCCCGCGCACGGCAGGGCAACTCGACTCGGCGCTGCGCGCGGTCGAGCTGGAGCCGGGCGAGGAACTGCTCTCCGGCCTGGACGAGATCTTCCCCGGCCCGGGCCCGTCCCCGGAGGCCTTCGCCTGGTGACGCCGGGCCCTGGGCGCCCTGAGAGCAGGGGGTGGCCGGGGGGCGGTGTGACGGGGCGGTCGGGCGGTCGGTGCTATCTGCCGACCGCCGCCGTCACCGCCACCACCACGAACATCAGCACAAGGGCACCGGCCATGATCCGGTTGCGGGTCTTCGGGTCCACGCATCGAGACTAACCGGCCCCGCCGAGCGCCCAGCGCCCGACCGGCTCGTAACGGGGCTGCTCGCCCGGCACCCCGGACGCCGGCAGGCGGCTGCGCACCAGCACCAGCTCCCCCACCGTCCAGGTGCGGCCCTCGTAGGCCTCCAGCGCCTCGACGCAACGCCCCACGTCCACGGCGTCCCGGCTGCGGGCCAGCGTCAGGTGCGCCCTGTAGCGGCGGTGCCCGCCCATCTCCACGCCCGCCCTGCGGCCCGCCGCCTCCGCCCGGTCGGCCAGCAGCCGCAGCGCCGGGACGTCGCCGGCCGCCCCCGCCCACAGCGCCCGCCCGTGTCCGAACTGCCCGCCGCCGCGCACCGCCAGCGGGAAGGGGGCGCCTCGGTGCGCGGCCCGCTCCAGGCGCGCCGACAGCTCCGGGAGGAGGGCGTCGTCGACCTCGCCGTAGAAGGCGAGTGTGAAGTGCCAGCCGGACCGATCCGTCCAGCGCAGCGCGTCCGCGCCCGGCAGTGCGCGCAACCCGGCTGCCGCCGCGTCGAGTTCGTCGACGATGTCGTCCGGGGGGAGCACGGCCGCGAAGAGTCTCATGTCCCCGATTGTCCCGGCCGGGGACGACCGCGCGCCCGCCGTGGCGGAGGTCATGCGGTGGCAGGAGGCATGCGGTGACAGAGGTCATGCGGTGACGGACGCCATACCGGTGACGACGCCATACCGGTGACGGATGCCATGCCGGTGACGGATGTCATGCGGTGCGCGGGTCTGCGGACGGGTGGGGCCCGGAGGGCCGCACGGGCCCTGTGCCGGAGAAGCCGGGCGCGACCGCACGGGCCCTGTGCCGGAGAAGCCGGGCGCGACCGCACGGGCCCTGTGCCGGAGAAGCCGGGCGCGACCGCACGGGCCCTGTGCCGGAGAAGCCGGGCGCGACCGCACGGGCCCTGTGCCGAAGGGGGCCGCCGGACACGCCACCGGCCCGGAGGGTGCCGTGGGGGCGTCCTCCGGGCCGGTGGTGTGGCCGGTCAGGCCACGGTGGCCAGCTCCCGTTCCTCGCGCGGCACGAACCGCACGCGCGGGTGGCCGTGGTGCCAGCCCACCGCCAGCCGCAGGTTGCCCATCCGGGCCAGGACCAGGCCGACGGTGACGGCTGCCGCGGCCGAGACCGCGCCGCCCGCCGCCATGCCCGCCCGCACGCCGTACGCGTCGGTGACCCAGCCGGCGATCGGCGCGCCGATCGGGGCCCCGCCCATGAACACCATCATGTAGAGGGCCATCACCCGGCCCCGCATGGCCGGGTCGGTGCCCAACTGGACACTGCTGTTGGCGGTGACGTTGACCGTCATGCCGAACATCCCGATCGGGGCCATGAGCAGGGCGAACAGCCACAGCGAGGGGGCCGCGGAGGCGACGATCTCCATCGTGCCGAAGGCCACCGCACCCGCGACCAGCACCCGCATCCGGGCCGTGCCGCGCCGGGCGGCGAGCAGGGCGCCCGCCAGCGAGCCCACGGCCATCAGCGTGTTGAAGAGGCTGTAGGAGCCGGCTCCCGCGTGGAAGACGTCGTCGGCGAAGGCCGAGAGGTAGACGGGGAAGTTGAACCCGAAGGTGCTGACGAACCCGACGAGGACGATGGTCCAGATCAGGTCGGGGCGGCCGGCGACGTACTGGAGGCCCTCCCGCAGCTGCCCCCTGCCGCGCGGGGCCCGCTCGACGGCGTGCAGCTCGCGCGAGCGCATCAGCAGCAGCCCGGCGAGGGGCGCCACGAAGGACAGTCCGTTGAAGAGGAACGCCCAGCCGGTTCCGACGCCGGTGATCATCACGCCGGCCACGGCGGGGCCGATCAGCCGGGCCGACTGGAAGTTCGCCGAGTTGAGGCTGACCGCGTTCTGCAGCTGGTCGGGGCCGACCATCTCGGAGACGAACGCCTGCCGGGCCGGGTTGTCCAGCACGGTCGCGAGGCCGACGGCGAAGGCGGCGACGTAGACGTGCCAGACCTGGACGTGGCCGGAGAGGCTGAGGACGGCGAGGGCGATGCCGGTGAGGGCCATCGCGGACTGGGTGAACAGCAGCGTGCGGCGCTTGGGCAGGCGGTCGACGAGGACGCCGCCGTAGAGGCCGAAGAGCAGCATCGGCAGGAACTGCAGGGCGGTCGTGACGCCGACGGCGGTGGCGGAGCCGGTGAGGCTGAGCACCAGCCAGTCCTGCGCGATGCGCTGCATCCAGGTGCCGATGTTCGAGACGACCTGGCCCAGGAAGAACAGGCGGTAGTTCCTGACCCGCAGGGAGGCGAACATCGTCGGCCTGCGGGCGGGTGGGGGGACGGACGGGGTGTCGTGGGTGGCCGGTGCGGGTGCGGAGTCTGCTCCGGGTCCCGTACTCAACAGGTTCGCCTCCTCGGGGACGGTCTACAGGTGTGCGAGCTTCTCCAGCACGGGGGCGGCGGCGCGCAGTTTCGCCCACTCGTCCTCGTCGAGGCCGTCGACCAGGGTCGCCAGGAAGGCGTTCCGCTTGGCGCGGCTCTCCGCGAGCATGGTCTCGGCCTGCTCGGTCTTGGTGACGACCTTCTGGCGGCGGTCCTCGGGGTGCGGCTCCAGCCGGACCAGACCCTTGGCCTCCAGCAGCGCCACGATGCGCGTCATCGACGGGGGCTGCACGTGCTCCTTGCGGGCCAGTTCGCCGGGCGTGGCGCTGCCGCAGAGGGAGAGGGTGCCGAGCACCGACATCTCGGTCGGGCTCAGCGACTCGTCGACCCGCTGGTGCTTGAGCCGGCGGGACAGCCGCATCACGGCGGAGCGGAGGGAGTTCACGGCGGCTACGTCGTCGCCATGGGAGAGGTCAGGCATCTCTTTAGGGTAACTCATTACTCTGGCTAAACAAGCCGGGGCACGGCGGGATTCCCGTGACGCTGGACACGGAAACCCCGCCATCACTCGAACGGGTGAGTCGGCAGCGGAAAGTGACCGCGGTGCGCTACATGCCCGCGACCCTCGTCTCATGGGGACCAGTGTGCTCAGCCTGCGGATAGACGGGGAGCTGCTCGAACGGCTCCGGCAGCATGCCGCCAAACGGGGGATGAGCGTCCAGGACTATGTCGTCCAGACGCTCATCCGTGACGACTTCGACGAGCGCTTCAAGACCGCGGTCGACGAGACGGGGAAGTTCTACGGGGCCACCTGAGGCCGCCCCCGGCCCGTCCGCCGCTCGCGCGACGGCAACGGACCAGGGACGGAGACCGGGGACCAGAGGCCGGCCACCGGGAGTCGGGGACCGGGGACCGGGGACCGGAGACCGGGACTCAGGGGGCGGGGCTCAGGTCAGGCCGAGGGCCGGCATCAGGTAGTAGAAGACGAAGACGGCGGCGACGACGTACATCGGCGCCGGCACCTCCCGGCCGCGGCCGGCCACCAGACGCAGCAGGACGAAGGCGATGAAGCCCATCCCGATGCCGTTGGTGATCGAGTAGGTGAACGGCATCATCACCATGGTGATGAAGGCCGGGATGGCGATGGTGTGGTCGGCCCAGTCGATCTCCTTGACCGAGCCGGACAGGATCAGGAAGCCCACCGCGAGCAGTGCGGGGGTGGCGGCCTGGGACGGGACCATCGTGGCCACGGGGGTCAGGAACAGCGCGACGGCGAACAGCGCGCCGGTGACGAGGTTCGCGAACCCGGTGCGGGCGCCCTCGCCGACGCCGGCCGTGGACTCCACGAACGCGGTGGTGGCGGAGGACGAGCTGGCGCCGCCGGCGGCGACCGCGAGGCCGTCGACGAAGAGGACCTTGTTGATGCCGGGCATCTCGCCCTGGGCGTTGGTCAGCTTGGCCTCGTCGCTGACGCCCATGATCGTGCCCATCGCGTCGAAGAAGCACGACAGCAGGACGGTGAAGACGAACAGGACGCCGGTCAGCACGCCCACCTTGCCGAAGCCGCCGAACAGGCTGACCTCGCCGATCAGCCCGAAGTCGGGGGTGGCGACGGGGTTGCCGGGCCACTCGGGAGTGGTCAGACCCCAGGAGGGCACGGTCGCGACCGCGTTGATGACCAGCGCGAGGACGGTCATCGCGACGATCGAGATCAGGATCGCGCCGGGCACCTTGCGGGTGATGAGGGCCAGCGTGAGCAGCGCGCCCAGGACGAAGACGAGGACCGGCCAGCCGTTCAGGTGACCGTCGGCGCCGAGCTGGAGCGGGACGGTGGTGTGGGCGGCGTCGGGGATGCGGCTGACGAAGCCGGAGTCGACGAGCCCGATCAGCATGATGAACAGGCCGATGCCGATGCTGATCGCCTTGCGCAGCCCGAAGGGCACCGCGTTCATCACGCGCTCACGCAGACCGGTCGCGACCAGGAGCATGACCACCAGACCGGCGAGCACCACCATGCCCATGGCGTCCGGCCAGGACATCCGGGGCGCGAGCTGGAGCGCGACCACGGAGTTCACGCCCAGGCCGGCGGCCAGCGCGATGGGCACGTTGCCGATGACGCCCATGAGGAGGGTGGTGAAGGCCGCCGTCACACACGTCGCGGTGACCAGCTGGCCGGAGTCCAGGTGATGGCCGTACATGTCCTCGGCGCTGCTGAGGATGATCGGGTTCAGCACGATGATGTACGCCATCGCGAAGAACGTGGCGAAACCGCCGCGAACCTCCCTGGACAGCGTGCTGCCCCGCTCGGAGATCTTGAAGTAGCGATCGAGGGGGCCGTGGGCGGACCTGGCTCCCGGCTCGTCAGAGGGGGGAATCTTGGCGGGGGCCGAGGTGGGCATGTTTTTGTCGGTTCCTACGAAGAGAAGTGGTCAGCGGCAAACTGTTTCAGTATGAACATATGACGCCGGGATCGGCCATCTCCGCGCGTAGACGTGACCACCTCGTAAGCTGTCCCCCATGGCGAAGTGGACACCCCAGCACGAGGCGCCGGAGCCCCTGGAGGGGCCCGTCGTCGCCACCATCACCGGCGGCACGATCCTCTGGTTCGTCCTCTTCCTCGTCCAGCTCCCCTTCTACGGCTGGTTCGACGACCGCGGACGCGCCTGGTGGGTGTGGACCTGCCTCGCCGGCGCCGGCCTCGGCCTGATCGGCATCTGGTACGTCCGCAAGCGGGACGCGGCGATCAAGCGGGCGACCGCGGGCACGGACCCCGACGGCGCGACCGCGGACCCGAACGGGGAGACGACGGCGGCGGAGTAACCCGCCAGGCGGCGTCGGAGCGCCCGCGCGGCGCGGCCCCCAGGGGCGTTCGCGACCGGGCAGCCCCCAGGGGCGTTCGCGACCGGGCAGCCCCCAGGGGCGTTCGCGACCGGGCAGTCCCAGGGCCTTCGCGACCGGGCAGCCCTGCACGGACAGCAGCGCCGCAAGCGTCTGCAATCGTCTGCAACCGTCGTAGCATTCCGGTCCTCCCCAGGTCGGATCTTCGGGGCCTTCAGGGGGTGAAGCCCCAAAACCGCACGTACCGTCGATTCCATGGCCCACACCGACGCCCCCGCCCTCGCGCCGACGGCGAGAGGTCTGACCGCCGCGGAGGTCGCGGACCGCGTCGCGCGCGGTCAGGTCAACGACGTGCCCGCGCGCAGCAGCCGTTCCCTGGGCGAGATCGTCCGGGCGAACGTCTTCACCCGGTTCAACGCGATCATCGGCGTCCTGTGGCTGGTCATGCTCGCCGTGGCGCCCATCCAGGACAGCCTGTTCGGCTTCGTGATCCTCGCCAACACCGGCATCGGCATCGTCCAGGAGTGGCGGGCGAAGCAGACCCTCGACTCCCTCGCGGTCGTCGGCGAGGCCCGTCCCACCGTCCGGCGCGACGGCGCACCCGTCCAGGTGACCACCTCCGAACTCGTCCTGGACGACCTGATCGAGATCGGGCCCGGCGACAAGATCGCCGTGGACGGGGTGTGCGTGGAGGCCGACGGCCTGGAGATCGACGAGTCGCTGCTCACCGGCGAGGCGGATCCCGTCGTCAAACCGGCGGGCGACCAGGTCATGTCGGGCAGCTTCGTGGTGGCCGGCGGGGGCGCCTTCCGGGCCACCAAGGTCGGCCGCGAGGCCTACGCCGCCCAGCTCGCCGAGGAGGCCTCCCGCTTCACCCTCGTCCACTCCGAGCTGCGCTCCGGCATCTCGACGATCCTC
The DNA here is from genome assembly GCF_036226605.1 of Streptomyces sp. NBC_00704. Taxonomy (NCBI): domain Bacteria; kingdom Bacillati; phylum Actinomycetota; class Actinomycetes; order Kitasatosporales; family Streptomycetaceae; genus Streptomyces; species Streptomyces sp. NBC_00704. The sequence continues at coordinate 3,664,456 of NZ_CP109000.1, forward strand.
AAGTACGTCACGTGGATGATGGTCCCGGCCGCGATCGGCCTCGTCGTCACGCAGCTGTTCGTCAAGAACAACGGCTTCCGGGACTCGGTCGCCCGCACCATCGGCGGCATCATCCCGATGGTCCCCGAGGGGCTCGTCCTGCTCACCTCGGTCGCCTTCGCGATCGGCGTCGTCCGGCTCGGCCGCAAGCAGTGCCTGGTGCAGGAACTCCCGGCCATCGAGGGCCTCGCCCGCGTCGACACCGTCTGCCTGGACAAGACCGGCACCCTCACCGAGGGCGGCATGGACGTCACCGCGCTGCACACCCTCGGCGACGCCGACGAGGGCTACGTACGGCAGGTGCTCGGGGCGCTCGGGGAGTCCGACCCGCGGCCCAACGCCTCCCTCCAGGCCGTCATCGACGCCTTCCCGCCCGCCGACGGCTGGCGCTGCACCGAGTCCCTGCCGTTCTCCTCGGCCCGCAAGTACAGCGGCGCCGCCTTCAACGAGCGCGCCGACGGCGGCGCCGGCGGGAGCGAGGGCGGGAGCAGCACCTGGCTGCTGGGGGCGCCCGACGTGCTCCTGGACGACGACGATCCCGCCCTCGCCGAGACGGAACGGCTCAACGAGCAGGGGCTGCGCGTGCTGCTGCTGGCCCGCGCCGCACACGAACTCGACGACCCCGAGCCCGCCCGCGGAGCCCGGCCGGTCGCGCTGGTGGTGCTCGAACAGCGGCTGCGGCCCGACGCCGGGGACACGCTGCGCTACTTCGCCGAGCAGCGGGTCCGGGCGAAGGTCGTCTCCGGCGACAACGCGGTGTCGGTGGGAGCGGTGGCCGCCAAGCTGGGCCTGGACGGCGCCGCCGTGGACGCCCGCCGGCTGCCCGCGGACCCGGAGGGCATGGCGCGGGCGCTGGACGAGGGCACGGTGTTCGGCCGGGTCACCCCGCAGCAGAAGCGGGACATGGTGGGGGCTCTCCAGTCCCGCGGGCACACCGTCGCGATGACCGGGGACGGCGTCAACGACGTCCTCGCGCTGAAGGACGCCGACATCGGCGTGGCGATGGGGTCGGGCTCCGAGGCCACCCGGGCGGTCGCGCAGATCGTGCTGCTGGACAACAGCTTCGCGACCCTGCCGTCGGTGGTGGCGGAGGGCCGGCGGGTCATCGGCAACATCACGCGGGTGGCGACCCTCTTCCTGGTGAAGACGGTCTACTCGGTGCTGCTGGCCCTGCTGGTGGTGTGCTGGCAGGTCGAGTACCCCTTCCTGCCGAGGCACCTGACGATGCTGTCCACGCTCACCATCGGCATCCCGGCCTTCTTCCTCGCCCTCGCCCCCAACACCGAGCGGGCCCGCCCGCACTTCGTGCGACGCGTAATGCGGTACTCCGTCCCCGGCGGGGTGATCGCGGGCGTCGCCACCTTCGTCACCTATCTGCTGGCCCGCCACCACTACACCGGCGAGGGCTCACTGGAGGCGGAGACGAGCGCGGCCACCCTCACGCTGTTCCTGGCGTCGATGTGGGTGCTGGCGATCATCGCCCGCCCCTACACCTGGTGGCGGGTGCTGCTGGTGGCCTCGATGGGCGGAGCGTTCCTGCTGGTCCTCGCGGTCCCGTGGCTCCAGCACTTCTTCGCGCTGAAGCTGATCGGGCTGACGATGCCGTGGATCGCGGTGGGCGTGGCGGCGGTGGCGTCGGTCGCCCTGGAGTTCACCTGGCGCTGGGTCGACCACCGCTTCCCGGCCTGACGCCCGCCCCCTCCCGGCCGCCGCTTCCCGCCCTGTCGCCGCGGCTCACTTCACGTCGACGAGCACGGGTGCGGTGACGTAGCCCGAGGTCGTGGTGCTTCCCCAGCGGTAGAAACGGTAGAAGCCGTCGGCGGGGGGCTTGTGGGCGACGGCCACGGTGCCGGAGGCGCTGGTCGTGATCCGTGCGACCACGCCGAAGTTGCGGGTGCCCTTCTTCCGGAACTCCAGAGGGACCGGTTGAGCCGGGTACCCGGTGTACCCGCCCCTGTCCCAGTCGGCGCGGCTGAACTTCCCCGCGATGAGCACGGTCTGCCCCTTCCGCACCGACCTCGGGCGGACCAAGATCGTGATCTTGGATCGCCGCAGCAGGTACGCGAAGCCCAGATCTCCCTGCCACGTCGTTCGTCCGACTCCAGCGGCGTTCCTGACGACGATGAGGCCGCCCTCCTTCCACGTGCCGGTCTGGCTGTTCTTCAGGTCCGTGTGGCCGGCGGAAGGGGTGGGCCGGAACTGCATCATGGCGACGCAGCGCAGGAGCGTCGCGGAGGCCGCGGTGCACACGCCCGGGTGGTCGCCGCGGATGATCTCGGACCGCGCGCCGAGGGTCTCACCCCGGTAGAACAGCGGCCGGGTCTCGATGGAACTCGCCGAAAGCCCGGCGGGCTTGGTCACGAGGTAGGTCGTCCGGGCGGTGACCATCGCCTTGTCACCGACCGTCACACCGACCGTGAAATTACCGTTGATCATCAGACGCGACATGGCGACACCGGGCGCGGCCGCGGGGACGGCTGGCGCGGCCTGAGCGGCAGGGCCGCCGAGGACGGAGAGCGGGGGAGACCGTGGAAAGGACGAGAGTGCCGGTGGACGCTGCCACAAGTGCCCGTGTGCGCATGTGCGTTCCCCAGGTCGAGAAAGGCGTCTCGGGACCTGTTGGCCCATCAGGTCGGATCGGCGACGGCCACGGTTGGTTGTACGGCAGAAGGTAAAGAAGGAACGCCTCCGCCCGGCGGCTCTCCTCGACCGCGGTACGCCAGCAGCGTCGGCGACGGCTCAAGTCCCTTGCGCAGAGGCGCTGTTGTGGCAGTATCGACTGGCATGTCACCGTCAGTCGTATGGCCGTCGTCGTCCGGGCCCCGCCGACGTCTGCTCGTGTGCGTCGCGCTGCTCGCCGTGCTGGCGGCGCTCGGCGGCGGGGCGGGCGAGGCCGGTGCGGCGTCCGGCCCGGCGGCGGGGGTCGCGGGAGCCGGGGCGGGGGGCGCGGGAGCCGGGGCGGGGGCGGGACCCGGGGCCGGGGCGGGAGCCGGGGCCGAGGCGGGAGCCGGGGCCGAGGCGGGAGCCGGGGCCGAGGCGGGAGCCGGGGCCGAGGCGGGAACCGGGGCCGAGGCGGGAACCGGGACCGGGGCGGGAACCGGGACCGGGGCGGGAACCGGGACCGGGGCGGGAGCCGCGGGCACCGGGGCCGGGGCGGGACCCGGGGCCGAGGCGGGAGCCGGGGCCGAGGCGGGGGCGGCGACGCCCGAGCGTGCCCGCTACGACGTGTCCCTGCGCTCGGACGCCGACGGCGGGCACTGGTCCGGACGGGAGCGGGTGTCGTTCCGCAACGCCTCCTCCGCCCCGCTGCGCGAGGTGTACCTGCGGCTGTGGGGCAACGGCGAGGACGGGTGCGGCACGCCCGGCGGGCCCGCCTCCCCCGTCGTCGTGTCGCACGTCGCCGGCGGCACGCCGGAACCCCCGACCGTGGACTGCACGGCCCTGCGCGTCGTACTGCCCGAGCCGCTCGCGCACGGCGAGCGGACGTCCGTCGCCTTCGACGTGTCCGTCGCCGTGCCCGACCGCAACGCCCGCTTCGGCCGTGAGGGCGCGACCCGCTTCCTCGGCAACGCGCTGCCGGTCCTCGCCGTGCACGACGCGAAGGGGTGGCACCTCGACCCCTATGTGGCGCTCGGCGAGAGCTTCTACGCCCTGGCCGGCGACTTCCGGGTCCGGCTGGACCATCCGACGGCCCTGAAGGTGCCCGCGACCGGCCGCACCCGCACCCTGCCCGGCGGCCCCGGCCGCACCGTCACCCTCAGCGTCGCCGACCGGGTGCGGGACTTCGCGTGGGCCGCGGGCCCGTTCCGCACGGCGGCCGAGACCACGCCCGGAGGCGTGCTCGTCCGGTCGTACTGGGCGTCCGGCACCCCCGACGAGGGCGTGCGGCTGACCCGCGCGGACGCCGTCGCCTCGGTCGACCGGTTCGGCGAGGAGTTCGGCCGCTACCCGTACGGCGAACTCGACGTCGTGATGACGCCGGAGTTCGGCGGCGGCATGGAATACCCCGGTCTCGTCCTCATCGGCACCACCGAGGAGGGCGGCGCCGTCGTCCACGAGGTGGCGCACCAGTGGTGGTACGGGATCGTCGGCAACGACGAGTACGACGCACCGTGGCTGGACGAGAGCTTCGCCCAGTACGCCAACGCCCGCTTCCAGGGCTGGGACATGCGCGACTGCTGGTCGGACGTCTACTGGCCCGACGACGGCGCCGAGCTGACCGCCTCGATGGCGTACTGGTCGCAGCACCGCAACGAGTACCACCTCGTGTACACGGCCGGGCCCTGCGCCCTCGCCGACCTCGAGAACACCCTCGGCGCCGGCACGATGGCCCGCCTGCTCAGGCAGTACGCCCGCGACCACCGCTACGGCGTCTCCACCACCGAGGACTTCGTCCGGGCCGCCCAGTCCCTGACGGACGTCGACCTCGGCCCCTTCTGGAAGGCCCACCACATCCGGTGACGACCCGTCACCTCACCGGACGTCGACGAAGTCACCCGCGGAGCCGACCGCGGGGACCGTCGCGTTGCCCGCGAACGTGAAGCGGTAGTAGCCGTCCACCGAGGCCGTGACCGTGGTCTTCAGACCGCCGCCGGCGCTGGACTTGACGGTCTTGACGGTGCTGTACGCGCTGCTGCCCTTCTTGCGGAACTCCAGCTTCACCGGCTGGGCGGCGACCCCGCCGTACAGACCGGTGTCCCAGTTGGCGCGCGCCAGCTTGCCGGTGACGGTGATCTTCTTCCCCTTCTTCACCGGCTCGGGGGCGGCGTCGACCGTCATCCGGGGCGAGCGCTGGAGCTGGACGGAGGCCAGCGCGTCGCCCTCGGTGTACCCGACCCTGCTCCAGTCGACGTCGTCGGCTCTGGGGTCGACGTCGTTCCAGTCGATGACGTACCCGGCCGCCTTCCAGACCGAGGCGTCGACGTTGTCCAACTGCTCGGACGGGGCGATGTCGATGGTTCCGGCGCAGGAGGCGACCGTGGCGCCGGCGGCGGTGCAGCCCGGCGCGTAGTCGCCGATCAGCGTCTTGACCGGGTGGGCGAACGACGCGCCGCGGTACAGGACCAGGTCCAGCTGGACGTCCTCCGCGCCGAGGTCGACGCCCGCGCCGTGCGTGATCGTGAACGTGACCGGCACGCTGACCCGGCCACCGGTTCCGGCCGCGATCGGCCGCCCCTTGTTGACCTTGACGCTGCCGAACGTGACGTCCAGCGGATACGGAACGCCGCCGGCGGGGCTCGCACCGGTGAAGGCGCTCTTGCCGGCGAGGGCCGTGTGCAGGGCCTCCAACGCGCCGACGGGATGCCGCGACCCGCCCCCGGCGGCCTGCGCGGCCGGAACGACGACGGCGGACAGAGCCACGGCGCCGGCGACGGCGACGGTGACCACGGTGGCGCGTGTACGCATGCGTTCCCCCTGGAGGCAGGGACCCGAACGTTTCCTTCGCACGGCTCGCGAGACGTCCGGCGCCCAAGTGAATCGTGGAGTCTTCTGACCCGGTTGCTCAGATGGCCGTCGCGGACGGATGGTTGTGCGAAGGGGAAGATCAACTGAAGGAGCCGTCCACCGACGGCGACCGACCGCGCCGCCCGGACGAGCGCCGCCCGGCAGGACCGGGCGGCAGGACCGGGCGGCAGGACGGGCGGCGCCCTCCCGCTCAGTCGAACCAGCGGTCCCTGGCCAGTTCGGCTGTGCGGGACGGGTCCTCGAGGAGGGCTGCTACCTCGAAGCGGCGGGGCCACTGGCGGGCAGCCCAGGCGAGGCCGGCCGCCACGCCCTCCAGGGTGGACGCGTGCAGGACGCCGTCGGCGGTCAGGCGCCAGTCGATCTCCACGCCGTCGACGACGAGTTCGTCGTGCTCGACGTAGGTGGCGGGCGTCCGCGGGCCGAGAAGGACGCGCACCGGCTCCGGGACGTCGTGTTCGGCGCCCTCGGAGTCGACCTCGCCGGTCACGGACTCGCTCAGCCGCCGCACCTGGAACAGCTCGGCGAGTTCGGCCGCCCGGGAGGGGCGCACCGGGAGCAGCGGGACGCCCCGGGTGAAGGGGAGCAGGTCGGGGGAGTCGACGACCACCGCGTCGGCGGCGTCCACGACCTCGACGTGCCCGTCGACGACGGCCCGCAGCTCGTCCGGCAGGGTCACCTGCTCGGGGTCCAGCTCGGCCAGCGCGCCGTACAGGCCGTGCAGTTGAGCCGCGCCGACGGTGCGTTCGGGGTCGGCGAGGCGGTCCAGCAGTTCGGCCGCGCCGCCGGGCTCGTCGAGGAGGGCCGCGACCGAGGTGCGCACGCCGAGGGCGCGCAGCACCTGTTCGTCGTCGAAGCCGGTGGCGTCGGCCTCGTCGTAGAGGCCGTGCAGCAGCGGGTCGCCGCCGGCCGCGAGCAGACCGGCCGGGCGGCGGCCGTCGAGGACCGGGTTCCCGCGCAGCCACCAGGCGGTGTAGGGCCGTACCAGCTCGTGGGTGCCGTCGGGCAGGAGGACGCGGACGGGCTGGGTGATCGCGTCGCGCAGCGGCGGCCGGGCCAGCATCGCGAGGGCCTGCGGCCAGCGGTCCTCGTCGACGAGGTCGAGGTCGCGCACGGCGACCAGCTCGGTGGCGACGGGGGGCACGGGGCTGTCGGGGAAGCGGTCGAGGATGTCCTCGCACCACACGTCCACCGCGTCCAGCAGCCCGGCGTCGTCGGGCTCGGCGAAGTCGCCGTCGCGCGGCTCCAGTTCGTCCGGGTCGAGGACGACGTCCGTGGCCCGCACCAGCGCGAACCCGGCGAGCACCCCGCAGGCGGCGAGCGGCTGCTCCCCCCACTTGTCCGCCAACTCCGCGTCGACGAAAGCGAGTTCGTCCTCACGGATGACGGAGGCGAACGGACTGCCGGACAGGACCAGTTCACCTGCGGGGACGAGTTCGCCGTCCTCGTCCGGCAGCGCCAGAGCGCCCAGCCACGGCTCGTCCCCGGGCTCCAGACCCGCGTCGCGGACCAGCGCGAGCACCGTGTCGGCCAGCTCCTCGGCGTCCGGCGCGCCCTCGTCGTCCCAGGCCCCGCCGTCGTCGTCCAGGGAGGCCGCCACCGCGGCCCGCACCTGCGGGGTGGTCAGGATCGCGCGCGGGGTGGCGGGCAGCGCGCCGAGCTTCTCCAGCAGGGGATGCGCGGCGTCCGGGTGGGCCACCTTGAGGCCGAGCCGGGCGAGGACCTCCGCGTCGAGCGCGGCCGCGTCCGGCGTCGGCAGCAGCACCTGGCGCGGGCCGACGGCGGTCCGCCGCCCCCCGCCGAAGGAGGCGGAGGCGTCGCCGGCCAGCGGCACCGGCAGCCCGGTCAGCCGGTCCGGGTCGACCCCGGCCAGGCTGTCGTAGAGCCGGTACCACCACTGCGGGTCCTTCTCCAGACCGGCCAGCCGGTCGACGACGTCCGCGAGCGGGATCCGGGCGACGCCCAGCGTGCGCAGCTCGGCGCGCCGCTCCAGCCCGGCGGGCAGCAGCGTGGGCAGCACCTCCGCCAGCACCCGCACCGTGTCGGCGCCCGCGCCCTCGACGACCTCGGCGTCCCGGGGGCGCAGGGCCTCGGCGAGCCCGACGGCGGCCTCACCGCGGCCCTCACCGTCGTCACCGCCGTCGGGCGCCTCCTCGGGCACGGGCGGGACGGCGGGCGGCAGGAAGGCGGTGCGCGGCAGCAGCTCCAGGACGGCCCGGCGCAGCGCCCCGTCCAGCTCCCCCTTGCCCAGCGGACCGGGCACCAGGTCGATGATCCCGGCGCCCACCGGCCGCCAGCCGGCGAGGAGTCCGGCGTACACGTCCGCGGCGCGGCGCACCAGATGGTCGGTCAGCGGGCCGGGGGCCGCGTGCCGGCGGGTGGTGTCGAGCGGGAAGGAGGCGATGAGCAGGGCGGGGACGCCCAGGGGCTCGTCGCTCGGGGTGGGCGCGTGGACGACGGGCGTGGTGCGCGGCGGGACCGGCGCGCCGTCGTCGTCGACGGGCACGGCCCAGGTCACCGACCAGTGGGGCCGCAGCCGTTCCTCCACGGGCCGGTCGGCCAGCAGGTCCGGGGTGAGGTCGCCGTGGGCGGAGGCGGTCCGCCAGCGGGTCGTGCCCTGTTCGCTGTCCGAGACGACGGTGTGGGCGCCGTCGACGGAGCGCCGCAGGGTGCGGGCGGCGCCGTCGCCGATCTCGATCACGACCTCCTCCAGGCCCGGCAGGGCGAGGAGGAGGGCGTCGTCGACGGCGGCGAGGAGACGCTCGGCGAGGTCGGCGGCGGCGGTGTCGCGCAGCGGGAGGATGACGGCCGTGTCGTACGGGTCGGGGGCGGTGCCCTGGGCGGCGAACGGGAGCCGCAGCAGGGGCACATGGCCGTCGCGCCGCCGGATCTCGTCCCCGAGGCCGGGGCTGTGCCGGGCGGTCTCGGAGGCGAGCGCGCGGGCCTCGGCCAGGTCCCAGCGGACGCCGCCGTGACGGCCGACGACGGCCGGTTCGTCGGTGACGGCGAGCACGGCCGCGAACCCGACGCCGAACCGTCCGACGGCGACGCCCGGCTGCTGTGCCTCACGCTTGGCGGAGGCCCGCAGCGTGGCCAGCGACTCCACGCCGGCCGCGTCCAGCGGCGCGCCGGTGTTCGCCGCGACCAGGACGCCGTCCCGCAGGGTGAGCCGCAGCCGCCCCGGCACCCCGCCCCTGGCGGCCGCGTCGGCCGCGTTCTGCGCGAGCTCGACGACGAGCCGGTCCCGGTACCCGCCGAGGACCAGGTCCTCCTCGGCGTTGGCGTCCTCCCGGAAACGGGCCGCGCTGGTGGCCCAGGCGTCCAGGACCCCGCGGCGCAGACGCGCCGTGCCGAAGGGATCCGCGCCCTCGGGCGCCGGCCGCACGAACTTGCTCACGTTGGCTCTCCTCGTCGACGGGAGTCGACGGTACCGCGAGATCTTCCCCGCTCCCGCCGCCCCCTGCCACCGTCACGCCCTCACCCCCTGCGGGGGCCCCTGCCGTCTCCCCGCCGCCGCCCCCGCGGAACCGCTCCGGAGGGAGCGGTGGCCGCAGAACCGGCCGGGAAGGTCCAGGGGCCGGGGAACCGGCTGGGAGAGACCCCGGGCCGCGAACCGGCCGGGAAGACCCAGGGGCGCGAACCGGCCGGGAAGACCCAGGGGCGCGAACCGGCCGGGAAGACCCAGGGGCGCGAACCGGCCGGGAAGGCCCAGGGGCGGGACGACGGGAGAGACGCGGGGCCGCACCGGCCGGGAAAGGCTCGGGAGCCGGACGACCGGGAGAGGCCGGGACCGGCGGGCCGGGCGGGGGCCGGGGGCCGGACGACCGCGAGAGCAGCCCCGGACCGGCGGGCCGGTGGCCCGGTGCTGGCCCAGTAGCCCGGTGGCCGGGTGGCCCCGGTGGCCCGGTGCTGGCCCAGTAACTCGGCGACCGGGCAGCCCGGCAGTGGACCGGCGACCCAGTGGCCCGGCAGTGGACCGGCGACCCAGTGGCCCGGCGTTGGACCGGCGGCCCAGTGGCCCGGTGCCGGCCCAGAAGCCCGGCGACTCAGTAGCCCGGTGCTGGGCCCAGAAGCCCGGCGACTCAGTAGCCCCGTGCTGGCCCAGTAACCCTGCGGCCCGGCGGTGGACCGGTAGCCCGGCGACCCAGTGGCCCGGTGCCGGCCCAGAAGAAGCCCGGCGACTCTCAGTAGCCCGGTGCTGGCCCAGTAACCCTGCGGCCCGGCGGTGGAACGGCGGCCCGGCGACCCAGTGGACCGGCGGCCCGGTAGCCCAGCGGCCCGGCGGTGGACCGGTAGCCCGGCGACCCAGTGGCCCGGTGCCGGCCCGAGTGCTCCCGCGGCCGCCCCGCCGCTAGGAGTGGCCGAGTTCTGCCGTGTCCTCGTCCGGGACGGCCGGGACCGAGCCCGAGTCCGGTGCCGGGCGCAGCGGGAACGGGTCGACGCGGGTCTCGTCGATCACCGGCGGGGCCGGCCGCGGTGTCTTGGGCATGACCGCGGCCTCCGAGTGGCCGCCGCAGCCGTAGGCCAGGGAGACCACCCGGCCGTCCGCCGGGGAGAACTCGTTGGCGCACACGCCGAAGGCCTGGCCCAGCGAGCCGCCGATCGGGGTGAGGAAACCGCAGCTCACGCAGGAGGCGGGCGCGGCCTGCGCCATGGGCGTCTTGGCGCCGAAGCCCTCTTCCCAGCGGTCGGCGGCGGTGTGCAGGCCGTAACGGGACAGCACCCGGGCCCTGCGCAGGCCCAGTTCCTCCGCGACGGCGGCGATCGTGCCGCGGCGCGGGGCCGCGGGCAGGGCCGCCGGCGGGGCCGCCGTCACCTCCGCGTCCTCCGCCTCCACCAGCTCGGCCATCTCCTCGGAGAGAGGCGAGTTCGGCGTCGGGTCGTCCGCGTCGAAGTAGCCCGGCTGGAGGCGCGGGTCGTCCTCGCCGGTGTACCCCGGCTCCAGACGGAGATCCTCCGCGTCCGTGGGGAGCAGGTCGCCCGGGCCCATGTCGCCGGGGCGCAGCCGCTCGCTCCACGGGACCCACTCCGGCGCGAGCACCGCGTCCGGGCCGGGCAGCAGGACCACCTCGTCCAGGGTGACGGTCTTGGCGCGGGAGGCCCGTGCCACGGTCGCCGCCCAGCGCCAGCCCCGGTAGCCCGGTTCCTTGCACTCGAAGTAGTGGGTGACCACACGGTCGCCCTCGGAGACGACGCCCGCGTGCTCGCCGACCACGCCGGGCGCGGCAGCCTCCTCGGCTGCGGCGCGGGCGAGGTCGACGGCCTCGGCGCACAGGCGGTCGGGGGTGCGGCTTCGCGTGGTCGCTGCGCTCACAGGTATCGCTTCTCTCCTACGCCGTCTCTCGGTGCGCCTGCCTGAAGGCGGCGGGTGCGGACGGAGCGGACCACTGGACCGCGTCGACGTCCGCGCCCGATCGCGCTCGGGCGCACCTGCTGTCATCCATTCTGCGGGATGTCCGGGAGGCGCGCGGCCGAGAACGATCGCCACGGCGCGCTACGCACGCTACCTGCTCCCGGACGCTCGGCCTACACCGACGGGACGTTTCCCTCACTTCGAAACCCCCCGACCGCCCCACGGCGCCCCTTTTCTCCGGCACCGGAACGGCCTTCCCGGCGCCCGGGAACACCCCGAACACCCCGAACACGCCCTCCACCCCCGTCACCGCGCAGCCGAGGCCGCACCGGCCCATCACCGCGGGCCTCCCGCGCTCCTCCCCCACGCTCCCGTACTCGCCGCCGGCCGGCCGCGCTCACCCCGGCCGCCCGCAGCCCGCCTGCGCCCGTCCGGCGGCGCCGTGGAATCGTGGGGCGGGCATGGCCGGGCCCGCCGGGCACGCCGACGATCACACGGCCATACGCGCGGTAACCGCACTATGCACGGCGTTTCCGGGGCACTATGACGGGGTGGCAGCCGCAAGGACACCCCAGGGCGCCACCGGCATCGGTGCGGCGAAGGGGAACAAGGGGAGGAGCCAGGTGAGCGGTTCGGGCCGGATGAGCGGGTCCGTCCGCGCGGTCGGACGCGCCCTGAACCTCCCGTTCACCGGCGCCGCCCGCGGCATCAGGAAGATCACCCACGCGCACGGCGCCGGCGAGTCCGGCCTCGGCAAGCTGATCGAGCTGCACGGCGTGAACGGCGCCGGCGACGTCATGATCACCGTCGCGCTCGCCTCGACCGTCTTCTTCTCCGTGCCCACCGACGAGGCCCGCGGCCGCGTCGCGCTCTACCTCGCCATCACCATGGCCCCCTTCACCGTCCTCGCCCCCGTCATCGGCCCGCTGCTCGACCGGCTCCCGCACGGCCGGCGCGCCGCCATGGCCGGGGCCATGCTGGCGCGGGCCCTGCTCGCGCTGGTGCTGTCCGGGGCCGTCGCCACCGGCAGCATCGAGCTGTACCCGGCGGCGCTGGGCGTGCTCGTCTCCTCCAAGGCCTACGGCGTCGTCAGAAGCGCCGTCGTGCCCCGTCTGCTGCCGCCCGGGTTCTCCCTGGTCAAGGCCAACTCACGGGTCACCCTCGGCGGCCTCCTCGCCACCGGCGTCGCCGCGCCCGTCGGCGCCGGACTCCAGGCCCTCGGCCCCCGCTACCCGCTCTACGGCGCCTTCCTGATCTTCGTGGCCGGGACGTTCCTGTCGTTCTCCCTGCCCCGCAAGGTCGACTCCGCCAAGGGCGAGGACGTGGCCCTCCTCGCCGCCGACGAGCAGCACCTGCACGGCCCCCACCGCCATCCCGTCAAACGCCCCGGCCTGCGCACGGTCGGCATCGCCGTCACCCACGCCCTCGGCGCCAACGCCGCCCTGCGCTGGCTGTCCGGGTTCCTCACGTTCTTCCTCGCGTTCCTGCTGCGCGAGCACCCCCTCACCGGACAGAGCGCGGCCGTGTCGCTGGGCATGGTCGCCGTCTCCGCGGGCCTCGGCAACGCGCTGGGGACGGCCGTCGGGGCCTGGCTGCGCTCCAAGGCCCCGGAACTGATCATCGTGACGGTCGTCGCCGTCGTGCTGGGCGCCGTGCTCGTGGCCGCCGTGTTCTTCGGCGCGTTCCTCGTGGCCTGCCTCGCCGCCGTCGCCGGGTTCTCCCAGGCCCTCGCCAAGCTGTCCCTGGACGCGCTGATCCAGCGCGACGTGCCGGAACTCGTGCGCACCTCGGCGTTCGCCCGCTCCGAGACCCTCCTCCAGGTGTGCTGGGTGTTCGGCGGCGCGGTCGGCATCGTCATGCCGCTCAACGGATCGCTGGGCCTGTCCGTGGCCGCCGCCGTCGTCGCGCTGGGCTGGCTCGCCACCGTCCGCGGACTGCTCTCCTCGGTGCGCCACGGGAGCGGCGCCAAGCCCCGCGTGGCGTAACACACAGCCGCGCCGCCCCCCGCGTAAAGAGACCACCCGGCGTGCCCGATAGCCTTCGGCCATGACCACGATGCCCCGCGGCGGAGCCGCTGATGTCCTCGGCGTGGTGCGACGCCGCCGTGCCGTCGCCGCCGCCGGCGCCGTATGTGCCGGACTGCTCGTCCTGTCGGCCTGCGACAAGCCGACCCCCCTGTCCACGATCACCGTCGGCCGCGACTCGGTCAGCTCCGAGGCCACCTGCGGTGGCGAGGGCGAGACCCTGAAGGCCGCCGAGCTGACCAAGTGCCTCGGCGACAAGGACATCAAGTCCATCAGCGTCGACCCCGACGAGACCGTCCGCTTCGGCGTCGACCCCGACGTCGCCGACAAGCGCTGGACGATCCTGATGAACGGTCAGCCGCTCACCGAGGACAGCGACAAGACCTACCGCACCATCCCGGGCAGCGTGTTCTTCAACGCGCAGTACGGCGCCCAGGGCAACTCCACGCTCGTCACCATCAAGGCCGGCGACGGCAAGAAGCAGAGCCAGGCGGCGACCGGCCTGTGGTCCTTCAAGCTCAAGAAGGACGACTGACCACGTCCCGCCCCCGCGTCCTCGTGGCCACCGCGGTCCCCGCCGAACGGGACGCGGTGGCACGGGCGTGGCCGTCCGGGCCCGCCCCGCGCGCCCTGCTGCCCGGCCTGACGCTGCACCGCGCCGGCGAGGGCTGCGACCTCCTCGCCGCCGGCGTCGGCCCCGCCCTGGCCGCCGCGTCCGTCTCCGCCGCCCTCACCGCCGCCGCCCTGCGCGGCGCGCCCTACGGCCTCGTCGTGTCGGCGGGCATCGCCGGCGGTTTCGCGCCCGACGCGCCCGTGGGCTCCCTCGTCGTCGCCGACGAGATCACCGCGGCCGACCTGGGCGCCGAGACCGCCGACGGCTTCCTGCCGGTCACCGAGCTGGGCTTCGGCGCCGTCACCCACCGTCCCCCCGCCCTGCTCGTCCATGAGACCGCGGCCGTCACCGGCGCCCGGACCGGGGTCGTCCTGACCGTGTCGACGGTCACCGGCACCGCCGCCCGGGCCGCCGCCCTGCGCGCCCGCCACCCGCGGGCGCTGGCCGAGGCGATGGAGGGCTTCGGCGTCGCCGAGGCGGCCGCCGCGCACGGCACGCCCGTGCTGGAGATCCGCGCGGTCTCCAACCCCGTCGGCCCGCGCGACCGCGCCGCCTGGCGCATCGGCGAGGCGCTCGGCGCGCTCACCGGGGCCTTCGGGAAGCTCGCACCCGTCCTGGAGAGTTGGAAGGCACATGACCACGACTGAGCCGGCGCTGCACATCGCGTACTCGCCCTGCCCCAACGACACCTTCGTCTTCGACGCCCTCGCGCACGGCCGCGTGCCGGGCGCGCCCGCGCTCGACGTGACGTTCGCGGACATCGACGTCACCAACGGCATGGCCGAGCGCGGCGAATTGGACGTGCTGAAGGTGTCGTACGCCGTGCTGCCGTACGTCCTCGACGAGTACGCGCTGCTGCCCTGCGGGGGCGCGCTGGGCCGCGGCTGCGGGCCGCTGGTCCTCACCCGCGAGCCGGGGGCCGACCTCACCGGCCGCACCGTCGCCGTGCCGAGCGAGCGCTCCACCGCCTACCTGCTGTTCCGGCTGTGGGCGGCGGAGACGGTGCCCGGCGGGGTCGGCGAGATCGTCGTCATGCCGTTCCACGAGATCATGCCGGCCGTGCGGGACGGCAAGGTCGACGCGGGGCTCGTCATCCACGAGGCCCGCTTCACCTACGGCGGCTACGGACTGCACAGGCTCGCGGACATGGGCGAGCACTGGGAGTCCACGACCGGCCTGCCCATCCCGCTCGGCGCGATCATCGCCAAGCGTTCGCTGGGGGCGGCCGCGCTGACCCGGCTGGCCGACGCGGTCCGCGCCTCCGTACGGGCCGCCTGGGACGCCCCCGAGGTCTCCCGCCCGTACGTGATGGAACACGCCCAGGAGATGGACCCGGCCGTCGCCGACCAGCACATCGGCCTGTACGTCAACGAGTTCACGGCGGAGCTGGGCGAGGAAGGCCGCGCGGCGGTCCGCGGCCTGCTCACCCGCGCGGCGGCCGAGGGTCTGCTGCCGCCCCTCGGCCCCGGCGCACTCGACTTCCCGTGACCGCCGTCGGCGGCGCTCAGACGTCCAGCTGGTCGGCGACCGCGCGCAGCAGGCCGGCGATCTTCTTGCCGGAGGTCTTCTCCGGGTAGCGGCCCTTCTCCAGCATCGGCGTGATGTTCTCGAGGAGGGTCGTCAGGTCCTGGACGATGGAGGCCAGTTCGTCGGGCTTTCTGCGCTGTGCGGCGGCGACCGACGGGGTCGGGTCGAGGATGACGACGGAGAGCGCCTGGTCGCCGCGCTGCCCGGCGACGACGCCGAACTCCACTCGCTGGCCCGGCTTCAGTGCCTCGACTCCGGCGGGGAGGACCGAGGAATGCACGAAGACGTCACCGCCGTCGTCGCGGGAGAGAAAGCCGAAGCCCTTCTCGACGTTGAACCACTTGACTTTGCCGGTAGGCACGTCTGTCCTCGTCCTCGTACTCGTAGAAACCTGCATGGAAAACGGCTCCGGAACCGCTGCGGAACGGCTCCGGACAGCACTCGGGCGGGTCGACCATGACCCGCCGGTACCAGGCTAGTGCTCTGCCAGCCGGTGACAAGACGTCCCCCGGCTGTTCCTCAGGGCTGGGAACTACCCTGGTCCGGTGCGTGACAAAACCCAAACGAATTCCGCCGCTCCCGGTGACCGACTGATCCGTGCCGGCGCCGTCGTGTTCTTCGTCGGCGCCGTGGCCACACTGGTCACGGTCGCCCCACTGCTGCTCGGCACGACGCCTTTCCCGACGTTCATGTTCGGGCTGTGCATGCTGATGGGCGTCGGCTTCCTGCTCGCGGCCGCGGGAGTGCTGCGGTCGGCGGCCGCGGGCCGTCGGCAGGCACGGGGCCAGGGTCAGCCGTCGTAGGCCGCGAACCACCGCGCGAACCGGGTCAGGTCGTCGAGGACGACGTCCGCGCCGGCCTCGGCCAGCTCCGCCGCGCTGCACGGGCCCGTGGCGACGGCGACGGAGAACGCCCCGGCGGCACGGGCGCCGCGCACGTCCCCGACGTGATCACCGACGTAGACGGACGCGCCGTGCTCGCGCAGAGCCGTCGCCTTCTGCGTCGCCCACAGGTCGCCGATCACCGCGTCGGGCCGCATGCCCAGGTGCTCCATGTGCAGCTTGGCGTTCGGCTCCCACTTCGCGGTGACGACGATCGCCCGCCCGCCCGCCTCCCGGACCGCCGCGACGGCCTCGCGTGCGCCCGGCATCGCGAGCGTGCCCGCCACGGCGAACTCCGGGTAGATCTCGCGGTAGAGGTCGGTCATCGCCGGTATGTCCCGCGCCGGGAACCAGTGCGCCATCTCCTGCGCGAGCGGCGGCCCCAGCCGCGTCACCACCAGGTCGGCGTCGACGTACGTCCCGGTCCGCGCGGACAGCTCCTGCCAGCAGGCGCGGATGCCGGGGCGGGAGTCGATGAGGGTCATGTCGAGGTCGAAGCCGACGGTGCGCACTGGAGTGACGGTCATGTCCGCCATTGTCACCGGTCGGCGGGCCGCGCCCGGCGCGGGCGGTGACGCGGCCGCGCCCTCGCCGCGGCCCGCGTCCCGGCAGGCATGCGGGGCGGCGTGGGCGGCGTCACCTCTGCCGTTGCGAGCGCCAGACCAGGAACAGGGCCGACGCCACGGCCGCGCCCCGGATGACCCACGGCCAGGTCGCGGCGACCGCGTCGTGCATGTGCCCCTCCGCGATGGGCTCGCCCCAGCGGCCCTCGGAGCGCCCCCACAGCCAGACCAGGCCCGACGTGAGCGCGAGCCCCGGCAGCCACACGACCGCCAGTTTCGTCTCACGGTCGGTCAGCCGGCGCGAGGCGTAGGCGATCAGCCAGCCCAGGAGCAGCGCGAACCAGTTCCCGAGGACGGCGCCGGCGACCAGGCAGCCGGCCGCGACGAGCAGCAGCGGGTTGCTCCAGCGCCGGGCCCGCGCGCCGGGCGTCCCGAGGAAGGGGAGCCGGCGGCGGCGCGGGCGGGCCGCGCTCTCGCCGTCGGCCGTCGCGTCGGCGGCGGCCGACGGGGCCGGTTTCCCGGCTGCCTTCCGCTCGGCGGCCTCCTCCTCCTCCTTCTCCGGGTCGCGGCGCGGCGGGGGTTTGAGCAGGTCCGGGATCTCGACGCCGCCGACGAAGCCGTGCACGTCCTCACCGGGGCCGAAGGGGGTCGGCTCGTGCAGCCACCAGTCGGGCGACTCCCGGCTGTCGCCCAGTTCGTGGGCGGGCGCGCGGTGCGGCGGCGACGGCGCGTCGGAGGGGGCGGCGGGGGGCGGGGCGCCGGTGCGGGGCCGGGGCACGGCGCGCCGGATGCCCTTCGGCGGGCGGGGCGTCTCCTCGCGGTCGCGCTGCACGGGCACGGCCGGGGCCGGCGGCTGGGGCAGGCCCGCGCCGGAGCCGGCCGCGGCGGCGACGATGTCGTCGGGGCTGCCGAGGCGGTCGATGATGCGGCGGACGGCGGCGGGGGAGTCGACGGCGGCCTTGGCGCGACGCCGGTCGATCTCGTCGCGCAGCTCGGAGACGAGCCGCATCCGGGTGGCCGACGACAACTGCCGCTGCTGCGCGATGTCGCCGACGCGGCTCAGATACTCGTAGACGACTTGGTCGCTCTCGATCCCCACGGGTAAGAAGCTACCGCTTCCGTCCGGGCGCGCCGGGCACCCGGCACGGACGGAAGCCGTCGGTGCGCGGTCCGCGGGGGACAGCGGCGGGCCGCGCCGAGGACGGGCGCGGGGCCCGGGGGCGCGGCCCGCGGGGGCGGGTACCGCTACCGTGGGCAAGATGAGCACCGCGGACCAACAGGCCCCCCGGTCCCTCGCGGAAGCGCTCCGCGCCCGGGACGACGCTTCCCTGGCCGCGCTGCTGCGCGCCCGACCCGACCTCGTCACGCCCGTCCCCACGGACCTCACGCAGCTCGCCACCCGGGCCGGCACCCGTGCCTCGGTGGTGCGCGCACTGGAGCGGCTCGACGCGTTCGCGCTGCAGACGGCGGAGGCGCTGGCGGTGGCGGGCGATCCGGCGACCTGGGACGAACTGCTCGGTCTGATGGCGGGCGACGCGCACGACCCGGCCGTCGCCGCCGCGCTCCCGGGCGCCCTGGCCGCGCTGCGCGAACAGGCGCTGGTGTGGGGCGCGGACGACCGGCTGAGGCTGGTGCGGACGGCCCGTGAGCTGCTCGCGCCGTCGGCGCAGCACCCCTCGCCGACGGGGCTCGGGCCGAGCGTGCGCGAGGCGACGGCGGGGATGTCGCCGGGCCGCGTCCAGGAGTTCGTGGTGAACGCCGGGCTGCCGTCCACGCACGATTCGGTGTCCGCGGTGTCGGCGCTCACGTCGCTGTTCTCGCGTCGGCGGAAGATGGCCGCGCTGCTGGCCAAGGCGCCCGCGGGTTCCCTGGACGTGCTGGAGCGGCTGGTGTGGGGGCCGCCGTACGGGCAGGTCACGGCGGAGCCGGCGGCGCATCTGCGGTGGCTGCTGGACCGGGGGATGCTGCTGCCGACGGCGCCGGGGACCGTCGTCCTGCCGCGTGAGGTGGCCCTGCATCTGCGGGCGGGGCGCGCCCACCGGTCGCCGCTGCCGACGCCGCCGGCCGTGCCGCCGCTCGTGACGCACCGCCCCGAGGTGGTGGACGCGACGGCGGCCGGTCAGGCGTACACGGCGTTGACGACGGTCGAGGAGTTGCTGAAGGAGTGGGACGAGGGCGGTCCGGCGGTGCTGCGGGCCGGCGGGCTGAGCGTGCGCGACCTGAAGCGGACGGCCGTCG
Source organism: Streptomyces sp. NBC_00704 (assembly GCF_036226605.1). Lineage (NCBI taxonomy): Bacteria > Bacillati > Actinomycetota > Actinomycetes > Kitasatosporales > Streptomycetaceae > Streptomyces > Streptomyces sp. NBC_00704. The sequence continues at coordinate 3,683,157 of NZ_CP109000.1, forward strand.
CGCTGGACGTGTCCGAGCCGGTGGCCGCGTTCTGGGTGGAGCTGGCGTACGCGGCCGGTCTCCTCGCCTCCGACGGTGAGGCGGACGAGCGGTACGCGGCGACGCCGGAGTACGACGACTGGCTGGAGCGGCCGCCCGCCGAGCGGTGGGCGCGGCTGGCGGAGGCCTGGCTGACGGCGACCCGGACGTCCGGGGTGGTCGGCGGCCGGGACCTGAAGGAGCGGGCGCTGGCGGCGCTGGGCCCCGGCCTGGACCGGTCGGCCGCGCCGGAGGTGCGGCGGCGGGTGCTGACGTTGCTGGCCGGGCTGCCGGAGGGCGCGGTGCCGGACGCGGAGGCGGTGCTGGCCCGCCTGCGCTGGGAGCGCCCGCTGCGCGGGCCACGGCCCCAGGGCGGGGCGGGTCCGCAGGGCGGTGCGGGGCCGCAGGGCCGGCAGAGCGCGCAGAACCAGCAGAACCAGCAGGGCGCCGCGGCCTCGCAGGGTTCCCAGGCCACCCAGTCCGCCCAGTCCGCCCTTGGCTCGCACGGCGTGCACGGTGGGCAGGGCTCGTACGGCTCGTACGGCTCGCACGGCTTTCAGGAGGACGAGGATCTGCGCTCCCGGATCGCCCGCTGGACGCTGACCGAGGCCGAACTGCTGGGCGTGACGGGCCGGGGCGCGCTGTCGGCGCACGGCCGGGCCCTGCTGGGGGCGGGCGCGGCGCCGGTCGCGCGACCGGTCGCGGCCGGGGCGGTTCCGGCCGGGCCGGGTGACAAGCTGCCGGCCCACCACCGTGCCGCCGCCCCCTCCGGCGCGGCCTCCGTGCCGGGCGCGGCCTCCGTGCCGGGACCGGAGCAGGCCGTGGCCACCGCGGCGGCCGCCCGGCTGCTGGCCCCGCTGCTGCCCGAGCCGCTCGACCACGTGCTGCTCCAGGCGGACCTGACGGCGGTCGCGCCCGGTCCGCTGCGGCGTCCGCTGGCCGACGTGCTGAACGTCCTGGCGGACGTCGAGTCCAAGGGCGGCGCGACCGTCTACCGCTTCACGCCCGGCTCGGTGCGCCGGGCGCTGGACGCCGGACGCAGCGCCTCCGACCTGCACGCCTTCCTCGCCGAGCACTCCCGTACGCCGGTGCCGCAGCCCTTGGCGTACCTGATCGACGACGTGGCGCGCCGGCACGGTCATCTGCGCGTGGGGGCGGCCTCGGCGTATGTGCGCTGCGACGACGAGTCGATGCTGAACGAGATCCTCGCCGACAAGCGGGCCGTCGCCCTGCGGCTGCGCCGCCTGGCCCCGACGGTGCTCGCCGCCCAGGTGGACCCGGCGGCCCTCCTGGACGGGCTGCGCGCGATGGGGTTCGCGCCGGCGGCGGAGTCCGCCGAGGGCGACGTCCTGATCACCCGTGCGCACGCCCGTCGCACCCCGCCCCGCACGGCCCCCGAGCCGGTGCCGGACGGCCCGCCGGTGCCCGACGGCACCCTGTTGACGGCGGCGATCCGCGCGATCCGGGCCGGTGATCTGGCGGCGACGGCACCGCGCAAGCCGGCCGAGGACGCCGCTCCGCTCGGCCCCGGTCAGCTCCCCCGGACCAGCTCCGCCGAGACCCTCGCCACCATGCAGGCGGCCGTCCTGACCGGGGAGGCGCTGTGGATCGGCTACGTCAACGCGGAGGGGGCGGCGAGCCAGCGGGTCATCGCGCCGGTCCGGGTGGAGGGCGGCTTCGTGACGGCGTACGACCACACCGCGGACGAGGTGCGCACGTATCCGCTGCACCGGATCACGGGCGTGGCGGAACTGGCCGACGACTGACGGGCCACGGGCCACGGGCCACGGGTGACGGCCGACGGCCGACGGCGACCGCCGCCGCGGCCGCCCCGCCCGCCCTCAGCACTCCCCCACCGAGGCGTCCGCGGGGAGGCCGAAGTGGGTGCGGGCCTCGGTCTCCAGTTCGGCGGGGGACATCGGGTCCCGCGGGGCGGACCGGGTGAAGAGGCCGAAGCGGGACGCGCTCCAGCGCCCGCCGTCCGCGCCCTGCGGCGGCTCCTCCCGGCCGACGACGCGGAAGCCGCCGTCGGCCGAGTCGTCCCGTCGCAGCCGCACGACCTGCGGGCGCCGGCCGGCGGAGCACTCCACGAGGGCGTCGTCGCGCAGGCCGTACCGCACGCACAGCGCGTCGACGCCGGCCCGTATCTCGCCGCCGTGCTCCTCCAGTGCGAGCGCCCGCGCACGGCAGAACCAGCGGGCGTCGCGGACGGACGCGCCGCCGGCCGGGCCGCCGCTCCCCGGCTCCGCGGCGAGGCGGGCCTCGATCACCGGCCGCACCTCGGCCCACAGGGCCTCGTCGACGTGGGCCGGCCACATCACCCACGTGCCCGTGGCCGCCAGGACGGCCGCTGCTCCGACGCCGACCGCGCCCCTGCGGAACGACAGGACCGACATACCGTGAACTCCTCACCGCGTCGCGCCCGTCGCGCTGCTCTCCCGGTCAGACACCCGGAGGGGGCGCGGGGTTGCCCGCCGCCGACGGGCTCCGCGGGACTGCGCGGCGGGCCGCGGGCCGCCGTCCGGGCACGTCGTACGGCACACTGGAGGTTTGGCCCGTGCGGAAGGGCCGCGCGAAGGGATGGCGTACGTGAACGGACCGCTGATCGTCCATACGATCAAGGGCGATGCACACACTAACGGATAGATCCGAGCTGTGGAGTGGCTTGCCTGATCAGTGCGGCCCGCTCCGCTCACCGCGCGCGGCCCGGCCCCCGGCCGGGCCTGCGCTCCTGTCTCCGCCCCGCTCCAGCCCGGCCGGCGCCCGGGCCGCCACCTGCAGGAGCGCTCATACATGGCATCAGACCTCTAGAACTCACGTGATCGAAGTGCTCTACTTCTAATTTCCCCACGTCAGCCCAGCAGTTCACCGGAATCTTGCCCGGTGGGTCGAGGGTTCAGCATCCGCCGTTGCCGTTGATCACGAAGCTCCCGGCCGATTCGCGCCCTGACCTCTTCGCGCACAGCGTTGTTCGGAAAGGATCGCATGGTGACTAGGCAGGAGGAAATCAAGCCCTCCAGGTCTCGTTGACGACCAGGCTGGGTTGAGGGATCCATGTAAGCAGACGTGGCAAAAAATCGGATTGACTCTTGCACCGATTTCCTCTCGCCGTGCATTCGCAGAACCATCTTTGCATACTCAACCCACTCGGAATGGCCAATCTGCTGAGCCAGCATAACTCCCATGAGCGCCCGCCCGGGGTCAGCGATAAAGGACTCGGACTTCATGGCTTCTGAGACGCTCTGCGAGAGCCTAGAGTTTGCCATTGAATCAGCAATGCCAGCCCACATCGCCAGAATCGGCGTCAACACCATAATGCGCTCAACGACTTCGCCAACGTCTGCGTCAGAAGCAGTCGAAGCACGCACGACACTCTCGACTACTTCCGAGGAAGCAAAAAACTCCTCTATGCTTCCGGAAATTATAGCGGCAAAATTCGCCCTACCCTCTAGAGCATCCTGGAGAACATTGTTCTTGAGCGGGATATCCTGCACGAGTTCACTGTTCCGCAGAACAGAAGACATAAGTTCTAGAGATTCCACAAAGTCAAGGAATTTATCCCTTTGTCGAATTATGTCCTCATCTTCATCCTCGACAGCAAAGAGCGCATCCATTTGGTCGAGCATATCCTCGAATTCACGCCGAGATTCCTCGGGTTCCGCCTCTGGGGTAGTCGTTTCTGAGGGGAGAACCTTTCTCAAGAGTGCGGCGGTGTCGTCGTCACCACCCCAGCCCTCCTTCAGCGCTGTTCTTGCGAATAGGTCGGCGCCTTCAAGACCCAAGTCTTCCCGACATTTTTTGTAAAGGAGCCACACATGACGCAGTAGTTCTCTGTCGCTTCTTCTAAGAGCCGCGACGTGACGAATTATGGGGGCAAACGAGAGTGCGTCGGAAAGCACAAACTCTCGAAGTTCTGCCGAATCTTGGACCCCTTGCGCGGCCAAGAGATACATAAACATATGGTGTCGAAAAGATACCACCTGGTTGCGCTCCACGAGGACGCGTCGCGCTACGAGAGATTTAATCACCTCACCTGGAGGTTCGGACCATCCGACCGCCTGAAAGTAGTCAAGGAGGAAGCGCTCTACTTCTACTCGAGGCAAACGCCGAATATTATCTCTGATAAATTTCTCAGCCAACGAGGAAAGGATGTGTTGCCGTTGCCGGTAATCAAGCGAGTGATCGCGTTCTTCGGCCTCCTCTCCGCGTCCCAAAAGCATTCCAAGATAAGATTCCAGAACGGCTGTATCATTTTCCCCATGCGAGAGGGAACTGCCTGCTGCGACGATAGATACAAGAGCAGAAATAATCGCGGGAGTGCGAGGCAGGCGTTCGCGCTTCAGTAGCGCCAAAACTGCCGTCACAACTTCGTCTTCGCGGTCTGCACCCGTCAACGCTACAAGGCTCCTGATCTCTCTCCGCCCAAAAGAACCCAAGTAGCGCGTAAACGGGGCAATACCCTCGTTATGCAGCATTTCCGTGATGTGGGTCTCGTCATCCCGGCCGCACCCAATAACGAAAGTGTGGTCTGGCTGCGTTCGGATAAATTCTGCAACGCGTTGCATCTTCCGCGTACGCGCGATATCGGTGACGTCAACAGCAATAGCCAGCTTCGGAAGGGCATCTTTAGGTCCAGCGGGTATTCCGGCAAGAGCCAGCTCTTTGCGTAGCGCGTTGGTTACAGGATCCTTGCCGGGACCCAAATCATCCCGATCGATGCAAACTGGTGCCAATGTAGGATCAAGCACATACGCCTGGTACGTAAGCCATTGGAGCGCACTCGTGAGTCCGCTTGAGGCTTCGCCCACCAGGATGAAGAGTCTTTCGGTTCCGAGATGCTCCCGGATGTCGTCCCGCTCAATCGCGGTTCCACCATCTTCCGGGTCATTAGCTGAGAGGTACTGCTCCAGTGGCAAAGGAAGGAGAGCCGGAGGCACTAGAACATCGTTGATGTCAGCATCTACTGGAAGGTCAACGGTGAGGATGCTGCGTTCTTTGACAGCATCCAGCAGCACCGATGCGGCCAAATCCGGGGCTTTGGTGGTGATTGCCTCCGCACCATTCGATTCTCGCGGCGCCTCAAAACTGAAATCAATTACACCGCCCGGGGCAATATTCACTGCCATGTCGAAGTCGTCGCGCATGTCAAAGTAGGTGCGCATGCTCACGCGTCCGCCAGACAGATCTGGCGCAACATCGATTATCGAATACGAATTCATGTATTCGCGCGAGTTATAAAGCGATCCTGCCGCGCTGTGAACTATTCCGCCAAATGAACCTTGTATTGCGCGAGGTTCATTAACATGGGTATGGCCGGTGCATAGGATCCCAAATCCCCGATTGAGTTCCCTTTTAGCATCACCCTGATCGAACTCTGCTAGCCAATTAATAGGATGGTGCATGACGGCGATACGGATATCTGCAGAGGCTGCTGCGTCTGCTGCCATAGAAAGTTGTCGATCGCCCACAATCAAGTGCGCTCGATCTGCGTCATCGCCAGCACCCGTCGCTCGCCATGCCGAATTCAGCGTTACTACTGAAACAGACTTGCCTTGAACCGTAAAACGATGAATTGCTGCCAGCTTAGAAATGCTCTCTACGGAGGTGCCTGCGTAGTATTCCTGATGGAATCTACTCCACGGAGACATTCTATCGATCGCCCGCTCAAGCTGAATATCATTGTCTAGTATCTTGTTGACTGAACTCCGATCAATAAGACGTGTTCGCATTCCTTCTTCTGCATACTCGTCGATACGAGAGATATCGACATCATGGTTACCGGGAGCGAGGATCATACGAGTTCGGTCGAGTTTGAGCATTTCCTGTATGGGGTCAAGCAAGTGACTCTGCGCAAAATTGAATTGGTCTGGCTGCGCGCTGAAAGCAATGTCTCCGCTGAGGATAACGGCGTCAATGTTCGCGGACGCATGCTGCTCCTGAAGGTCACGCAAAAATGCGCTCACGATCTTCTGCTGGTCCATCTGCCAGGCAGAACGAATGTGGAGATCGCTGATGTGGAGTATGCGCATACCCTCATCCCAATTCTTTTAAATGGCATAGTAATTCAGGTGAGTAGCCCTCGCGGCAATTCTACGCTCGATCCGGTTGGTGCGAGGTGGGTACCGGAAAATTCTTGAACTACTCTCTCGCCGGCCGTAACGCTCTAGCTGCCATAGAGCACAAGGCCGCATGCTCGGCATAGCCGATTATTCTATCACATAATTGGACTTATCGCCTTTTGATGTTGCCTTACCCTCCCTGCCACAAAGCCGCGGTCGAGCTACGATGGACTTCTGCAGGGGAAGCTATTACAAGCTAAATCTCAGGAGGTTGACAGTGTGGTCGCGGCGAATCCCTGACATTAGCTGCTCGAAAATTATCAGCCTTCCGCCGCCCTTGAACTCGCGAATGGCAATAGTGCAAGAAACTTTTACGGTTGTTGAAAGTTACTTGATTGATACCTCTAGATGGTATCTGGAAAGGCGCATTTCACCCTCTCGCAAATCCAAATTCTTGCGGGCCCTAGGGGCGATTTCTATAATCGTTGGAGCAGTATTGCCTTTGTTGCACTCGGTAGCTCCGGATTCTGTCGAAGCGCAATGGGGGTTTGTTTTCTTGGCGCTCGGTGGAGGAGCAGTTCTATTCGACCGACTTTTCGGTTACTCGGCCTCTTGGACCCGGTACGTGAAGGCTGGAATTTTCTTGCAGAACGCTTTGGCCGATGCGCAAATACAATTTACAAAGATCTATGTTTCCATGGATCCGGAATCCCCTACAGATCAAGACATAGAATCTCTGCTCCTGGTGATTTCTACGCTTCGAAGACTGGCTAGCAAAGTCGTTGAAGATGAGACCCAATCATGGACTGGCTACATCTCGGAAAGTGTAGAAGAGCTTACGCGATCCACGAATAAGGGATCTTCCATCGCCTTGCATTCCAATAACGATAGGAGAATTTAGGCGACTCCGTCGCTCTGTCGCGCAGTCGATAGCGATCCGTCGGGACCCCGCGTCCAGTGCCACGATGCCTCCCCCCACAGTGACAATGCTAGCGTGCCCAGCCCCGCAGCCTGTCGCAGCTTCCGTCCCATTCCGCGCAGTTCAGAACAAACAGATGAGTCCGCAGCGTAGCCGGACTTGCAACCGGCCGCCTAGTAACACACATGAATGGCCCCGTCTGTGACCCGCAGGGTCACTCATTCACATTCTTTTCCCTAGTCCCCAGTGGGTCACCACGAGCTGTATTCGATTTCCGTCCCTTGCAAAGCAGAGGTCATCACCCAAGGTCTCACTGCCGCGCTTCTACCGGCGCGGCTCGGACTGGATGACGGCATGGCAGCGTGGCCAAGGCCCGTGGGGCCACAGCGAGACACACGCGCACCTCGTCGGCCGGCGCACCCGCCGTCGTGGCTGGCTGTCGTCGGCTGAGGTTCGTGCCACTGACGTGCCAGATGCAGCGGTCAGCCACGGTCAACGAGGTTGTCTAGCAGTGGAGTTGCTTGGTAGCTCACCCGGCATCGAAGCCCCAGGTCACCAGCCCGACGTCCCAGCGTCTCTCCTAAAGTGGTTGTCCAGTCCGCTCACCGAGTCCACACGCGCTAGAACTCTTCGGCCGGGATGGCCTCCAGCGGATCCTGTCCAGGATCGGTTGCTTGGTCTGTCAGGCCGCCGTGCTCGTCCTCCAGGTGCTCCCAGCTGTATCGGTGGAGTTGGCCGGCCGCGGTCAGCTCGGCCTGCTTAATGACGATCAACTTGCCGCGAGCGGGTACGGCCTCGATGTACCAGAGGTCGCCTTCTTCGTCAGCGTGGCGGAAGTGGTGCCGCTGAGTGGCGCACTCGTCGAGTGCTCGGTAGTACGCCGTGATCTCTGCCGCGATGCGCTCCAGGTCGTCCACGGAACCATCGTGCCAACGACCGCAGGTAGTTGGGACGCTCTGACATCCACAAGTGACATCAACGGCGTCGGACGCCAGCACTCCCAGACAGCCTGGCATGGCCAGCGTGGCCGTGTCGTTCCCTAGTGGTGCCGAGGAGCGATCGAACTCCTAAAGCGGGCGTTGCAGGTCTCGATCAGCCGAGGTAGGGCTGCTCACGGTGCTCCAGGAAGTGACGGATCCGGAGCCGCTGCGTGTGGTGCATCGGCAGTTGTGCAACTTCCGCCGGCTGCACGAACCGCAGCTCGGTGGACTCGTCCGAGATCTCGAGTTGGCCGCTGACCACACGGGCGGTGAAGCAGACGTTGAACTGCCTGCGCACCTCACCGTCCGAGTAGGCGATGATGTGGCGCGGGTCGGTGTACGTCCCCACGAGCCCGGTGATCTCCACGTCCAGGCCCGTTTCCTCCTTCACCTCGCGGACGGCGGTTCCTGGCAGGGAGTCGGTCATCTCCATGCCGCCGCCGGGCAGCGCCCAGAGATCGTTGTCCCGCCGGCGCTGTAGGAGGATGCGTCCCTCGTCGTCGGTGACCACTGCGGACGCGGCGACGACCAGGCTGTTGGGCTTGGGGGCGTCTGGGTCGTCGTAGTACTCGGTGCGTGCCATGATCACTTCTCTCGTGCGGGTGTCGCGGTTGCCCACACCGCGTCGAAGCTGTCTGCGTAGGTGTCGAACGTGCCGCCTTCCCCGTTTCGGCGCAGGTGCCACACGGGGGCCTTGTAGGCGTTCACGCCCCAGACGTGGGCGTTGACCAGTGCCTGATCATCGGCGCGGTAGATCGAGTTGTAGAGCGTCGTGGCGTGAGTCCGTACCTTGATGCCCGGTACCCCGATGAGGGGGCGGTAGTGCATGAGCGCGAGACGGCAACGGGACTGGATGCCGTGGCCGAACTTTTCCTCGTCTCCACGCTGTTGCACGTTGGGGCTGTCCGCGTCGCCAACGGCGATACGGACCACGCAGCCCTCGGCCGCTCGCTCCTTCAGAAGCTCGTTGAGCCTCGGGTACGCCTCGTGCAGGAAGACGGCCGCGTACACCAACACGTCGATCTGCTCGCGTGCCTGGGTCAGCATGTCCACGAAGGCGGAGACGGGGATGTCCGCCCGCTGGTCGTAGAGGGCCACGAGTTCCGGACTGACGGCACGGGCGGGGCGTGCCTGCCTGAGCGATGGCCATAGAGCGTGCACGTCTTCTCCTAGCGTCTCTGCTGCCAACATGGCCGTGGCACGACGTGGCGTACGCCCCAGGTTGACCCATCGTTCGACGGACTTGGGATCGACTTCGACCTTGTCCGCGAGGGCGTTGTACGTCCAGCCGCCGGCCGCCATGGCCGCACGTAATCTCTCGTTTGCCATTTCAATCTCTCCTACCAACCGGGGACGGCACTAGGGACGTTCTACCCGACGCGGGACGTCCCGAAGTGGTGTTTGTCGGTGGTTCCGACGTCCTGCCGGTCGGCAGGAAGCTCGTCGGCATGGCGAGCAAACAGCAGACCAGGCCAGGCATCGGCGAACTGGCGAAGGACAGTGCCAGCGGACGCATCGGCGTCGTCATGGGAGACGTCGGTGGCCGCGTGCAGATGCGGCCCGTCCGGGGCGGCAGGGAGTGGGATGCCATGCCGGGCAGCGTCGTCGCCCTCAGCGCTCGGGAAGAGCTGAGCGCACGTCTGGCCGCGAGGAACGGCAACAGTCGGGTCGGGCTGTGATGCGCGCCGTCGGTCGCTACGCCGGGGTCCTGTTCATCATCTGCATCAGCGGTTCGTGCGGCTTGGTGATCGGCATGGCCCTCGGCACCGGCCAGTACTAGACCGGCCGCCCCGAGCGGGTGCCACATACGGCTCCCCGTCCCCGTTCGGGGCGGCCTCCATTCCGCTGTCGATCACCTTCGAGTCGAGCTCGGCGATCGAGGCGGCCCAGGCAAGTGCCCTGCACCACTTCACATGAGGAGACGGCACATGACAGCAACGGCGAACGTGCAGAAGACCGGCCGCGCGGTCGCGGGTGAGGAGCTGTTCGAGAGCCTCGCCCACTTCGTGATCACCCACGACGGCGAGTCGGCCGAGCGCGCCGAGCGCATCGCCGACCAGGCAGTGGCCTTCGTGGTCACGGCGGCCACCGCGACCGTTCCCATGGTCCCGTCGGACGACGTGGACCTCGGCCTCCACGCGCTCATCCTGCACACCAAGGAGTACGCCCAGCTGTGCGAGCGGCACGCGGGCCGCTTCCTCCACCACAACCCGAAGCCGGGTGGCGGGGCCCGCGACCCGGAGAAGGTCGCAGCCTCGGCCCGTGCCATGAAGGCCGCCGGGTTCGCGGTCTTCGACGACCTGTGGACCGTCGACGGCACGAACCTCGCACAGTGCGACTCGGACTGCGGCCGTCCCTACGGTCAGAACTAGGACCTGACATCAGGGACGCGGCCGGCCCGGACTCGGGGTCGGCCGCGTTCGTCCGGAAGGAGAACAACGACGTTGGCCTGCTCGATCCATGAAGTACCGACGGCTGTGCTCGACGCGCTCATGCCGAACGCGCGACGCCTGGTCGTCAACCGGCGCGGCTCCACCGTGTGGGAGGTGTTCGGCCCTCGGGGTCACTACGCCGTGAAGGTCGGCTATCCGATCGAGGCCACGGCCGACTGGCCCGCGCAGCCCTGGACCGCCCTCGCGCCGGCACGCGAGGGCGCCGTGCTCCATCGCCTCGGCTTCGACGAGATCGCCTACGGCGAGTGGGAACACGGCACCTGGAACTTCCAGCCCTGGCATGAAGGACCGGACCTCTACCGGCTGTGGGAGCCCTGCCGAGAACCGGACCCCGTGATCGCACCCCACACCGGTGTCGCCCTGGGATGCGTCGAAGCCCTCGCCGAACTTCACGGCAGGGGCTGGGCTCACGGAGACGTGCAGCCCGCCCACTTCATCATCGGAGTGGAACGAACGCACCTCATCGACCTTGCCCTCGCCCATGGCGGACACGTGCCCCAGGGGTACGACTTCCCGTTCCGCGGTTGCCTCGTCCACTACGAAGCACCGGAGATCGCCCGCAGCGTGCTCGCCACCGGAGAGGCTGAGCCGACGCAGGCTGCCGACGTCTACGCCCTCGGCGCTTCCCTGCTCATCTCCGCCACTGGTTGGCGCGCTGTCGAATACCCGGACGACGCCCCCCGCGCCGTCCAGAGAGAAGCGGTGGCGAACGGCCGGCGTCGTCCCGTGAAGGCGCTGGGTGACCTGGGCGACCTGATCGACGCGATGCTCAGTCATGCCCCCGAGGACCGGCCGACGATCTACGAGGTGGGCAAAGCCTTGAGCTGATCTCGGAGCCGGCTCGCCCCGCGGTTGCGCATGCGGCGGCGGCCGAAAAGCAAAAGACCGGACCACCCCTCAGCCTGGACAGCATTCCGGGTGGTCCGGTCGTGGAAGCCCTGATCAGGACCCCGGTGCCGATGGTACCGGGGTGGTCGGCGTGCTCGAACACGGGTGCGGCTACAACCCAGCCTGCTCGCCTACTGAGTTGGAGTGAGACGCGAATGAAGTTCGTCAGATGAGACCCAGTTCTGACCGCCGCCACGGAAAGTCAGCCACGGCGGCGGGTTCGCCGAACGAGCACCTGTCACGTGTGCCTCCAGGAACCCCGGCCGGATCTCAGCCACGCTGCCTCGATGCGTCACGATCCGCAGTCCCACCTGCTGAAGCGTTGTGGACGAACGGACAGGGCCTGGCTCGCCTCCGGGCTTCCCCGGAAGGGACGGTGGCCGTGCGCTCTGCCGCCGCTCTGTCTTCAGCTTGGTCCTGGCGCTCGGGCTCGTCGGGTTGCTTCCTGCTCTGGCTGTCCGTCTCGGCGATGTTGCGCGCTGAGTGGCCGGGGGCCGGCGCAGCGGTGGCGGAGACAGGGAGCGGCGGCGGCCCCCGGCCGCCAGCGCGCGCGGACCGCCGTAGGCGGGCCGCCTTGATCCAGTAAAGAAACTCTGAACAGCGCCGCAGCCCGGCAGTCGATCAACCTGGGAGAACAACGGGTGGCAGGGCAAGTCCTGACGGTTCGGGCAACTGCGGCACGAGACGACGGCGCGGCTGCAAGTGGGGAGCAATGACCGAGCGCATACCGGACAACGAGATGGGGTCGACCAGCATTCACGTCGGGGACAGGGATCAGGTACTCGTGCTGATCAGTGAGATGCGTGCCATGGTCGTTCGCCTCAGTGGAGAGACGAGAGAGTTGCGAGAGGAAGTCGCCCAACTCAGGGCTACGACTTCGAGTGCCCTGCTGCCTTCAGCTCCTCGACCTCGCGACGCAGCTCCTGATGATCGGCGCTGAGCACACGGATCTCGTCACGTAGTGCGGTGAGTACTTCGGCGAGGGTGGTCCCGACGCCTTCGGCAGCTTCGGAGTCGTCGGGTTCCTCTCCCTGCCCCGCCCGGCCGGGGCTCTCACCCTTGTTCGCCAAGTACCAGGCTGGAGCGGTGTAGTTCCCTGAGAGCTCCCCGCCGGCGGAGTGGTCCGCGACGAAGCTGCCCCGCCCATGGATCGTGTAGATCAAGCCCTCATCGCGCAGCACATTGAGTGCGGACCTCGCGGTCATGTTGGCCACGCCGAAGCGTTCTTGCAGCTCGCGAATGGACGGCATCTGCTCGCCCGGCTTGATCCGCCCCTGCAAGATGTCGCGCCGAAGCTCGTCGGCAGCGTGCTGATACGGCGGCCGACGGTCCTGCTTGCTCTCTGGCGCGGGGCTCATGGCCCAAGAGTAGCGATTCCTAGCACCCCTAGCACACCCCACTGACATAGGTGGCCTATGTCAGCTGATACCTAGCTCACCCGATTCACTTGACACTGCTAGGTCAGCTACGTTCAATGGTGATCACGCCCTACCGCTCTGGTGGAGCGCAACCGAAAGGAATCAACTCCCATGGCACGCATCCGTGTTGGTCTGCTCCCCACCTCGTCGTTCATGGTCGGCACCCTGCCGGTGCCGAAGTACGCGGACCAGGAGAAGACGCAGTTCGCCACCGACCGTGAGACCGGCGCGAAGCTCTACACGATCACCCTCTTCTTCATGGAGGAGGACCGTGCCGAAGCTCTGAAGATCACCGTTCCGGAGACCGGACTGCCCAACGGCCTCCGACCGGGTGTCCCGGTCATGCCGGTGGAACTGTTCGCCACCCCCTGGGCGCGGATCTTCAACGGCTCGCTCTCGGACGGCATCGCCTACCGCGCGGGTCGGCTGGACCTGGTGGCCCCGGACGCTGAAGCGGCGTGAGCGTCACCACCTCCCGGTCCGGCGCTGAGCGCAGCTACCCGCTGCTTCACGCCGGGCCGGATGCCCGGTTCACCGAATCGCTCGTGACCTCGGTGGCGGGCGTGCTCGTGGGCTACGGCTACCCCCGCTTGGGCTCCTCCGCCGATCGGGCGGCCCTCGCATCGGCCCTCGGGGCCTTCCTCTACAACCCGTTGGAGAACTGCACATGAAGGATCCGAACGCCCCCACGGAAGGCATCCTCGGTCACGTCCCGCTCGTCGTCGTCCTGGTGCTCGCCGTGCTCGTTGGGTGGGCTGCCTGGTGGGTAGTCCGTTACGTTCGCACCGATGCCATGACCCGCCAGTCCATACGGCAGGCCGTACGCGTGCGGTGGGGCTGGAAGCGGCTCGCGCCGATGCTCAAGCTTTCGGCAACGGACAAGACACCGACCGCGCTGGCGTCCCTGGCGAACACAAGCGGCAAGCCCATCAAGCCGCGCGTCCTCATCCCCACCCTGAAGGTGAAGCACGACGCGTACGGAGTGATCGCGCGGGCTCAGTGTCTGCCTGGCGTCGGGCTCCAGCAGTTCCAGAAAGCGGGCCCGCATCTCGCGGACGCCTGGCGGTGCACACGGGTGGCGGTCACCCAGGACAAGCCTGGGCAGGTCCTCATCCGGGGCGTACGACTGGACCCGCTGAAGTTCCCCACCGAACACCACCCCACAGGTGAACCACCGGAGGAGACAGCCCGGTGGGATCTGGGCCTGGACGAGTACGCGCAACCCGTGTCCGTGAATCTCACGCAGGTGCCGGGCGTGACCGTGGCCGGCCTTCCCGGCTTCGGCAAGACCAGTCTGATCAACCGGCTTCTCTCCGACTGGGCGCCCTCGCCCGCAGTGCAGTTCGCCTGCGCGGACGGCAAGGTGTCGGCTGCCTACGAAGGTGACTACGCGGACTGGGTCCAACGCATGTTCGCCTTCGTGGGCGATGACCTGGAAGAGGCCAACAAGCTGTTCCGGCACCTGGTGGAACTCCGACGTGCCCGGTCGGCTTCAGTGCGCCAGATGCTCGGCGTGAAGTCCATGTGGGACGTCGGGCCGTCCGAGCACTGGCCCCTGGTCGTGCTGATCGTCGACGAAGCCCACACCTACTTCCGCGACCACAAGGGCAGCGACCAGCAGACGAAGAAGCTGGCCGCGCTCGCCGCCGAGAACGCGCGGCTCGTGGAAGACCTGGTGAAGAAGGGCCGGTCCGTGGGCTTGCTCGTCATCCTCACCACTCAGAAGTCCACCGGCGACGCGATCCCCACCTTCATCCGCGACGTGTGCCCCGTCGGCTTGAGCTTCGCCCAGAAGACCGCCGAAGCCTCCGTGGCCGCGCTCGGTGAGGAGATTCGGGAATGGCCGGATGCCAACCCGATCAACCTCCAGGACCCCACCTACGTCGGCGTCGCCTCGATGAACCATCAGTCGCAACCCGGCTTCACCCGCATCCGCACGCCCTACGTGCCCGACGCGGAAGCGGCTCGCGTCGCCGAACGGACGGCGCACCTCACTGCCGACCCCTCCGTCCTCCTGGAAGCCTTCCTCGGCCTTCGCCTGGCGGACGTGGACCTGACCAAGCTCGACGTCTGAGCAGACCGCCCTACCGCCCTCGCACGCTCCCCTCACCCCGGAGAGGAGGTGAACACTCATGACAGAAGACCGGATCACTCAGCGCACCATCACGGCCGTCATGATCGTCATTGCCGCGCTGGCGTTCGTCTTCTCCTTCGGCAACGTCTGGTCCCTCGCCCTGCGCCTCGGTGTCCCCGGCCCGATCGCACCGCTCATCGCCCCGATGGTGGACCTGTCCGTGGTCGGCCTCTTGGTCGCGCTCCGCTACCTCTCCCTGCGTGGCCTGCCCGCAGACCAGATGACGGCCGGCACCCGTCTCATGCACTTCTCCGGACTGCTGACCCTCGCCCTCAACGTCGCTGAACCGATCGTCGCCGGACACTACGGCCGTGCCGCCGTCGACGCGGTGGCCCCGCTGCTCCTCCTCGGCTGGGGCTCCGTCGGCCCGCAGCTCCTGCGCGCCTTCCACACCGTTGCGCGCCCCGCCGTATCGGCTCCCGTGCTGGACGAGATCGACTCGCAGCCCGAGACGGCAACTGAGGCCTCCCACCCTTCGGTGCCCCTCACCCTTCCGGCCCCGGCCCCGATCACTCCTCAGATCGCCCCGGCTCCCGCTGCGCCTGCGGTCAAGGTTCCTGAGCCGCTGCTGACCGAAGCACGCTCCATCGCGACGTCCCACCACACCGAGCACGGCGAACCGATCACGGCGGCCCAGCTCAAAACGCGACTCGGGATCGGCCTGCCCATGGCCACCGCGCTGCACGCCGCTCTGTAGAGCTCCGCCCTTTCCGCCGGCCCTCCGGCACTTTCCACCACTGCCCGACCCTGGGCCCGATCCGCCATGCCTGCGGGCAGCAGCCCGAGCGCACTGAATCGCTGCTGCCCGCAGGTCTCACCCTCGCGCCAGAAGGGACACCCCGCCACCCATGCGCCGCCCTCTCGACCTGCGCCACGTCATCAGCCCCGGCCTGCGGGACCTGGTCGAACTGGCCAACACCGACGACTTCGACCGCGTGACGGAACAGGTCCGCAACCTTCGCGGCTGCACCAGTCCCGTCAACCTCCACGGCTGGACGGTCACCACCGACCAGACCACCAAGCAAGTGGTCCGCTCCTACCGCTCCGAGGACGAACCCTCCGGACGCCTCCTCACCACCTGCGGCAACCGCCGCGCCTCCCGCTGCCCCGCCTGCTCCCGCCTCTACGCGGCCGACACCTACCACCTGATCAAGGCCGGACTGTCCGGCGGCAAGAACGTCGCCGAAACCGTCCGCGACCACCCACGCGCCTTCGTCACCCTCACCGCCCCCTCCTTTGGCCCCGTCCACAACCGTCCTACGGCCAACGTGGGCAAGCCCCGCCCCTGCGCGTGCGGCGAGAGCCACCCCCAGGACGCTCCCGAACTCGGCACCCCACTCCGCCCGGCAAGCTACGACTACACCGGCGCCGTTCTGTGGAACGCCCACGCCGGGGCCCTGTGGGCACGCTTCACGACCTACCTGCGCCGCGCCCTCGCCGAGCACCTCGGCATGACACAGAAGGCACTCAACGCGGCCCTCCGCGTCTCCTTCGCCAAAGTCGCCGAGTACCAACAACGCGGCCTGGTCCACTTCCACGCGGTCGTCCGCTTCGACGGTCCCGACGGCCACACCACCTCGCCCCCTGCCTGGGCCACGTTCGACGCCCTCCGGGTCGCCGTCGGCCTGGCGGTCGAGCGGGCCCGGCTCACGGTCGAGTCGGACGCGGTCGGCGAACGCGTCATCCGCTGGGGCGACCGCTTCAAGGTGGACGAGATCTCCGCCCTGGGCGACGGCGAACTCACGGACGCCAAAGTCGCCGGATACGTGGCCAAGTACGCCACCAAGAACGCTGAAGGCGCGGGAACCGTGGACCGGACCCTCGTATGCCGCCCCTGCGCCGGACGCGGCCACGTACGCGGACCTGACGGCTTCCGCGACCTCTGCGCCGACTGCGACGGCACCGGCCAAGCCGAATCCCTCGCCAGCCTCCCCGTCCAGCAGCACGCCCGGCAGATGATCCGTACCGCCTGGGCGCTCGGCCATCTCCCGGAGTTCGCCGACCTCAAGCTCTGGAAGTGGGCGCACATGCTCGGCTTTCGCGGCCACTTCTCCAGCAAGTCGCGCGCCTACTCGACCACCCTCGGCGCGCTCCGCGACATACGCCGGGCCTGGCGCACCGCCCAAGCCGAAGCCACCCGCAGCCGCGCCGGCCTCCCCGTGGACGACGAGAACACCACCCTCGTCACCGCCTCCTCCTGGACCTACCTCAGCAGCGGCTACCGCCCCGGTGAAGAGCTCCTCGCCGCCCAGGTCCGCCACGACATCGCCCACACCCAACGCCTCAAGCAGGAGGGAGATTTCTCATGATCAACCGCAAGACGACGTTCGTCGGCCGCTTCCACTGCGCCCAAGGCTCCTGGCGTGTCTCCACCGGAACTGCGGAAGTCGCCACGGTCATCGGGCAGCTCTTCGGCAGGCAATCGCCGTCCCCCGACAGCCACGAAGCCGACCACTTCGAAGTGCTGCCCCGATCAACCTCCATGCGGGTCGTCATCGCTGGCCCCGAATCCATCAAGGCCGGCCTGCTGACAGCCGCACCCCGCTATGAACCCCAACCCAGTACTCGACTCTCGTTCCGTCTCGCCGACGCACATGCCCTTGGCGGCTTCCGCCTCAGTTCTCCCTCTTGGGACCTGGCAGAGTCCGTCCCCACGCTCAGGACGGCACTGTCCGAGACGGGCGGGGACTCCCTCTGCGAACTGATCGCAGAGACAGTCGAGTTCACAACCCGCGACGGTGCGGCGCTGTCGTATTGCCGCCCTTCTATCAAGGTCATCGGCCCTTGGCGCAACACCGACCAGCACGCCGCCTGACCTGAACGCAGACAGCGACGCCCCCACCTGACGGACGGCGGGTTCTATTGATCCCCGCAACACCCTGGAGTTCAGGGAGTTGCGGGGATCGTGGATTTTGAGGTGTTGAAGGCGAAGTTCTTCGAGGCGCTGGATCGGGAGGACGGCGGCATCACCGCTGCCGCTCGCGCAGTCGGAGTGAACCGCAATACGGCGTTCGGATGGGCCCGTCAGGCCGGTGTCCGAGGTCGCGGCAAGCCCGGCACATCCGGGCATCCCGGTCGGGCGGAGTACGAGCGGCTGCGTGCGGCCGGAGTCCATCGCCGCGATGCCGCCGCGCAGGTCGGCGTCCACGAGCGCACCGCTCGGGACTGGGACCAAGGGATCCGGCAGATCGGCCACTCGCGCCTGCATGCAGACGGCCGCCTGATCGACTATACGACCGGTGTGATCACCATCGTTACTGCCGCGTCGAAGCCGTCCGTTGCCGCGGTCGAGGCCGGGCTGCACCCCCGTTTCCTCACCGTGGCCGAGCGGGAGCTGATCGCCGACATGCGCCGTGAGGGCCGCTCGCTGCGCGCGATCGGACGGGCACTCGGCCGGCCGGCCTCCACCGTCAAGCGTGAGATCGACGCCCGTGCGGTCAACGGCGTCTACCGGCCGCACCAAGCCCAGCGGGCATGGGCGAAGAGCCGGTCGCGTCCAAAGGACTCCAAGCTGGCCCGGGAAGGAGCGTTGCGCGACTTCGCTACGGCCAAGCTCCAGGAACGCTGGTCGCCCGAGCAGATCTGCCACGCTCTGCTCATCGAGTTCCCCGACGACGAGAGCATGCGCGTGAGTCCGGAGACGATCTACCAGGCCATCTACGTCCAGGCCCGCGGCGGACTGCGCCGCGAGGTCGCCCTGGCGCTGCGCACCGGACGCACCCGCCGCAAGCCCCACCGCAGCCCGGAGCAGCGCACTCGCCGCTTCGTCGACGAGATGGTGATGATCTCCGAGCGGCCGCCGGAGGTCGAGGACCGGGCTGTTCCTGGCCACTGGGAAGGCGATCTGATCGTCGGCCCCCGCAGCGAGAGCGCGATAGTGACCCTGGTCGAGCGCTCCACCCGCTACGTCCTGCTCGGACATCTGCCCGGCGGGCACACGGCCGAGGAAGTCCGCGATGTGCTGGTGCCGCTGATCCAGACCCTGCCCGAGCACCTGCGTGGCTCGCTGACCTGGGACCAGGGCTGCGAGATGGCCGCGCACAAGCAGTTCACCGTGGCCACCGGCGTGCCAGTCTACTTCTGCGACCCCCACTCGCCCTGGCAGCGCGGATCGAACGAGAACACCAACGGCCTGCTGCGGCAGTACTTCCCCAAAGGCACCGACCTCTCCGCGCACAGTCCCGCAGACCTCGAACACGTTGCCCAGCAACTCAACGGCCGGCCACGCAAAACGCTCGGCTGGAGAACCCCAGCCGAGCGCCTGCGTGATCTACTGACGGCCGCATAAGCCATCAGGTGTTGCGAGGACCCCGAGAATCCGCCGACGAGGTGGGGGCGCCCTGCGTGTGCCGAGTGCTTCGCGTCAGACCTGGCTGTCAGCCACCTCGGTTTCCCGTTCGCTCTCCTTCGCCGCTGCCGCCCGCCGCATGTGCCCCTCCTCGCCGAAGTAGACCGATAGACGCGACGTGTCCAGCTTCTTGCCGCCACGCCGCGCGGGTGCCACCTCCACGTAGCCGCCCGCGTTCAACAGCAGATCTCGCTTACCAGCCACGTCCGAGCGCTTCCACTGCTCGGCGTGGGTCTCTCCGGTCGGCTCCGCCTTCACTCCGCCAGGCTTCGCCGTTCGCTGCCTCTCCTTCAGAGTCACCAGTCGCTCTTCCAGCTTGGCGTACTGCTCCGCGTACCGGATCGCTCCGTCGTCGCCCTTGAACAGGCCCCGGTCGTAGCGATCCTTTTGCAGGTCGGCCAACGCTTCCTCAGCCTGTCTGATCTGGGGCCGGAAGTCCTCGCCCACCTCCTGGACCATCCGCATCACGGAGAGGTGCCCGTACTTCGTGAGGAACTGCTCGGTGACGTACTCCTCGGTGGTCACCCCCGCCACGGTCGGCCCGTAGCACTTCACGCCCTGCTTCTCCTCCCCCCTGGCCGCCCGCTGGCGGTACTTCAGGGGGCCGATGCACCGGTACCGGAGCTGGCCGTTGCGCCCGCTGAAGGTGTACATGCGCTCGCCGCAGACTCCGCAGTGCATGATGCCGCGCAGCAGCGACGTCCCCTCCCGGCGCTTCTCACCTGGGTTGGCCCGGCGCTCCAACTCGTCCTGGAGCATCTGCCAGGTGTCCGTGTCGAGGATCGGCGGCCGGTTGACCAGCGGCAGGCCGTCCGTCCGCAGGATCGGCCTTCCGTCCTCGATTACCTGGCCGAGCAACTGGGGGTTGCCCAGCAAGCTCCGCAGCGTCGTCGTGTACCACTGCTTGGAGTCGCTGCGCTTGCCCGTGGTCTGGCGTGAGGAGTGGCCGGGCGACGGGACACCCTCCTTGTTGAGGTCGTTGATGATCTGCATGAGCGAGTCCTTGGTCAGGACCCGCTCCACGATCCGCTTGATCGTCTTGGCTTCGTCCTCGTTGACGGCAAGGACCTTGCCCGCCCCGTTGGGGTTGGGGACGACCATGTACCCGTACGGGACCCGACCGCCGGTGTAGCGGCCCTCGCGGCGCAGGTGCTCGTGCGCGCTGGACACCCGCATGCCGATGGTGTCGGACTCCAGCTCGGCGAAGACCGCGATCACCTTCGCCATGGCCCGGCCCATGGACGACGTGAGGTCGAGCGGCTCCGTCGCCGACGCGAGCGCAACGCTCTGGTGCTCAGCGAGTCGCATGATCTCCGCGAAGTCGACCGTCGAGCGCGCAAGCCGGTCGATCTTGAAGAACACGATCACGTCCAGCTCGGCGAGCCTGGTCAGGATGCGTTGCAGTCCCGGCCGGTCGAGCCCACGCGAGAAGCCCGAGACGTCGATGTCCTCCTCGGCGGCCACGACCTCCCAGCCGCGTGCCTCGCACAACGCTTCACAGGCCGCGCGCTGGCGTTCAGGCGAAGTCGTCTCGTCGGTTTCGCGCGATAGGCGAACATAGATAGCGGCGCGCATCCCCGGCGCGCTGGCCGGGACGCCCTTCCGGCGTCGGGCACGGGGCATAGCCCGTGCTGTGACAGGCGTTGGTTCTGTCATGAGACGACCTTATCTCCGGAGGTATGTGTGTCCTGCCTAATCGTCCAGTCCGACAAAACTCTGCTCCTGGAGGTCGACCACGAGCAGGCCGACGCGTGCCGTCGGGCCATCGCTCCGTTCGCGGAGCTGGAGCGGGCGCCGGAGCACATCCACACCTACCGGCTGACGCCGCTGGGGCTGTGGAACGCCCGGGCGGCCGGGCACGACGCGGAGCAGGTGGTGGACGCGCTCGTGCAGTACAGCCGCTATCCGGTGCCGCACGCGCTGCTGGTGGACATCGCCGAGACGATGGACCGCTACGGCCGGCTGACGCTGAGCAAGGACCCGGCGCACGGGCTGGTGCTGACCACCACCGACCGGCCGGTGCTGGAGGAGATCCTGCGTTCCAAGCGGGTGGCCCCGCTGGTCGGGGTGCGGATCGACCCGGACACGGTCGCCGTGCACCCCTCCGAGCGCGGTCAGATCAAGCAGACGCTGCTGAAGCTGGGCTGGCCCGCCGAGGATCTCGCCGGGTACGTCGACGGCGAGGCGCACGCGATCGAGCTGGACGAGGACGGCTGGGCGCTGCGGCCGTACCAGAAGCAGGCGGTGGAGAACTTCTGGCACGGCGGGAGCGGGGTCGTGGTCCTGCCCTGCGGGGCGGGCAAGACGCTGGTCGGCGCGGGCGCCATGGCGCAGGCGAAGGCGACGACGCTGATCCTGGTGACGAACACGGTCTCGGCCCGGCAGTGGAAGCACGAGCTGGTGAAGCGGACGTCGCTGACCGAGGAGGAGATCGGCGAGTACAGCGGGACGCGCAAGGAGATCCGTCCCGTCACCATCGCCACCTACCAGGTGCTGACGACGCGCCGCAAAGGCGTCTACCCGCACCTGGAGCTGTTCGACTCGCGCGACTGGGGGCTGATCCTCTACGACGAGGTGCATCTGCTGCCGGCGCCGGTCTTCAAGTTCACGGCGGATCTCCAGGCGCGCCGGCGGCTGGGTCTGACGGCGACCCTGGTCCGTGAGGACGGCCGTGAGTCGGACGTGTTCTCCCTGATCGGCCCGAAGCGGTTCGACGCTCCGTGGAAGGAGATCGAGGCGCAGGGGTACATCGCGCCCGCGGACTGCGTGGAGGTCCGGGTGAACCTGACCGACGCCGAGCGGCTGGCGTACGCGACGGCGGAGGCGGAGGAGAAGTACCGCTTCTGCGCGACGACCGCGACGAAGCGCAAGGTGACGGAGGCGCTCGTGCGGCGCTTCGCCGGGCAGCAGATCCTGGTCATCGGCCAGTACATCGACCAGCTGGACGAGCTGGGCGAGCACCTGGGCGCCCCCGTGATCAAGGGCGAGACCACCAACGCGCAGCGCGAGAAGCTCTTCGACGCGTTCCGGCAGGGCGAGATCAGCGTGCTGGTGGTGTCGAAGGTCGCGAACTTCTCGATCGACCTGCCGGAGGCGACGGTCGCCATCCAGGTGTCGGGCACCTTCGGCTCGCGCCAGGAGGAGGCGCAGCGGCTCGGCCGGGTGCTGCGTCCCAAGGCGGACGGCCATCAGGCGCACTTCTATTCGGTGGTGGCCCGCGACACCCTCGACCAGGACTTCGCGGCGCACCGTCAGCGGTTCCTGGCGGAACAGGGCTACGCCTACCGGATCATGGACGCGGACGAGCTGCTGGCGGAGGGCTGAGCCGGCGGTCACCTGCGGCGGACGCCGGCCTCCTCGCCGTACTCGCCGAGGATGACGACGTCGAAGGCGGCGACGGCGAAGACCTTGATCGCGCGCAGGGCGTCGCCGAGGCGGTGGCGGTGCCCGTCGGACAGGGGGGTCGCGCCGGACGGGCGACCGGGGGCTGGGGTGAAGGTCGCTGCACTCATGTCTCCATGATGGGATCCGGGACATAAGGGGGGCATCGGTCCCAGGTGCCGGTGTGGGGGGCTCCCGGGTACGTCCGGAGGAGCGGAGTGTCCCCCGTGGGGTGGAGGGCGGCCCGTAGGGGTGCGGCCGTCGGGGCGGGCGGCCCGTAGAGGCGCCGTGCGCGGGGGCGGATCGGCGGCCGGTAACTCGTTGGCGCGCGTCGTCGGCGGTCGCCTAGAATCTCCGCTCTTGCCCGCCTCCCTCGCCGGAGCGCCGCCGTCCGGACGGAAACCGGACGGCCCTCACCGCAGCCCTCTCAGCCGGTCCGGAGGCAACCCCCCTTGTCCACGCCGTCCACTCCGTCCACGCCGTCCACGGCGTCCCCTGCGTCCACGGCGCCCGTGTCGTCCACGTGCGTCGACGACGATCCGCTCGCCCGCGAACGCTCCCATCTGTCCGCCTCGCGCACCGCCCTGCGCGCGATGCGCGAGGACGCGGAGTCCCTCGACATCCGTGACGTGACCGCGAACTGGGTCAACGCGCAGATCCTGGAGCGCCAGATCGGGGAGCGCATCAAGGCGCTCGCCGACCTCAGCGACACCCCGCTGTTCTTCGGGCGGCTGGACTACCTGCACGCTCCCGGCGCGGACCGGGCGGAGGGGGCCGAGGGCGAGCGCTTCTACATCGGGCGGCGCCATGTGCACGACGCGGACGGCGACCCGATGGTCGTCGACTGGCGTGCGCCGGTCTCGCAGCCGTTCTACCGGGCGTCCAAGAAGGACCCGATGGACGTGGGGCTGCGCCGCCGCTTCGGCTACACGCGCGGGGACATCACCGCCTACGAGGACGAGCACCTCTCCGACCCCGGCGACCCGTCGGTGGCCGCGGCCACGAGCAGGCTGCTCCAGCAGGAGATCGAGCGGCCGCGCGTCGGCCCGATGCGCGACATCGTCGCCACGATCCAGCCCGAGCAGGACGAGATCGTGCGCAGCGGGCTGGGCGGGACGGTCTGTGTGCAGGGCGGTCCGGGCACCGGGAAGACGGCCGTGGGCCTGCACCGGGTGGCCTATCTGCTGTACGCCCACCGGGAGCGGCTGGCGCGCACGGGCACGCTGGTGATCGGGCCGAACAAGTCCTTCCTGCGGTACATCGAGCAGGTGCTGCCCGCGCTGGGCGAGCTGACGGTCCGCCAGGGCACGGTGGACGACCTGGTGGCGCACGTGGAGGTGCGGGGCGCGGACGACGCGGCGGCGGCGGTCGTCAAGGGCGACGCGAGGATGGCGCAGGTGCTGCGCCGGGCGCTGTACGCGCACGTGGGCACGCCGGACGAGCCGGTCGTCGTGGTGCGCGGCTCGCGGCGCTGGCGGGTTCCGGCGTACGAGGTGCAGGAGATGGTGGGCGAGCTGCTCGACCGGGACATGCGGTACGGCGCCGCGCGCGAGGCGCTGCCGCGGCGCATCGCGCACGCCGTGCTGGTGCAGATGGAGCGCTCGGGCGAGGCCCCGGACGACCGGGTGCAGGACGCCGTGGCCCGCGACGGCGCGGTGAAGGCGGCCGTGAAGCAGGTGTGGCCGGCCGTGGATCCGGCGAAGCTGGTGCTGCGGCTCCTCACGGACGCGGACTTCCTCGCCGCCCACGCGCGGGGCGTGCTGAGCGAGGAGGAGCAGAAGACGATCCTGTGGGCGAAGCCGGTGCGGTCGGTGAGGTCGGCCAGGTGGTCGGCGGCGGACGCGGTGCTGATCGACGAGGCGACGGATCTCGTCGAGCGCACCCACTCGCTCGGTCATGTGGTGCTGGACGAGGCGCAGGACCTGTCGCCGATGCAGTACCGGGCGGTGGGCCGGCGCTGCACGACGGGTTCGGCGACCGTGCTGGGCGACCTGGCGCAGGGCACGACGCCCTGGGCGACCCGCAGCTGGGAGGAGGCCCTCGCCCACCTGGGCAAGGCGGACGCGGTGGTCGAGGAGCTGACGGCCGGTTTCCGGGTGCCGACGGACGTCATCGCGTACGCCTCGCGGCTGCTGCCGCACATCGCGCCGGGCCTGGCCCCGGTCGCCTCCGTCCGGGAGAACCCCGGTTTCTTCGAGGTGCGGCAGGTCTCCGGGGTCGCGGAGGTCGTCGCGGCGTGCGAGGAGTCGCTGCGCCACGAGGGCTCGACGGGGCTGATCGCGGCCGACGCGCGGATCCCGGCCCTGGCCCGGGCGCTGACGGCGGCCGGTGTCGCGCATCTGTCCCCGGGCGAGGAGACGACGGCGGAGAACCGTCTCACCCTGGTCCCGGCCTCGCTCGCGAAGGGCCTGGAGTACGACTACGTCGTCCTCGACGAGCCGCGGGCCGTGGTCGACGGGGAGCCCGACGGGCGGACGGGGCTGCGCCGGCTGTACGTGGCCCTCACCCGTGCGGTGTCGGGCCTGACCGTGACCCACGAGGACGCGCTCCCGCCCGAGCTGGGCTGACGGTCAGGACCCGCCGCCCGCCGCCGCCCGCCGCCGCACTTCGCCCCACCCCGGCCCGCCCCGCCCGCATGGCCCGGCCCGCCCCGCCCGCATGGCCCGGCCCGGCCCGCACGATTGTCCGACCCGCACGATTGTCCGGATCCGGATATGGATCGAGATCCGGCTGCGGCGGGGCCGGTCCGCGTCGGGGGCGGGTCAGTCCGGCTGTGCGTCACTCCGGCTGTGCGGCGTCCAGGGTTCGGCGCCATTGGCGGACGGAGCGTTCCGACACCGGGCCGGTCCAGCCGTGGGGGCGGGCCGCGCCGCCGATGTGGAAGGCGTTCAGGCCGGCGGCGCGCAGCCGGGGCACATGGCCGAGGCGCAGGCCGCCGCCGACGAGGAGTTGCTGTTCGTAGCCCGGCTCGGTGTGCCGGGCCGCCTCGGCGAGCAGGGTGGGCAGTCCGGCGTCGACGCCGTCGGCGGAGCCGGCGGTGAGGTAGGTGTCCAGTCCGGGCAGGCCGTCCAGCTGTTTGCGCACGGCGTCGCGGTCGGCGGCGTGGTCGAGGGCGCGGTGGAACGTCCAGGGGCAGCCGTCGAGTTCGGCGACGACGCGCTCGACCGCGGTGAGGTCGACGCAGCCGTGCGCGTCGAGGAAGCCGAGCACGAACTCGTCGGCGCCTGCGGCGCGCAGCTCGCCGGCGGTCCGCACGAGGCGGTCGACGTCGTTCGCGGCGCCCGCGGCGAAGCCGTCGGCGAGGCGCACCATGACGCGCAGGGAGAGGTCCACGGCGGCCCGGATCCCGGTGAGCACGGCGACCGGCGGGGTGAGTCCGTCGGCGGCCATGTCGGTGACCAGTTCGAGGCGGTCCGCGCCTCCGGCCTGGGCGGCGACCGCGTCCTCGACGTCGAGGGCGATCACCTCCAGAACTGCACGCTTGCTCATGGGACCCCATTCGTCGGCGTCCATCGACGCGCTTCGGGCTACAGGTCTAGTCCAATTTAAGAATACGCCGGTCCGCGCGACAATGAGGCATGGCCGATCTCGACGTCCTGCGCACCCGTTTCAGCCACGCCCTGGAGGGCGTGCGGACCGCCGCGGGCGGCCCCGACCCGCGTCCCTACGCCGACGCCCTCCTCGCCCGCTGGCAGGAGCCGCACCGCCGCTACCACACGCTCGCGCACCTCACCGCGGTCCTCGACCACGTCGACGAGCTGGCCGCACACGCCGCCGACCCCGACGTCGTCCGGCTGGCGGCCTGGTTCCACGACGCCGTCTACCTGCCGGACCGCTCCGAGAACGAGGAGCGCTCCGCCCGGCTCGCCGAGCGGGCCCTCGCCGAGGCGGGCGCGCCGCCCGAGCGGACGGCCGAGGTCGCGCGGCTCGTCCGGCTCACCGTCACCCACGACCCGGCCGACGACGACCCCGACGGCCAGGTCCTGTGCGACGCCGACCTCGCGATCCTCGCCGCCCCGCCGGCCGCCTACGCCGCCTACACGGCCGCCGTCCGCGCGGAGTACCACTTCGTCCCCGGCGACGCCTTCCGCACCGGCCGCGCGGACGTCCTGCGCCAACTGCTCTCACTGCCGCGCCTGTTCAGGACGCCGTACGGGAGCAGGACGTGGGAGGAGACGGCCCGGTACAACCTGCGGGGCGAACTGGAGCTGCTGACCTCATGAGCGCCGCCCCGCCCCCGCCCGCGTCACCGCCCGGCCCCCGCGCGCCCCGCATCCCCGCCGCGCGCCTCACCCTCGAAGGCGTCTCCCCCGGCGCGGCCGCCGGACTGCGGGCGGGCGGCGGCGGGGGCTTCGCCTGGCTCGGGGGCGAACCGTACGCGGGGACCCGGGAGGCCGCGGGGATGACGGCGCAAGCGTACGCGCGCGGGGTGCACCGGCCGGAGTTCGGCCTCTACGTCCTCGTCCGCCGGGCGGACGGCCTGGCCGTCGGCAGCATGGGCTTCCACGCCGCCCCCGACGACGACGGCCGCACGGAGGTCGGCTACGACCTCGTCGAGACCGCCCGCGGCCACGGGTACGCCACCGAGGCGCTGCGCGCGCTGGCCGGCTGGGCGCTGGCCCGTGACGACGTCCGGCGCCTGTTCGCGGTCGTCGAACACGCGAACGCCCCGTCCCGTGCCGTGCTCGAACGGGCCGGGTTCGTCAGGGTCGGCGAAGGCGAGGGCGAGTACGCGTATGAGCTGCGCGGCCGACGTCACCTGACGTAGCCGGGGCCGATCTTCGTCGCTTCGCCTCCCGCCGCCCGGCTCGCGTTCCGGATAATTCCGGCACGGCCGGGTCTCGCGCGGTCGCGTGCGCCGGGGCAGGCCGGAGCAGGCCGGAGCAGGCCGGGGGAAAACGGGGGAACGTCATGAGCAGCAGCGGCCCGTCCACGCCTCCGGAGCCGCCCCGTCCCCCGCGGCCCGACCCCGACGCCCACCGGCTGGCCCGGCAGAGCGTGCGATGGGCCGTCATCGGGGTCGTCGTCAGCTCGGTGCTCGCCCTGGCGGGGTTGTACCAGGCGTCCCACGGGGGCGGCGGGCGGGACACCGCCGACGGCGGCACCGGCTGGAGCACCGGACCCGCGCCGGGCCCGGACACCGCCCCCGGCACCCCCTCCCCCTCGCCCTCCCCGGCGGACGCCTCCTCCGGCGCCACCGATGTCCTGGACCCCGGCGGGACGCCCGGCGGGGACGCCTCACCCGACGACGACGGCACGGACGGGGACGGCGGGAGCGGCGGGGCCGACGGGCTGACCGCCGCCGAGCACGAGCTGCGGGACTCGCTCAACTCCGGCCAGTGGTCGCGCGAGAGCTGCTCGCACGCCCGGTGGCAGGGCGCGAAGGCCGCCCTGTTCTGCACGGTCACCACGGTCGACGCCTACGGCGTGCCCGGCGCAGGCAAGGCCAGTGTCGTGATGTACGGCACCAAGTACGACCGCGACGTCGTCTTCCAGTCGTACGCGGGACGGCTCCAGCCGGGCAACTGCGACGCGCAGAGCGGTGTCTACGGCACCTGGCGCGAGAACAACACCGGCGACTCGGCGGGCGACGTGGTCTGCTTCCTGTCGGACACCGGCCAGTACGTCTTCCTGTGCAGCTACTACGACCGTCCGGCGCTGGTCCAGATCAGCGGCGCCGACCGGGCCCGGCTCGTCGCCTGGTGGCACACCATGGAGCCGGTGTTCACCCGCTGACGCCGCCGTGCTTGCGCCGGCGCAGGCCGGCCGCCGTCAGCAGCCGCACCACCTCCCGGCTGCTCACCTCGACCGCGCCGGCCGCCACCAGCTCGGCGTAGCGGTGGGAGGGGATGTCGATGGGGGTCCCCCCGCTCGAGCGAAGCCGAGAGTGGGGGAGGTCGCGCTCGAAGGCGCGGCGCGGCACGCCCGACCGGTCGGCGAAGGCGTGCAGTTCGGCGTACGAGACGTCGCTGACGAGGTGGGACCACATCCGGCCGTGCCCCGGCCAGTCCGGCGGGTCGATGTAGACGGTCATGAGCAGCTCACGAGGTCGACGCGCCGCCCGTGGCCGCCCCGAGCGAGCCCACCGACGCCACCTTCACGCCCGCCTTGTGGCACACCCAGTGCGGATCCGGGCCGAGTTCGGGCTCGACGTCGAGGGCGTGCGGGTCGCCGGAGCCGCAGACCGGGCACAGCGGCCAGCGGCCATGGCTCTCCAGCAGGGCGTCCTGCACGTCCTGGGCCACCAGCCCCGCGACGTACGCCGCGCCCTCGGGCCACTGCTCGACCCACCAGCGCCGCTGCACCACGGAGTCCTCGACCATCGACACCACGTCCGGCGCGGCGACCTCGCCCGAGGCGAGATCCGCCAGCACCAGGGCGCGCGCCGTGTGCAGGGTCCGTTCCAGCGGATCGACGGGGGTGAGGGGATCGTCCATGCCCCCATTGTGCGCAACTCGCACGGCGACCGTTGCGCGGCCGGAGGAATCGTTCGCCCCCGTTCCGCCTCAGACCACCGCCCCCACACCCGCACCGCACCGCACCGCACCCGACCCGCTCCCTCCCCGGCCGCGTCGTACGGCGCGCCGGACCGTCCGCACCGGTAGACCGTAGGGGTGCTCGCGCGGCCCCGGCCGCCGGTCCCGTCCGCGCCGCGGAACCGGGCGGCGGAACCGGCGGACGAGCGCCCCGCCCGCCCGGTCCGACCTCACCCGCCCGACCTCGCCCGTCCCGCACCACGCCCACCCCCCTCACCGGAAGAGAGACCGTCCCGATGACCTCCAGCCCGGACCCCCAGGAACTGCGCGCCGCGCTCGAGACGCTGACCACCGAGGCGTTCCGCCCCGACCTGTCGGAGATCGACCGCCTGCCCACCCTGGACATCGCCCGCCTCATGAACGGCGAGGACGCGGGCGTGCCCGCCGCCGTGGCCGCCCGGCTGCCGGAGATCGCCGCCGTCGTCGACGCCGTCGCCGAACGGATGGCGCGCGGCGGACGCCTGGTCTACGCCGGCGCGGGCACCGCCGGACGGCTCGGCGTGCTCGACGCCTCCGAATGCCCGCCGACCTTCGGCACCGACCCCGGCCAGGTCCTCGGGGTGCTCGCCGGGGGGCCGTCGGCCCTGGTGAGCGCCGTCGAGGGCGCCGAGGACTCCCCGGAGCTGGCCGAGGCGGACCTCGCCGCCCTGTCGCTCACGCCCGACGACACCGTGGTCGGCGTCTCCGCCTCGGGCCGCACCCCGTACGCCCTGGGCGCCGTGCGGTACGCGCGTTCGCGGGGCGCGCTGACCGTGGGCCTGGCCTGCAACGCGGGCAGCGCGCTGGCCGCGGCCGCCGACCACGGCATCGAGGTGGTCGTGGGGCCCGAACTGCTCGCCGGCTCCACCCGGCTGAAGGCCGGCACCGCGCAGAAGCTGGTGCTGAACATGATCTCGACCATCACGATGATGCGGCTGGGCAAGACCTTCGGGAACCTGATGGTCGACGTCCGCGCCACCAACGACAAGCTGCGCGCCCGCTCCCGGCGGATCGTCGCCCTGGCGACGGGCGCGGCGGACGACACGGTCGAGACGGCTCTCACGGCCGCCGGCGGGGAGGTCAAGAACGCGATCCTGATCGTGCTGACCGGCGTGGACGGGCCCGCGGCCGCCCGCCTTCTGGAGGAGTCCGGGGGCCATCTGCGCGCCGCGCTCGCCGCCGCGGGCGGCTGAGCCGCACGCTCGACGGGTGCGCATCGACTCCTCCACCACAGCCGCCGCGATCCTGCCCCTGGTCGGCGGCCCCGCGAACGTCACCTCCGTCGCCCACTGCATGACCCGGCTGCGCCTCGGCCTCGCCGATCCGTCCCGCGCCGACCGGGCGGCGCTGCGGGCCGTGCCCGGAGTCCTCGGACTCGTCATGGACGACGGCTCCTGCCAAGTGGTCCTCGGCCCCGGCGCGGTGACGGCGGTGACGGCCGCGTTCGAGCGGCTGCTCGCCGAAGCGCCCGCCGCCGCCCCGCCCGCCGGCGCCCCCTCCACCGCGTCCCCGACGGCGGTCCCGGCAGCGGCGGCGGGCCCGGCAGCGGCGGGTCGCGGGGCGGGCGGGAGCGGGCCGAAGGTCCTGCTGCGCCGGATCGCGGCCGTCTTCCTCCCGCTGATCCCCGCCCTCGTCGGCTGCGGGATCCTCGCGGGCGTCAACGGCCTCCTGCTGAACGCGGGCCTGCTGCCCGGCCTCACCCCCGCGCTGACCGCCGTCGCCTCCGGCTTCATGGCCCTGCTCCCCGTGTTCGTCGGCTACAACACGGCGAAGGAGTTCGGCGGCACCCCGGTCCTGGGCGGCGCGGTCGCGGCGATCGTCGTCCACCCGGGCGTCGC
Source organism: Streptomyces sp. NBC_00704 (assembly GCF_036226605.1). Classification (NCBI taxonomy): domain Bacteria; kingdom Bacillati; phylum Actinomycetota; class Actinomycetes; order Kitasatosporales; family Streptomycetaceae; genus Streptomyces; species Streptomyces sp. NBC_00704. The sequence goes on from NZ_CP109000.1 coordinate 3,714,108, forward strand.
GCAGGTGACGGCGTTCGGGGTGGCGCTCTCCCCCGGCCAGGGCGGCGTCCTGGGCGCGCTGGCGGCGGCCCTGCTGGCGACCCGCGTGGAGAAGTGGTGCCGCGGCCGGGTCCCCCGGACGCTGGACGTGCTCCTCACCCCCACCCTGACGGTCCTCGTCGCGGGCCTGGGCACGCTGTACGGGCTGATGTACGCGGCCGGCGCGGTGTCCGCGGCCGTCGGCGCGGCGGCGAACTGGCTGCTGGCGACGACGGGCGCGTTCGCCGGCCTCGTCCTGGGCGGCCTCTTCCTGCCCCTGGTGACGCTGGGCCTGCACCAGGCCCTCATCCCGGTCCACGCCACCCTCATCGAGCAGCAGGGCTACACGGTCCTGCTGCCCGTCCTGGCGATGGCGGGCGCGGGCCAGGTCGGCGCGGCGGTCGCCGTGTACGTCCGGCTGCGCCCCGGCGCACCCCTGCGCACGACGATCAGGTCGGCGCTCCCGGCCGGGCTGCTCGGCGTCGGCGAGCCCCTGGTCTACGGGGTGTCGCTGCCGCTGGGCCGCCCTTTCCTGACCGCCTGCGCGGGCGGGGCGGCCGGCGGGGCCTTCGTCGGGTTCTTCGCGATGCTCGGCGACCGGGTCGGGGCGACGGCGATCGGCCCGTCCGGCTGGGCCCTGTTCCCGCTGCTGGCGGGCAACCGGGGCCTGGGCGAGACGGCGGGGATCTACGCGGGCGGGCTGCTGACGGGGTACGCGGTGGGGTTCGCCGCGACCTACGCCTTCGGCGGGGTGAGCGCGGCGACCGCGGCCGCCGCCGCCCTCGATCCGCACGGTTCCTGAACGATCCGCACGGTTCCTGAACGATCCGCACGGTTCCTGAACGATCCGCACGGTTCCTGACGAGGACGCACCGACGACGAGGGCGGGGGCCCCGCCCCCACCCCGCCCCGGCTTCCGGTCCGCGGCGCCCGCCCTACCCTTGGTGCCATGAACCACGCCCAGCTCACCGCTCTCGGTCGTGCCCTCCGGCTGCTCGGGGAGCACGGCGAGGCCCTGACCGCCGACACGCCCGACGCCAAGTTGCACGAGGTCAAGGCGGATCTGCGGCGGGCCCTGGAACTGCTGGACGACAGCGTCGTCGGCGCCGTGCCCACCACCCGCTGCGCCGAGCATCCCAACGGTCCCGTCGACAAGGCGGCCCACGACCTGTGCCTGCTGTGCGAGACCCGCCGCCGGGCCGCCCGCCGCGCCGAGTTCAACGGGCCCGCCCCGCAGGCGCCGCCCGCCGCCCCCGCACCTTCCCGCTACGGGTCCCGCGGCGACCGGCCGCAGCCCCAGCAGCGCTGGCTGGCGGAACTGTGGAACGGCCAGGAGTGGCAGCTGTGCGGAACGCCCCGGCGGGACCGCCGCGAGGCCGAGCTGTACATCGCCGCCCTGCGCCGCGGCTCCCGCCCGGCGATGGCCTACCGGCTGGTCCACGAGTTCACCGACTACGAGGTGCTGCGCGTGTGGGGCACCCCGGTGAAGGTCGACATCGAGCCCCTCGGCAATCTTTAGGACCTGTCGTTCCCTCGCTGCGGGCCGGCCTGCCGGCGGAGAGAACGGCCGGCCGGCAGCAGGGCCGGCCGGCTCGGGGCGTCGCGTTCGTCGCGTCGCGTTCGTCGCGTCGCGTTCGTCGCGTCGCTCAGCTGAGGGTGCGCAGGGCGGCGGCGTCGAAGGGCTTCAGCTCGTCGAAGCGGCCGGCGAGGACCTTGGCCGCCCACTCCGGGTCCTGGAGCAGCGCACGGCCGACGGCCACCATGTCGAACTCGTCGCGCTCCAGCCGGTCGAGCAGGTCGTCGATGCCCTTGACCGGGGCGCCCTCGCCCGCGAAGCCCCGCAGGAACTCGCCGTCGAGGCCGACCGAGCCGACCGTGATGGCGGGCTTGCCGGTGAGCTTCTTCGTCCAGCCCGCGAGGTTGAGGTCGGAGCCGTCGAACTCGGGGAGCCAGTAGCGGCGGGTGGAGGCGTGGAAGGCGTCGGCGCCGGCGGCGGCGAGCGGGGCGAGGATGGCCTCCAGCTCCTGCGGCGTCTCGGCGAGGCGCGCGTCGTACGCCTCCTGCTTCCACTGCGAGTAGCGGAAGATGACCGGGAACTCCGCCGAGACGGTCTCCCGGACGGCCGCCACGATCTCGGCGGCGAACCTGGCGCGGGCCACCGGGTCGCCGCCGTAGGCGTCGGTGCGGCGGTTGGTGCCGGCCCACAGGAACTGGTCGACGAGGTAGCCGTGGGCGCCGTGGATCTCGACGCCGTCGAAGCCGATGCGCTCGGCGGCGGCGGCCGCCTCGGCGAAAGCGCCGATGACGTCGTCCAGGTCGCGCTGGGTCATGGCCTTGCCGGCGCCCTCGGTGCCGTCGACGCGGATGCCGGAGGGGCCGACGGCGGGCGCGTCCGCGTAGGGCGGCTCGCCCTGCTTGCGCACCATCCCGATGTGCCAGAGCTGCGGCACGATCGTCCCGCCGCCCGCGTGCACCGCGTCGGCTACCTTGGCCCAGCCCGCGAGCTGCTCCGTGCCGTGGAACCGGGGAACGCGGTCGCTCTGGCCGGCGGACTCGTGCCCGACGTAGGTCCCCTCGGTGACGATGAGGCCGACGCCGGCGGCAGCCCGGCGCCCGTAGTACGACACCACGTCCTCGCCGGGGATGCCGTCCGGGGAGAACATGCGCGTCATGGGCGCCATGGCGATGCGGTTCGGGACGGTCAGTCCGTTGATCGAGACCGGCCGGGACAGGATCTCGGCGGCGCGGGCGGAGGCGGGCTGGGTGACGCTCACGTGGGGGACTCCTCGTGACGGGAACCGGGCGGTATGTGCACGCGCATGAACAGCGCTCCTCACGGAACACCCCCGGCCCCCGACCCCATTCCGCCCCCGCGAACCCGACACCTGTGATCCCGGCCACGCGCCCGCTACGGAACAGAGCCGCGCTCCACCACCCATTGCGTGGCCTGCCCGGTGATCTCGGCGATTCACCGTGACCTGGCACAAGTCCAGCTACAGCGGCGGCGAAGGCGGCAACTGCCTCGAAGTCGCCACCGGTGACTCGGCCCCGGTCCGCGTCCGGGACTCCAAGGCCCCCTCGGCCCGAGACTCGCGTTCCGGGCGCAGGCCTGGTCCGCGTTCGTGGAGAACCTCGAGGCCGGCTGATCGGCACCCGCCCCGAAGCTCAAGCGTCCAGCTCCGAGCCCTCTTTTCTTGGATTGGGTGGGGGCCTCAACCCAACCTCCCACCCGGCGAGTTCACCTGGAGCGACCGACTTGCCACGGAAGGTCACCACGCTCTAGCGTGCGGATGACGAAACAGCCCCCGCCCGGTGCTACCAACACCGACGGGGGCCTGACCTACTAGATCGAGGAAACGTCGATCCGTGGCTGACGCCAAGCTTAACGCCGTCCCTCTGCCCGCGCAGGCGACCCCGCACCCGATGGCCAATCCGGGTTACGGAAAGCGCGCCGCCTCGGGGCAACGCCCCCGCACCAACTACGACTTCACGCACCTCCCGCCCAGCGAGGCGGCCATCGCCGCGTACCTCGACCGGCTGCCCGACGGCGCCGACGTCTCCGTGAAGACGCTGGCCGGACAGCTCCCGTACGGACAGTGCGCGCTCCGCACGGCCCTCAACCGCATCCAGCAGGCCGGGCACTTGAGGCGAGGCCGGGAACGAATGGAAACCGCTTCGGGCGAGTCCCGCTGGATCACCCGAACGTGGTTCACCCGCACCGCACGCGACGACGGCTGGTGGGTGACGTTCACGCGAGGGGACGTACCGGACGACGCCCCGGAGCCCGAACGGGCCCCGCCCACCACCCGCTCCCGCGCCCACATCCTCCTGGCGGCCCTCGGCCACACGGCCCCCGCCCTCTCCCTCTCCGCCGCCGACTGCGCGCAGCTCGCCCCGCTGGCGCAGGAGTGGTTCGCGCGAGGAGCGACGGAGGAGACGCTGCTGGCCGCGCTCACCGCGGGCCTGCCCACCCCCGTCCACAGCCCGGCGGCCCTGCTCCGCCGCCGCCTGACGGACAAACTCCCACCGGAGCGACCCGCCCCGCGCCCACCCCGCCGGATGCTGGAGTGCGCGGAGTGCCGAGTGCCGGGACGACCCGAGGCCCTGCCGGGAGGCGTATGCCGCGGCTGTCTCGGCGAGCGCACGCCCACGCGCCCCGCCGCACTCCCGCCCGCCCCCGCGATCCACGCCCGCGAGGGGGAGATCCGGGCTGCCATGTCCAGGAAACGCCAGGAGAGGACACCCGTATGACGGCTCCCACGGTCCGACGACGTCACCTCGGGGCACGATGGAGGGAAGGAGGCGAAGCCATGACCCCCAGCACCGCCGAACGCCCGCAGATGCCCTTCGAGGACTTCGAGGAACTCGTCGTAGTGGCTCCCGAGCATGTGCGGCTCGAATACGTCGACGGACGAGTCCGCACCAAGGACCCGCTCAGCGTCGAGGACTTCGAGGAACTGGCAAGCCGGGCACCGGAGACGGTCCGGCTGGAGTACATCAATGGAAAACTCGAGGTCAAGGCCATGCCGGACGGCAACCACGTAGAAATCTTCATGTGGCTGCTACGTCAGTGCATGCAACAACGCCCCGAGCTGAACCTCGTGCCCGAGCGGGGCGTCAAGGCCGAGGCATACCGTAAGGGTCGCGCGATCACGGACGGGTTCCTCGCACCCAAGGGCCATTTCAAAGGACACGGCAACTGGTCCGGGGCAGACGGCGCCCTCATGGCCGTCGAGATCACCTCCCATGACAGGGACACCGACCAGCGCGACCGCGTCGACAAGCCTGTCGGCTACGCCGGGGCCGACATCCCCGTCTACCTTCTCGTGGACCGCGACCACAACACGATCGTCGTGTTCAGCGAGCCCAAGGACGGCCGCTACCAGCAGTGCGACTCCTATCCCTGGGGTGCCGTCGTGCCGCTCCCCGCTCCGGTGAGCGTCACCCTCGACACCGAAGAGCTGAAGGACTACGCCGACTGAGACGCCCGAAGGCGGTACCCCCAGCCATGGCTGGGAGCACCGCCCTCGGTCCGAAGGACAGTCGATCAACCGGAACCGGTCGATCAGAAGTCCATGTCACCGCCCGGCATGCCGCCGCCGGCGGGCGCGGCGGCCTTCTCCGGCTTGTCGGCGATGACGGCCTCGGTGGTGAGGAACAGCGCGGCGATGGAGGCGGCGTTCTGCAGGGCAGAGCGCGTGACCTTCGCCGGGTCGATGATGCCTTCGGCGATCATGTCGACGTACTCGCCGGTCGCGGCGTTCAGGCCGTGGCCGACCTGGAGGTTGCGGACCTTCTCCACGACGACGCCACCCTCGAGACCGCCGTTGACGGCGATCTGCTTGAGCGGGGCCTCCAGCGCGATGCGCACGGCGTTGGCGCCGGTCGCCTCGTCACCCTCGAGCTCCAGCTTCTCGAAGACGGCGGACGCCTGGATGAGCGCCACGCCACCACCGGCGACGATGCCCTCCTCGACGGCGGCCTTCGCGTTGCGGACGGCGTCCTCGATGCGGTGCTTGCGCTCCTTGAGCTCCACCTCGGTGGCGGCGCCGGCCTTGATGACCGCGACACCGCCGGCGAGCTTCGCCAGGCGCTCCTGCAGCTTCTCGCGGTCGTAGTCCGAGTCACTGTTCTCGATCTCGGCGCGGATCTGGTTGACCCGGCCCGCGACCTGGTCCGACGAGCCGGAGCCGTCGACGATGGTCGTCTCGTCCTTGGTGATGACGACCTTGCGGGCCTTGCCCAGCAGGTCCAGGGAGGTGTTCTCGAGCTTGAGACCGACCTCCTCGGAGATGACCTCGCCACCGGTGAGGATGGCGATGTCGTTCAGCATCGCCTTGCGGCGGTCGCCGAAGCCCGGGGCCTTGACCGCGACGGACTTGAAGGTGCCGCGGATCTTGTTGACGACCAGGGTCGACAGGGCCTCGCCCTCGACGTCCTCGGCGATGATCAGCAGCGGCTTGCCCGACTGCATGACCTTCTCCAGGAGCGGGAGCAGGTCCTTGACGTTCGCGATCTTGGAGTTCGCGATGAGGATGTACGGGTCGTCGAGGACGGCCTCCATACGCTCCATGTCGGTGGCGAAGTACGCCGAGATGTAGCCCTTGTCGAAGCGCATGCCCTCGGTGAGCTCGAGCTCCAGACCGAAGGTCTGCGACTCCTCGACCGTGATGACGCCTTCCTTGCCGACCTTGTCCATCGCCTCGGCGATGAGCTCGCCGATCTGGGTGTCGGCGGCGGAGATGGAGGCCGTGGAAGCGATCTGCTCCTTGGTCTCGACATCCTTCGCCTGCTCCAGCAGGGCGCCGGAGACGGCCTCGACGGCCTTCTCGATGCCGCGCTTGAGGGCCATCGGGTTGGCGCCGGCCGCGACGTTGCGCAGGCCTTCCCTGACCAGGGCCTGGGCCAGGACGGTCGCGGTCGTCGTGCCGTCGCCGGCCACGTCGTCCGTCTTCTTCGCGACTTCCTTGACCAGCTCGGCGCCGATCTTCTCGTACGGGTCCTCGAGCTCGATCTCCTTGGCGATGGACACGCCATCGTTGGTGATCGTGGGGGCGCCCCACTTCTTCTCGAGGACGACGTTGCGGCCCTTGGGGCCGAGCGTCACCTTCACGGCGTCCGCGAGCTGGTTCATGCCGCGCTCGAGGCCGCGCCGTGCCTCCTCGTCGAACGCGATGATCTTGGCCATGTGAAGTGGTCCTCCCGGACTGGGGTGGATTGCTCCGGACCGCGCTGGCGCCCGCGACGGACGGCTCGCCGGCCTCGTGGTTCCTTGCCCCACCTGGCCTGCGGGCCTCACCGACCCGGTCCTTCGTTGTCACTCTCACCTTCAGAGTGCTAACGCCAATGATTAGCACTCGACCCCTGAGAGTGCAAGCGCCCCGGTGAGACCCGCGTCGTCGCGGACACCCCGCCCGGCCCCCGCGGACCGGGGCGGGCGCCCGGCCCCGGGCAGGCCGAAGGGCTCGCACCCCGGGAGGTGCGAGCCCTTCGACAGATGTGCCGGACGTACAGAAGAACGACGCTGTCAGTCGGCGCGCGCTTCAGCCGGTCGCGAGCCGGACCATGTCCGCCTGCGGCCCCTTCTGGCCCTGCGAGATCTCGAAATCGACCCGCTGACCCTCTTCCAGGGTGCGGTAGCCGTCCATCTGAATCGCGCTGTAGTGGACGAAAACATCCGCACCACCGTCGACCGCGATGAAGCCGTACCCCTTCTCCGCGTTGAACCACTTGACGGTGCCCTGAGCCATGCCTAACTCCCCTATTACTGGCCCTTGCACAGATCCACACTTCGCGGATCCGGGTCAGACCTCACCCCCCATTGGTTGGGGGCGTGCGCCGGAACGCGTCGACCGCGGCCGAATGTATCTGTCCAACTGCCCTCTGCAACAGGTCACTCGGACGAGAATTCCGGACGCACGGGATCCGGAATGTGGCGAGAATTCGCCCGAATGCAGGGCAAGTCGGGCCCCAGGAAAGCCACAAAAGCCGCGAAAGGGGTCTGCACTTTGGCTGCTTCTTGTCGGCTGAAGAAAGAAAAGAAAGGCTCCGGATCCGGTGATCCGGACCGGGTTCCCCAACTGTACCGCGCTCAACCACACTGAATTGCCCCCTCCGCTTCTATCGCGGAGAGGGCAATTCGGTGAACTCTCGGTAATCGCTGTTACCGACGGTTACTACCGGCGGGTACTGAACGGCGTCAGCCGCCGGCCACGGCGGGGATGATCGAGACGCCGGCGCCGTCCGGGGTCGCCGTCTCCAGGCCCTGCTCGAAGCGGACGTCGTCGTCGTTCACGTACACGTTGACGAAGCGGCGCAGCTTGCCCTGGTCGTCCAGGACGCGCGCGGCGATGCCGGTGTGGTTCTTCTCCAGGTCGGAGATGACCTCGCCGAGGGTCGCGCCCTCGGCCTTCACCTCGGCGGCGCCGCCGGTGTAGGTGCGCAGGATGGTGGGGATGCGGACGTTGACGCTCATACGAGGCCAGCCTCTCGGAAGGAGTCCAGGTTCGGACGGATGGTCGCGGTCAGGCCCGTGCCGGCCACCGCGTCCAGGGTCTTCAGACCGTCACCCGTGTTGAGGACGACGGTGGTCTTCGCCGGGTCCAGGAGACCGTTCTCGATCAGCTTGCGCGTCACCCCGACCGTGACCCCGCCGGCGGTCTCCGCGAAGATGCCCTCGGTCCGCGCCAGCAGCCTGATCGCGTCGACGATCTGCTCGTCGTCCACGTCCTCCACGGCGCCGCCGGTGCGGCGGGCGATGTCGAGGACGTAGGGGCCGTCCGCCGGGTTGCCGATGGCCAGCGACTTGGCGATGGTGTCCGGCTTCTGGGGGCGCACCACGTCGTGCCCGGCCTTGTAGGCGACGGACACCGGGGAGCAGCCCTCGGCCTGCGCGCCGAAGATCTTGTACGGCCTGTCCTCCACGAGCCCGAGCTTGATGAGCTCCTGGAGACCCTTGTCGATCTTCGTGAGCTGGGAGCCGGAGGCGATCGGCACGACCAGCTGGTCGGGCAGGCGCCAGCCGAGCTGCTCGCAGATCTCGTAGGCCAGCGTCTTCGAGCCCTCGGCGTAGTACGGGCGCAGGTTGACGTTGACGAAGCCCCAGCCCTCGCCCGCCGGGTCGCCGATCAGCTCGGAGCAGAAGCGGTTGACGTCGTCGTAGTTGCCCTCGATGCCGACCAGCTCGCCGCCGTAGATGGCGGCCATGACGACCTTGCCCTGCTCCAGGTCGTGCGGGATGAACACGCAGGAGCGGAAGCCCGCCCGGGCGGCCGCGGCGCCCACGGCGCCGGCGAGGTTTCCGGTGGACGAGCAGGACAGGGTGGTGAAGCCGAAGGCGCGGGCGGCCTCGATGGCCTGGGCGACGACGCGGTCCTTGAAGGAGTGCGTCGGATTGCCGGAGTCGTCCTTGACGAAGAGCTTGCCGGGCTCGACGCCCAGCTCGCGGGCGAGGTTGTCGGCCTGCACGAGCTTGGTCCAGCCGGGGTTGATGTTCGGCTTGTCCGCCACGTCGGCCGGGACGGGCAGCAGCGGCGCGTAGCGCCAGATGTTCGCCGGGCCCGCCTCGATGCGCTTGCGCAGCTCCTCCGTGTCGTAGGAGGAGAAGTCGTACGCGATCTCGAGGGGGCCGAAACACTCCTCGCACGCGAAGAGCGGGCCGAGGGGGACGCGGTGACCGCATTCGCGGCAGCTCAGCGCCGCGGCGGGACCGAGGTCCACGGAAGAGGTCGGCGTAGAGTCGGTGGTGCTTGCAACAGTCTGCGCAGCCATGTGAGGCGAGGCCCTTTCTCCTCATCTTCCTCACGACGCATCTCGCCGTGAGACGGATTTGGCACCTTCCCGAGCCGGGAGCCTCGCGGAGCGCGCACCTGGTGATCGGTGTGCGGTACGAGACCGGCTGGAGGGTTGCCGGGGCTTCATCGGGCCGTGTCCCTCTGCCCCTCTGGATGAGCGGTGTGAAGTTGTGAACGGGGGCGACCGGACATGCGATGGTCATCCGCGTTGTTCAAGACTGTAACCGAAGGCCAGGACAGTTGAGATAGTCGTCCGAACCGCGAGATGGATCACACGGTCACCCCCCGCGCACAGGGAGTGATCATGACAGTGAGGAGCCGTGGACCGTGCTGGAAGAAGTCGAGCGCTGGCTGGCCACCCGCTCCTGGTCGGTGGCCGATCGCCCGCTGCACAGCGTCCTGGCCGCGAAACGCGCCACGAACCAGTCGGTGTCCGTCGTCCTGCCCGCGCTGAACGAGGAGGAGACCGTCGGCGACATCGTCGCCGTCATCCGTCACGACCTCATGCACCAGGCGCCGCTCGTCGACGAGATCGTCGTCGTCGACTCGGGATCCACCGACCGCACCTCGCAGGTCGCCGCTGCGGCCGGGGCGCGGGTCGTCCACCGGGACGAGATCCTGCCGCGCATACCGGCCGCGCCCGGCAAGGGCGAGGTCCTGTGGCGCTCGCTGCTGGTCACCACCGGCGACATCGTCTGCTTCGTCGACGCCGACCTGCGGGAGTTCTCCTCCGACTTCGTCACGGGGATCGTCGGCCCGCTGCTGACCGATCCGGACGTGGACCTGGTCAAGGCCATGTACGACCGCCCGCTGGCCGGCGCATCGGGGCAGGGCGGGCGGGTCACCGAGCTGATGGCCCGGCCCCTGCTCAACATGCACTGGCCGCAGCTGGCCGGGTTCGTGCAGCCCCTCGGCGGCGAGTACGCGGCGCGCCGCACCCTGCTGGAACGGCTGCCCTTCCCCGTCGGCTACGGCGTGGAGCTCGGCATGCTGGTCGACGCCCTGCACCTGGTGGGCCTGGACGCCCTGGCCCAGGTCGACGTCGGCGTGCGCAAGCACCGCCACCAGGACGGCCAGGCCCTCGGCCGCATGGCGGCGGCCATCTACCGCACGGCGCAGCTCCGGCTGGCCCGCGGCCACCTGGTCCGCCCGGCCCTCACCCAGTTCGAGCGCGGCCCGTCCGGCTTCGAGCCCCGCACCCACGCCGTGGACACGGAGGAGCGCCCGCCGATGGCCCAGATAGCCGAGTACGCGTCCCGCAGGGTGGCCTAGGAGCAGACCCGAGGCCGCCCGCGGGTCAGCCCGGGCGGCCTGGCGGCCGGCACCGGACGCCGGCGGCGGGCGCCGGGGCCGGCGAACGTTTGAGCGTTTACGGAGCGGGCTAGGTTGAGGCTTATGGCTTCCACGCACGACACGTCCGCCTCCCGCGGTTCCGCTCAGGTACTGGTCGCGTCCAACCGCGGCCCGGTCTCCTACGAGGTGCGCGAGGACGGCTCGCTGCACGCGAAACGCGGGGGCGGCGGGCTGGTCTCCGGTCTGTCGGCCATCGGCCCCGACGCGGGCGCGCTGTGGGTGTGCTCGGCGCTCACCGACGGCGACCGGGAGGCGGTCGCGCGCGGCATCGGCGAGGAGGGCGTGCGGATGCTGCCCGTCCCGGCCGACGTGCACGCCGACGCCTACAACGGCATCGCCAACTCGGTGCTGTGGTTCGTCCACCACATGCTCTACCAGACGCCGCTGGAGCCCGTCTTCGACGCGGAGTTCCGCCGCCGGTGGGCGGCCTACGAGACCTACAACCGGACCTTCGCGCAGGCGCTGGCGCAGGAGGCGGCGCAGGGGGCGTCGGTCCTGGTGCAGGACTACCACCTGTGCCTGGTGCCGGGGATGCTCCGCGAGCTGCGCCCGGACCTGCGCATCGGCCACTTCTCGCACACGCCCTGGGCGCCGGTGGACTACTTCGGCCTGCTCCCCGACGACATCCGCGGGCAGCTGCTGGCGGGCATGCTCGGCGCCGACCGGCTGGGCTTCCTCACCCGGCGCTGGGCGGACGCGTTCAGCGCGTGCTGCACCGAGTTCGCCGGCGGGCCCGGCAAGACGCGGATCGGCGTGCACGGACTGGGCGCGGACGGGGAGTTCCTGCGTGAGCGCTCGCGGCGCGCGGACGTCGACGAGCGCATGGCGGCGCTGCGCGCGGAGATCGGCGCCGCGCCCGACGGCGGGGCGCGCAAGGCGATCGTGCGCGTGGACCGCACCGAGCTGTCCAAGAACATCGTGCGCGGTCTGCTGGCCTACCGGCAGCTGCTGGAGGACCACCCGGAGTGGCACGAGCGGGTGGTGCACGTGGCCTTCGCCTATCCCTCGCGCCAGGACCTGGCCGTCTACCGCGACTACATGAGCGAGGTGCAGCGGGTCACGCAGGAGATCAACTCCGCTTTCGGCACGCCCGGCTGGACGCCGGTGCTGCTGAACCTCAAGGACGACTTCGCACGCTCCCTCGCCGCCTACCGGCTGGCCGACGTGGCGCTGGTCAACCCGATCCGCGACGGCATGAACCTGGTGGCCAAGGAGGTGCCGGTCGTCTCCGACGAGGGCTGCGCGCTGGTCCTGTCCCGGGAGGCGGGGGCCTACTGGGAACTGCGCGACGACGCGATCGTCGTCAATCCCTACGACGTCCTGGAGACCGCGCGGGCCCTGCACGAGGGCCTGACGATGGACCCGCGGGAGCGGGCGGAGCGCTCCGGTCGCCTGGCGGCGGCGGCCACCGCGCTCCCCCCGGCCCGCTGGTTCCTGGACCAGCTGAACGCGCTGCGCGAGCCTCAGCCCAGCTGAGCGGCGAGCGCCCGCAGCAGTTCGACGACCCCGGCGGGGCCGTCCACGACGAGGTCGGCGCGCTCCGCGAGGGCGCCGACCTCGGCGCTGCCGCTGCACACCAGCAGGCCCGGGACGCCGTCGGCGCGGAGTTTCTCCACGGCGGCGAAGGCGGGCAGGTCGCCGAGGTCGTCGCCCGCGTAGAGGACCGCGCCGGCGCCGGTCTCGCGGACGTGCTCCAGCAGGGCGACGCCCTTGTCCATGCCCGGCGGGCGCAGTTCCAGCACCATGCGGCCGGGTTCGACGATCAGGCCGTGCCGGGTCGCGAGGTCGGTCAGGGGGCCGCGCAGGGCGTCGAAGGCGGCCTGGGGGTCGTCGGCGCGGCGGGTGTGGACGGCGACGGCCCGGCCGCCCTTCTCCTCGATCCAGACGCCGGGCCGGTCGCCGGCGGCCGCCAGGACGGCGGGCAGCGCGGCGCGGACGGCGGCGACTCCCGGGTGCGGGGCGGGCGCGCTCAGGGCGCCGGTGCTCGCGTCCCAGCGTTCGGCGCCGTAGTGGCCGAGGACGGCGAGCCGGTCCAGGCCCTCGACGCCGGCGAAGCCGCCGTGGCGGACGGCGACCTCGGCGGGCCGGCCGGTGACGACGGCCACCGCGGCGATCCGCGGCGCGAGGGCCGTGAGCGCGGGGACGGCGTCGGGGTGGGCGCGGGCGTCCTCGGGGTCCTCGACGATCGGGGCGAGGGTGCCGTCGAAGTCGAGGGCGACGAGGGCGGCCGAGGGACGGGCCACGATCGCGTCGAGCGCGGCGCGGCCCGCCGCGGTGACCGGGACGGGCAGGGGCGGGGGCGGGGACGGGGGCCGGGAGCCGGGGGGTGGGGTTCCGGGTGCCGTGGAGTGTGTCCCGTGGTGCGTCTCGTGGGTGCCCATACGGCGACCATAGCCAACGCCCGGCCGGGCTACCGCTCCGCCCGCCGCGCTTCGCGCACCCTGCGCAGCCGGTTCACGGTGACCGGGTCGTGGGCCAGCGCCCGCGGGTCGTCGAGCAGGGCGTTGAGGAGCTGGTAGTAGCGCACCGGCGACAGGTCCAGTTCCTCGCGTATCGCCCGTTCCTTCGCGCCCGGCCCGGCGAAGCCGCGCCGTTCCAGGGCGAGGACGCCCCGCTCCAGCGCCCCCAGCCCGTCCGTGTCCGCTCGCCGTTCCATGCCCGCACGGTAACGCCCGGCGCCGACATCCGGCCCGTCGCTCAGTCCCCGTCGCTCAGTCCCCGTCGCTCAGTCCCCAGCGCTCAGTCCCCGGCGGCGGTCTCCGCGGTCACCGCCGCGGTCTGGAGTCCTCCGAGGACGTCGGCCGGGCTGCCGTGCGCGGTCACGGCCGCGCCGATGCGCTTCTTGACGTCCGCGCTGACCGTCGCCCAGGAGGTCCGTCCGACGGGGTAGCTCTCGGCCAGCGGAAGCTCCTTCAGGAACGGCCGGAGGTCGGCGTCCTGCGGGGCCCCTTCCATGACCTGGGAGGCGGAGGCGGTGACGGGCAGCAGGTCGTACTCGCGGGAGAAGGCGAGGACGTTCTTCTCGCTGTAGACGAAGTCGAGGAACTCGCCGATCTGGTCGCCGTGCCCGTTCTGCTTGAAGGCGGTCATCCAGTCGGCGACGGCCATGGAGTTCTTGGTGGGGCCGTCCAGGCCGGGCATCGGCACCATGCCGAACTTCACGCCCTTGCTCCGGGCCGCCTTCATCAGCGAGGGGTGCCCGTTGAGCATGCCCACGTCGCCCGCGGTGAACGCGGCGAACGCGGCGGCCCGGTTCAGCTTGCCGGGGGCGACCGGGCCGGTGAGGCCCTTGCCGACCAGTTCGTCCTTCAGCCACGCGAAGGTGGCGACGTTCTCGGCGGAGTCGAGGCTGTAGCTGCTGACGGTCTGGTTGTAGCCGCCTCCGCCGCTGAGCAGCCACTGCAGGGTCTCGGCCTGCGCCTCCTCCGGCCCCAGCGGCAGCGCGTAGGGGTATTCGACGCCCTTGGCCTTCAGCGCCCGGGCGTCCTGCGCCAGCTCGGCCCAGGTGGTCGGCGCGGTGACGCCGGCCCGCTCGAAGAGGGTCTTGTTGTAGAACAGCAGTCGCGTGGAGGAGGCGAACGGCATGCCGTACTGCACGTCGCGCACCTTGCCCGCGTCGGCGAGCCGGGGCACGAAGTCGGCCTCGACGGGGATGGAGAGCACGTCGCCGACCTTGTAGAGCCGGTCGGCGGCCGCGTAGTCCGCGTAGGCGCCGATCTGCGCCATGTCGGGGGCGTCGCCCGCGTCGACCATGGCCTTGACCTTGGCGTCGACGTCGTTCCAGGAGTACACGGTGACGTCGACGGTGACGCCCGGATGGCCCTTCTCGTACGCCTTGACGAGCTGGTCCCAGTACTTCTTGGAGCTGTTGGCGGCGCTGTCGCCGTAGTCGGCGGCGACGAGTCTCAGGGTGACGTCGTCGGAACCTCCGGTCAGTCCGCAGCCGGCGAGGACCGCCGCCATGCCGAGGGCGGACGCCGCCGCGATCGTCCCTGACTTTCGTGCCCGCTGCACCGAACCGCTCCTCATCGCCGAACTGACTGACCGTGAGCAACTGATTGCCCATACCAATGGATCCGTTATCCGGAGTAAGGTCTACACCACGTAAGTGGACTAGACCTCTTGCGGGTCCTCGGGCCACACTGTCCCCGTGAGACATGTCATCGCCCTGGACGTGGGCGGCACCGGGATGAAGGCCGCCCTCGTGGGCGCCGACGGCGCCGTGCTGCACCGCGCCCGCCGCGCCACCGGCCGCGAGCGCGGCCCCGACGCCGTGGTCGACGCCATCCTCGGCTTCGCCGCCGACCTGCGCGAACACGGCGTCCGGCAGTTCGGCGAACCCGCCTCGGCGGCCGCTGTCGCCGTCCCCGGCATCGTCGACGAGGCGAACGGCGTCGCCGTCTACGCCGCCAACCTGGGCTGGCGGGACGTCCCCCTGCGCGCACGGCTCGCCGAACGCCTCGGGATCCCCGTCGCCCTCGGCCACGACGTGCGCACCGGCGGCCTCGCCGAGGGCCGCGTCGGCGCGGGCCGCGGCGCGGACCGGTTCCTGTTCGTGGCCCTGGGCACCGGCATCGCCGGCGCGATCGGCGTCGACGGCCGGGTCGAGGCGGGCGCCCACGGCTTCGCCGGCGAGATCGGCCACATCGTCGTACGCCCCGGCGGAATCCCCTGCCCCTGCGGGCAGCGCGGCTGCCTGGAGCGGTACGCGTCCGCCGCCGCCGTCGGCCAGGCCTGGGCGGCGGCGAGCGGCGACCCCGACGCGGACGCCGCGCACTGCGCGAAGGCCGTCGTCTCCGCCGACCCCGACGCCGTCCGGGTCTGGCAACACGCCGTGGACGCCCTCGCCGACGGCCTGATCACCGCCGTCACCCTGCTGGACCCGCGCACGCTCGTCATCGGTGGCGGGCTCGCGGAAGCCGGGGAAACCTTGTTCACACCGCTGCGCGAAGCGGTCCGCCGACGGGTGACCTTCCAGACGCTTCCGCGGATCGTCCCCGCGGCCCTGGGCGACAGCGCCGGCTGCCTGGGGGCCGCCCTGCTCGCCCGCGATCTCCTCGACCCGACCGACCGTACGGAGGTAACCCCCTGATGGCCACCCCCCTAGGGGCGCGGAACGCGACAGCGAGCGGCCCCGCCGCGAGCGCGCGACCGGCCACCACGCACCCGCGGCCCGCGACCGGCGCACGCAGGCAGGTGCTGACCGGCGCCCGGGTGGTGCTCCCCACCGGCACGGTGCCGGCCGGCCGCGTCACGATCGACGGCACGAAGATCACCGCCGACGACCCGCCCGGCGCCCCGCGGGGAACCGTCGTCGACGTCTCCGGCCACTGGCTGGTGCCCGGCTTCGTCGACCTGCACAACCACGGCGGCGGCGGAGCCTCCTTCTCCGGCACCGCACAGGACGTCGAGAGGGCCATCCACACCCACCGCCTGCACGGCACCACCACCCTCGTCGCCTCGACCGTCACCGACGACATGGACGTCCTCGTCCGCCAGGCCGGCCTGCTGAGCGAGCTGGCCGAACAGGGCGACCTGGCCGGCATCCACTTCGAGGGCCCCTTCATCTCCCCGTGCCGCAAGGGCGCGCACTCCGAGGCCCTGCTGCGCGACCCCGACCCGGCCGAGGTCCGCAAGCTGATCGACGCGGCGCGCGGCCAGGCCAGGATGCTCACCCTGGCGACGGAACTCCCCGGCGGCCTGGACTCCGTACGCCTGCTCGCCGAGCACGGCGTGATCGCCGCCGTCGGCCACACCGACGCCACCTACGAGCAGACGGTTCAGGCCATCGAGGCCGGAGCCACCGTCGCCACCCACCTCTTCAACGCGATGCCGCCCCTCGGGCACCGCGCCCCCGGCCCGATCGCCGCCCTGCTGGAGGACGAGCGGGTGACCGTCGAACTGATCAACGACGGCACGCACCTGCACCCGGCCGCCCTGGAACTGGCGTTCCGTCACGCGGGCCCGGGCCGCGTCGCGTTCATCACCGACGCGATGGACGCCGCCGGCATCGGCGACGGCCGCTACCTGCTCGGCCCGCTCGAGGTCGAGGTCAGCGAGGGCGTGGCGCGTCTCGTGGAGGGCGGCTCGATCGCCGGCTCCACCCTCACCCTGGACCGCGCCTTCCAGCGGGCGGTGACGGTCGACCGCATCCCGGTCGAGGACGTCGTCGCGGCCCTGTCCGCCAACCCGGCCCGCCTGCTGGGCCTGGACGACCGGATCGGCTCCCTGGAACCCGGCAAGGACGCCGACCTGGTCCTGCTCGACGAGGACTTCGAGGTCAAGGGCGTGATGCGCAAGGGGGTTTGGGTGGTGGATCCCCGACTGGCCTGAAACGTCCGCCTCCACCGCGACGGTGGCCGACCCGAGCACTGGGCCGGCCGCCGTCTCTTTGGCATGATCAGGCCTCCGGAATCGCGCACCGCGGTACCGAAGCCCCCGCACACGTGCCCGCCGAGGGAGGTCGGCCCCGGTGATCCTCACCGTCACCCTGAACACCGCTCTCGACCTCACGTATCACGTGCCCGCCCTGCGGCCGCACGCCTCCCACCGGGTGAGCGACGTGCGGGAGCGGCCCGGCGGCAAGGGGCTCAACGTCGCCCGCGTACTGGCCGCCCTCGGCCACGAGGTGACGGCGACCGGCTTCACGGGCGGCGCCACCGGCCGGCGCGTGCGGGAACTGCTCGGCGGCACAGCGGGGGTGACGGACGCGCTCGTGCCGGTCGCCGGCGCCACCCGCCGCACGATCGCCGTCGTCGACTCCGGCGCCGGCGACACCACGCAGCTCAATGAACCCGGCCCGGTCATCGCGCCGGCCGAGTGGACCGCCTTCCAGGACGCCTACGGGCACCTGCTCGCCGACGCCGACGCGGTGGCCCTGTGCGGCAGCCTGCCGCCGGGGGTGCCGGTGGGCGCGTACGCGCTCCTGGTGCGCGAGGCGCGGGCCGCGGGCGTCCCCGTGCTGCTGGACACCAGCGGCGAGCCGCTGCGCCGCGGGGTCGCCGCCCGCCCCGACATCGTCAAGCCGAACGCCGAGGAACTGGCCGAACTCACCGGCTCCCACGAGCCGTTGCGCGCGACCCAGGACGCGCGCAGGCGCGGGGCGCAGTCGGTGGTGGCCTCGCTCGGCGCCGGGGGCCTGGTCGCGGCGACCCCGGAGGGCCGCTGGCGCGCCATCCCGCCGGCCCGCGTCCACGGCAACCCCACGGGCGCGGGCGACTCCGTCTGCGCGGGCCTGCTGTCGGGCCTGGTCGAACATCTCCCCTGGCCGGACCGCCTGACCCGGGCGGCAGCCCTGTCCGCGGCGACCGTGCTCTCCCCGGCAGCGGGCGAGTTCGACCGGGCGGCCTACGGGGAACTGCTGCCGCGGATCTCGGCCACGCGCGAGGAAAGCGCGGCCTGAGAGGCGGCGCCCGCTACTTCCAGCCCGCCTCGAGCGACAGCTGGTCGAGGTTGGCGTCGCAGACGTTGCCCTGCTCGCATGAGATCTTGATGGTGTTGGTGCCCTTGTTGAGGATGATGTTCCCCCAGGTGTTCGTCCAGCCCTTCGCGTAGTCGCCCTCGGGGGCATGGGCGAAGTTCTTCATGTTGAGAGGGCGGTCCTGGGGCGTGCCGTTGACCGTGAGCGTGGCGTCCCCGTCCTTGCCGGGCACGCCGTAGGTGAGGTTCAGGGTGTACTTGCCGTCCTCGGGGATCCCGCTGACGCTCCAGGTGACGGCCGCACCGACATGGTTGAAGTTGGCGACATAGGTGCCTCCGGCCGCCTTCGCGCCCTTGACGTCCGAAGCCAGCGAGGTACCGCCCTCGAGACTCAGCGCCTTCGCGTCGATGGCCGGAAGGTCCGCCTTGCTGTCGTCCTCGGAGGCCGACGCGCTCGGCGACGGGCTTCCGGTAGCGGCGGTCGAGGACGACGGCTGGTCGCTCGCCTTGTTGTCGTCCGGGTCGTCGTCGCCGCCCGCCATGGCCACCGCGATGCCGATCACGACCGCGGCGACCACCGCGACCGCGCCGATCAGCAGGCCCTTGGTGTTGGGGCCGCGGCCGCGGCCGCCGCCGTTGTGCACGGGCTGCCGGCCGGTGGAGGGGCCGCCGCCGCCGAAGTTCTCGGGCGCGGCGTAGTGCGCGTTCGGCTGGCCGTACGCGCCCTGCTGCTGCGGGACCACGGGCGGCTGCCCGTACTGCGCGGTCTGCTGCTGCGACTGCTGTCCGTTGCGGCGCTCGCCGACCGCGCGCACCCGGCTGACCGAGTTCGGGTAGCCGTAGCCGCCGCCGGAGGGCGGTTGCGCGCCGTTGGCCTGGCCGTCGGCGTAGAGGTAGCCGAACGGGTCGTCGTCCTCGGGCGGGCTCGCGCCGTTGTTGCCGGGCGTCATCCCTTCGTACTCCTCAACAGTGCGGGGCGGATGCGACACGCGTACGCGGATCCATACGTGTGGGAACTGCGAGCCTACCCGGTCCGCACCCCCCAAACGGGTGACTCGGATCGCAACGGCAGGAGGGCGGGGCCGCTGACCTGGTGATCATCCCGCGCGTCTGTGCTGTTTGGGACGAGATCGTTTCTCGACGTACATGCGCTCGTCGGCGGACTTCAGCACTTCGTCCGCGGTCATCCCGCAATGCGCCCAGCCGATGCCGAAGCTGGCGCCGACCCGGACGGCCCGGCCCTCGGCCCGGATGGGCTGGATGATCTCGTTGCGCAGCCGGACGGCGAGGTCGGCGGCGTCGGCGCGGCCGAGGCCGTCGGCGAGGATCACGAACTCGTCGCCGCCGAGCCGGGCGACGGTGTCGCCGTCGCGGACCTGGCGGGAGAGGCGGCGGGCGACCTCGATGAGGACCGCGTCGCCCGCGTTGTGCCCGAAGCGGTCGTTGATCGACTTGAAGCCGTCGAGGTCGCAGAAGAGGACCGCGAGTCCCTTGGCACCGTCGTCGCGGTCGTCCTCGGGGGCGGCGGTGTGCACGTGGTGGTCGTAGCCGTCGAAGGACTCGGCGGACTCGGCGCCGCCGGGCCGGTAGTCGAAGCCGTGGTCGTCGGCGTCGGCGTCGAAGGCGGTGTGCGCGTAGCCGGAGTCCATGGCGTCGACGGCGGCGGGGTGGGTCGACTGGGGGCGCCGGCAGAGGCGGGCGGACAGCCGCGAGCGCAGTTCCGCGGAGTTCGGCAGGCCGGTGAGGGAGTCGTGCGAGGCGCGGTGGGCGAGCTGGAGCTCGCGGCGCTTGCGGTCCTCTATGTCCTCGACGTGGGTGAGCAGGAAACGCGGCCCGTCGGCGGCGTCCGCGACCACGGAGTTGCGCAGGCTGACCCAGAGGTAGGTGCCGTCGCGGCGGGCGAGGCGCAGTTCCGCGCGGCCGCCCTCCGCCGAGGTGCGGAGCAGGGTGCCTATGTCCTCGGGGTGGACGAGGTCGGAGAAGGAGTAGCGGCGCATCGCGGAGGCGGGGCGGCCCAGCAGGCGGCACAGGGCGTCGTTGGTGCGCAGTATTCGACCGTGCTGGTCGCCGCCCATCTCGGCTATCGCCATGCCTGAGGGGGCGTACTCGAAAGCCTGGCGGAAGGATTCCTCACTGGCGCGCAGGGCCTGCTGCTCGCGTTCGAGCCTGACCAGTGCGCGTTGCATGTTGGCACGCAGCCGCGCGTTGCTGATCGCGATGGCGGCCTGGAAGGCGTACATCTGGAGCGCTTCGCGTCCCCATGCGCCCGGACGGCGCCCGTTGCGCGGCCGGTCCACGGACAGGACGCCGATCAGCTCGCCGCAGGCGCCGCCGCTGCCGGGGGCCGCGGGCGTGTACATGGGGGCGAAGAGCCGGTCCGAGGGGTGCCACTCGTCCTCGAAGCGGGGCGCGGGGCCGTCGGTGTACCACTGCGGGACGTCGTCGTCGTCGAGGATCCAGCCCTCGGTGTGGGGGATGAAGATCAGGTCGCCCCAGGTCTCGCCCATGGAGAGGCGGCGCTCCCAGGAGTCGCGCGAGCCGACCCGGCCGGTGATGAGGGCCTCGGCGGCGGGATTCCCGGCGAAGGCGGCGACGACGAGATCGCCGTCGGGACGCACGAGATTGACGCACGCCAGCTCGTACCCGAGTGCCGTGACCACGCCGTCGGCGACGGTCTGCAGTGTGTCGGCCAGGCTGCGGGCCGTGTTCATGTCGGCCATGACCTGGTGCAGCTGTCGCAGGGACGCAAGACGGACGTACGGCTCCGACTCGGTCTCCATGTGTTTCGCCCTCCCCCCGAGACTTCGCAGCGAATCAAGGGTTGTCTTCGGCGCAACGTCGTTTCTGGTGCTCTGTTGTCGGTGTGTGTCTCCTTGTGACGCCTCCGCCACTGAATCACAGCGCGCTGCTCACTCGGTACACAGGGTCAACAATTAGTACGTCTTGTGACTCAAGTCACAGCCAAACATGAACATTTGAGTGGAGTTTCCGCGTTTTTCCTGTGCGTTTTCTGAACACGGACAGAGACCGGATTCGGTCCGCGGTCCTACGACCCTACTCGGGCGGAGGTCCGATGCGGGGCGCAATGATCGGACACTAGCGTTTCGGATGTGTCCCCCGATCTGCTCAACACCGTGCCGAAGACCCCTGCCGTGCATCCTGAGGGGGTGAGCAACGACGAGTTCCGCGCCGCCATGTCCCGGCTCGCCGACGGCGTGGTCCTGGTGACCGCGCGCGAACCCTCCCTCGACCCCGACGACCCCGGCGCCCCGGACGCCGAGGACGTCGGCATGACGGCGACGTCCTTCGTGTCCGTCTCCCTCGACCCGCCGCTCGTCCTGGTCGGCCTGCGCACCGGCTCCCGCATGGACGACCTGCTCGACGAACAGCCGCTGTGGGCCGTGTCGGTGCTCTCCGAGCACCAGCGCCACATCGCCGGCCGCTTCGCCATGAAGGGCCGCATCAGCGACCGTCTCCTCTTCGAGGACCTCCCCTGCGTGCGCGGCGAGGCCGGCGGCGCCCTCCTCCTCGGCGGCGCGCTGGCCACCCTGGAATGCCGCACCGAACAGCACGTGACCGCGGGCGACCACACCCTGGTGATCGGCCGCGTGCTGACCGCGGCCGTCCCCGACGCGCACGGCGGCCCCCTGGTCTACTTCCGGGGCCGCTACCGCCAGTTGGGCTGACCCCGGCGGAAATGCCGTGGCCGGACCGGGAACCACGCGCTTAGGGTGCCGGACATGACAGGGACGACAGACTCCGCCGCCGGGGCGACCGCCACGAGTTCCCCCCTGCGCCTCGTGGAGATCACCGCCGCGAACTTCGAGGCGGCGACGGCCGTCCGCGTCCACCCCGACCAGGAGTTCGCGGTCTCGCCCGTCATGAAGTCCCTCGCCGAGGCCTACGTCCACCCGGGCGTCGCCTGGCCGCGGCTGATCATGGACGGCGACCGGACCGTCGGCTTCCTCATGGCGTTCCTCGACATCGACTGGAACGGCCGCGGCGACGGCAGCCTGATCCGCTCCGGCCTGTGGCGGCTGAACATCGCCGCCGGCGAACAGGGCTGCGGCTACGGCCGCTTCGCCGTCGAGGCCGTCGCCGCGGAACTGCGCCGCCGCGGCGCCGGGGAGATGTACGTGACCTGGCACGAGGGAGAACACGGCCCCGAGGACTTCTACCTGCGCCTCGGCTTCCGCAGGACGGGCGAGAAGAGCGACGGCGAGACCGTCGGCGTCCTCACTCTGGACTAGAGCGGGGCTTCAGCGGGCTGGTCCCCGTCCCGGTCGCCGTCCCCGTCGGGCGGCAGCAGCGTCACCTCCAGCCGGGCCAGCCGCGCCGGGTCGGTCGTGACGTCGATCAGGGCGATCCGGTCCCGGACGAAGGTGAAGGCGAGCGTGCGCTCCACCCGGCCGTCCACCAGCACCGCCAGTCCCGTCGCACCGTCCACCAGAGCGGGCCCGGCCACGAACGAGAGCCGGGCGAAACCCGACGCCCCCCGGGCCACCGCGCTCGCGCCCGCCGTCACCAGCGTCTCCGAGCGGGCCACGACATCCGGATCCAGCACCGCCAGCAACCCGTCGAAGTCCCCCTCCCGGGCCGCCGTCAGGAAGGCGTCCACCACCCGGCGCCGGCGGACCGGGTCGACCTCCGGCTCCGCCGCCCCCCGCACCCGCCGACGAGCCCTGCTGGCCAGCTGCCGGGCCGCCTCCGGACTCCGGTCGACGATCCCCGCCACCTCCTCGAACGGCACCCCGAACAGATCGTGCAGCACGAACGCCAGCCGCTCCGCCGGGGACAACGTGTCCAGGACCACCAGCAGGGCCGTGCCCACGGACTCCGCGAGCAGCGCGTCCTGCGCCGGATCGGGCTCCGCCGCCACCCCCGGCGTCCAGCTCTCCAACGGCTCCTCGGCACGCGAGCGGCGCGAACGCAGCATGTCCAGGCACACCCGGCCGACGACCGTCGTCAGCCATCCCCCGAGATTGCCGATGCCCCCGGCCTCGCCCCGCCCGGCGTTCCGGCTGAGCCGCACCCACGCCTCCTGCACCGCGTCGTCCGCCTCCGCGGCCGAACCCAGCATCCGGTGCGCCACGGCGCGCAGCCGCCCGCGGTGCGCCTCGAAGGACTCGGCCAGGAAGCCGTCGTCATCCGTCGTCGTCATCGGTCGCATCCCTCGTCACCCTCCGGAAGCCGGCCGCGAACCGGAACCCGCATCCGCATCCGCATCCGCATCCGGCCGACGTGATCGCCACAGTCACGGGAATGACGCACGACACGCCTGGAACGTGACAGCCGGACGCCGGACGCCACGGCACGTCGGGACCGGGCGGGACGACGCCGCGCCGCTCAGCCCCAGTCCCGGCCCGTCCGGCCCCGCTTCGTCTCCGAACGCTGCTTCTTCTGCCGCAGCCGCCGCTCGTTGATCCCGCGCGGGATACGGGTCGGCCGGCGCGGCTTGGGCGGCGGCGCGGTCGCCTCCGCGAGCTGCGCGGCCAGACGCACCGCCGCGGTCTCCCGGTTGCGCCACTGGGAACGGTGCTCGGAGGACCGGACGGTGACGACGCCGTCGACGAGCCGGCCCGCCAGCCGCTCCAGCGCCCGCGCCTTCCACACCTCGGGCAGCGCCTCGGTGCGCTCCACGTCGAAGCGCAGCTCCACCTGCGAGTCACTCGTGTTGACGTGCTGCCCGCCCGGCCCCGAAGACCGCGAGAAACGCCACATCAGCTCGGCCTCGGGAAGCGAGACGGAGCCGCGGACGACATAGGGACCAGACATGCCGACCATGTTCCCGCTCCGGCCCGGTCCGAGTCACGCGAATATCTCTTGGTAAAGAAAGTAAAGAAACGCGGGCACGCCGGGAACCTTGACCGGCCTTCGCTGCGTTCATAGGGATAGCTGTAGCTTCGTGCCCGCGAAGCCGTACAAAAAACGAGGGAAGGACTCCCAACCATGGCTGTAAGCCTGTCCAAGGGTGGCAACGTCTCGCTCACCAAGGAGGCTCCGGGCCTGACCGCCGTCACCGTGGGCCTCGGCTGGGACGTCCGCACCACCACCGGCACGGACTTCGACCTCGACGCCTCCGCGATCGCGGTCAACCCCCAGGGCAAGGTCTACTCCGACGGTCACTTCGTCTTCTTCAACAACAAGCAGACGCCGGACCAGACCATCGTCCACACCGGCGACAACCGCACCGGCGAGGGCGCGGGCGACGACGAGGCGATCAACGTCAACCTGGCCGGCCTCCCCGCCGACGTCGAGAAGATCGTCTTCCCGGTCTCCATCTACGACGCGGAGAACCGCTCGCAGAACTTCGGCCAGGTCCGCAACGCCTACATCCGCATCGTCAACCAGGCCGGCGGCGCCGAGATCGCCCGCTACGACCTCTCCGAGGACGCGGCCACCGAGACCGCCATGGTCTTCGGCGAGCTGTACCGCAACGGCGCCGAGTGGAAGTTCCGCGCGGTCGGCCAGGGCTACGCCTCCGGCCTCGTCGGCATCGCCCAGGACTTCGGCGTCAGCGTCTGACCCCGAGACCCCCGGCACCACGGCACCACAGCAGCACAGCGATCCCGGACCGCCCCGCCCCGCCCAGCACCTCCGCCGGGCGGGGCGGCCCGCGTCCGGCCGCGCCCCACGCCCCGGAAGGCCCGGGCGGCTCTCCGCGGACGGCCGCCCCCGCCTAGCCTGCGGCCATGCACCTGGACGCGCTGCGCCTCACCCCGGACCGCGACATCCCCGGCCCCCTCCTCACCGAACTCACCGCCCTCTACGCCTCCCACCGCGAATACCACGCCCTCAGCGGCGACTTCCCCGACCCGGACGACATCCGGCCCGAGCAGGTGGCCGCGGCCCTCGCCGACGAGCTGGCCGAGCCGCACGTCGAGGCACTGCTCGCCCGCAGCCGGGGCCGCCTCGTCGGCATCGCCGTCACGCTCGCACGGCACCCCGACCCCGCGGACCCCGACCCCTGGATCGGGCTGCTCATGGTCGACGCCGCCGCGCAGGGCCAGGGATACGGACGCCGCATCGCCGAACGCGTCGAGGAACGACTGCGCACGGCCGGCCACACCGCCGTCCGGCTCGCCGTCCTCGACGCCAACCCCAAGGGCCTCGCCTTCTGGACCGCCCTCGGATACGAGGTCATCGGCCACCGGCCCGACCGCCAACTCGGCCGCCCCTGCACCGTCCTGCGCAAACCGCTGACCCCGCCGCCACCGCAGACGGCGGCCCCTGCCGGCGGCCGCTCCTAGACGTCCGGGAGACGGCCCACCGCCCAGGACCGGTCCCGGCCGCCCCCTCGGTGCACACCCGCCGGGCCTCACGGGCGCGGCGGCCGGCCCTCCCCGTACAGCCACTGCGACCAGATCCCGTCGAAGTCCACGTCCGGCGCCCGCTTCTCGACGAACGCCGTGAAGTCCTCCGTGCGGGCGTTGCCATGGCGACGGGCCGCCGCCCACCCCCGCAGCAGGTCGTAGAAGGCGTCGTCGTCGTGGAGGGCCTGCCGGACACGGTGGACGACCATCGCGCCCCGCTGGTAGACCGGCGCGTCGGAGATGTGCGCGGCCCCCGGCGGCTTCGCCGGCGGGAAGTCCCACAGGTCCTCGTACACGTCCGCACCGTGGTCGTACAGCTCCCGGAACGTCTCCTCCGCCGTCGCCCCGCCCTCGTCCTCCGTCCACAGCCACTCGGCGTACGTCGCCAGCCCCTCGCTGAGCCACATGTCCCGCCAGCTCCCCGGCGTGACGGACACCCCGAACCACTGATGCGCGATCTCGTGGACGAACGTCTCCATGCCGGGCGCGCCGGGGAAGACCGGCCGGTTCTGCGTCTCCAGCGCGTACCCCGCGTCACCCGGCCGGTCCACGATCGCCCCCACCGAGGAGAAGGGGTACGGCCCGAAGCTGTCCCGCGCCCAGCCCATGACCTCGGGAAGCCGGGCCAGCACCGCACGACTCGCCGCCGCCTGCGAGGGATCGACCGCCACATACGCCGGCAGGCCGCCCCCCAGCACGGACGTGGTCACGGTGAAACGGCCGATCGCCAGCGTCGCCGCGTAACTCGCCATCGGCTCCGCCGTGTGCCACAGGAACGTCGTCCGCCCGTCCGCCCCCGTGCGCCGGCCGCGCAGCTCACCGTTGGACACCGCCGTCAGCCCCTTCGGGACGGTGACGGCGACGTCGTACGACGCCTTGTCGGACGGGTGATGCGCGCCCGGGAACCAGGCCATCGAACCGGTCGGCTCCCCCAGCGCCAGCACACCGTCCGCCGTGCGCAGCCAGCCCTCCCGGGAACGGTCCGCATCGGTGATCGTGACCGGGCTGCCCGAATAGCGGACCCGCACCTCGAACACCTCGCCGTCGGCGAGCGCCTCGGACGGGCGGACGACGAGTTCCTGGCCCTCCCGGCGGAACCGCGCGACCGCCCCCTCGACCCGCACCTCCTCGACCTCCATGCCCAGCAGATCGAGATCGAACGCGGACAGGTCCTGCGTCGCCCGGGCCGTGACCACCGCCGTCCCCCTGAGACGGCTGCCGTCGGGGACGTAAGACAGCGTGAGGCCGTAGTGCGTGACGTCGTACCCGCCGTTGCCCGCCTTCGGGAAATACGGATCGCCGACGCCCGCCGCGCCCCGGGAACCACCGGAACCGCCCCTCGCGCCCTGCGGCGGACCGCCGTCGCACGCGACCAGGACGAGACCTCCCGCCACCAGCGCGGCAACCGTGACAAGACGTACGGATCGGGGCACGACAGCGATCCTACGGCGACGTCCGACGACCACACGGAGGCGTGACACCATCGCCTACGTGCTCGACATCGGCTACGCCCTCTCCAACCGCTTCCCGGACCCGCCCCAGACGGACTACCGGCGCGCGGACGTCCGCACCCTGCGCCACGACCTGTTCTGCGGCGACGTCTACCTCGCCGACACCAAGGCGGACCGCGAGCTGTCCACAGCCTGGGGATGGGTGCCCGTGCTCGACTTCGCCTGGGCGCTGTGCGACATCGCCGAGCACATCGACCAGGACCCGGCCGGCTCCCGCGCCTCCCGCCCCCAGTACGCGGAACTCGACTTCACCGAGTCCACCGACCGCATGCTCTTCCGCCGCCGCTTCGGCTGGGTCGACATCGAGGCCGACTGGATGCCCCCCGAGGAACCCCCCCTCACCTTCTCCCACGCCGAACTGCGCCGCGAGGCCCGCGACTTCCTCCACGACCTCCTCGCCGACCTGACCGACCTGCACGAGGACCTCGGCGAGAACCCCGCCGTCTGGACGCTCCAGGCCCGCTTCCCCCGCGTGAAGTGACCGCGGCTGGAGCCGGACCCGCGACCGGAGCCACCGCCCGGCTCAGCCCTCCACCCTGATCCCCAGCTCCGCCGCCAGCACCGGCGCCAGATCCAGCAGTTGCCCCGCACTGATCACCGCCCCCGACAACCGGTCCACACCCCCCGCGAGGCCCAGTTCCACCGCACCCCGCAGATCCACGTCCGTCAGCGTCGCCGCCGTGAAATCCGCCGACCGCAGGGCACAGTCCACGAACTCGACCCGCTCCAGCCGGGCCCCGCCGAAATCGGGCTCGACCAGCACAGACCCCTCGAAGACGACGTCCCGCAACCGCGCCTGGCGCAGATTCAGGTAGTCGATCTTGCCGCCGCGCACCACCACCCGCTCCAGCACGGCGCCGTACAGCTGGGTCCCGCCCAGCCGCGCGTCCCGCAGCTCCACGTCCCGCAGGGTCGCCTCCGCCAGGTCCGTGCCGACCCCCCGCAGACCGGTCAGCACCGAGTCCAGGAAACGCGCGTGGCGCAGCCTCGTCCCGTCCAGCGCACAGCCGGTCAGCGCGCAGTCCATGAAGCGCGCGCCTCCGCCGTCCTGCCCGGCGAGGTCCAGCTCACGCCACTCCACGCCGTCGTAGTCCCCGTCGGGCTCCAGCCCTCCGCCCCCGTACGGCTCCAGCTCCGGCAGCCGCACCTCGGGCCGCCGCGCCCTCTTCACCGCGGCGCCCGCCCTGCCGCCGGCCCCGCCCGTCCCGCCGGTCCTGCCGGCCCCAGTCCTCGCCATGCCCCCATGCTGCACCCCGCCACTGACAATCCCGCGCCCGCGCCGCCTCCCCTGCCCTCCCCCGCACCGGCTCACGGCCGGACGCCACCCGGCGGAGCCGCCCCCGTACCCGTACCGGGACCCGTCCCCGTCCCCTGCGGATCCCGCACCCGTTCCCGCTCCCGGCCCCTGACCAGGGGATAACACGCCAGCCCGACGAGCACGGACAGGAAGTGCCCGAAGTCGGTGAAGGTCGGCGCGGCGGTGAGCGGAGCGCCGAAGAAGACGAGCAGGCCCGCCAGGTACCCGTACCGCCACGGCGAGCCGATCCGGTGGACCAGCACCCCCGCCACCCCGGCCAGCGCGTAGCTCACCCCCACGTCCAGGGTGTCGGCCGACGACCGCGGCGCCAGCCCGTCCTGGATCGCCAGCGCCAGCGCGCCCTCGCTGATCAGCGTGGCCAGCACGTGCGCGGCCGCGCACACCGCGAGCCACCGGGCCGTCCCGAGCCATCGCTCGGCCTGCGCGTGGAAGACGGAGTACAGCGCCACGTACGGCACCCAGTGCCCGCCGTCGATCCACATCGCGCTCGCCACCAGCACGCGCACCGGGTGCCGCGACAGCTCATGGATGTTCGTCGACCGCTGCCGCAGAAACTCCCGCTCGAACTCCGGGGACATGTGGTGCAGCGCCACCGTGGTGACGAACAGGACGGCCAGCCACACATAGGTGCCGGGCGCCCGGCGCACATACGCCCACACCGCCCGCCGAACCCGTGAGACCCCCGTGAGCCGCTTCACGAGGCCCAGTATCGTGCAGCCCAGGTCAGACGGCCTGACCTGGGCTTCTCATGGAGCCCCCTGTCGGATTCGAACCGACGACCTGCGCATTACAAGTGCGCTGCTCTGGCCAGCTGAGCTAAGGAGGCATCGCGCGCGACGACCCGCGCGCGGAGGCGGCACCACTGTACACAGCCGCTGTTTCCGCGGGCCACGGACTTCTCCCCGCCGTGCGGCCCGGACGGTGTGCGCCCGGCGGGCGTCCGCGCCGGCGGCCGGGGGGCCGTCCCGGACGTTCCGGTGAAGTTCACAGGGCCTCAAGTGCTGACAGACCGGGAAACGCCAGGTACCGTCCTGACCCAGTTCGCTCATGTGGACTACACCAACCACCTTCCTACAACGGATCGTCCGGCACGTTCCTGCCGGTAGAAGGGGGCCTTCGAGCCATGGCCACTGTCACTTTCGACAAGGCGACCCGGGTCTACCCGGGTTCCACCAAGCCCGCCGTCGACGGACTGGACATCGAGATCGCGGACGGCGAGTTCCTCGTCCTGGTCGGTCCGTCCGGTTGCGGCAAGTCCACCTCGCTCCGGATGCTCGCGGGGCTCGAGGACGTCAACGGCGGCGCCATCCGCATCGGTGACCGCGACGTGACGCACCTGCCGCCGAAGGACCGGGACATCGCCATGGTGTTCCAGAACTACGCGCTGTACCCGCACATGACGGTCGCCGACAACATGGGCTTCGCGCTCAAGATCGCCGGCGTCAACAAGGCGGAGATCCGGCAGAAGGTCGAGGAGGCGGCGAAGATCCTCGACCTCACCGAGTACCTGGACCGCAAGCCGAAGGCCCTCTCCGGCGGTCAGCGCCAGCGTGTGGCGATGGGCCGCGCGATCGTGCGTGAGCCGCAGGTCTTCCTCATGGACGAGCCGCTGTCGAACCTGGACGCCAAGCTCCGCGTCTCCACGCGTACGCAGATCGCCTCGCTCCAGCGCCGCCTCGG
Source organism: Streptomyces sp. NBC_00704 (assembly GCF_036226605.1). Lineage (NCBI taxonomy): Bacteria > Bacillati > Actinomycetota > Actinomycetes > Kitasatosporales > Streptomycetaceae > Streptomyces > Streptomyces sp. NBC_00704. The sequence goes on from NZ_CP109000.1 coordinate 3,744,013, forward strand.
CATCACCACCGTCTACGTCACCCACGACCAGGTCGAGGCGCTGACCATGGGCGACCGGGTGGCAGTCCTCAAGGACGGTCTGCTCCAGCAGGTCGACACCCCGCGCAACATGTACGACCGTCCGGCGAACCTGTTCGTGGCCGGGTTCATCGGCTCCCCGGCGATGAACCTCGTCGAGGTGCCGATCGCCGACGGCGGCGTGAAGTTCGGCAACTCGGTGGTGCCGGTGCAGCGTGACGCGCTGTCCGCGGCCACCGACAAGACGGTCACCGTCGGCGTCCGCCCGGAGCACTTCGACGTGGCCGGCCCCGACGGCGACCAGGGTCTCGCGGTCGTGGTGAACGTGGTCGAGGAGCTCGGCTCGGACGCGTTCGTGTACGGCACCGCCAAGGTCGGCGCCGAGTCGAAGGACCTCGTGGTCCGCGTCGGCGGGCGTGACGTCCCGGAGAAGGGCAGCACGCTGCACGTCGTCCCGCGCGCGGGCGAGACCCACGTGTTCTCGACGTCGACGGGCGCGCGTCTGTCGGACTGACGCACAGGATTGAACCGGGGGGTTCACCCGGATTGATGAAGAGGGCCCCGCAGCCTGCTGCGGGGCCCTCTTCCGCGTCCGCTGAATCCCCGGCACAGCGGACATTTCGACGGGCACTCGTCAACCCAATACCCAATGCGGAGCACGACATCATCCCCCGTCCGGGTGACTAAATGTCGCCACATCATTACTGCACGCTACCCTCTCACGCGTGAAGCACTCCGCGAACCACTCCACCACCCAGCGCACGCGCCGCGGCCGGGGCGGCCCAGCCCGCCGGATCGGCCGCTCGCTCGCCCTCGTCCTGCCCGTCGTCATGGTGCTCTCCGGGACCCTCGCGGTCACCCGGGTCAACTGGTCGGGGAACCCCTCGGATTCGGTGCTCACCGCCTCCGACGTCTCCGCCGCGCACCAGTCCTCGCGTCAGGCCGCCAAGGCCCCGCAGGACGTCCTGCGCGACCGGTTGCTGGCCGAGCTCCTGGAGAAGGATCCGGGCGCCGCCCTGACCCATCTCCAGGCCGCCGTGAACGGCCGGCCGTCGCTGGCCAGGCACTGCTCCTCCATCGCCCGCGCCCTCGGTCGCGCCGCGGTCCGCATGTACGGTCCCTCGCGCGCCCAGTCGTACGCCCGCCCGGTGTGCGACACGGCCTTCGCCTCGGGCGTGCTGGCGGCGCGGGGCTGAGGCACGGCGCTGTGACACGGCGCGAGGCACAGGGCCGGAGCCCGGACGGCGGTCCCGGCGCGGGGCGGCAGCACCGGTCCGGACAGTGATCCCGGACAGTGATCCCAGGCAGTGATCCCAGGCAGCGGGTCCGGTCGTCGGGCCCGGCATCCGTATCGGGGCGTGCGGCTCCTCCGGCACCGGGGGAGCCGCACGCCCCGCTTCATGCGGCACGTACAGTGCGGGCATGACCGATCCGCATGCCGCGTCCCGCCCCACGCAAGCCGTCATCCTGGCCGGTGGCCAGGGGTCCCGGCTGCGTCCGTACACCGACGACCGGCCGAAGCCGATGGTCGAGATCCCCGGGACGGGGACGCCGATCATCGGTCATCAGCTGAGCTGGCTCGCCGAGGAGGGCGTGACCGACGTCGTCGTGTCCTGCGGCCATCTCGCCGAGGTCCTCCAGGACTGGCTGAAGTCCGCCGACCTGCCGGTGGCGGTGACGACCGTCGTGGAGACGGAGCCGCTGGGCCGCGGCGGCGGTCTGAAGTACGCGGCCGCGCGCCTCCCGCACCCGGACCGGTCCTGGTACGCCACCAACGGCGACATCTGGACGCGCTTCTCGCTGCGCGAGATGGCCGACTTCCACACCGAGCGTGACGCCATGGCGACGCTCGCGCTGGCCCGTCCGCGGATTCCGTGGGGCGCGGTGCAGACCGACGGGTTCGGTCACATCACCGACTTCATCGAGGCGCCGCCCACGACGAACGAGATCAACGCGGGCGTGTACGTCTTCTCGCCGGAGTTCGCCGGGCTGCTGCCGGAGCGCGGCGATCACGAGCGGACGACGTTCCCGCATCTGGCCCGGGAGCGGCGGCTGGCCGGGTTCCCGATCCCGCAGGGGGCGTACTGGCGGGCCATCGACACGGCCAAGGACCTGACCGAGGCGGCCAAGGAACTGGCCGCGGCCCGCCGCTGAGCACGGCCGGACATCTCCCGCGGAGCGCCGGCTGAGCGTCTCTGGAGAGGGCTGCCACGGAAACGACCCGGGTGCCGTGCGCTGCTAAGCGCACGGCACCCGGGTCGTTCTGCGGGGGCCGTTCCGGCCCGGTCGGCCGTTCTATCCGAGCAGGCCGCCCACGAGTCCGGGCTGGCCCGAGGACGACGAGCCGCCGTCGGAGCCGCTGCCGTTGCCGCCGCCGCTCGTGGAGCCGCCGGAGGAGGCCGAACCGCCGGAGGACGGGCCCGAGCTGGTGGCGGGGGCGTGCTCCTGGGGGGTGGAGCGCTGGGGCGGGGCCTGTCCCGCGGTGCCCTGGGTCTGGCTGGGGGCGCCCGCGCCGGAGCCGCCGGTGGCGCCGGGGTCGTGGGCCTTGGAGGGCTCGCTGTCGGTGCCGGCGGTGGGAGACGCCGAGGCGGAGCCGTGGGGGGGCGAGGCGGGCGCGGAGGGCTTCCGGGTGGCCTTGTGGGAGCCGGACCGCTCGGGGAGCGGCGAGCCGGGCAGCTCGTTGCGCGGGGGTTCGCCCGGACCGGGTACGACCACGCGGTCGGCGTCGCGGACGGCGCCGCCGAGGAGCGAGCCGACGAGCAGGGTGAGTCCGACGGCGATGGCGGTGACGAGGGCGCCGCGGCGCAGGACGTAGCGGCGCAGGTCCCACAGGTCGGCGCGGGGGCCGAGCCGGCGCCAGGCGCCGGCGGCCAGGCGGCCGTCGACGGAGTAGACCGGGGCGCCGGCGATGATCAGCGGCGACCAGGCGGCCAGAAGGATGATGTCGGGGGTGTCGTAGACCGGGGTGGTCTTCCAGCTGACGGTGACGATGAGCGCGGCCGAGAGCCCGGCCCCGACCGCGGCGGCGACGCGCTGCCAGCAGCCCAGGACGGTGAGGACGCCCACGACGACCTGGAGGAAGGCGATGACGAGGCCGGAGCCGACGGGGTGGTGGAGGGCGAACTGGCGCAGGGGCTCGGCGACTTCCCACGGGTGCAGGGTGTTGAGCCACTTCACCATGGAGCCGCGTTTGCCGCCGTCGAAGTAGACGGGGTCGCACAGTTTGCCCATGCCGCCGTAGATGGCGATGAAGCCGAGCAGGACGCGCAGGGGGAGCAGGACCACGCCGAGGTTCATCCGGCGGCCCGGGTAGTAGGCGTGGCGGGCGGGGTCGTCGCTCTGGCGGCGGCCGCGGCGGGCCGGTTCGGCGTCGTGACCGGAGTCGCCGAAGTCCTCGAACTGGGCGTCGTCGTAGGCGGGTTCGTCGTAGGCGCTGCCGACGGTGCGCATGTGCGGCAGGAGGCGGTGTTCGCCGGCGGCGGGCGTGCGCTGGGCGCCGACGAGCGGGGTCTCCAGGGTCTGGGCGGCGAGTGCGCCGTCGTAGCCGCGGTCGTCGACGCGGGGGATGACCTGGGTGGCTCCGGCGTCGGCCGTCGGCGCTTCGCGGTGGCCGACACTGCCTGCCCGCACGGCTTGCAGCAGTCGGTGGGCGCCGGTGTCGTCGGGGGCGGACCTGCCGCTCCAGACGACGGCCCGCCGGCGGCCCCCGGCAGCGGCGCCCGCTCTGCCCGTCGCGCCGACGGCGGCGATGCGCGCGGTGTCATCGATGGCGCTCACGTGCCGGGCGATCCGCGGGGATTGGTTTCGCCGCGCCGACGCGCCGAGCTGCACGCGGAAGCTCGCGTGGCTGACGATGATCTGCGCCGGGTCGCTCGGCACCTTCACCATGCTCAGCGCGGGAGCGTCGTCGAATCCCGACGAGCGGTCCCCCGTGGGTGTGCGGGGTGTTCTGGTGTCCACACTCATCTAACCGAGTGACGTGTCGTTAGGACACTGCTTTGACCCGGCGGATCTGTCCGGACTCCGTCAAGGTTGCACTACGCGCCGCGGTGGACCTGTTCGGGTGAGCTTGCGGATGTGTGTGCGACCTGTTTCCGCAAGCCCCCCGAACGTCCGTCAGCTCCTGCGGCGGGACGCCTCGTAGAGCACGATGCCCGCCGCCACACCGGCGTTGAGGGACTCGGCGCCGCCCGGCATCGGGATGCGGACCCGGAAGTCGCAGGTCTCGCCGACGAGCCGGGACAGGCCCTTGCCCTCGCTGCCGACGACGATGACGACCGGGCCGTCGAGTGCGGGCAGGTCGCCGACCTGGTGTTCTCCGTCGGCGGCCAGGCCGACGATCGCGATGCCGGCCTTCTTGTAGGCCTCCAGGGCGCGGGTGAGGTTGGTGGCGCGGGCGACGGGGGTGCGGGCGGCGGTGCCGGCGGACGTCTTCCAGGCGCCGGCCGTCATGCCGGCGGCGCGGCGCTCGGGGACGACGACGCCGTGGCCGCCGAAGGCGGAGACGGAGCGGACGACGGCGCCGAGGTTGCGCGGGTCGGTGACGCCGTCGAGGGCGACGATGAGGGGGTCCTCGCCGCCGTCGTAGGCGGCCGCGGCCAGGTCCTCGGGGTGGGCGTACTCGTACGGGGGGACCTGGAGGACGAGGCCCTGGTGGTTGAGGCCGTTGGTCATGCGGTCGAGTTCGGGGCGGGGGGCTTCCATGAGGTGGATGCCGCCGCGCTCGCCGACGAGCTGGAGGGCCTCGCGCACGCGCTCGTCGTTGTCGATGAACTGCTGGACGTACAGGGTCGTCGCGGGGACGCCCTCGCGCAGCGCCTCGACGACGGGGTTGCGGCCGACGACCATCTCGGACGTGCCCTTGCCGCCGCGGCCGCGGGGCGCGGGGCGGCGTGCGGCCTGCTTGGCCTTGGCGTTGGCGATGCGGTTCGCCTTGTGCTTCTTGCGCATCTCGGCGGGCGGGGTGGGGCCCCTGCCTTCGAGGCCCTTGCGTCGCTGGCCGCCACTGCCGACCTGCGCGCCCTTCTTGCCGGACATGCGGCGGTTGTTGGCTGCCATGGGTCTCTCGTCTCCGTGAGCTTCGTACGAACGTCTTATGCAGTGTGCCGCCCGGGGGGCCGGGCGGCACAGTCGATCAAGGACAGGCCGGTGGCCGCCCTAGCGCGGACCCAGGGTCCAGCGCGGGCCCTGCGGGCCGTCCTCGATGGTGAGGCCGGACTGGGTGAGCTGGTCGCGGATGGCGTCCGCGGTCGCCCAGTCCTTGCGGCCGCGGGCGGATTCGCGCTGGTCGAGGACGAGGCGTACGAGGCTGTCGACCACGCCGTGCAGGTCCTCGCCCCGGGTCTCCTCGCCGGCCCAGTGGGCGTCGAGGGGGTCCAGGCCGAGGACGCCGAGCATGGCGCGGACCTCGGCGAGGCGGGCCACGGCGGCTTCCTTGTCGTCGGCCGCCAGGGCCGAGTTGCCCTGCCGGACCGTCGTGTGCACGATGGCCAGCGCCTGGGGGACGCCCAGGTCGTCGTCCATCGCCTCGGCGAACGCGGGCGGCACCTCGGCCGCGGGTTCGACGACTCCCCCGGCCTTCTCGACGACGCGCTGCACGAAGCCCTCGATCCGCGCGAACGCCGATTCGGCCTCGCGCAGCGACTCCTCGCTGTACTCGATCATCGAGCGGTAGTGCGGGGTGCCGAGGTAGTAGCGCAGGACGATCGGACGCCACTGCTTGACCATCTCGGAGACGAGGACGCTGTTGCCCAGCGACTTCGACATCTTCTCGCCGCTCATGGTGACCCAGGCGTTGTGCACCCAGTACCGGGCGAACTCGTCGCCGTAGGCCTTGGCCTGGGCGATCTCGTTCTCGTGGTGCGGGAAGATCAGGTCGAGGCCGCCGCCGTGGATGTCGAAGGCGGAGCCGAGGTACTTGTGCGCCATGGCCGAGCACTCCAGGTGCCAGCCGGGGCGGCCGCGGCCCCAGGGGGTCTCCCAGTCGGGCTCGCCCGGCTTGCTCGCCTTCCACATCGCGAAGTCGCGCGGGTCGCGCTTGCCGGTGATGCCTTCCTCGGCGGGCTGGCGCAGGTCGTCGAGGTCCTGGTTGGACAGCTCCAGGTAACCGGGGAAGGAGCGCACGTCGAAGTAGACGCTGCCGTCGGCCTCGTAGGCGTGGCCGCGCTCGATGAGGGCGCGCATCATCTCGATCATCTCGGGGACGTGCCCGGTGGCGCGCGGCTCGTAGGTCGGCGGGAGGCAGCCGAGGGCCTGGTAGCCGTCGTTGAAGGCCCGCTCGTTCTCGTAGCCGATGGCCCACCAGGGGCGGCCCTGGTCGCGCGACTTGGCGATGATCTTGTCGTCGATGTCGGTGACGTTGCGGACGAAGGTGACGTCGAGGCCGCGGTGGGTGAGCCAGCGGCGCATGATGTCGAAGTTCAGGTAGGAGCGGACGTGCCCGATGTGCGGGGCGGCCTGCACGGTCGCGCCGCAGAGGTAGATCGAGACGCAACCCGGTGTGAGCGGGACGAAGTCACGGATCTGCCGGGCGCTGGTGTCGTACAGGCGAATGGTCACCCCACCAGGGTAGTGGGCGCGGGGCAGTGCCCCGAGCCCCTTGCGGTCAAGGGCCGCATATTCGTGACATGTCGGGGCGCGGGCCGGCCGGGGGCACGGGGGCGGGGTCAGCCGGCGCGTGCGACCAGTGCCGTGGCGATCGCCATCAGGCCTTCGCCGCGCCCGGGGAAGCCGAGTCCGTCGGTGGTCGCGCCGGACACCGAGACGGGGGCGCCGGCCGCTTCCGAGAGGATCTCCTGGGCTTCCTCGCGCCGCTTGCCGATCTTGGGGCGGGGGCCGACGACCTGGACGGCGACGTTGCCGATGACGAAGCCGGCCGCGCGGACGATCCGGGCGGCCTCGGTGAGCAGGGTGACGCCCGAGGCGCCGGACCACTCGGGGCGGCCGGTGCCGAAGTGCTGTCCGAGGTCGCCGAGGCCGGCGGCGGAGAACAGGGCGTTGCAGGCGGCGTGCGCGACGACGTCGGCGTCGGAGTGCCCGGCGAGGCCGGGGCCCTCCCCTTCCCATTTCAGGCCGGCGCACCACAGTTCGCGGCCGTCCTCGAAGGCGTGGATGTCGGTGCCGATGCCGACCCGGGGCAGCGGGACGGCGGCGGAGGGCGTCTCAGAAGCCATCGTTGAGCCTCCTGCGGGCCAGGACCGCCTCGGCGAGGACGAGGTCGAGGGGGCGGGTGACCTTGAAGGCCTCCTCGTGTCCGGGGACGGCCACGACGGTCAGGCCGAGCCGTTCGACCATGCCGGCGTCGTCGGTGACGTCGTCGGTGACGGTCCCGTGGGCGCGGACCAGGGTGGCGCGGTCGAAGCCCTGCGGGGTCTGCACGGCGCGCAGCCGGGCGCGCTCGGGGGTGGCGACGACGGGTTCGGGGTCGCCGGGGGCGGTGGCCGGTTCGACCTCCTTCACCGTGTCGGCGAGCGGCAGGGCGGGCACGACGGCCGGGGCGCCCTCGCGGACCGCCTCGATGACGGCGTCGACCGTGTCGACGGGGACGAGGGGGCGGGCGGCGTCGTGGACCAGCACGATGCCGTACTCGGGCGGCAGGGCGTCCAGGCCCAGTCTCACCGATTCCTGGCGGGTGTCGCCGCCGGGGACGACCAGGAAGTCGGTGCGGTCGGGCAGCGCGTGCGCGTCGAGGAGCGACCTGACCTCGGCCGTGCCGTCGGGCGGGGCCACGACGACGACCAGGGAGACGGCGCGGGAGGCGGCCAGGGCGCGGACGGCGTGGACGAGCATGGGCGTGCCGCTGAGCGCGCGCAGCGCCTTGGGCGCGCCCGGACCGAGGCGGACGCCCCGGCCGGCGGCCGGAATCACCGCGGCCGTGCGGGCGGGCGCGGGGGTGGGACGCGAATCGTCAGACATCGGTTCCTGTCAGGTTTGTGTTCCGGCCTACGGTGGGTATGGCCTGGGAAGTGCCGGGCGCGACGCCTTGACCGACCCTTCCGTGACGCGCCGGTCGAGGCTTCAGCCCGGGCCCGGCACACCAGTATCGGGGGGACACCCCCGTGGGGCGGGACAGTCCGGAGTTGTCCGGGCATGAACATGCCGCAGCGCCCGGCGACGGGAGTACGTCATCGGGCACCGCGGCAGTTCAGTGTTCCTCGGCGTGCTGAGGCCGGTGCAGGGCCGGCGTCAGGACGCGAGAACCTCGTCGAGCAGCGCTTCGGCCTTGTCCTCGTTGGTGTTCTCCGCGAGAGCGAGCTCGCTCACCAGGATCTGGCGGGCCTTGGCGAGCATGCGCTTCTCACCGGCGGAGAGTCCGCGCTCGCGCTCACGACGCCACAGGTCACGCACGACTTCCGCGACCTTGATGACATCGCCGGAGGCGAGCTTCTCCAGATTTGCCTTGTAACGACGCGACCAGTTCGTGGGCTCCTCGGCGTACGGCGCGCGCAGCACCTCGAAGACCCGGTCCAGCCCGTCCTGACCGACCACATCACGCACGCCGACGAACTCCGCATTGTCCGCTGGCACACGTACCGTCAGGTCGCCCTGGGCGACCTTCAGCACCAAGTAGGTCTTGTCCACGCCTTTGATCTGGCGAGTTTCGATAGCCTCGATCAGCGCGGCCCCGTGATGGGGATAGACCACGGTGTCGCCAACCTTGAACGTCATGTGACAGGTACCCCTTCCGTGGCTATCCAGGGTAACACGGAAACTCCGGGTTCTGAATGGCGTTTTCGCAGGTCAGGGCATATCTCGGGGCTTGACAAGTCCGACACGGACGTGCTGCGCGGGGCCCACGGAGGCAGGTATTCGCAGGTCGGAGCCGCTCTCCGAGGGAGGAGAAACGCGTACGTTACACGCATCCGGAGCACCGCCCGAACGGCCGAACGTCCCCATATGTCCGCTTCCGCGTGTGCGACTTACGTTACTCCGTTCGGTGCGCCCGGCCGGATACGAGCCGTTTCCGGAATTGATCATCGGCCGTTCGGCCGGAGTGGTGATCAATTCCGGAACGGGCCCGCATTCCTTCACGGAAAATCCGCGAGCGGACGCGGACCGCGCTTTTGGGAATGCCCTCTGAGCAGGTGGACGACGGATGAAGCCAATGCGACTCGCGGGGCGCGAGAGGCCGTCGGGCCGACGCGGGACGGATGCAGGACGGACACGCGACGGACGCGGGACAGGTACGGGTCGGTGGCGGGCGGAGGTCCACACGGCCGTCGGCGCGCGGGGCGGCCCGAGACGGCCGGAGGGGCCGGAGCGGACGGAGGGGCAGGGGCGGGCGGACGGAGGGGCCGGGGCGGCCGTCGGAGCCGAGATCGCTCCAGAGGCGGGTCGGGTGCGGCGGCGCGGGACGGGCTCGGTAACCTGAGGCTGCTGACAGACCCTTAGGACGGCTTTGTTCAAAGGAAAGCCGCCCGCGCGTATTAAAGGAGTTGCCGCCGCCGTGAGCAGCAGCCTTCGACGCGGCGCCCTCGCCGCCTCCGCCATCGCGTTCTCGATCGCCTCGCTCGCCGCCTGCGGCGCCGGCAACGACTCGCAGACCCTGGAGGTCAAGCCGGACAACGCCGCCGCCCACGTCGGGCAGATCAAGCTGCAGAACGTCGTCGTCATCACCCAGCCGGACCCGCAGGCGACCGGTCCCGCGGTGATCTCGGCGACGGTCTTCAACGGCAGCGACGATCCCCAGACCCTGGAGTCCGTCACCGTCGACGGCACCGGCAAGTCGGCCGAGCTGAAGCCCGCCAAGGGCAACGGCAAGCTCACCGTCCCGGCCCACGGCTCCGTCGTCATCGGCGGACCGAACAACGCCTCCGCCGTCCTGCCGAGCAGCCGTGAGGCGGTTCAGGACGGCGACGCGCAGAAGGTGACCTTCACCTTCAGCGAGACCGGCGCGGTCAGCCTGCGCGCCTTCGTCGTCCCCGCCGAGGGCTACTTCTCCTCGTGGGGTCCGAGCGCCGTCCCGAGCGTCCCGGCCAAGCCGTCGCAGTCGCCGTCCCCCAGCGCGTCCCCGTCCGGCGGCGCCTCGCCCTCCGGGAACGCCTCGCCGTCGGGTTCGCCCGCCGGGTCGGGCTCGCCGTCCGGCAGCGCCTCCCCGAACGCGTAACGACAACCGGCGACGGCCACGACGTGACCGAAGGGCGGCACCCCGTGCGGGGTGCCGCCCTTCAGTCATGCCATGCCGGCCGGCCCTCGGCGGCTTGAGCCGACGGCCCACGCCTCCGGCCCTGTGGGTCTCCGGCCCTGTGGGCCTCCGACCCTGTGGCCTACGGCTCGAACTTGTAGCCGAGGCCACGGACCGTCACCAGGTAGCGCGGCGCGCCCGGGTCCGGCTCGATCTTGGCGCGCAGGCGCTTGACGTGGACGTCCAGCGTCTTGGTGTCGCCCACGTAGTCGGCGCCCCACACCCGGTCGATGAGCTGCATGCGGGTCAGGACGCGGCCGGCGTTGCGCAGCAGCATCTCCAGCAGGTCGAACTCCTTCAGCGGCAGGTCGACCTTGGAGCCGGAGACCGTCACCACGTGGCGGTCGACGTCCATGCGGACCGGGCCCGCCTCCAGGGCCGCCGGCGTGACCTCCTCCGGCTCGCCGCGGCGGCGCAGCACGGCCCGGATGCGGGCGACCAGCTCGCGCGAGGAGAAGGGCTTGGTGACGTAGTCGTCGGCCCCTATCTCCAGGCCGACGACCTTGTCGATCTCGCTGTCCTTGGCGGTCACCATGATCACGGGGACGTTGGAGCGGCCGCGCAGCTGACGGCACACCTCCGTGCCGGGCAGTCCCGGCAGCATCAGGTCGAGGAGCACGAGGTCGGCGCCGTTGCGCTCGAACTCGTCGAGTCCGTCGGGGCCCGTGGTCGCGACCGCGACCTCGAAGCCCTCCTTGCGGAGCATGTACGACAGGGCGTCGGAGAAGGACTCCTCGTCCTCGACGACGAGCACTCGGGTCACGGATGGACCTCCGGGGCGGAAAGCGTCTGGTACGCGGTCGAATTCGGGGACGCGGCGCGGGGCTGCGCCGGAGAGGAGGGGCGGGAGGTGGAGGGGTGGGAGGTGGAGGGGACGACGTCGTCGAGGCCGTCGGCGTCGTCGGTCTCGTCCGGGTCCGGGCGCAGGTGCGCGCGGTCGCGGGCCACGCCCGCCTCCGGCAGTCGCAGGGTGAACGTGGAGCCCTGGTTCTCGGCGCTCCACACCGTGACCTCCCCGCCGTGCGAGGCGGCCACGTGCTTGACGATCGCCAGCCCGAGGCCCGTGCCGCCGGTGGCACGGGAGCGGGCGGGATCGACCCGGTAGAAGCGCTCGAAGATGCGCTCCTTGTCCTTGTCGGAGATGCCGATGCCCTGGTCGGTCACGGCGATCTCGATCAGGTCCCCGCCCGGCACGTTCACCCGGCGGGCGGCTATGCCCACGCGTGTGCGTGCGGGCGAGTAGTTGACGGCGTTCTCGACCAGGTTGCCCAGGGCCGCGGCCAGCTGGCCCCGGTTGCCCCAGACGCGCAGGCCGGCGGGGCCTCCCGCGGCCATGGTGATCTGCTTGGCGCCGGCCTGGTGCCGGCAGCGGTCGACGGCCTCGGCGACCAGTTCGTCGACGCCGACCGGTTCGGCGTCCTCCAGCGGATCGTCGTTCTGGACCCGCGACAGGTCGATCAGCTCCTGGACCAGGCTGGTGAGCCGGGTGGCCTCGATCTGCATACGGCCGGCGAACCGTTCCACCGCCTCGGGGTCGTCCGAGGCGTCCATGACGGCCTCGGAGAGCAGGGAGAGCGCGCCCACCGGCGTCTTCAGCTCATGGCTGACGTTCGCCACGAAGTCCCGCCGGACCGCCTCGATCCTGCGGGCCTCGGTGAGGTCCTCCACCAGCAGCAGCACCAGCCGGGAGCCCAGCGGGGCCACTCGGGCGGACACGGCGAGGGCCTCGCCGCGCCCCGTGCCACGCCGCGGAAGGTCCAGCTCCACCTGGCGTATCTCCCCGTCGCGCCGGGTGTCCCGGGCCATCTTCAGCATCGGCTCCACGCTGAGCCTGCCCCCGCGGACCAGCCCGAGGGCGTAGGCGGCGGAGCTGGCCTTGACGACGGCGTCGGCCTCGTCGAGCACGACGGCGGAGGAGCGCAGCACCGACAGGACCGTGTCCACGCCCGGTGGAAGCATCGGGTCCGTGTGCAGCGAGGTGCGCATCGGTCGCTTCTGCTCCCGCTCGCTCCAGCGGAACGCCAGCACGGCGATGACACCGGTGAGCACCCCGGCGATCGCCGCCGCTGCGGCGACTGCCGCGTTCACGTCCATGCCCCCAGGTTAGGCACGGGTTCGGTCCTGGCCACAGCCATCGAGGTGCGAGCTCGAACACTCGTCGCCCAGAGTTCACCTCGGAGCCGGTGGCGGTTCATGTGAGGTGACGGAAACCGACGCGTACGGGGCGGAGCGTGGCACCGTGGGGTTCGCAGCTCCGGTCACAGGGCCGGCCGGCGCCGGTCCGAGGACCGGCTCCGGCCTGGTGTCACGGCCGGTTCTGGCCCCCGGAACCGAAGCCGAACCCCTGGAACGACGTACGAGAGGGAACCCTGATGCGGGACGCGTACCACGAGGAACTGGACTCGATCGGCGACAGCCTGGTGGAGATGGCCCGGCTGGTCGGGTCGGCGATCGGACGCGCCACGACGGCCATGCTCGACGCCGACCTGAAGCTCGCCGAGAGCGTCATCGAGGCCGACAAGAGGGTCGACGAGTTGCAGCACGACCTGGAGGCGCGGGCGATAGCGCTGCTGGCGCGGCAGCAGCCGGTGGCGACGGACCTGCGGATCGTCGTCACGTCGCTGCGGATGTCGGCCGACCTGGAGCGCTCCGGCGACCTCGCCCAGCACGTGGCGAAGCTGGCGCGGCTGCGCTTCCCCAACCGTGCGGTGCCGCACGACCTGCACGCCACGATCCTGGAGATGGGCCAGCTCGCGCAGCGCCTGATGGCGAAGTCGGCCGAGGTCATCATCACCAAGGACGTCGACCTGGCGCTCCAGCTGGAGCAGGACGACGACGAGATGGACCTGCTGCACCGCACGCTCTTCCAGCACCTGCTGGACGACAAGTGGAAGCACGGCATCGAGACGGCGGTCGACGTGACCCTGCTCGGCCGCTACTACGAGCGGTTCGCCGACCACGCGGTGGCCGTCGCCAAGCGCGTGGTGTTCCTGGTGACCGGCGAGCACGCGGACGAGCTCCAGCAGGACCTGCCGCCGGAGATCCAGCCGGCCACCGGAACGGGCGCGGGTTCGGGTACGGGTGCGGGTTCCGGCGCGGGCACGGGTTCCGGCGCGGGCGGGGCCGACGGCGGCAGCGGCGCGGACGAGATCGGCTGAGGTCGGCGCGGGCGGGGCGGGGCGCCGAGGCCAGGGCGGCGGTCGGGCGGGGACGTCGCGGAGAAGAGGCCCCGCCAGGGCCTGCCGCCCGCGCGCTGCCGGCCGCCGGGGGCGTGCCGGGCCCGTCCCTGGCGTGCGCGAGACCGGGCGCAAGACACTGTGCGCCGTTGATGCGCCCAGGGGAACGGGCATGCAATGGGCACAGGTCCGCACAGGTCCTACGCCTCCGGGAGGAACCCATGGCCGAGTCCCCCAGCACCCCCACGCCCGACCCGACGCAACCGCTCCCGACCGAGCAGCCCGCCGAGATCAGGAACCTGATGCTGATCGGCGCGTGCGGCTGCGGCTCCGGGTGCGGCTGCGGATGCCAGTCCGGCAGCGCCTGCCAGTGCGGCTGAGGACGCACCCGCACCCGAGGAACGTACGCGCATGAGGGGCCCCGGCGTCGACACGGCGCCGGGGCCCTGCGCCGGGGCCCTGCGCCGCGTCCGGGACGCGTCAGGACGCGGCCGCCGTCACGGCGGTGACGGTCACCGTGTCGTCGCACTCGGCGAACTGACCGTCGTCCAGGGCGACCTGGTGCGCCCCGGAGCCCGTCAGGCCGACGACGACCGTGGGGTACACGGAGGGGTCCGCACCAGACGCGCAGTAGCCGTCGGCCTCGCCCTGCACCTGCACGAAGGTCAGCTTCACCCACGCCTTGCCGCCGGGGGCCACCGTGACCGGCGCGGCCGCTCCGACGGGCGTGACCTTGAGCGGGGAGTTGTGCCCCGGGGAGCCGTTGCCCGCCCCGGCGACGGTCGGGTGCCCCTTGAGGACGCACGTCCGGCCGGAGACGTTGGTGAACGTCACGATCGCCGCGCCGGTCCCGGTGCCGACCGGCCGCTGGGCGGCCTGCCGGGCGGTGACCTCGAGGCTCTTCGCCGCGCAGGTCGCCAGGATGCCGCCCGTCGAGCCGCCGGGAGCCGGGGCCGACGCCGAGGCGGGCGCGGAAGTCGCGGGGGTGCCGTGCGCCGGGGCGGTGGCGGGGGCGGGGGCCGAGGACGCGGAGCCGGCCGAGGCGGAACCGGCCGTGGTGGAACTCCCGGCGGAGGAACCGCCCGTGGCGGAACCCCCGGCCGGACTCGTGACGGGACTCGTGGCGGGACTCGTCGCGGGACTCGTGGCGGGGGTCGCGGTTCCGTCGGGAGAGGGCGAGGAGTCCATCGGCTGACACGCCGTCATCGCCAGGGCCGCCGAGGCGACCGCGGCCGCCGCCAACGCGCCCCGGCGCGCAGGTCCGAGCACGCCCCGAAGGGCGCCGCCTTTTCCGGCCGCGCCCTCGGACCCGCCCAGCCCGCCGTCCGCACGCCCTCCGGCGCCTCCGCCGTCCACAGTTGCGTCCATGTCACGCATGCCGTCCCCCGATTCCCGGATCGGCGCGGGCGTCCGCCGTCGCGCCGTTGCTCATCCGGGCAGACGGAGCGGACGGGCGCGGAGGTTCTGCCGACGGCCTGCCTGTGACCCACCGGTGACGAAACGCGGCACGCGACCGTGCGGGCTAGGATCCATGGCATGGCCCTGACCGTGAGCGATGTGGACCGGTTCGAGGCGGCGAGGCCCCGTCTGGAGGCGATCGCCTACCGCCTGCTGGGCTCCGCGAGCGAGGCGGAGGACGCCGTGCAGGAGACGTTCCTGCGCTGGCAGGCGGCCGACGTCGAGCGCGTCGCGGTCCCCGAGGCCTGGCTGACGAAGGTGCTCACCAACCTGTGTCTCAACCAGCTCACGTCGGCCCGCGCCCGCCGCGAGACCTATGTGGGCGCGTGGCTGCCCGAACCGCTGCTCGCCGGGGACGCGATGCTCGGCCCCGCCGACACCGTCGAGCAGCGCGAGTCCGTCTCGTACGCGGTGCTCACCCTGCTGGAGCGCCTCTCCCCCAACGAGCGCGCGGTGTACGTGCTGCGGGAGGCCTTCGACTACCCGCACCGGGAGATCGCCGAGATCCTCGACCTCACCGAGGCCGCCAGCCAGCAGATCTTCCACCGCGCCAAGCAGCACGTCGCGCAGGGCAGGACCCGCACGGAGATCGACGAGGCCGCGGCCCGGCGCATCGTCGAGGAGTTCCTCGCGGCCGCCACCAGCGGCCGGACCGAGCCGCTCGTGCGGCTGCTCACCCAGGACGCGGTCGCGATCGGCGACGGCGGCGGGAAGATCCCGGCCCGCGCCAAGGCGTTCGAGGGCGCTCTCGCGGTGGCCACGTTCATGCGGGGCCTGTTCAAGCCCAGCAAGGCCAAGCGCGCCATCGTCGGCGGCTCGCCCGACGTCTACGCCGCGACCGCCAACGGCGCCCCGGCGCTCGTGGTGGTGCTCGACGGCCGGGTCATCGGCGTCATGTGCCTGGAGATCGGCGCGGACGGCATCACCGCGTTCCGCAACCAGGTCAACCCCGACAAGCTCGAGCGCGCGACGCGGCACTGGGCGGCCGCCGACCACGGGGAACCCCTGCTCCGCGCCTTCTGACCACTCTGACGGCTCTCTGATCACTCTCTGACGGCGATGTGAGCTGCTTCACACCGCATTCCTGTCAGGAATCGGCGGGCCGCCCGGTTCAGGAGGCGAATCCGCTCAAGACAGGAGCAGCGACATGCAGCACCGCATCATCGTCCTCGGGGCCGGATACGCCGGAGCCGTCGCCGCCGGGCGCCTCGCCAGGCGACTGCACCGCGACGACGTCGCCATCACCCTCGTCAACGCCGAGCCCGACTTCGTCGAGCGCGTCCGGCTGCACCAGCTGGCGGTCGGCCAGGAGCTCACGCCCCGGCCGCTCGCCGAGATGTTCGCGGGCACCGGCGTCCGGCTGAGGATCGCGAGGGTGACGCGCGTCGACGTCGACCGCAGGACCGTCACCGTACGGGCCGCAGACGGAACCGAAGGAGCCGAAGCGGCCGGACACCGGGAAAAGACCGAGGAGTTGGGGTACGACACCCTCGTGTACGCCCTCGGCAGCGGCTGGAACGACCAGGGCGTCCCCGGCACCGCCGAGCACGCGCACCAGATCGCGAGCCGGCCCGGCGCGCTGCGGCTGCGGGAGCGCCTGTCCTCGCTGGCCGCCGGACAGCCCGTGGTCGTGGTGGGCGCCGGCCTCACCGGCGTGGAGGCCGCGACCGAGATCGCCGAGGCCCGCCCGGACCTCGAGGTCGCCCTCGCCGCCGGCGCCGGCCTGGGCGACTGGCTCTCGTCCAAGGGCCGGCGCCACCTGCGCAAGGTCGTCGACGGTCTCGGCATCACCGTGCACGAGCACACGACCGTCACCGCCGTCGAGGCCGACCACGTCGTCACGGCCGACGGCAGGTCCGTCCCGTCGGCGGTCACGCTCTGGACGACCGGCTTCGCCGTCCACCCCGTCGCCCAGGCCACCGCGCTGGAGGTCGCCGCCGACGGCCGGATCGTGGTCGACCGGACCCTGCGCTCGGTCTCGCACCCCGACGTGTACGCCGTCGGCGACGCGGCCCTGATGACCGGCCCCGGCGACAAGCCGCTGCGGATGTCGTGCGCCTCGGGCGTCCCCATGGCATGGCAGGCGGCCGACGCCATCGCGGCCCGCCTGACCGGCGGAAAGATCCCGACCGTGCCGGTGCGCTACTTCAACCAGTGCATCTCGCTGGGCCGCAGGCAAGGCCTCATCCAGTACGTCACCGCCGACGACCGCGCCGTCGACGCCGCCCTCACGGGACGCCTCGCCGCGCTCTACAAGGAACTGGTCTGCAAGGGAGCGGCCTGGGGCGTCAGCCACCCCGTCCTCGGACCGTCCCGCCGCCACCACACCACCCCCGGCCACCCCGCCCCCACCCAGGCCCCGGACCCGGCCCCGGCGACCGCCCCGGCCACGACACCCTGACCCGCAAACCCGTTGCCCGGGGAACCGCCCGTCGGCTTCGATTCCGACCATGACCGGCGCCGAGGGGCGGGGAGGGGAGAGACATGGCGGGCGAGTACATCCTGCTGGTGTGCGACGACGTACCTCACGAGGTCGTGCTCACCGACTCCGGCGCCCGCGTGATGGACGTCGTCCAGGTCATCCGTCGCCTCACGGGGCTGAGCCTGTGGCACAGCAAACTCCTCGCGACACGGCCGCCGGTCGTCCTCCTCTCCCACCTGCCCCCCGAGGATGCGACGGCCGCCGTCTCCGCCCTGCGTGATGCGGGGGCCCGAGCGGAGGCGAGACAACAACCGACACCGGACTTCCTGAAGCCCTGAGCCTGACCGGCCCGACGGCCCCGACTGGCCCGACTGGCCCGACCAACCCGATGACCCCGCCGCGGTCCCGGTGAGCCCCCCGGGCGACACCGCAAAGCCCCCGCCTGCGCCGTATGCGCAGGCCGGGGGCTCAAGGGGTGTCGCTTACTTCTTCTTGCCCTGGTTCTTGACTGCCTCGATGGCTGCTGCCGCCGCTTGCGGGTCGAGGTAGGTGCCGCCCGGGGTGAGGGGCTTGAAGTCCGCGTCGAGTTCGTAGGCGAGGGGGATGCCCGTCGGGATGTTCAGGCCCGCGATGTCGGCGTCGGAGATGCCGTCGAGGTGCTTGACGAGGGCGCGCAGGCTGTTGCCGTGGGCGGCGACGAGGACCGTGCGGCCCGCGAGGAGGTCGGGGACGATGCCGTCGTACCAGTAGGGGAGCATCCGGATGACGACGTCCTTGAGGCACTCCGTGCGGGGGCGCAGCTCCGGCGGGATGGTCGCGTAGCGCGGGTCCGCGGACTGGGAGAACTCCGTGCCGTCCTCGAGGGGCGGGGGCGGGGTGTCGTAGGAGCGGCGCCAGAGCATGAACTGCTCCTCGCCGAACTCCGCGAGGGTCTGTGCCTTGTCCTTGCCCTGGAGCGCACCGTAGTGGCGCTCGTTGAGGCGCCAGGAGCGGTGGACCGGGATCCAGTGGCGGTCGGCGGATTCGAGGGCCAGCTGGGCCGTGCGGATCGCCCGCTTCTGGAGGGACGTGTGGACCACGTCGGGCAGGAGGTCGGCGTCCTTCAGGAGTTCGCCACCGCGGACCGCCTCCTTCTCGCCCTTCTCGTTGAGGTTGACGTCCACCCAGCCGGTGAACAGGTTCTTCGCGTTCCACTCGCTCTCGCCGTGGCGGAGGAGGATCAGCTTGTACGGTGCGTCGGCCATGCGTATGAGCGTAATCGACCGCCCTGACGCGTCGCGCGGCCGCTCGCAGAGCGGACAGGGCGGGGGTGGAGCGGCGGCCGGGGGCGGGGCCGGGCCGCGTCGATTGACGTCATCTGTTAAATGAGTAGCCCTCGATTCCGCTTCCCTCGTAAGTTCTGTGAGCCGCCTGCGCCGCTTACATCCCGGGGGATCCGTCATGCCTGTCGCCGTGTTGAGACGTGCCGCCCGCGAGACGCTGTCCGGGCTGCCCAGAGAGTTCTGGTGGCTGTGGACCAGCACACTCGTCAACCGGCTCGGCGCGTTCGTCGCCACCTTCATGGCGCTGTACCTGACCCTGGACCGCGGCTACTCCGCCTCCTACGCGGGACTCGTCGCCTCGCTGCACGGGCTCGGCGGGGTCGTGTCGTCGCTGGGCGGCGGCGTCATGGCGGACCGGCTCGGGCGGCGGCCCACCCTGCTCGTCGCGCAGACCTGCACCGCCGCCTCCGTCACGCTGCTCGGCTTCATGGAGCACCCCGTCGCCATCGCCGGGGTCGCCTTCCTCGTCGGGATGGCGTCCAACGCGTCCCGGCCGGCCGTGCAGGCGATGATGGCCGACATCGTGCGGCCCGAGGACCGGGTCCGCGCCTTCTCGCTCAACTACTGGGCCGTCAACCTCGGGTTCGCCGTCTCGTCCACGGCCGCCGGGTTCATCGCCGAGGTCAGCTACCGCGCCGGCTTCCTCCTGGAGGCCTCGATGACGCTCGTCTGCGCCATCGTCGTCTTCCTCAAGCTGCCCGAGTCGCGGCCCGAGCGGGCGGACAAGGGCGCGGGCGCCCGCGACGACGAACGGGTCGGGCTCGGGACGGTGCTGCGCGACGGGCGCTTCATGAGCGTCGTCGGACTGTCCTTCCTCGTCGCGCTCGTCTTCCAGCAGGGGGCCGTCGGCCTGCCGGTCGCCATGGGCGCGGCCGGGTTCACGTCGGCCGACTACGGCATGGCCATCGCCGTCAACGGCGTCCTCATCGTCGCGCTGCAGATCCCCGTCACACGGTTCATCGAGCACCGGGACGCCCGGCGGCTGCTGGTGGTCTCCTCGGTGCTCGCGGGGTACGGGTTCGGGCTGACCGCGTTCGCCGGTTCGGTCGGCGTGTTCGCGCTCACCGTCTGCGTGTGGACCCTCGCGGAGATCATCAACGCGCCCACCCAGACCGGACTCGTCGTCCGCCTCTCCCCCACCCACGGCCGCGGCCGCTACCAGGGCATGTACACGCTCTCCTGGGCCCTCGCCTCACTGATCGCCCCGCTGATGTCCGGCCTGGTCATCGACCGGTTCGGCGCGGAGTGGCTCTGGGGGATGTGCGCCGTCGTCGGGACGGCGGCGGGGGTCGGCTACGGGGTGCTGATGCGCCGGCTTGCGGACGGGACTCCCCGCACGCCTGCCGTCGATGTCCCGACCTCGATCCCGACCCCGACCTCGATCCCGACCTCGGCTCCGACTCCGGCTTCGGGTCCGGCCCTGGCCTCAGGTATGACCCCGGCTCCGGCCTCGGGTCCGGCTCCCGTTCCGGCCCCGGCGGCTCCCGTTCCGGCCCCGGCGGCTCCCGTTCCGGCTCCGGCGGCTCCCGTTCCGGCTCCGGCGGCTCCCGAGGTCGGCGCCTGCTGAGTGCTCGCCGTCGACGCCGGTGTCACGGGTGCATCCTCGCCCCCTTGAGCACCTTGTCCACCGCGTTCCTCGGGCCGTACACCGCCAGTCCGACCAGGTCCAGATCGGCCGTCGGCACGGCGCGCACCGCGGCGCGGTTGTCCCGGTCGTTGCCGGTGGCGAAGAGGTCGCTCGTGAACACCGCGCGCGGGAGCGAGCGGGACAGCACGCGCGCGTGGGCGGCCTTCAACGTCTCCTTCGTGCCCTCGAAGACCAGCACCGGCTGGCGGAACATCGGCAGACAGGGGACGCCGTCCGCGTCCTCGTACGGCTGCCCGATCACCTCGGGCAGCTCCGTGCCGAGCCCGCTGACCAGGAACGCGGTGACGTTCAGGCGCTGCCAGGTCTCCAGGTCCTCGCGCAGCAGCACCGCGATCTTCGTGTCGAAGCGGACCGGTTCGGGGGTCGCGCCTTCCATCGCCGTCCCCGCCGCCGACTTCGCCGCCGCTTCCGCCGCCGACTTCGTGGTCGCCGTGGTCGCCGTGGTCGCCCTGGTCGCCGCGGTGGCGGTCGTGGTTGTGGTGGCCGTGGTCTGCACGGGCCTCGTGGTGTTCGCGGTGTCCATACGACGAGACTGCCGGTCGTCGCCCGCCGTGGTCTTGTACGTTCTTTGCATGGCCGCCCAGGACCCGGCCGCGTCCGCCGCGGCCGCACAGCCCACGGCCGACGTCCGCGCCTGGCGTCCCCGCGTGCCGGGCGTCGTGGAGGTCTTCCACGCCCGTTTCACCGGCTACGCCTACCCGATGCACGTCCATGAGGCGTGGACGCTGCTCATCGTCGACGACGGCGCGGTCCGCTACGACCTGGACCGGCACGAGCACGGGACGCCGCACGACACCGTCTCGCTGCTGCCGCCGCACGTGCCGCACAACGGCTCGCCCGCGACCCCGGAGGGGTTTCGCAAGCGGGTCCTCTACCTCGACGCCGGCGTGCTCGGCGAGGACCTGGTCGGGGCCGCCGTCGACGCACCCGACCTGCGTGATCCCGTGCTGCGGCGGCGGGTGGGCCAGCTGCACTCCGCGCTCGCCCGCTCCGGCGACGAACTGGAGGCCGACAGCAGGCTGACGCTGATCGGCGAGCGGCTGCGCGACCACCTCCGGCCACGCCGGGCGTCCTCCGCCGTCCCGCGTCCCGACCCCGTCCTCGCCCGGCGACTGCGCGAACTCCTCGACGAACGTGTCGTCGCGGGCCTCGCGCTGGACGAGGCGGCCGGGTTGGTGCAGGCCCATCCGGCCCATCTGGTCCGGGCGTTCGGTTCCGCGTACGGCATCGCACCGCACCAGTACCTGACCGCCCGCCGGGTCGACCTCGCCCGCCGGCTCCTGCTCGACGGGCTGCCGCCGGGCGAGGTCGCGGCCGCGTCCGGCTTCTACGACCAGGCTCATCTGACCCGGCACTTCCGCAGGCTGGTGGGGGTGACGCCGGGACGGTACGGGCGGCGGGGCGGTCCGGCGGGCGGGTGAACGCCGACGCCGGTGGCCGGCCCGCCGGGTCCGCCGAGCCGCTGGGGTCCGTCAGCCTGCCGAGGCCGTCGGGTCCGTCGGACCGGACGACGGGGGCGACGACGGGCGTTGCGTCAGGTGGGCGAAGGCGTCCAGGTTGCGGGTGGGTTCACCGCGGGAGACGCGCCACTCGTACTCGCGGCGGATGGCACTCGCGAAGCCCAGCTCCAGCAGTGTGTTGAAGGCGCCGTCGGCGGCCTCCAGGACCTGGCCCATGAGACGGTCCACCTCGTCGGCCGTGACCGCGGGGAGCGGGAGGCGGGCGGTGACGTAGACGTCGCCGAGCTGGTCGACGGCGTAACCGACGCCGTACAGCTTGAGGTTGCGCTCCAGGAGCCAGCGGTGGACGCCGGACTCGTTCTCGTCGGGGTGGCGGATGACGAAGGCGTTGAGGGAGAGGGAGTGGCGGCCGACGATCAGGGAGACGGTCGTCTTGAGTTTGCGGGTGCCGGGCAGCTGGGCCACGTAGGCGCCGGGGCCGGTGCTCTCCCACTCCAGCTCGGCGTCCCGCAGGAAGGCCTCGATGGCCTGTGCGGCGCTCTTCTCCGCGCCGCCACCGTCCGCACCGCCCGCGTCCGGGCCGCCACCGTCCGCGCCGCCCGCGTCCGCACCGCCCGCGTCCGGGCCACCCATGCCCTCGCCGTCCTTGCCTACTCCACCCATGTCCACGTCATCCATGTCCACGTCACCCATGTTCGGAGCGTACGCGACGGCGGTGGGACTGGGTCGCGGCCGCGTAGACGTCGGCCGTCGCGGCGGCCGCGGTGTCCCAGCCGAAGGACTGGGCGTGGGCGGCGGCCGCCGCGCCCATGCGGGCGGGCAGCTCGGGGCCGTCGGCGAAACGCTCGAGCACGCGCGCGTAGCCGGCCGGGTCGTGGCCCTGCACCAGGAAGCCCGTCTCGCCGTGCCGCACGGCCACCGGGAGACCGCCGACCGAGGCGGCGAGCACGGGGGTGCCAGCCGCCTGCGCCTCTATGGCGACCAGGCCGAAGGACTCGCTATAGGAGGGGACGACCAGGAGCGACGCGGCCCGGAACCAGTCGGCGAGCTGGTCCTGGCCGACGGGCGGCCGGAACCGTACGACGTCCGCGATGCCGAGCCGGGCGGCGAGCTTCTGGAGCCCCTCCGGCTTGCTGAGGCCGCTGCCACTGGGGCCGCCGACGATCGGGACGACGATGCGGGAGCGCAGCTCGGGGCGCTCGTCGAGCAGGACGGCCACCGCGCGCAGCAGGATGTCGGGCGCCTTCAGGGGCTGGATCCGGCCGGCGAAGAGGGGGACCAGGGCGTCCTGGGGCAGGTCGAGGCGGGCGCGGGCGGCGGCGCGGCCGTCCGCGGGCCGGAAGCGGTCGAGGTTGACGCCGGGGTGCACGACGGCGACCTTGCCGGGGTCCGCGTGGTAGTGCCGTACGAGTTCGTCGGCCTCCTCGGCCGTGTTCGCGATGAGGCGGTCCGCGGCCGCGACGATCTGGGTCTCGCCGATGACGCGGGCGGCGGGTTCGGGGGTGTCGCCGTCGGCCAGGTTGGCGTTCTTGACCTTGGCCATGGTGTGCATGGCGTGCACGAGGGGGGCGCCCCAGCGCTGGGCGGCCAGCCAGCCGACATGGCCGGACAGCCAGTAGTGCGAGTGCACGAGGTCGTAGTAGCCGGGGCGGTGACCGGCCCAGGCCTGCATCACGCCGTGCGTGAAGGCGCACAGCTGCGCCGGGAGGTCCTCCTTGGCGAGCCCCTCGTACGGGCCGGCGTCGATGTGCCGGACGAGGACCCCGGGGGCCAGCTCGACCGTCGGGGGGAGACCGCCGGTCGTCGCGCGCGTGAAGATCTCTACCTCGATGTTGATCGCGGCGAGGCGCTGCGCGAGTTCGACGATGTAGACGTTCATGCCGCCGGCGTCACCGGTGCCGGGCTGGTGGAGCGGAGAGGTGTGCACGGAGAGCATCGCGACGCGGCGGGGGCGGCGGTGGAGCCTGAGCCGCGAGGGAACCGCCGTGGAGCGACGCCCGAGCCTGTTGGCGTACTGGCTCACGGGGCGTTCCTCCTTGCTGCGGGCATGCCGGAAGGAGGGTGTGGCCGGCCCTCCAGGGGGGTGCAACGCCGCAGCAAGCGGTTCCCATTCCGGCCGGACGGGGAAACGGGCGGTTTTTGCCCAGCCGTTACCCTCTGTCGCTCAACCGTTCGAGGCCGGTGTGCGTGGGCCTGTCCGCGTGCGCCGGAGCGACGCGGCCAGGAACCAGTCGGCGGGACGGCGGCGACGCGGCGCCCTCCCATGGCCGCACTACCCTCTTGGGTATGACATCCCGCGCCTCCGTCCGCCCCGTGGGCACGGTCACGCGCGGGACGACGAACCCGAATCGGCTGCGCCGCATGGACCGCTGGATCGCCGCGACGCAC
The DNA here is from genome assembly GCF_036226605.1 of Streptomyces sp. NBC_00704. NCBI lineage: Bacteria > Bacillati > Actinomycetota > Actinomycetes > Kitasatosporales > Streptomycetaceae > Streptomyces > Streptomyces sp. NBC_00704. Next base: position 3,768,088 of record NZ_CP109000.1, read on the forward strand.
GGCGCCGAGCTGCGGCGCGCCGTCGAGCCCGTCGCCGTGGACCTCGGTTACGGAGCCGCGCCCTGGACGGCCGTCGAACTGCTGCACCGGCTGCGTTCGGTCGCGCCCCGCGCGCGGGTCGTCGGCGTGGAGATCGAGCCCGCCCGGGTCGCGGCCGCCGCGCCCTACGAGCGCGAAGGGCTGGTCTTCCGGCACGGCGGGTTCGAGATCCCGGTCGGCCGGCGGCCGCTCCTCGTGCGCGCCGCCAACGTGCTGCGCCAGTACGACGAGGGCGAGGTCGCCGCCGTCTGGGAGCGGCTGTGCGCCCGCCTCGCGCCGGCCGATCCGGCCGCCGGGTCGGTGGGAGGGCTGCTGGTCGAGGGCACCTGCGACGAGATCGGACGCCGGCACGTGTGGGTGGCGCTGGGGCCCGAGGGCCCGCGCACGGTCACCTTCGCGACGCGGCTCGGCTCCCTGGACCGTCCCTCGGACCTGGCCGAACGGCTGCCCAAGGCGCTCATTCACCGCAACGTCCCCGGCGAGCCGGTGCACGCGTTCCTGCGCGACTTCGACCGCGCCTGGGCCGCGGCCGCGCCGTACGCGTCGTACGGCGCCCGTCAGCGGTGGATCCGCGCGGTACGGGACCTGACGGCCGACTGGCCGGTGACGGACGGCCCGGTGCGATGGCGGCAGGGCGAAGTGACGGTGCGGTGGGGCGCGCTGGCGCCCAGGAGCTGAGCGGGGGCCCGGCGGCCTGCGGCGACCTGCGGCACGTCCCGCGGCCTCGGTCGGCGCCGCAGCGTGCACCGGAGCCGCCGGATGCACCGGAGCCACAGGGTGCACAGAGGCCGCAGGAGGCGGCGGGGCGCCCGGTGCACCAGGACCGCCGGGGCGGCCAGGGCAGCCAGGACCACCCGTAGCCAGGCAACGGGCCGCCTCAAGAACCCGGCGCGCTCAGCCTCGCCGTGTGCGTGAGCCGGGTGGGTCCGTCGGGAACGATCTCCGCGAGCCGTACGTCACACAGGCGGGGGATCGCCATACCTGGGCGGCGAAGTGGGGATGGACTGCTTCGGTCGTCCTGGCGGGTCCGTCGTCTCCGTCGTCTCCGTCGTCGCCGCCTCTGTCGTTTTCGGCGCTGACGTGGCACGATCCCCCGAGCACCGTAAGTTACTGACGGTTAATCAGTGGTTGGGGGACGGGGTATGGGAACGGGGAAGCGCGGCCTGCTCGCGGTGGCCGTGGCCGTGGTCTGCGCGGTCACCGTGCTCGGAGCGCCCGGCACGGCGTTCGCGAGCCCGGAGCCCACGCCGAACGCGGCCTCGCCGTCGACGCCGGCGGCAGGCGCCGGGGCCCCGGCGCTCCCGTCGACCGCGACCGCCGACAAGAACCTGGAAGCCGTCCGCGCCCAGCTCGAAACGCTCTACCACGACGCCGCCGTCGCCACCGACGCCTACAACGCGGCGGAGGAAGCGGCCCGGAAGCAGTCGGCGGAGATCGTCGAGCTGGCCAAGAAGATCGTCGCGGGCCAGGAGAAGCTGGCGAAGCTGAAGGACCGCGCGGGCGCCGCGGCAAGGGCCCAGTACCGCACCGGCGGCCTGCCGGACGAGGCCCAGTTGATGCTGAGCGACAACCCCTCGGAGTTCCTCGACGGCGCGGGCCGGGTTCGCCAGGGCCAGCGCGCGACCAAGGGTCTGATCGGCCAACTCACCCGCACGCAGCAGGACTTGGAGCAGTATTCCAAGGACGCCTCCGCGCAGTGGGCGAAGCTGGAGTCGGGCCGCAAGGTGAAGGCGGCGGCCCAGAAGAAGATCGAGAAGCAGATCGCGCAGGCGGAGAAGCTCCAATCGCGGCTGGAGAAGAAGGAGAAGGCCCGCCTCGAAGAGCTGGAGCGGCAGGCCGCGCAGAAGGCGCAGACCGCCTGGCTGGACACCGGGATCCTCCGTGACATCGACAGCGCGGCCTCCCCGCAGGGCAGGAAGGCCGTGCAGTTCGCCACCGCGCAGATCAGCAAGCCGTATGTGTGGGGCGCCGAGGGCCCGGACAGCTTCGACTGCTCCGGCCTGACCTCCGAGGCGTGGAAGAGCGCGGGCCGGCCGATGCCGCGCACCTCGCAGGAGCAGTGGAAGCAGCTGCCGCACGTCCCCGTCGCGGACATGCGCCCCGGCGACCTGATCATCTACTTCAGCGACGCCAGCCATGTGGCGATGTACGTGGGCGACGGCTCGATCGTCCACGCCCCGCGCCCGGGCCGTACCGTCACGCTCGCCGGGGCGGGTTCGATGCCGATACTCGGGGTCGTCCGTCCGGACGCGTGACCGGCGCCCGCCCGGAACGCCCCCTTTTCGCCCTCCCGCTGCCCCGTCACCCCCGCCCCCTCTCCCTCGCGCGACCTGGACCACGTGACCCACGACACCCCTCTCCGTGACCCAAACGCAGGGCAGACGTGACGTTCGTCATCCCTGTCCGATTCCCGCCCTGCCCAACTGCGGTACGGAACGCGGCATATGACAGTGGCCAGAGCTCAAGCTGGGTGTCTCACACCATTCCGTTGCGACGCCTTCTGCCGCTATGGTCCCGGTCGGTGGGTCGAGGTCCCTCGCCCCCGCCAGCCCTCGGGGGGAGGGAAGGAACCAAGACGATGCCCGTACCCGTACCGCGGCAAAGAGCGATCCCGGCCGTGGAGAGTGGTCAGGCGCACGCCGCGCCCGCAGCCGGCGGTCCCTCCAAGGAAGACACCGTCCGCACCGAAGACACCGGCCGCAACGAGGCGACGCCGGCCGGGAACGACCCGACGCGCAACGCCACGCCCTCCGACGGCGTCCACCATGGTGTGAGCACCACAGGCGTGAGCACCACAGGCGCGAGCGCCCCCGTCCCGAGCCCGACGGGCGTGAACGCGGCCGGCGCCGACGCGGGCGCCGCCGCCGTGGGTGCAACCGCCCACACGACCCTCACCCTTCTCCTCATCGAGGACGACCCGACGGCCGCCCCGTTCGTCCGCGACCTGCGCGACTCGGACGACCGGCCGATCCGCGTGCGCGCCGCCCGCAACCTCACCGAGGCCGAGCGGCTGCTCACCGACGACGTCCACTGCATCCTGCTGGACCTCGCGCTGCCCGCCCCCGGACGCGCCTCCGCGGCGGCCGGGGACGACGACGAACTCGCCGTGCTGCGGCATGTGCTGCGGCTCGCGCCCCGGCACGCCGTGCTCGCGCTCACCGCGTCCGGCGACGCCGAGCGCGGCGCGGAGGCGGTGCGCGTGGGGGCCCAGGACTACCTCTTCAAGGACGAGCTGGACGGCCGGCTGCTGAGCCGCGCGATCCGCTACGCCGTGGAGCGCAAGCGCTCCGACACCGCCGAACGGCGGCTCGCCGAGGGCAAACTACGCGCGCAGGAGAACGCCCGGCTGGAACGCGGCCTGCTGCCCACGCCCCTCCTCGAGGGCTCCCTGCTGCGCTTCGCCGCCCGCTACCGCCCCGGCCGCTCACGCGCGCTGCTCGGCGGCGACTTCTATGACACCGTCCGCACACCGGACGGCACCGTGCACGCCATGATCGGCGATGTGTGCGGGCACGGCCCGGACGAGGCGGCGCTCGGCGTGGAGCTGCGCATCGCCTGGCGGGCGCTGACCCTGGCCGGGCTGTGCGGCGACCAGCTGCTGAACACCTTGCAGCAGGTGCTGGAGCACGAACGCGACGACGACGAGATCTTCGCGACGCTGTGCACGGTGGACATCGCGCCCGACGGCCGCCGGGCGGGCCTGTGCCTGGCCGGCCACCCCGCGCCGCTGATCGCCCGGCCGGACCGGCCCGCGCGGCTGCTGCCCCATGACAACAACGGTCCGGCCCTCGGGCTGCTGCCGGGTGCGCGCTGGCCGCGGACGCAGGTCGAGCTGGGGGCCGAGTGGAGCCTGATGATGTACACCGACGGCCTGATCGAGGGCCGGATCGGCGAGGGCCGGGAGCGGCTGGGCCAGGACGGCATGGTGGAGATGATCCGCCGGCAGCTGTCCGAGGGACTCACCGGCGAGGCGCTGCTGCGGGCCGCGGTGAACGAGGTGCGTGAACTCAACGGGGGCGAGCTGACGGACGACGTGGCGGTCGTGCTGCTCGACCGGGCCCCCTGAGCGGCACCGACGAGCGGGCCGATCGCGGGCCCTCCCTCAACGGACCCGATCGCGGGCCCTCCCTCAGCGGACCCGACGGCCGACACTCCCGTCCACGGCGCTCCCGGCTGACCCCGCTGAGGCAGCAGTCCCGTCCACGCCGCTCTCGGCTGACCCGACGGCAGGCAGTCCCGTCCACGGCGCTCTCGGCACATCCGGCCATGGCGCTCTCGGCAGATCCGCCCCGGCGCGCCCGGTCTCCCGGCGGAGGGGCCGGTCTCCCGGCGGAAAGGTCCGTCCCCCGGCGGAAAGGTCCGATCTCCGGCGGAGGGGCCGGTCTCCCGGCGGAGGGCTCCGGCCGGGTCAGCGTCCGCCGTTGTACGGGCCGTAGGGGCCGTCGCTGCTGCTTCCGCCGCGTCTGCGGCCCCAGCCGCCGCCGCCCGAGACCTGCCTGAGGGCGGGGCGGACGTCCACGAAGAAGACGATCGTGGCGACGAGGCCCGCGAGCTGTAGGAAGAGCATCGGCACCAGCAGGTTCACCGCGACCGCGATGCCCAGGATGATCAGCCAGAAGCCCTTGTTCTGCTTGTCGGCGGCGCGGTAGGCGTCGTCGCGGAAGACGGCCGCCATCACCAGGGCCACCACGGCGAGGATCAGCATGGCGAGGTACAGCAGCCACATCAGCCCCGCGAAGCCTGCCATCAGCACAACGCCCACCACCTGATTCGACGTGTCGACTCGACTCGACTCGATCTGCTCGTCCTACGCGGTCACGGTACCCGCAACCGCCCTGCCGCTACCCGTACAACGGGCCGGGCACCGTGTGAGTGCCCGGCCCGTGACCGTATGTCGCTGTTCGCCGTGTCCGTCGCGGCCGCCGGTCTCACTTGGCGGGCGGCGTGGTCTTCTTCGCGGCGGGCTTGCGCACCGGAGCCTTCTTGGCGGCCGGCTTCTTCGCCTCGGCGGCGGGCACGGTGACGGCGGCGACCGGAGCGGGCTTCGGCGCGGCGGTCTCCTTGACCTGGGCGGGCTCGGTCTTCGGCTGGGTCTTCGGCGCGGCGTCGGGCTCGACCGCGATCGCCAGCTCCTCGATCTCCTCGGCCGCCTCGCCGCGCCAGGTCCGCACGGTCTGCTCGCCGTGCTCGGCGACCTTCTCGTAGGTCTCACGGGCCTTGACGGCGTACTCGGCGGCGACGCCGACACCGCGCAGCGCGAGGTCCTGGGCGGACTCGCCGAGCTTCTTCAGGTCGGCGTCGAGGGTGCTGCCGAGCTTCTTGATGTCCCCGTCGAGGCTGCTGATGAAGTCGGTGACCTTGGACTGGAGGGACTCCTGCGCCTCCTTGGCGCGGGCGGTCGCCTCCTTGGCGCGGGCGTTGGCCTTCTCCTGCACCGACTTCGGGTCGGTGTTGCGGACGGCCTCGAAACGGGCCGGGGCCTCGGAGCGCAGCTGCTCGACCAGGCCGGGCACCTTCTTCGCCTGCTGGAGGGCCAGGTCGGCGGTGCCCGCGGCGAAGTAGAGCGGAGTCGGGTCGCTGAGGGTCTTGCGCAGGTCGTCGGTGATGGCCATGGTGAGGGTCCTCCCGGAATGACGTTCGTCGTACAGGTCGTGTGCGTCGTGTGCGTCGTGCGGGCCGAGTACGGCGAACGCCTCGATCGCGTCGAGTGCGTCCACGTCGCCCTCGGCCGAGGGTGGTGCGGTTCCGCAGCGGTGCGGCCGGTCCCCTGGTCCGGTCAACCGGCCGTCTGCTGCGGGCCGGCGTCGCTCTCCCGTGCCCGGGCGTCCGCGCTGTCCGCGCCGCCGTGGCCGCGGTCGTCGCTCCCGAACCCGTTCTCCTTGCGGAAGGACTCGTAGATCTGGAGCAGCGCCAGCTTCTGCGCCTCGGTGAGTGCGGGGTCGGCGAGGATGACCGCCCGGGTCGACTCCTCCCGCCGGCGCTCCTCCCCGTCCCGCTCCGCGTCGAGGATGCCGGCGCGCACGTACAGCGTCTCGGCGGAGATCCGCAGCGCCTTGGCGACCTGCTGGAGCACCTCCGCGCTCGGCTTGCGCAGCCCGCGCTCGATCTGGCTCAGATACGGATTGGACACCCCGGCGGCGTCGGCGAGCTGCCGCAGCGACAGTTGCGCGGTGCGCCGCTGTTCGCGCAGGTACTCGCCGAGGTTGCCGACGTTGAGCGATGCCATGCCTCCACCTTGCAACACCTCCGCTAACTATTGCAAGCACCCGCTTGCAAAAGTGCGCCACACCACTCGGGAGGAGCACGGCGAACGGGACCGGGGGACGCCGTTGTCCTGTCTCTGCGATGTGTGACCGTGCGGTTTGAGGCGGTACGGCCTGAGCGCCGGTTCCCGGCTTTCCGGGGCCAGAGCAACTGGTGCGGTCGGTACTGGTCGGCGACCTGCGGCGGGCAGGTGGGAGATGGGTCGTGGCTGGAGCGCGACCGCTTGATGCTGCTCGACTTCGATCCGCTGGTGACCGGAATGGCCTCGCAGCCGTTCCGGCTGTCGCGGGCGGCGGCGGGCGGGAAGCGGGTGCGGCACACGCCGGACTTCTTCGTCCGTCGCGATGACGGGACGGGTTTGGTGGTGGACGTGCGTCCGGACGAGCGGATCGGGCCGGAGGACGCGACGAAGTTCGCCGTGCCGGCAGTGCTGACCTGCATACCCGGCGACGACATCCACTCAGACGGACACCTGACAACCCACAGACACCGTCAGAGCCATCCTGGTGAAAACCATTGGTGCCCGGCTTGCTCCGCTGATGGACTGACGTCCTGCCGTGAGGCTCCCGCGTGACGGAGGTCGTGGTTGTGACAGGCTATGACGTGCTTGCCGAGGTGTACGAATGGCTCATCTCGGATGCGAAGTTGCCTCCAGCCGAGTTCGCTGCGTCGTTCGACGACGTCCTCGATCTCCTGCCGTCGAACGCTCACGTTCTCGACTGTTCCTGCGGAACGGGACAGTTGGCGGTTGGCCTCGCCGGTCGTGGCATGCGGGTTGTCGCAACTGACGCCAGCGAGGCGATGGTTCGTCGGACGGCAGAGCTGTCCGAGGAGTTCGGGGCATCCGTCCGGACCGTACGGGCGAACTGGGAAGAGTTGCCCGACCATTTCCCGGACAACACGTTCGACATGGTGTTCTGCGTCGGCAACTCGCTTCACCATGCCGCGGGCGCGACAGGCAGGGGTGCTGCTCTGGAGTCGATGTCACGGCTTCTGCGTCCTGGCGGGCGCTTGGTACTCACATCCCGCACTTGGGAACTCGTGAGGGCCAGAGGTTCCCGGCTGGAGATCAGTGACCGACTCGTCCGCCGGAACGGTCGTGATGCGGTCGTGGTCTACCGCTGGGAGATCGCGCCGCATTGGGAGGAGGAGCACCACATCGAGATCGCGATCGCGCAAGTGGATGCGACCGGGTTGGTTGTTGTCCGCTCGGAACTGCTGTCCTGCTGGCCCTACCGGTACGAGGAACTCGAAGTCGAGCTGCACCGGGTCGGACTCCAAACGGAACTGAGCACGTTCGATCTTGAGGCCGAGAACTACATGGTGGTCGCGAGCAAGGTATGAGGAGTGCTCGTCGATCAGACGGCGGTGGATCCGGGGTGACGGTGACGGTGACGGTGTGGCGCTGTGTCCTGGTCGCGTCCAGATCAATGGGCAGGGTCTCGTCGATCAGCAGCGTGAACGGATCCGGCTTCGACGGCCGCGCCGAAGCGGTTGTCGTGCGTGGCCGCGGCCGAGCCGAGGTCAGGGCCTGTCGACCGTGCTCCAGGTGACGCCGTACGCCGCCCCGGCGGACGACCTCGGCCGACGCGTCCCGGGCAAGGCACCGGTCAGCGCGTGACGATGCAGAAGGGATGCCCGGCAGGGTCGGTGAGGACCCGCGCCTTGTCCCCATGCGGCTGGTGATCCGGCTTTCCCGCACCCAGTTCCAGCAGCCGGGCTTCGGCCTCGTCCAGGCCCTCCGCGACCTTGAAGCAGATGTGGAGCTGCTGAGGGACGGTCTGGCCAGGCCAACTCGGAGCCCGGTGGTCCTCGACCCGCTGGAAGCCTATGAAGAGCCCGTCCTCACGGTTGAGACCGGCGAACTCGGCGTCCGACTTCGGGTGTGGTTCAAAGCCGGTGGCCTGCTGATAGAACGCCGCAAGAGCCAGCGGATCAGGGCAATCCAGCGTTATCGCGACCAGTTCCATCTGCAGGGGCATGAGACCTCCGAGCCGATCAGCGGACTTCTTCCATGCACGCCATAGAGGCGGCTGCCTACCGTTGAGCGGGACGAGGAGGGCGCGTTCGTTCCACTCAACCGTAAGCACAGCAGGTCAGGGCCTCCCCATGCCAACAGTTTGATCGGCGTCGGGGCTGTCGGCGCCTGTCCTCCCGCTCACTCCGCTGCCCCGCCCCGCCCCACCCCTCCGTCCTGACCCGACCCGACCCGTTGTCAGGACGGTTGGACCTCTTCGAACTGGGCCAGGGCTTCGGCGGGGTCGGGGCTCACCAGGCGTTCCAGGCCGGCCGTCGTGATCCGGGCCCACTGGGCGGCTCGTGCGCACATCCGCTCCTCGAAGGCGCGGACGGCGCTGTCGAGGTCCGCGGGGCCCGTGGCGGCGGCGAGCGCCTCGGCGAGTTCGGCGCCGTCCAGCATCGCGAGGTTCGCGCCCACGCCCAGCGGGGGCATCAGATGGGCGGCGTCCCCCAGGAGCGTCACTCCGGGGACGTGGGTCCAGGAGTGGCCCACGGGCAGGACGTGGAGGGGACGGTGGGCGAAGGCGGTGCCGTGGCGCAGGAGGTCGAGGACGGGAGGGGCCCAGCCGTCGAACAGGGCCAGCAGGCTCGACCGCACGGCGTCGGCGTCGGCCAGGTCCAGGTGCGCGTGCCAGTCGAGCGGCGCGCGGAACCGCGCGTACACCTTGACGTGGCCGCCGCTGTTGCGCTGGGCGACCAGGCTCCGGTTCGCGCCGTACGCGGCCACGGAGCCGTCGCCGATCAGCCGGGCGAGGCCGGGGTGGCGGGTGTCGACGTCGTCGAGGGAGGTCTCGACGACGGTGATGCCGGTGTAGTGGGGCGTCACCGCGGAGACCGCCGGGCGGGTCCGGGACCAGGCGCCGTCCGCGCCGACGACGAGGTCGAACGTCTCCTGGCGTCCGTCCGCGAAGTGGACCCGCGCGCCGCTCCCGGCCCCCGGCTCCGGCGCCACGTGCGTCACGCCCCGCCCCCACCGGACGTCGAGAGGGCCGAGCAGCAGGTCGCGCAGTTGTCCGCGGTCGATCTCGGGGTTGGCCCGCTCGTCCGGGCCGGGCCGCCAGTCGCGCAGCACGTGCCCGGCGGCGTCCAGGATGCGCATGGCCTGTCCCTCGGGGCGGGACAGTTCCTCGAACCGCGCCAGCAGTCCCGCCTTCTCCAGCGCGAGCCGGCCCATCCCTTCGTGCAGGTCGAGCGAGCCGCCCGGGGGGCGGGCGTCGGGGGCGGGGTCGCGTTCGAGGACGGTGGCCGGGTGGTCGAGGCGGTGCAGGACACGGGCGAGGGTGAGGCCGCCCGGTCCGCCGCCGACCACGGCGATGCGATGTCTCATGCCGATACACTGTATTGACGTAAGACGGTGTATCACAAGAGTACGGTGTGGCCATGACTGTCTGGGACCGGCCGGAGCCGCCGACCCGCCCCGTGCCGCTCGACCGGGAGCGGATCGTCGCGGCCGCCGTCGCGCTGGCCGACGCGGGCGGGCTGGAGGCGGTGTCGCTGCGCAAGGTCGCCGCCCGGCTGAACGCGGGGCCGATGAGGCTGTACGGATACATCTCCACCAAGGAGGAGCTGTTCGACCTCATGGTGGACGAGGTGCAGGCCGAGATCCTCCCCGACGAGCAGCCCGGCGACTGGCGTGAGGCCCTGAGCGGCCTCGCCCACCGCACCCGGCAGGCCGCCCTCCGCCACGAATGGCTGGCCGACCTGCTCGGCGGCCGCCCGAGCCTCGGCCCTAACGGCCTCGCCGTCACCGAGGCCACGCTGGCCGCCCTCGACGGTCTCGCCGACGTCGACACCGTCATGCGCGCCGTGGAGACCGTCGGCGCCTACTTCACCGGCGCGATCAGGCGCGAGATCGCGAACCTGCGGGCCGAGCGCGCCACGGGCCTGTCCAAGCGCGACTGGCAGCGCGCCCGCGGCCCCCATGTGACGAGGATGCTCGCCACGGGCCGTTTCCCGGCGCTGGCCAAGGCCGTGCACGAGGGCACGGACGTGGACGCGGAGACGTCCTTCGCGACCGGCCTGGACTGGGTCCTCGACGCCGTTGGCGCCAGACTCGCCCGGGCGGCCGGCCCTGGAGCTGCCCAGCCGGCCGCCCCCGGACCCGCCGGGCCCGCCGCCCCCGGGCCCGCCCGGCCGCCGGCGTGACGCCCGGCTGAGCGGTCTACGAGCGGACGTTCCACTCGACGCAGGTCCTGCCGGAGGCGTGCTCGAAGGTGACCGGCCAGTAGTACAGGAACGGGCCGCCCGTCTCCAGAGCGTCCGTCACGGCGCCGACGAACTCCGTCAGGCTCACGCCCCAGAGGGTGCCCTCCAGATCGCCGGAGCCGATGCCCATCTCGTACACGTGCCCGTACGTGGGCCCCGGCCGGTGGTCGACGAACGCGACCCCTCCGTCGTTGGGGAGCGCGAACGGCACGCAGAGCCCCAGATGACCGGCGAGGTCCTCCTCGTCCCACAGATCGGCCTCGTCGTTGTCCTCGCCGACGTCCACGAGGATCTCGTGCATCGACGCGATCTCCGCCGTCGAGGCGAGCCGGTGGCCCAGCGGCAGGATGTTCCCGGCCGGGAAGACGCCCTGCTCGGACCCCCTGTTCCATTCGGGCTCGACCACACCGCTGCGCCGCTCCAGCAGCCGTCTCAGCTCGGGATGCAGGGCGAAGCCCAGCCGCCGCTCCAGCTCGGCGAGTTCGGCGGACGTCGCCGGCGGACGGAGTGCGGCGTGATCCGCCGGCGACCGGGCGGCCAGCCACGACTCGAACCGGTCCCATGCCTGATCGAACAGGGCGAGGTCTATCGATGTCATGGCGAGAACATAGACGCCGGGTCCGACAGGGGCGGCCGCCCGGCCGGGCCCGCGATCCACTCCGCCACCGCCGCGAGGTCGGCGGCGCGCAGGGCGTGGGCGGGGTGGACCCGGTACAGGAGCGCCGGAGCGGGGTGACGGGCGGCCACCCACGCGCGGTCGGCGTCGGTGATCTCGTCGTCGAGCCAGACGAAGGGCCTGCCCGCCGCCAGGGACACCAGAGGCCGCGTCTTCCAGTGGACGCCGTCGGCCGCCTGTCGTCCGCGTTCGTCGCCGGCCGACGATCCGGCCGACGGTTCGGCCGGTGGTTCGACCCGTGGTTCGACCGGTGGTTCGGCCGGTGGTTCGGCCGGTGGTTCGACCGACGATCCGGCCGGTGGTTCAGTCGGTGGCGTGGCCTCGTCCGGCCAGGCGACCACCGGCAGTACCGGGAGCCCGAGCCGGGGCGCCAGGAGCGTGTTCGCGTCGTCCCCCCAGGTCGTGGCCCAGGTCAGCTCGCAGCCCAGCGCGAGCAGCCGGGGGCCGAGGGACGGGTCGAGGCGGGACAGGAGGGGGTGTGCGGGCGAGGGCGGTCCGTACTCGGGGTGCGGGGCCGTGCCCCCGAACGGGATCAGCGTCCCGTCGACGTCGAGGAAGAGAAGCATCACCGCCCAGCATGCCCCGCGCCCCGCCACCCGTCCGGCGTAACCCCGAAGAGCCACGCGGAGCGAACCACAAGGGCTCACTGCTCCCAGGGCAGGGGCCGTTCGTGGACGATCTCCAGGCGGGTCACCGCGCGGGTGAGCACCACGTAGAGGCGGTTCAGGCCGCGCTGCTCGGCCTCCGCGACCGCCGCAGGTTCCACGGCGACGACATGGTCGTACTCCAGGCCCTTGGCGAGGGTCGCCGGGACGACCGTCACGCGGGCGGCGGGGTCGTCCGGGCCGCAGGACGGCAGGCCGGCCGCCGTGAGCGCCTCGCGGACCGCGCCCGCCTGCGGGTCCGCCGCGATGACGCCGACCGAGCCCTCGTGGGCGAGCGCGTCGCGCACGGCGGCGACGACCGCGCCGGACAGGTCGCCGTGCGCCCGCCGGACGCGCAGCTCCCCGTCCCGGCGCAGCGAGCCGGCCCGCGGCACGTCGACGTCGAGGCGGTCCAGGACCCGTCCCGCGAGGGCGAGCACGGCGGCCGGAACGCGAAAGCCCATGGTCAGCGGGACGATCGTGGCGTCCGGCTTGCCCAGGTGGGTCAGCTGCACCCGCCATGAGGACGCCGCCCACGAGGTGGTGCCCTGCGCCAGGTCGCCGAGGACGGTGAGCGAGCCGAAGCGCACCCGGCGGGCGACGGCGCGGCACTCCATCGGCGAGAGGTCCTGGGCCTCGTCGACGACGACATGCCCGTATCCGCGGGGGTGCGCCAGGAGGCCGGCCACCTCGTCGAGCAGGACGAGGTCGGCCGCCGACCAACGCGCCGACTTCGGCGAGCGCGGCGGGCGCGGCCAGAGCAGGGCGCGCTGCTCGTCCGGGTCCAGGAGGCCTTCCGCGGCCCGGGCCAGCGCCTCGGCGTCCGTGAGGAGTCCGGCGACGACCTCCTCGGGGCGCAGCTTCGGCCACACCGCTTCCACGCACGCGCTCACGGGCCGCGCCCGCTCGACCCGGCGGGTCCAGGCGGCCGGGCGCGGCCCGCTCCGGCGTTCGGCCAGCTCCTGGATCCGGCGGACGATCCGGCTGCGCACCCGTTCGCGCCCGGTCTCGTACGGGGGCGCCTCGGCGAGCACGTCCGTGACGATCGCCGCCAGCGCGCGGCTCCCGACGCGCCAGCGGTAGGAGCCCTCCGGGACGAAGAGGTCCTCGGCCCGCCCGGCCGTCACCCGCCCGTACACCGCGCGGCGCAGCACCTCGGCCATGCGCGCGTCGTGCTTGACGGCGGCGGTGCGGTCGGGGTCGGTTCCGGTCGCCCGGTGGCGGCCGATCTCGTCGTGGAGGGTGGACTGCCGTACGCCGGTCTCGCCGAGGGCGGGCAGCACCTCCGCGATGTAGGAGAGGAAGGCGCGGTTGGGGCCGAGGATCAGCAGTCCGCCGCGCTGGACGCGCCGCGGGTGGGTGTAGAGCAGGTAGGCGGCCCGGTGCAGGCCGACCGCGGTCTTGCCGGTGCCGGGAGCGCCCTGTACGCACACCGACTCGGCGAGGCCGCCGCGTACGAGGTCGTCCTGCTCGGGCTGGATGGTCGCGGCGATGTCCCGCATGGGGCCGACGCGCGGCCGTTCGATCTCGCGGGCGACGATGCCGCCGTCCCCCGCCGGGAGCCCGCCCCCGGGCCCGACGGCCCCGGCCCCGCGCTCTCCCTCGCCTCCGTCCGGGTGTGTGGACGCGCCGGCGTCGAGGTGCTCGTCCTCCAGGCCGGTCAGGTCGGCGGAGTCGCCCCGGCTGCCGGGGGCCCAGCCGAACCGGCGGCGGACGGCGACGCCCTGCGGGTCGCGGGCGCTCGCCTGGTAGAAGGCGCGGGAGACGGGCGCGCGCCAGTCGACGACGAGGGGCGGGGCGGCCGGGTGCTCGCTGATGCGCAGCCGGCCGATGTGCTGGGCCAGTCCCTCGTGCTCGCCGCCGGTGCCGTGCGCGAAGTCGAGCCGGCCGAAGAACAGGGGGCCCTCGGGCAGTTCGTGCAGGGCCTTGGCGTTGCTGCGCAGTTGGTAGCCGAGGACTTCGGCGTCCGCCCCGGAGGCCGACACGTCCTCGCCGGTGACGACCTGGAGGTCGGCGCCCTCCACCATGGCGGTGAACGCGGCCCGGCAGGCGTCGTGGTGGGCGCGTTCGAGCAGCAGGGCCGCGTCGAGGCCGTGCGGGGCAGGGGCCGCCTGACGCGGGTCGGGGCCGGTGGCGTGCTGAGGGGCTGGCTCGGGTGCCGTCATACCGACCAGGGTACTGAATAGCGTTACCGAGTTACATTTTTTACCGAGGATGGGCGGTCCCCCCGCGCAGGACCCGGCCGGGGCGCCGCAGAGCACGGCCGGATTCCGTCACCGCAGGCTCCGCCGAGTTCCGCCGGGCTCCGCCGGGACTCCGCAGGCTCCGCCGGACTCCGCCGGGCTCCGCCGGGCCGATCACGTCGGAGGGCGCGGGACCTGCCGGACTCAGACCAGCCCCGGCAGTCCCGCGCCCAGCACGTCGAAGGCCCGCTCCGCCGCGGCCACCGCGTCCGCCCGCACGTCCGCAGGGCGCTCCCCGGCCGCCACCCGCCGCCAGTTCTCCTCGGCGAGGATCCGCCGTACGGCGACGATCTGGCCGGACGCCAGCCGGGCTTCGAGGGCGGTGGGCAGGTCGGCGGCGAGGGCCTCGGCGAGGGCGGCCTCCGAGCGTTCCAGGTAGCCGTACAGCCGGGCGACCAGCGAAGGGGTGCCGTAGAGGAGGTCGTAGAAGGCCCGCACCTGGGGGTGGTCGTTGAGGCCCGTGACGGGGTCCTCCGCCGCCAGTCCGGCCAGGAAGTGCCGGCGCAGGGCGGCCAGCGGCGCGACGCCCTCGGCCCGCCCGGCGACGACGACGCGGGCCGACTCCTGCTCGTGGTCGGCGATCTGGTGCAGCACCAGGTCCTCCTTCGCCGGGAAGTAGCGGAAGAGGGTCGGCTTGGAGATGTCCGCCGCCGCGGCGATCTCGGCGACGGACACCGCGTCGAAGCCGCGCTCCAGGAACAGCCGGACGGCGACCGCCGACACGTCCTGGTACATCCGCTGCCTCTTGCGCTCACGCAGCCCGCTCTCACTCATGGGCCGAGCCTACGGCGGCGCCCACCCGCGAAGTCGGCGCGACCGGCGCACCTGCCTGCGCAGGAGCGGCGCGACGGGGGTCATGGGCGCGGGCTGGAGCCGTGCGCGCGGGCTGGGGCCAGCACAGGCGACGCTGTTGACGGCCGGCGGCGACGGCCTTGACGGGCGGGCCCACCGGAGTCCGAGCGCCCCGGGCCACGCCCGGCCCGGACCGGACCACGCCCGGCCCGGACGGAGCACACGCCAGGCCAGTCCGGCCCGGGCCGGCCGTCCGGATCTACGCCAGCGCTCGGGCGAGGTACGGGTTCGCCGTCGCGGGGACGGTGAGGCCGAGGGAGGCGGTGGCCGCCGCGAGGGTGTCGGCGTAGGAGTTGACGGCCCGGCGGACGTTGGGGGCGTCCAGGCTGGACCTGGTCGCCAGGCGGTCGAGGTCGATGTACGCGGAGCGGACGATCTCGAGCCGCCGGTAGACGACCCAGTCCTTCCCCCAGTCCCGGGTGTACCGGGGGTCGAGCCCGCGCTGCCACCGCAGGAACATCCGTTCCCTGATCTCCGGCCTCGTCGGCGTCAGATGCATGTGCCGGACCAGGTCGTACAGCGGGTCGCCGACCAGGGCCATCTCCCAGTCGATGATCGTCAGGGCCAGGGCGTCGTCGCGGCGCACCAGGTTCCACGGGTTGAGGTCGCCGTGCAGGAGAGCCGGCGCCCGGCGGCTCACCCGGTGCCCCGAGAGGATCTCGCGCAGGCGCCGTTCGTCGGGAAGGCCCAGGGTGCGCGCCAGTTGGAGCGACCTCTTGGGCAGGTCCCGGACCAGCCCGACCAGCTGTTCCTTCAGCCACTCGGAGAAGTCGACGTGTCCGGCCTGGGGATCGATCGACGCGTGGTCCACCCGGGTCAGTTCGCACAGCTGGTCGACGAGCGCGTCCGCCTCGTGCGGCAGCAGGCCGTTCACCGGATGGACGGGCGGCCGGTCGATGTCGGCGCCCTCGTAGGTGTGGACGCTGAGCTGGTCGTCCGGGTAGCTCACGCCGAGCGCGAGGACCTCGGGGGCCGCCACCCGGACGCGTGACTCCTGGATCGCCTGGAGGACGGCGTGCTCGCTCAGGTACCTCGGCTCCCGGCGGGACACGTCGGGCAGTCGGCGCCGCACGACCACGGCGGTGCGCGTGCCTTGCACCCAGACCACGGAGTTCAGGTGGGCGGTGCCCTTGAAGACCCGGTGCGCGGGAGCGGCGCCCTCCGCGAGGAGGGCCTCCCGCACGGCGGAGGACGGGAAGCGGGGGTTCTCGGGCAGCCGCGGATCCGGCTCCCAGCGGAAGGCCTTCGTGATCCAGCCGCGGCCCTTCACCACGCGGTCGCCGCGCGACGCCAGCCACCGGAACAGGGCGCGCCCGATCTCGTCGTCCGCGGGGACGTTCCTCAGCCGCAGGGGCTCCGCCGCCTGGCGCAGCGCCCGGCCCACCTCCGCCGTCGCCTCGTCGAGGCACTTCTGGGTGAACGACTCCTGAAGGGACCGCGCGGCCCGCATCACGTCGGCGTAGAGGGACTGCGCCCGCTCGAAGCCGAGGTAGTGCGGGAGGTCTTTGACGAGGCCCTTCGTCGCGCCGGGCCGGCAGTCGCGCATGGCCTGCGCCCACGCGTCGATCACCTCGTCCCACTGGCTGTCCGGGTAGCGCATGCGCACCAGGTGGGTGGCGAGGTCGTGGAGGGGGTCGCCGTAGGTCGCCAGTTCCCAGTCGACGCAGACGAGCGGCGGGTCGCCGTCGTAGGAGACGATCAGGTTGTCCCGGTGCAAATCCGCGTGGAGCAGGCTGAAGGGCCGCCGGGTCATCGCCGGCACCCGCTCGGCCAGTTCGAGCAGGGCGTCGCCGGAGACGCCGAGGGCCTTGAACAGGCCGCCGTATTCGGGCCAGTTGGGTTTGCGGATCTGTTCGTCGGCGCAGTGGGCCAGGGCCTTCAGGAAGCCCTGGCTGTCGCTGTGGTTGGCGGGCCAGGAAGCCGGCAGGGGCGGCAGCGCCGCCCGGCGCACCCGCGTCATCTGCGCCAGCAGTCCCGCGAGCGCCTTCACGACCAGCGTGTCGACAGGCTTACCGTTTCCGCAGATGGTGGAGAGCGGCACGCCTTCCACATAGCTGTGGACGGAGTAGTCCGGCGTCCTGACCAGGCACGCGGGCGCGTGCGGCAGCACGCCCTGGAGGGCGTCGAGGATCGCCGCCTCGTTCTGCCAGGTCCTGATCACCACGGGCAGCGCGTCCCGGCGGCGCACCCGCACCGTGACGGGCGTGCCGGGCTCGCGGCGCAGCCGCCGCGCCACCTCGCCCGTCAGCGGCAGGACGAAGTTGCGGTTGTGGTGGCCGCTGTACGCCTGCGTGGACTCCGCGGCCCGTACGAAGGCCCGCAGGACGTCCGACGTGTCCTGGGCGGCTCGTTCCCCGAGGTGACGTGGGGGAACAAGGTGGTCGACCACTGGCCGCTCCGGATACTCGCACTGGGCATGTTGGGGCAAACGGTAAAGGGACCGCGCGACCGGAGCGATGCAAGTGAGCCAATGGGTGGTGTGCCACTCATCCGCGTCAGGCCGTCCGAGACCGGCTGGTTCGCCGTCTCATACGTAGGGACGGGAGCGATTGCTCGCGCGATTCGACGCATGCTAGCGCAGCCGGAACGGCTGACAGGGCGAGATGGGTGGAGACGGGGTCGAGCCGCGCCTGCCGGGTCCGCGCGAACCCGCCCCCGGCGCCCCCGCCCCGGCACCCACACCCCCGGAGCCCCCGCCCCCGGCCCTCACACCCCCGGTGTCCCCGTCCCGGCGCTCACGCCCCCGTGTTCAGTCGTCTGAACGCCTCCAGGACGGGCTCCAGGGTCGACACCACCCGGGTCGCGCCCGCTCCCCGGAGCAGTTTCTCCTTGCGCTCGTTGCGCGCGTAGCCGAGGAAGGGGACGCCCGCCTCCTGTGCGGCCAGGAAGTCCGAGGGGGTGTCGCCGATCATCAGGGCGGTGCCGGGGGCCGAACCCGTGGCGCGCAGGGCGAGGTTGAGGCAGTGCGGATGCGGTTTGAGGTGGTGCAGTTCCTGGGTGCGGCCGTAGACGTGGGGGGCGAAGCAGGAGGTGAGACCGCGGGTCGCCAGGTAGGTGGTGACGACCTGCGGGGAGTTGTTCGTGGTGATCGCCAGCCGCAGGTCCAGGGCGGTGAGGGTGCGTATCAGCGGGTCGGCGTACGGGGTGGGCATCGCCGTGGCCGTGGCTCTCAGCTCCTCCTGGGTGAGACGTTCCTCCAGCTCGGCGACCAGGTCGCTGCCGGGACGGAGACGGTCCACGGCGCGCAGGACGACCTGCGGGTCCAGCGACTCCCGCTCGCTCTCCGTCAGCAGGTGGTGCAGGCCCCGGCCTTCGAGCCACTCCACCAGTCCGTCGGCAACGCTCTCCGCCGAGTGCCCGGCGAACAGACGGCAGATCGGTCCGTCGAAGTCCCACAGGACGACGCGCGCGCCCCTGATCGCTTCCCGCAAGTCCGCCGCCTCGGTCTCGGTGTCGGGGGTCGAGTGCTGGGTCTGCTGCGTTTCAGAAGTCACTAGGAGAGTGTCAGGTCCGTGGTGATGGTTTCCCAGAGGGCGTCGAACCACTTCTGGGATTCCTCCACGAACGCGGCGTCGCGCTGACCGGCCGCCTTCTCGAAGGAGAAGAGCAGCGACTCGGTGCCGAGGACGTCGTACATGTCGAGGGTGCCGGTGTCGGTGGACTCCTCGCGCCGGGTGACCATGTAGTACGCCATCAGCGCCTCCTGGCCGTTGAGGAGGTACAGCTTCACCGGCGGCGTGAACGGCAGCGCGCGGAACGTGATGCTGACGTCGATGCCGTGCGAGCGCAGCGTCTGGAGGTTGTGGCGCAGGACGTGCCCCTGGGCGTTGCGCATGGCCAGCCAGCGCTGGTGGACGGGGTCGTCGTCGCCGCGGCCGTCGACCGGGACCGGGAAGGCGAGGCTGATGTCCCGGGACGGCAGAAGGATGCGGACGTCGATGCCGGCGGGCTTCAACTGGCCGCCGTGGATCAGCCGGAGGGGCTCGCCCAGGGCCGGGATGAGACTCTCGGCGGTGAGGCAGGCGGCGTCGATGCGCACGTGCGGGACGGAGAAGGCCGCGGTCAGGCGGGGCGCCAGACCGACCATGGTGGGCTGGGGCTCCTCGGGGCCCGTGACCGGCGGCTCCGCGATGCGGGGCGGGCTGCCCTTGCTGACGCCGGCGAGCAGCCCGTCGTCCTGGAGTGCCCGCAGCGCCTGGCGCACCGCGCCGCGCTCCACGCCGAACTCGTCGGCCAGCTCCGCCTGGGTGGGCAGCCGGTCGCCGGCCCTGAGATCCCCGACGCGGATCCGCTCGCGCAGGACGTCGGCGATCTCCTGCGGAGAGAGCCTTCTGCCGCCGTTCACTGCCACGTTCTCCTGGGTCACGACCAAACGCTACAACTCCGATCCATCTGACGGGAGTTGTTTGAAAGTTGTTTAGCAGTTGCTGCCAAGTGGGGACAACATAGTCATAGTTGGTTACCAACTTGAGCGAGTTGGCGGAAGGTTTGCCTCCCGCTCCCACTCTGGAAGGGGGGAACCACCATGCCCGTCCTCGTCCTCCTCGGCGCCGTCTTCGTCGTCGGCGTCGAGCAGACCATCCAGTGGAAGTACGGCACCACCGGCGCCGTCGGCCTGCTCCTGCTCAGCGTGGGCGTCAAGGCCAAGAGCCCCGCCCTCAGCACGGTCGGCGCGGTGATCCTCGCCCTCCTCGCCACCGGGCCCGCCGTCAGCTCGTGAGGACCAGCTCCGAGCTGATCGTGTCCCACAGCGCGTCGAACCACCGGCGCGACTGGTCGACGAACGTCGTGTCACGCGGCCCTGCGCCCCGCTCGAAGGCGAACAGCACCGACCGCGTGCCCTCGGCGTCGTACATGTCCATGTTCTCCTGGCCCACCGTCTGCTCCCCCCGCTGGACCGTGTAGTAGGCGAACAGCGCCTCCGTCCCGTTGAGCAGGTACAGCTTGACGGGCGGGGTGAAGGGCAGCGCCCGGAAGGTGACGTGCACGTCGATGCCGTGCGTGGAACGCAGCGTGAGCAGGTTGTGCCGCAGCACCTGGCCCTGGGCGTTGCGGTGGGCCAGCCAGCGGCGTTGCAGCCGGCCGGTGGCCGAGGCGTCGACCGGCGACGGGAAGGCGAGGTCGATGTCCCGGGAGGGCAACAGGACACGGACGTCGATCTTGGCCGGTTTCAGCTGCCCGGCGTGGATCTGCCGCACCGGCTCGCCGATCGCGGCGGTCAGCGAGACCGCGGTCAGACAGAGGGCGTCGACCTGCACGTGCTCGGCCGCGAAGGCCGCGGTCACGCGGGGCGGCAGGCCCGCCATGGAGGGCTGCGGCGCCCCCGGGCCCGCCGGGACTCCGGGCGGGCCCGGCTGCCCCGCGACCGTCGCCGGGCTCCCCTTGGAGACGTTGGTCAGCAGCCGCTCCGACTGCAGGATGCGCAGGGCCTTGCGCACGGCGCCGCGGTCGACGCCGAACTCGTCCGCGAGCCGGGCCTGCGTGGGCATGCGCTGCCCCGGCCGCAGCACACCGGAGGCGATGCGGGCGCGCAGCTCGTCGGCCACCTCGCGGTGGGAGCGCCGCGACGGCTCCGCCGCCCTCCGCCCCTTGACGGAGGCATTTTCCGTCTCCACGTCCGCACAGTACAACTTCCCGCCATCTTTGGGCAGTTCAAAGGCAGATGGTTATAGGACGCTTCCAAGCGGACATAACTACAGAGAAGTTGGCTGCCAACTTCAACAACGTGGTCGAACTTCCAGACGGTTGGCCGGTCGGGCTTCCTTCCGGAGGGGAGCCGGGAGCCCGAGCACACGGCGCCGACGTACAGCCACAACTGAACACCGCCCGCACAGCCACAACTGAACAGCACCCGCACAGTCACAACTTCACAGCGAACGCACCACCACAACCGAACAGCTTCAGCTACGGACGGACCACCTGTCCACCCCGCCGAGAGGAGCCGTCGTCAGCACAGGTCCGGGCGCCCGGGACACCCCGGCCCCGGCGTTCGCGGCAGGGCGTCGACCCCCGGGCGGCGCCCTCTCGTACGTCCGCCCCCGCCCTCACACCAGCAGGTCCTCGACCTGCGCCTCTCCCTCCCGGTAACGCCGCGTGATCTCCGCGCCCGACTCGTCGGCCGTACGCTGCAACCGCTGACGCCGACTGGAGACCTGCTGCTCGTAGCGGACCAGCCGCCCCATCGCCTCGTGCAGCTCGGGATCGGTGCGCGCGTCCAGATCCGACAGCTCGACGTCTGCCAGCATGTCCGCCGCCAGCCGCCGGTACTCCTCGCTGTGCGGCGTGCCCAGCGTGACGTGCCGCGCCGAGGAGCGGTGCCGGGCCGGGGCGTCGGTCAGGATCTCCGACAGCCGCTCCACCACGGACGCCGCACCCGACGGCGAACGCCGCGCCAGTTCCGCGCGCAGAATGTCGATCCGGCCCTGCAACAGCCGCCGCACATAGCTGAGATCGGCCTCGTCGCGCTGGGCGTCCCGGCGCAGGGTGCGCAGTTCGGGCAGGCTCAGCCGGCCCAGTTCGTGCTCCAAAGGCTCGACGGGCAGCACGCTGCCGTCGCTGCGCTGTGCGGGCGGCCGGTGTGTGACGGGCCGCCCGGTACTCGGTGTGCTCATATGCCTCAACCGTCCCCTCGACCGGCGTGTGGAAAGCATCGTGCCACCCCAAGTGGCCGCTTTGTGACCGAGTCCCCCCGAACGGCCCCAGACAGGGGCTTAAGGATCAAAAATGGGCCCCGCGCGAGGACCGGCCGCCCACCCGGCATCATGGTCCGCATGCGAGCGGTGGTGCAGAGGGTGGACGGCGCGAGCGTCGTCGTGGACGGCGAGACGGTCGGCGGGATCAGCGGCGAGGGCCTGTGCGTCCTGGTCGGCGTGACCCACGAGGACACGAAGGAGACGGCGGACCGGCTCGCCCGCAAGCTGTGGTCGCTGCGCGTGCTGCACGACGAGAGGTCGTGCAGCGACATCGACGCCCCGCTGCTGGTCGTCAGCCAGTTCACGCTGTACGGGGACGCCCGCAAGGGCCGCCGCCCCACCTGGAACGCGGCCGCCCCCGGCCCGGTCGCCGAGCCCCTCGTCGACGAGGTCGTCGCCCGGCTGCGCGCCCTGGGCGCGACGGTCGCCACCGGCAGGTTCGGCGCGCAGATGCGCGTCTCCCTGACCAACGACGGCCCCTTCACCGTCCTGCTCGAGATGTAGCGCCGGAGGCCGAGGGCGGCCGGGGACCGTCCGCCGGATCGAAGAAAAGCCCGGTCGCTCCGGTCGGCTCGGTCGCCCTCCGGTCCTACGGCTCGACCACGACCTCCTGGGCGGCCGCCGTCGTGTCCGCCATCAGGGGGGCGTCGAGCGGCACGTTGCGCTTCACCAGGGCCAGCGCCACCGGGCCCAGCTCGTGGTGGCGGGCGGACGTGGTGATGAAGCCGATCTTGCGGCCGTCGGGATCCTCGTCGCGGACGCGGAGCTGGGTGCCGGCGGGCGGCAGATGCACCTCGCTGCCGTCCAGGTGCAGGAAGACCAGACGGCGGGGCGGCTTGCCCAGGTTCTGCACCCGCGCGACCGTCTCCTGCCCGCGGTAGCAGCCCTTCTGCAGGTGCACGGCCGTGCCGATCCAGCCCAGTTCGTGCGGGATCGTGCGGTGGTCCGTCTCGAAGCCGAGGCGCGGGCGGTGCTGCTCGACGCGCAGGGCCTCGTGGGCGAGGATCCCGGCCGGGGGGCCGGCCTGCGCCGCGAACGGCTCCAGGTCGGCGCGCGGCAGGAACAGATCACGGCCGTACGCCGTCTCACGGACGACGACGCCGTCCGGCACGGGCGTGATCGACCCGGCCGGGAGATACACCACCGCGGTGTCCGCCGTACGGTCGGCGACCTCGACCCGGTAGAAGAACTTCATCGACTCCAGGTAGGCGAGCAGCGCCTCCTGGGTTCCGGGCTCGACGTGGGCCCAGACCGTCGCGCCGTCGTCCACCAGGTACAGCGCGTGCTCGATGTGACCGTGCGCGGACAGGATCAGCGCCTCGGTGGCCTGGCCGGCCGCGAGGTCGGTGACGTGCTGGGTGAGCAGAAGGTGCAGCCAGCTCAGCCGGTCCTCGCCGGAGACGGTGACGACCCCGCGGTGCGAGAGGTCGACGAAACCGGCGCCGTCGGCCAGCGCGCGCTGCTCACGGAACAGGTCGCCGTAGTGACCGGCGACGTCTTCGTCCACGCCCTCGGCGGGGACGGCGCCGGGCAGGGACAGCAGAGGGCTCTTCATGGGGCCAAGCCTACGACTCGGTGATCGAACCCCTGGCAGCCGAACCCCCGACCGAACCGCCCCCCGCCCCGGCGCCCGCCCCGGCCCGCGATCCGGCGCCCGCCGCAGCCCGCGATCCGGTGCTCGATCCGGCGCCGGCGCCCTTCCCGGCGGAGCCCTGGGCGCAGTCCCGGCAGCGGCCGAAGATCGCGAAGTGCTTCATGTCCGTCTCGAAGCCGAACGTCTCGCGCAGCTTGGCCGTGAACTCGGCGGCCACCTGCACGTCCGCCTCGATGACGTCGTCGCAGTCGCGGCAGACCAGGTGGATGTGGTGATGGCGGTCGGCCAGATGGTAGGTCGGCGCGCCGTGCCCCAGATGCGCGTGGCTGACCAGCCCGAGCTCCTCGAGCAGCTCCAGCGTGCGGTACACGGTCGAAATGTTGACCCCCGACGCCGTCTTCCTCACTTCCACGAGGATGGCGTCGGGGGTCGCGTGCTCCAGGGTGTCCACGGCTTCCAGGACAAGCTGGCGCTGCGGCGTCAGCCGGTAGCCGCGCTGCCGCAGGTCGCTCTTCCAGTCAGTGCTTTCAGTGCTCACCACACCCAAGAGTCTAGGACTACTTGAAGAAGGCGATCCCGTCGTCCGGCATGTCGTCGGGGAGGGCCTTCGCCCAGCGTTCGACGTCCTCGGGGGTGACGACCTTCTTCAGCTGGGCCGACATGTAGGGGCGCAGCTCGACCTCGGGGGTCTGCTTCTCGCCGACCCACATGAGGTCGCTCTTGACGTAGCCGTACAGACGCTTGCCGCCGGTGTACGGGCCGGAGGCGGCCGTGCGGGCCACCGCGTCCGTGACCAGGTCGATCTGCGGCTTCTTGTCGGCCAGCTCGCCGTACCAGATCTCGACGACGCCGTCGTCGCGGACCATCGTCACCTCGACCTTGCGGTCGGCGTCGATGCGCCAGAAGCCGGACTCCGACTCCAGGGGGCGGACCTTCTCGCCGTCCTTGTCCAGGACCCAGGTGCGGGAGTGGTACTCCAGGAAGTCCCGGCCGTCGTGGCCGAAGGTGACCTCCTGCCCGAAGTTGCACTTCTCCGAACCCGGGAAGTCGTGCACGCCGGCGCCCGCCCAGCTGCCGAGCAGGAAGGCGAGGGGGACGAGGTCCTTGTGGAGGTCGGACGGAATCTCGATCATGAGTGGCAGTTCCTGGACTGGTAGGTCAGCGCTGGCCCTGGTACAGCTTCTTCACGGTCAGACCGGCGAAGGCGAGGACGCCGACGCAGACCAGGACCAGCAGGGATTCGAAGAAGATCTCCACGGGGGCTCCTCGGATGAGCGTGCTTCGGGGTGCGTACGACTCGGGACACGTACGACAGGGCCGGGCCCCAGCTTACGCGGCCGGGCCCCGGCCCTCCCTGCGAGGTACGCCCTGGCGGCCCTCAGTTCAGCAGCCGGCTCTGCAGGGCCACGGTCTGCTGGAACGGCACGGCCGCCGCGACGCCCTTGCGGGACTGAAGGACGAGGGCGACGACGTCGCCGGCGTGCAGATAGGCCTGCCGCACGTGCTGCGCGCCGTACGGCTTCACCTCGTCGTAGGCCTGGCGCGTGACGTTCCTGGCATCGGCGGCGACCGGGAAGTCGTCGTCGAACCTCGTCTCGGCGGCGCCGCGGACCGCGTACACGGGACCGTTGAACGAGGTGAGCTCGGCGTACACGCGCGCGGCCATCGCGTCCGTGGGGAACTGGAGCAGGTAGACGCCGGTCCGGGTGCCGTCCGCGGTGGTCCAGCCCCGGGCCGCGATGTGCCGCAGTCCGGTGTCGACGAGTTCCTGTCCGACGTCGGCGCGGTCGTCCTTCTTCTCCAGCACCGGAAGGAAGTCCTTCGCCGCGAGCCAGCCGTCGTCGCCGAGCAGTGACGGGTCCTGGGTCGCGCCCTCGGGCGCGGGCACTCGCAGCGCACGCAGGTCCGCGTGGTGCACGAGGCCCGGGTTCTCCGTGGCGAACGGGGACGGGCTGCCGGAGGGCAGCGGCGCTCCCGTGAGCTCGGGGTAGTCCCAGCGACCGTCCGAGGCGGTGGCGAGACCGGGCAGGTCCGTGCGTTCCATGCGGGTGATCCCGTAGGCCGTCCCGACCCCCAGCGCGGCGAAGACGGTGACGACGGCGGTCCAGCGCAGGACGGCCCGCAGCGCACGGCGGTCCTTGGGGGCAGGGGCCGGGGCGTCGGGGGCGGGGGTCTCGCCGGGTGCGGCGGCCGCCGCGGGCTGCGGGGTCTCGTTCCCGTCGGCGCCGTCCGTCGGTTCGGGCCGCGGTCGCGGGTCCTCGGACGGTTCCGGCGCCTGCTGGGGCTGCGGTGCGGTGCGCTCGGTGGTCATACGGCCTGTCCCGGGTCGTCGATGCGGTCGAGTTGTGCGGCGAAGAACTTGGCGACGAACGCGCCGTCGATCGGGTCGGGGGCCGCCGCTGAGACGCTGACCAGGACGTCTCCCATGGCGGCCGTGCAGAGCGCCGCCGCCACGTGCTTCTTCTTGCCCTTGGGGCTGAGGAAGCACCGTGCGTCCGGGTGACCCTCGATCTTCGGCCCCTTGCGGAAGACGTCCATGGCGGCGACGAAGCCGTTGAAGCTCGTCGCCGAGCGGCGCACGGCGGCCCGGCTCTCCAGCCGCGAGAGCGTGACGTCGAAGACGAAGCGGCTCGACTCGCCCTCGTCCGGCCGGACCGCGGTGTAGCTGCGCATCGCCATGCCCTTGACGCGCTCCTTGTCGATCAGATTCTCCAGTTTCCGCCGAGAGGCGCTCGGCATGTCCTTGACCGCCTCCTTGCGCAGGGCCGTGGCCTGCGCACCGCTCAGCTCAGCGTCGGAGCCGAACTCCGCCCGGTCCGGACCGCGCTGGTAGCCGTCGGCGCCGAACGGCAGCATCAGCGCGCTCAGTCCCCGCGGGGCTGCGCCCGCGCCCGCCTTGGGACCGCCCTCGGCGGGGGTGTCGGGAAGCTTCCAGGTGGGCCTGCCGGGCGCGCGGTCGGCGTCCTGGACGGTCACGGCGGTGTAGCCGGCGCCGCCCAGCACCGCGCAGGCCAGCAGCACGGATCCGGCCACGGCCACGAGACGGCCGGGTCGACGCGCTCCGACGGGCTCTGCGGCGGCGGGTTCGGGGACATCGGGACCGGCGTCGGCAGGCTCGGGGACCACGGGAACGGTGCCGGCACGGCCGGCCACAGCCGCGGGAACCTCGGGAGTCCCGGAGGTCTCGGAGATCTCGGAGATCTCGGAGATCTCGCTGGTCTCGCTGGTCTCGCTGGTCTCGCTGGTCTCGCTGGTCTCGCTGGTCTCGCTCACAGCATTCCCACCTGTCGCGCGGCCAGGTCCATGATCTTCGCCTTCGGTATCGGCTTGCTGTCGTAGACGCGGATCTCCACGTAGACGTCCCCGCGCCAGGCGTGTGCCTCGGCCGAGTACATCGGGAGGTAACCGGGCTTCCGTTCGGGGGTGTCGTGTACGTACGCCATCCCGTTGCCCTCCCCGGTGCCGGGGACGGGCCAGCTGCGGGTGTCGTCCTCGTCCTCCGCCCAGTGCCGGCCGTTGTCCGCCCACTGCGCCGCCGCCGGACCGTTCTCCTGGCGGAACTGCACGAGCTTGATCATCACGTGGTAGGTCTCGCCCACCGTCCACGAGGTCGTGGCGGCCCGGCGGAACTCGTCGTCGGTCAGATCGTTGAAGGCCCCGATCGGCTTCTCGTAGTACTCGGCGTAGGTGGCCAGGTCGACCCAGCCGTCGGCGCCCAGCGCGGACTGGTGGGCCTTCGCTCCCCTGGGGCGCTTGACGAGCAGCTTGCGCAGGTCGCCGTCCATCTTGACCTGGTGGTCCCGCGCCGCCGACAGCGGTTCGACCTCGCCCTCGGCCGGTCCGACGACCGGCTGGGACAGCGACGGCAGCGCGGTGGGCGCGCGGCCGGCCTGGATCACGTATCCGGTGCAGACGCCGGCGACGATCCCGAGCACGGCCGCCCCGGCGATCATCAGCGTCGTACGGCCACGGGGCCGGGGGCCGGGGCGAGCGCTCACCGGCTCGGCCTCGTCGACCCTTTCCGGACCTTCCACGACATCCCCCTCAGAAGTGTGTAGCGCGCATGCGTCGCGCGTCGCACAGGAGACCCGTGGTGATCACCGCCAGTTGTAAGGGAGTTGATTACGATTCAGTCATGGCGAAGAAGCTCGTGATCAAGGTGACGGCGGGGGCGGACGCTCCCGAACGGTGCTCGCAGGCGTTCACGGTGGCGGCGGTGGCGGTGGCCAGTGGCGTCGAGGTGTCGCTGTGGCTGACCGGGGAGTCCGCGTGGTTCGCGCTGCCGGGGCGGGCCGCCGAGTTCGAGCTGCCGCACGCGGCCCCGCTGCCCGACCTGATCGACTCGGTGCTGGCCGGCGGCCGTCTCACGCTGTGCACCCAGTGCGCGGCCCGCCGGGACATCACGGAGAAGGACGTCATCGAGGGGGTGCGGATCGCCGGCGCCCAGGTGTTCGTGCAGGAGGCGCTGGCCGACGAGACGCAGGCGCTGGTGTACTAGCGGCGCCCGACGCCCGGTGTCAGGGGGGCGCGGCCGGGTGGTCAGGGGTGGTCGCGGGGGCGGCGGTGCTTGCCGTCCAGCTCGTCCCACCACTCGTCGGACTTGGGGTCGCCCGAGGGGTCGTCCCACCAGCGGTCGTCGGGGCCGCGCCGGTTGGCGACCATCGCGGCGACCGGCGGGATGAGCATGGCCACGACGCACATGCCGACGGCCGCCGGCACCGACCAGAGGCGTACGACGGCCCAGGCCAGCACGAACAGCGCGATGCAGGTGCCCATCATCGCGAAGTACACGTGCCGTCGGCGGGCCAGCATGCCTCCAGGGTAGGCCGGGACACGGCGAAGGGCCGCGTCCCGGGCGTCCAACCCGTGGGACACGGCCCTCGCCGGTCGGTCAGACCGCGATCGCGACCTCCGCGAGGCCGCCCTGCTGGGCGACGACGGTGCGGTCGGCGGTGCCGCCGGGGACGAGGGCGCGCAGGGTCCAGGTGCCCTCGGCCGCGTAGAAGCGGAACTGCCCGGTGGCGGAGGTCGGGACCTCCGCGGTGAACTCGCCGGTCGAGTCCAGCAGGCGGACGTAACCGACCACCGGCTCGCCGTCCCGGGTCACCTGACCCTGGATGGTGGTCTCACCGGGCTTGATCGTCGAGGCGTCCGGGCCGCCGGCCTTCGCTCCACACATGTGCTTCTCCAGAGATGTCTGACCGGAAGGCCGGTCGGGTTCGCTTCTTGTCCGTTCGCCCGCTGGGGCGCGGCCTGGTTACTTGTTGGCGCCGAGCTCGATCGGGACGCCGACGAGGGAGCCGTACTCGGTCCAGGAGCCGTCGTAGTTCTTGACGTTCTCCACGCCCAGCAGCTCGTGCAGCACGAACCAGGTCAGGGCCGAGCGCTCGCCGATGCGGCAGTACGCGATGGTGTCCTTGGCCAGGTCGACCTGCTCGTCGGCGTAGAGCGCCTTGAGCTCGTCGTCCGACTTGAAGGTGCCGTCGTCGTTGGCGTTCTTCGACCACGGGATGTTGCGGGCGGACGGGACGTGGCCCGGACGCTGCGACTGCTCCTGCGGCAGGTGCGCGGGGGCGAGCAGCTTGCCGCTGAACTCGTCGGGCGAGCGGACGTCGACCAGGTTCTGCGAACCGATGGCCGCCACGACGTCGTCGCGGAAGGCGCGGATGTCCTTGTTCTGCGGCTTGGCCTGGTAGGAGGTCTCGGGGCGCTCGGGCACCTCTTCGACCAGCTCGCGGGCGTCCAGCTCCCACTTCTTGCGGCCGCCGTCGAGAAGCTTGACGTTCTCGTGGCCGTAGAGCTTGAAGTACCAGTAGGCGTAGGAGGCGAACCAGTTGTTGTTGCCGCCGTAGAGGATCACCAGCGTGTCGTTGGCGATGCCCTTCGCGGACAGGAGCTTCTCGAAGCCCTGCTGGTCGACGAAGTCACGGCGGACCGGGTCCTGGAGGTCCTTGGTCCAGTCGATCCGGATCGCGTTCCTGATGTGGTTCTTCTCGTACGCGGACGTGTCCTCGTCGACCTCGACGATGGCGATGTCGGCGTTGTCGAGGTTGGCCTCGACCCAGTCGGCGTCGACCAGGACGTCGCTGCGGCTCATGCTTGTTCTCCTCCGGGGCAGTTACGGCGGGGGCGTGCAAGAAAAAGAGAGGGTGCGCGGCCGGGGCTCGCCGGCGGGCGGCGCGCACGGATGCCCTCGGTTCGAGGGCGCCGGGAGGCGCGGAAGGCCGGCGGCGCTTCCGCTCAGAAGGGGCGACAGAGCATGGCGGCGACGCGGCACAGGTCTACTGCCCGCCGCTTCGTGAGATCCGCCTGTCGCTGCATCATGACGTCGATCGTAGGGACGGACAGGCGGCCATGTCACCAACGCTCCGCATAGTGAGACGCGATCGTCCGCATGCCGGGACGCAGAAAGCGCCCGGGCCGTGGGGACACGGGTTCCGGGCGCTTGTATCGGTCGTCACAGTTGAGGGGCGGACGGCCCCGTCTCGCCTGTCGGACGTTCGCCGTCCAGGACGGTGAGCGGCCCCCGTCCGGGGCCGACCGCGAGGGGCCGGGTCGGTCGGTTCTACCCGGCCAGCCTGACGTTCGAACCCTTCACCGTGATGTCCACGCCGTTCTGCGCGGCGACCACCTTGTCGAGCTTGATGCCGCCGGGGAGGTCGTCGATCTTCTGCTGGAAGTCGGTGATCGAGCGCACCTCGTTCTCGGCGGCCCGGACCCCGCCGAAGCTGGGCAGCGAGTCGGCGTGCACGCGGACGGTGTCGCCCTCGACGGTGACCGTGCTGAGCACGTAGACGGGCTGCGGCAGCCTGGTGCCGAGCACGGTGGCCTGGACGGCGACCTTGATCTTGCCGTTGCCGCCGTCGGAGAGGCCGATCACGTTGGCGGTGACGCCCCGGACCACCTGCGTCGGCTCGGACTTGGCCGTCTTCAGCAGCTCGGCGTACGTGATGGACGCGGTGCCGGTGGCGCTGGCGGCGGTGGCGGAGCTGTAGTCGCCGGAGAACTCGACGCCCTTCATGTCCGCCTGGAGGTCGTCGATGCGGATGGTCCGGCCGCCGGTGCCGGTGGCCGCCTCGTAGTCGCTGATGCCGATCTCGACGTCGTCCAGCGAGCCGCCCACCACCTGGGTGAGGAACGGGAAGCCTTTGATGGACACGTCCGGCGTGGCGGCCAGGCCCTCGCGGGCCTTGACCTTGTCGGCGACCTCGCCCTCCGCGAAGTTCACGGCGAGGCGGTCCGCGAGCACGAACAGGCCGCCCAGGACCACGACGACGACCAGCAGTATTCGAAGCGCACGCATGCGGCAGTTCCCCCACCCGGATGGCCTGAACGGTTCACGGTCACCGGTCCACGGCCGGTCCACCAGGACCGGCCGGTTCTCGCTGACAACGGTTCAAGGTAACCCGGCACGTGCTGGAGGCCGCCGAATTGTCGATCAGCTGTGACAGACCCCGCACGGCCCCGCCCCGCGCGCGGCCGCCCTACGCCAGCGCCCGTCCCAGCACGTACACCGCCGGGGCCGCGGCGGCCAGCGGCAGGGCGACGCCCGCCGTGAAGTGCACGAAACGGGAGGGGTAGTCGTAGCTCGCGACCCGGTGGCCGATGAGCGCGCAGACCGCCGCGCCCGCGCCGAGCAGCGCGCCGCCGGCGCCCAGTCCGGTCATCCGGCCGACGGCGATGCCCGCGCCGGCCGCGGCCAGCAGCGCCACCACGACGGAGGCCGGGGTGGGCAGCGGCAGCGCACGGGCCAGTACGGCGACGGCCACCGCGGCCGCGCCGACCGTCACCGCGTCCGGCTCGGCGCCGAGGTGGCCGGTGGCGAGGACGGCCAGGGCGGAGGACGCGACGGTCGCCATCAGCCCGTACATGCGCTCGTCGGGGTCGGCGTGCGAACGCAGTTGCAGGACCAGGCAGAGCAGCACCCAGACCCCGAGGGTGCCCAGGATCGCGGCGGGCGCGTGCTCGCGACCGGCCGCGAGGAGGACGACGTCCGAGACCAGCGCGCCGAGGAAGGCGAGCGCGATGCCCTGCCGGGCCGGCCACATGCCGTTCAGCCGGAACCAGCCCGCCGCCGTGACGGCCTGGAGCGCCACGAGCGGCACGACGAGGGCGTAGGAGCCGATCGCGGCCGTGCCGGACAGGAGCAGGCCGAGGAGCGCGGTGAGCGCGGCGGGCTGCATGCCCGGCTCGATGATCGGCGAGCGTCCTTCCAGGCGGGCCCGCTGGGCGTCGGTGACGCGGGCGTTGCCCGCGAGGGTGGCGGGCCCGTAGGTGGGGCCGGAGGTCGGGGAGTCCGCGGCCGGCGCGGCGGCCTCCTGGCGCGGGGCCGGGGCCTGCCGGCCGGCGCCCGCGGAGCCGTACTCCGGCGGCAGCGGCGCGGCGGCCGACGGGACGCCGTACGCCGGGGCGTGCCCCTGCCCCTGCCCCTGCCCGTGCCCGTGATCCTGACCGTGGCCGTGATCCTGACCGTGGGCGTGGGCGGGACCGCGGCCGTGACCGGTGTCGCCGCCGTACGCGAACGCGCCGTCGTGGGCCGGGGCGACGCCGTACCCGGAGGAGTCCGTGCGGGCCGCGGCGACGCCGTACGCCGGGTCGTCCCCGTACCCGGACTGCGGGTCGTTCCCGTACCCGGACTGCGGGTCGTTCCCGTACCCGGGCTGCGGGTCGTTCCCGTAGGGGGACTGCGGGTCCCCGTATGAGGGGGACCGGTCCCCGTAGGGGGGCTGCGGGTTCCCGTAGGAGGCGTGCGGGTTCCCGTACGCCGGGCCGTCGTCGCCGCGGGCCGGGGGAGGCGTGCGGGACGGGTCGGCCGCGGTGACCGGCTGCTGCACGCTGGTCTCCCAGGTCTGGCCCTGCCACTGCTGGGTGTGCTGGAGGTGGGCCTGCGGGTCGTCGTACCCCTGCTGCTGCCCGGGCCACGCCTGCTGGGCCTGCTGCTGGTGGGAGTGCTGGGGCTGTCGGCGGGCGTGCGGGTCGTGACCCTCGTAGCCCTCGTAACCCTCGTGGCTCTCGCGGACCGCGCGGCTCTCGTCGCCCCCGTGACCGTCGTGGCCCTGGTGGCCCTGGTGGCCTTCGTAGCCCGGGTGGGGGCGGTCTCCCTGATAAGAGGCGTCGTACGGCTGGTCGGTCATCTCACCCTCCTGCGAACGGCGGGAGCACCTCGACCGTGCCGCCGTCGGCCAGCCGTACCGTCTCATGTGCGCGGGTGCCCACGGGGTCACCGTCGACGAGGAACGAGCATCGTTGCAGGACACGCACGAGTTCGCCGGGGTGTCGCTCCCGCGCGGCGGCGAGCGCCTCGGCGAGCGTGGCCGCGTCGTGCGGCTCCTCGGCGACTCCGGCCGCGGCCTTGGCGGCCGCCCAGTAGCGCACCGTGACCTTTGCCATCTCGTTCCTCATGTCCGTTCGTCACTTCGCGTCTCGGTGGCCGGCGCGGTGGCCGGCAGGGCCCAGGCTAGCCCGCCCGTGCGACCGCCCGGTCCGCGATGCGGGCCAGGAGGCCGTCGTCGGCGGCGTGCGCCGCGTGGCCCGTGCCGTGCTCCAGCCGGAGTTCGCCGTGTCCGGCGGAGGCCTCGGCCGGCATGCGGGGGTGGTCGAGGGGGAGGTAGGCGTCCCGGTCGCCGTGGACGATCAGCAGCGGGGTGGGCGCGATCCCCGGCACCGGCTCGACGGGGGACGGCGGCACCGGGTCCCAGTCCCGGTGAGGGATGCGCGTGCGGAATCCGTAGCGGCCGACCAGCCGGCCGGCCGGGCGGGTGACCAGCCAGTGCAGGCGGCGCATGGGAGCCGTGCCGCGGTAGTACCAGCGGGCGGGCGCGCTCACCGAGACCACGGCGTCCACGGCCTCCCCGGGCAGGGCCGCGTGCCGCAGGACCACGGAGCCGCCCTCCCTCACTGCCTCAAGGGCGTGGGCGGTGCCCCCGGAAGCCGACGGTCACCACGCGCGTGTGCCCCGGCGAACGCGCCCGGGCGACGGCCGCGGCGAGGTCCAGCGCCTCGCGGTCGCCGACGGTGGAGCGTCCGCCCGAGCGGCCGTGCCCGCGGAAGGAGAAGGTGACGACGGCTCCGCGCCGGGCGAGGACGGCGGCCGCCCGCCGCAGGTGCGGGCGGTCCACGTCCCCCGTGAACCCGTGTGCGACGACGAACACCGGGCGGGAGGCGGCCGGCCCGGCCGCGTCGGCCGAATCCGCCGTTTCGTATACGGCCGCACCCGGTTCGTATACGGAATCGAGCGGAATCCCGTCGGCTGTGGTCAGAAACGTCCGCAATGGTGCGCACCCGCCCGTCTCGGCATGCGGACGAACCGTGGAACGCGCCACACGACCTGCCGGGCTCCTGCTCATGTGGGCTATTCTGCTGGACAGAGGACTCGGGCAGCGCAGCCCCCGGGTCCTTTCGTGCTTTCGGAAGCGTTGTATACGAAGTGGCGGCCGGGTGGGAAACACCAGGTGGCCGCGGGTGTACGGGCCCCGGGAACGCGAGCAGCGCCGCAACAGCCGCAGTGCCGCACGACTCCCCCACCGCCCCCGAGGCGCGGGAGAGCCCCACGCAGGGACCGAGGAGGAACCAGACAGATGAGTTCTCTGCTGCTCCTGACCAACGCTCTCCAGCCGTCGACGGAAGTGCTGCCGGCCCTCGGCCTGCTGCTGCACAACGTGCGGGTGGCCCCGGCGGAAGGCCCCGCCCTGGTCGACACCCCCGGCGCCGACGTCATCCTCGTCGACGGCCGCCGCGACCTGCCCCAGGTCCGCAGCCTGTGCCAGCTGCTGCGCTCCACGGGCCCGGGCTGTCCGCTCCTCCTGGTCGTGACCGAGGGCGGCCTCGCGGCCGTCACCGCCGACTGGGGCATCGACGACGTGCTGCTCGACACCGCCGGTCCGGCCGAGGTCGAGGCGCGGCTGCGGCTGGCCATGGGCCGCCAGCAGATCGTGGCCGACGACTCCCCGATGGAGATCCGCAACGGCGACCTGTCGGTGGACGAGGCGACCTACAGCGCGAAACTGAAGGGGCGGGTCCTGGACCTCACCTTCAAGGAGTTCGAGCTGCTGAAGTACCTCGCCCAGCACCCGGGCCGGGTGTTCACCCGCGCCCAGCTGCTCCAGGAGGTCTGGGGCTACGACTACTTCGGTGGCACCCGCACGGTCGACGTCCACGTGCGGCGTCTGCGCGCCAAGCTCGGCCCCGAGCACGAGTCGCTGATCGGAACGGTCCGCAACGTCGGTTACCGATTCGTTACCCCTGAGAAAGGGGAGCGGCAGAGCGACGAGACGAAGGCCGGGACGGACCGGTCCGGGCGGGCAAAGACGGAGGATGCGGACAACGCGGCGGCCCAGGACGCCGCCGAGGTCGCGGCGGACGCCTAGTACCCGCCGGTAGCCCCGCACCCGTCCGGACAGGGTGTTGCCCACGCTCTGAGAAGGTTTTGTCCGCCCTGCCCAGAGCGGGTCCATCCGCGTAGACTCCGCGCGTGGCAAAGGTGACTCGCGATGACGTGGCACGGCTGGCGGGGACTTCCACCGCGGTCGTCAGCTACGTGATCAACAACGGACCCCGGCCGGTCGCCCCGGCCACGCGCGAGCGTGTCCTCGCCGCCATCAAGGAGCTGGGGTACCGGCCCGACCGGGTCGCCCAGGCGATGGCGTCCCGGCGCACCGACCTCATAGGCCTGATCATCCCCGACGCCCGTCAGCCGTTCTTCGGCGAGATGGCGCACGCGGTCGAGCAGGCCGCCTCCGAGCGCGGGAAGATGGTGCTGGTCGGCAACACCGACTACGTCGCCGAGCGCGAGGTCCACTATCTGCGGGCGTTCCTCGGGATGCGGGTCTCCGGCCTGATCCTCGTCAGCCACGCGCTCAACGACCAGGCGGCCGCCGAGATCGACGCCTGGGACGCGCGCGTGGTGCTGCTGCACGAACGGCCCGAGGCCATCGACGACGTCGCCGTCGTCACCGACGACCTCGGCGGCGCCCAGCTCGCCGTACGCCACCTCCTGGAGCACGGCCACGCCTACGTGGCCTGTGTCGGCGGCACCGCCGAGACCCCCTCCGTCGGCGACCCGGTCTCCGACCACGTCGAGGGCTGGCGGCGGGCCATGGACGAGGCCGGCATCAGTACCGAGGGCCGCCTCTTCGAGGCGCCGTACAACCGCTACGACGCCTACCGCGTCTCCCTGGAACTGCTGTCCGGCCCCGACCGCCCCCCAGCCGTCTTCTGCTCCACCGACGACCAGGCCATCGGCCTGCTGCGCGCGGCGCGCGAGCTGCGCATCGACGTGCCCGGCGAGCTGGCGGTCATCGGCTTCGACGACATCAAGGAAGCGGCCCTCGCCGACCCGCCCATGACGACGATCGCATCGGACCGCTCGGCGATGGCCCGCGCCGCGGTCGACCTCGTCCTGGACGACGGTCTGCGGGTGGCCGGGTCGCGGCGCGAGCGGCTCAGGGTGTTCCCCTCCCGCCTGGTGGCCCGCCGCTCCTGCGGCTGCGAGCAGCCCGCGGCGGCGGTCCGTCCGTGATCCCGTCGGTGATCACCGTCGGTGATCCCGTCCGTGATCGGTCCGAGAGCCGTCTGAGAGGCGTCTGAGAGGCGGCGTCCCGCTGCCGGTTCGGCGTTCATGGCGGACATACGAGGTTCTGCTCCCGTTCTCAGGGAGCACTCAGCCGGCTCTCATGGTGAGGCGACACGCTTCTCTCCATGACCGAGAGCTTCCGCCGCAGCGGCGAGTACGAGAACCCGTACCAGGCCCCGTACGAGGGCGCCCGGCAGCACGCCTCCTCCCCCGCGTCTCCCGTGCCCCCCGCCCCGGTGAACCGGGAGTGGCCGCCCCCGCCGGCGTACCGGCCGGCCGCGCAGCCGCCGGTCGAGCCCACCGCCGTGTGGCAGACGCAGACCGCGGGCGGCGCGGGCGACGGGCACGGCGGGGATGACGGGCACGGCGGGGGCGCGGCCGCTCCGTTCGGCGCGACGGCCGCCGGGCCGACCCCGCCCGGCAGGAAGAAGCGCGCCCGCGGCCCGTTCGCGCTGCTCGCCGCCGTGGCGGTCGTGGCGGCCGCGATAGGCGGCGGCACGGCCTACGGCATCCAGGAGCTGACCGGCAAGGACACCGTGGTCTCGTCGTCCACCACCACCAGCGTGGTGCCGTCCGGCAAGACGGGTGACGTGGCCACCATCGCGGAGTCGGTCAGCCCGAGCGTCGTCGAGGTCGGCGCCACGCTCGCCAACGGGACCTCCACCGGCTCCGGCGTGATCATCACCGGCGACGGGGAGATCGTCACCAACAACCACGTCGTCGCGGGCGCGAACTCGATCAAGGTGACGACCAGCGACGGCAAGTCGTACACGGCCAAGGTCGTCGGCACCGACAGCAAGAAGGACCTCGCGCTGATCAAGCTGGTGAACGCCTCCGGACTCAAGGCGGCCACCCTGGGGAACTCCGACGGCGTCAAGGTCGGCGACACGGTCGTGGCGATCGGCTCGCCCGAGGGCCTGACCGGCACCGTCACCAGCGGCATCGTCTCCGCCCTGAACCGGGACGTGACCGTCTCCACGGGCGAGAACCAGGGTCAGCAGCAGCAAGGCGGCGGCGGGGACAACTGGCCGTTCCAGTTCGGCGGCCGGCAGTTCAACGGGGACACCGGCGAGTCCACCACGA
Source organism: Streptomyces sp. NBC_00704 (assembly GCF_036226605.1). NCBI lineage: Bacteria > Bacillati > Actinomycetota > Actinomycetes > Kitasatosporales > Streptomycetaceae > Streptomyces > Streptomyces sp. NBC_00704. Next base: position 3,804,970 of record NZ_CP109000.1, read on the forward strand.
CGTACAAGGCGCTCCAGACGGACGCCTCCCTCAACCCCGGCAACTCCGGCGGCGCGCTGATCAACGCGGCGGGCGACATCATCGGCATCAACTCCGCGATGTACTCCGCCGCGGCGGACTCGTCCTCCTCCGACGCCGGCAGTGTCGGCCTCGGCTTCGCCATCCCGGTCAACACCGTCAAGGCCGACCTCGCCACGCTGCGGGCCGGCGGATCCGACAGCTGAACCCCTCACCGACCGAGCCAGGGAGCACGTCATGATCCAGCAGGTTCCGCACACGGTGACCGGTGTCGGCGCGGCCGACCTCGCCCTGGCCCTCGACGTGGCGTCCGCGCTGCACCCGCCGACGGCGGCCGGGCGGCGCGCGCCCGAGGTTGCGGCCCCGCAGCTGATGGGCCTGCGCACCACGGCCGCCCGCCCGCATCAGCGCAAGGTGCCGCTGAAGCGGCTCGCGGCGATGCGCGCCTGACCCCGCCCCCCGGCCTCGCCGCGGCCCGCCCCGCCCGGCCATGCCACGCCCTTCACGCACACCACGCGAACCGTGCGACGCTGAACGCGTCCGGCACGTTCAGCGGGACCGGCTTCCCGTCGTCCCACCACACCCGAGGAATCCACGCCCATGAGCCCCGCCGAAGGCGACCGCGAGACCCAGCGCATCCTGATCGTCGACGACGAGCCGGCGGTGCGCGAAGCACTCCAGCGCAGCCTCGCCTTCGAGGGCTACGGCACGGAGGTCGCCGTGGACGGCGCGGACGCGCTGGAGAAGGCGATCGCCTACCGCCCCGACCTGGTCGTGCTGGACATCCAGATGCCGCGCATGGACGGCCTGACGGCGGCCCGCCGCATCCGGGGCGCGGGCGACACCACCCCCATCCTGATGCTGACGGCCCGCGACACGGTCGGCGACCGGGTGACGGGACTGGACGCGGGCGCCGACGACTACCTCGTCAAGCCGTTCGAACTCGACGAGCTGTTCGCCCGGGTGCGGGCCCTGCTGCGGCGCAGTTCCTACGCGGCGTCGGCCGGCGCCGGGGCCCCGGCCGACGACGACGCCCTCGCCTTCGCCGACCTGCGCATGAACCTCGCGACCCGGGAGGTGACGCGCGGCGGACGCCCGGTCGAGCTGACCCGCACCGAGTTCACGCTGCTGGAGATGTTCCTCGCGCACCCGCGCCAGGTCCTCACCCGCGAGCAGATCCTCAAGGCGGTCTGGGGCTTCGACTTCGAGCCCTCCTCCAACTCGCTGGACGTGTACGTGATGTACCTGCGGCGCAAGACGGAGGCGGGCGGGGAACCACGCCTGGTGCACACCGTGCGGGGCGTGGGGTACGTGCTGCGGCAGGGCGGGGCCGAGTGAACGGGGTCGGACGGAGGTTCCGGGCCCTGCCCATCCGGGCCCGGCTGTCGCTGCTGGTCGCCGCCGCGGTGGCGTTCGCGGTGGCGGCGGTGTCGGTGACCTGCTGGTTCATCGTGCAGGGGAAGCTGTACGACCAGGTCGACCACGATCTTGAGAAGTCGCTGGGCATGCCGCGGCTTCAGGACCAGGCCGAGGCCGCGGTCAACAACTGCACCACGAAGACATCGCTGGACACCGGCAACGGGCCGCCGCGCAGCACCTACTACCAGGTGGTCACGGAGGACGGAAGGTCCTGCGTGACGCCGTACTCCGTCGGGTCTGTCAAGGTGACCGAGGCCGACCGGGACCTCATCAAGCAGGGAGACGACACCCACGGGAAGTTCCGCAACGGCACCGACTCGGAGGGCAACGACGTACGCGTCCTCACCCTGCCCGGACTCACGGTCGCCGACCCGTCCACGCAGAGCGCCTCCAACGCCGCCCTCCTCATCGCGCTCCCTCTGAAGAACACCCAGTCCACGCTCAACGACCTCGCCCTTCTGCTCCTCCTGGTCTCCGGGATCGGCGTCGTCGGCGCCGGCGCCGCCGGGCTCGCCGTCGCGCGGGCCGGCCTGCGGCCGCTCGACAAGCTCACCGAGGCCGTCGAGCACGTGGCCCGGACCGAGGACCTGACCGTGCGGATCCCCGTCGAGGAGGACGCCGAGGACGAGGTGGCCCGGCTCTCCCGCTCCTTCAACTCGATGACCGCCTCCCTCGCCGGCTCCCACGAACTCCAGCAGCAGCTGATCGCGGACGCCGGGCACGAGCTGCGCACCCCGCTGACCTCCCTGCGCACCAACATCGAGCTGCTCACCCGCAGCGAGGAGACGGGCCGTCCGATCCCCGAAGCGGACCGCAAGGCGCTGCTCGCCTCCGTGAAGGCGCAGATGACCGAGCTGGCCGCGCTCATCGGCGACCTTCAGGAGCTGTCCCGCTCCGACGACCAGCGCGGCGAGCGCGTGCAGGTGGTGTCCTTCGAGGACATCGTCGAGTCGGCGCTGCGCCGGGCCAGGCTGCGCGGTCCGGAGCTGACCATCACCGCCTCGCTGGAGCCCTGGTACACGCGGGCGGAGCCCGCCGCGCTGGAGCGTGCGGTGGTCAACGTCCTGGACAACGCGGTGAAGTTCAGCCCCGAGGGCGGCACGGTCGACGTGCGGCTCGCGGACGGCACGCTGACCGTGCGCGACCACGGCCCCGGCATCGCCGCCGACGAACTCCCCTACGTCTTCGACCGTTTCTGGCGCTCGCCCGGGGCCCGCGCCCTTCCCGGTTCGGGGCTCGGCCTGTCGATCGTCGCCCGCACGGTGGAGCAGGCCGGCGGCCAGGTCACCCTGGCCGGTGCGAACGGCGGCGGCACGGTGGCGACGCTCCGGCTGCCGGGCGCGCCCGTCCCTCCCCCGGACGAACCCCCCGCCGGCTCGCCGCAACTTCCCTAGAAGTCCGGCGAGTTCGGCAATCTCCGGCAACCTTCCCGCGCCGGGCGGCGACTCCCCCGCAGTCAAGCCCCCACACACGGAAGGGTTCGCCGCATGAGCGAGCATCGCCGCACGTCACCGGAGCCGGCCGGGACGCCCGCCCCGGTCGGCACGGCCGGATCGACCGCACCGGCCGGGCCCCGTCACCGCAGAGGCGGGAAGGCGCTCACGGCCGGTCTCCCCCTCGCCCTGATCGCCGCCGGCGCCTTCGCCTACGGCACGGAACCCGGCCTCTTCGGCGCGGTCGGGCAGGCCAGCGCGGCCGCCGCGACCACGGCCGCGCCCGACTGGGCCACCGCCTCCGCCGACGGCTTCGCGTCCGTCCACGCCCTGGGCCAGAACGGCACCTACGGCGGCCGCGACGGCCGGACCGTCACCGTGAAGACCCTCGCCGACCTGGAGAAGTACGCGACGGCCCCCGAGCCGTACGTCATCGTCGTCGCCGCGACGATCACCATGAACCCGGTCGGCAAGGAGATCAAGGTCCAGTCGGACAAGACGATCGTCGGCTCCGGGACCGCCGGGCAGATCGTGGGCGGCGGGTTCTTCCTCGGCCAGGGCGTCCACAACGTGATCATCCGCAACCTGACGATCCGGGACGCCTACCAGGGCGTCTGGAACGACAAGGAGCACGACTACGACGGCATCCAGATGGACGGTGCGCACCACGTCTGGATCGACCACAACGACATCCGGCACATGGCCGACGGGCTCATCGACAGCCGCAAGGACACCACGTACCTGACCGTCTCCTGGAACAGGCTCGGTCAGGACAACAAGGCGTTCGGCATCGGCTGGACCGACAACGTCACCGCCGACATCACGATCCACCACAACTGGATCCGCGAGACCGAGCAGCGAAATCCCTCCACGGACAACGTCGCGCACGCGCACCTCTACAACAACTTCCTGGAGGACGTGGCGGGGACGGCGATCAAGTCGTCCTACGGCAACTACTCCCGCGGCCGGACCAACATGGTGCTGGAGAACTCCTACTTCCAGGGGATGACCAACCCCGTGGTCCGGGACGCGACGGCCACGCTCGTCCAGCGCGGCAACCTGCTCTCCGGCACGAGCGGCAAGAACGAGAGCGGCGGGTCGGGCGCGGCCTGGGACCCGAGGACGTACTACCCGTACACCCTCGACAAGGCGGCGGACGTGCCCGCCCTGCTCAAGTCGGGTGCCGGTCCGCGCAGTTCGATCGGCACGACGCCGACGGCCGCCACGAAGTCGACCACGGCGAAGTCGACGACGGCGAAGTCGGCGACGGCCGGGGCCGGGGCCGCGACGAAGGGCGCCGCCGCTCAGGCCGCCGCCGCGACCACGCTCACCGTGGCCAAGGACGGCAGCGGGCAGTACTCGACCGTGCAGGCCGCCGTGAACGCCGTACCCGCGAACAACCCCTCGCGCGTCGTGATCGCCGTCAAGCCGGGCACGTACCGCGAGCTGGTCAAGGTGCCGTCCAACAAGCCGCACGTCACCATCCGGGGCACCGGCGGCAGCCGCAAGGACACCACGATCGTCTACAACAACGCCTCGGGCACCCCCAAGCCGGGCGGCGGCACGTACGGCACCGGCGGCAGCGCCACCGTCGCCGTCGAGGCGGACGACTTCCAGGCCCGCAACCTGACCATCTCCAACGACTTCGACGAGGCCGCCCACCAGGACATCGCCGGCCAGGCGGTCGCCCTGCGCACCGCCGCCGACAAGGTCTTCCTGGACGGCGTCATCGTCAGCGGCGACCAGGACACCCTGCTGGTGGACACCGCCTCCAAGGACAAGCTCGGCCGCGTCTACATGACGAACTCCTATGTGATCGGCAACGTCGACTTCATCTTCGGCCGCGCCACCGCCGTGATCGACAAGTCCGTCATCACGCTGAAGAAGCGCTTCAACGGCACCTCGGCCGGCTACGTCACCGCCCCCAGCACCGCCGCCGGCCGCAAGGGCATCCTGATCACCGACACCACGATCGGCGGGGACGTCTCCGACCGCAGCTTCTACCTCGGCCGCCCCTGGCACGCCGGCGGCGACGCGAGCCTCGACCCGCAGGCCACGGTCCGCAACAGCACGCTGAGCGCGGCGATCAGGACCGCGCCCTGGACCGACATGAGCGGCTTCTCCTGGCGGGACGACCGGTTCGCCGAGTACCAGAACAAGGGCGCGGGAGCGGGCGCCGCGAGCACCGACCGTCCCCAGCTGAGCGCCGCGCAGGCCGCCCAGCAGGAGGTCGCGGACTGGCTGGGGGACTGGACCCCCACCGCGTCCTGACCTGACGGGGCGCCGGCCGCCCGGCCGCACGGCGGACGGGCGGCCGGCGGACGGGCGGCCGGCGTCCGCGTTCACCTCGGCGGCGGCGCGCCCCCGTTCAAATCAGTGGCGGCGCAGCCGTGCGGCTGTTTGAATGCGGCGGCCTCCGATGCTGCCTGACGTGCCGTCATATAGCGGACGTGCAGGCGTACTTCAGGCGGTGAGCGGAGTAGCGCCACCGTCCCGCGACGGGACGGGCACCGAGCACGCACGGCAACTCTCGTCAGGGGGACCACCACCTTGAAACACGCACGGCGGATCATCACCACCGGTGCGGTCGCCGCCGCCTGCGCCGCAGCCGTCGCCTTCGCGTCGGCCCCGGTCGCCTCCCACCACCCGCCCACCTCCCGCACCGCCGCCGGTCACGCGGCGCCGGCCGCCGACGGCGCGCCCGGCTACACGGTCGAGGACTTCGCCTACCCCGGCGCCGACGCCGTCAAGGCGCAGCGCGGCATCACGCTCAAGCGCGGCGACGGCCACATCACGCTCGCCGACTGCGCCTCCGGCACCGGTCTGCTGGAGGTGTACTCGCGCAGGAGCGACAAGGTCTGCTTCCGCGCCACCGGCGCCTCCGGCCGCCTCACCCTGGAGATCCCCTCCGTCTACGGAGTGAAGGGCGAGGCCGGCCACGAGACCGCCGTACAGCTCACCACCGACGGAGCCACGCAGAACCTCGACGTCGGCAGGGGCGAATGGAAGGCGGCCGGCGAGGCCGCCGATCCGGACGGCCGGGAATTCGTCCTGGTCGAGATACGCACCAGCAAGTAACGCCGAACGGGGAAGACGACCACCACATGACCACCACAGGCAAACGCTCCACCGCGCTCGCGGCCCTCGTGACCGCCGCCGTCATCGGCGCGCCCCTCCTCTCCGCGCACGCCGTGTCCGGCAAGCCCGAGACCGACTCCAGCCACGCCTACACCGCCCGCCTCGACATCGGCGGCGGCGCCAAGGGATGCTCCGCGGTCCTGATCGCCCCCCAGTGGCTCGCCACCGCCGCGTCCTGCTTCGCGGACAACCCGGCCGACTCCGTCAGGATCCCCGCCGGGGCGCCCCGGCTGAAGACCACGGCGACCATCGGACGCACCGACCTGACCACCGCCGCGGGCGTCGTCCGCAACGTGGTCCAGCTCGTCCCGCGCGACGACCGCGACCTGGTCCTGGCCCGGCTGTCCGCGCCCGTCGCCGGCATCGCCGCGCCCGGCCTCGCCGCCACCGCCCCGGCCGCGGACTCCACCGTGTCGGTCACCGGCTACGGACGCACCAAGGACGAGTGGGCCCCGCTCAAGCTCCACGGCGACAGCTTCCTGGTCGACCAGGTCGGCGCCACCGACCTCACCGTCCACGGCGCCTCCGGCGCGGCGATCTGCGCCGGCGACTCGGGCGCCCCCGTCGTCGCCCCCGGCGGCCTGATCGGCGTCGCCTCCCGCTCCGACCAGGGCGGCTGCTTCGGCTCCGACCCCGCGCAGACCTCCACCAGCGGCGTCGTCACCCGCACCGACGACATCGCCGCCTGGATCCGCTCCACCACCGAGTCCGCGCCCTTCACCGACTTCAACGGCGACGGCGCCGAGGACACGGCCGTCGGCGACCCCAAGGCCGTTGTCGGCGGCGACGCCGAGGCCGGCGCGGTCCACGTCGTCTACGGCGGCGGCAAGGGCACCGCCGAACTGGACCAGGACCAGGACGTCGTGCCCGGCGGCGCCGAGCCCGGCGACCGCTTCGGCTACGCGCTGGCCACCGTCGACTACGACAAGGACGGCTACACCGACCTCGCCGTCTCCACCCCGTACGAGGACGCCGGCACCATCGCCGACGTCGGCATGGTCTCCGTGGTCTACGGCTCCCCCGGCGGCCTGGGCAAGGGACGCGCCTCCGACAACTACGCCCAGGGCGAGGGCACCGGCGGGCTGAAGGGCGCGGCCAAGGAGAAGGGCGACACGCTCGGCTACTCCCTGGCCGCCGGCATCACCCGCGACGACGAGCCCTACATCGTGATCGGCGACCCCGGCGAGGACGTCGGCTCCGTCGTCGACGCCGGCTCCGTGGTGTACGTCCACGGCGACACGAACCTGTACCTCTCCCAGAACGCCGGACTGCCGGGCTCCCCTGAGACCGGCGACAGGGTCGGCACCGCCGTCGCCGCCGACATGACCAACATCGTCATCGGCATACCGGGCGAGGACATCGGCGACAAGGCCGACGCGGGCGGCCTCGCCGTCCTGACCCACACCCCGGGCGCGAACGCCAAGCCGGTCGTGCGCGCGGGCATCGACCAGGACCTCGACAAGATCTCCGGCGGTGCGGAGAAGGGCGACGAGATGGGCAAGTCCGTCGCCATCGTCCCCAAGGGCACGAACGGCGACTCGATCGTCGCCGTGGGCGCGCCGGGCGAGTCGATCGTCCCGTCCGGCACCACCACGAACCTGGCGAACGGCGGCACCGTCTTCGTCCTCGCCTTCCCCGCCAACAGCGACTGGTCGCAGCAGACGGTGATCAACCAGGACCAGGCGAGCGTGGTCGGCGCCGTCGAGACCGGCGACCGGTTCGGCGAGAGCCTCGCCGCCGTCAACCTCGCCCCCGGCAGGGCCGCGCCGGGCTGGGCCGACCTCCAGCTCGCCGTCGGCGTCCCCGGCGAGTCCCAGGGCACGGTGGCCGGCGCGGGCTCCGTGCAGACGTTCTCCCTGGTGGGCGCCCCCGGCGACCACGACGACGTCCTGTACGCGGGATACAACGGCGTGCCGGGCACGCCGGGCGCCAACCAGCACATGGGCCAGTACATCGACGCGTCCCCGACGCATGTCTCCATCGGTATGCCGAACGGGCCGCAGGCCGGCGGATCGGTCTACCAGGCGCCGTGGAACAACGTCGTCTCGCACACGGACAGCGCCGACCCGAACGAGACCGTCACGGTGCTCCGGCCGGGCACGGGCGGCATCCCGGCGGGCGGCAAGGCGTTCGGCTGGGTCATCAGGTGACCGCGGGGCGATGACCGGGCGGTGACGGGGCGGTGACGTCCGCCCGGCCGCCGGGCAGGAACACGACGAGGCGGCCGCGTTCACGACGCGGCCGCCTCATCGTCCCCGAGAGGGGCGCCCCCGCGCGGTGTGCGACTGCGCGGGGGCTGTGCCTGTGCACGTGGTGCCGGTGCGCGGCGGGGGTACTGCTGAACTGCGGTACTGCTGCACCGCGGTGGTGCGGTGGTGCTACTGCACGACGGTGATCCGGTTCGCCGCCGGCGGGGCCAGCGGGGCCGACGCCGAGGAGTTGGCCGTCAGGTACTGCTCCAGAGCGGTCAGGTCGTCTGCGCCCACCAGGTCGTTCGTGCCCAGACCCAGCGTGGTGAAGCCGTCGCCGCCGCCCGCGAGGAAGCTGTTGGTGGAGACGCGGTAGGTGGCGGCCGGGTCGATCGCCACGCCGTCGAGCCGGATGGAGTCCGTGACGACACGGTCCGCGCCGGCCTTCGTCATGTCCAGCGTGTACGTCAGGTTGGCGGACGGCTGAAGGATCTTCGGCGCGCTCGCGTTCACCCCGCTCACCTGCTCCTTGAGGACCTGGATCAGCTGGGCGCCGGTGAAGTCCTGGAGGTTCACGGTGTTGGAGAACGGCTGCACGGTGAAGCCCTCGGCGTAGGTCACCACGCCGTCGCCCTCAGCGCCCTTGGCCGCGTAGGTGAGACCGGACCGGACACCGCCCGGGTTCATCAGGGCGACGTCCGTCCCCGCGTCGAGCTTCCTGCCGTACCAGAGCTGGGCGTCCGCGATCAGGTCGCCCATCGGCGACTCGGTGCCCGTGCTCGGGACGTCCGCGGTGACGTAGCCGATCGCGCGGTTGCCGATCGGCGCCGCCAGCGTGTTCCACCGGGAGACCAGCTCGGTCATGTCCGGCGCCTTGGCGACGGTCCGGGTGACCACGTGGTTCGCCGACCGGACCGCCGTGCGCGCGATGTCGCCGGTGTAGCGGTCGTACGTCAGCGTGGTGTCCGTGTAGAGGCGGCCGAAGGACGCGGCCGACGTGACCGTGCGCGGCCGGCCCGACGGGTCCGGGATCGTGCAGGCGTAGGCCGTGTGCGTGTGACCCGTCACCAGCGCGTCCACCGCCGGCGTGACGTTCTTCGCGATGTCCACGATCGGGCCGGAGATCCCGGCGCCCGCGCCCGGCGAGTCGCAGTCGTAGTTGTAGGAACCCGAGGCCGGCAGACCGCCCTCGTGGATCAGCGCCACGATCGACTTGACGCCCTGCTTCTGGAGCACCTTGGCGTACTTGTTGATCGTCTCGACCTCGTCCTTGAACGCGAGGCCCTTCACGCCCTCGGCCGACACGACGCCCGGAGTGCCCTCCAGCGTCACGCCGATGAAGCCGATCTTGACGTCCTTCTTCTTCCACACCCAGTACGGCTTCAGGATCGGCTTGCCGGACTTCTCGTTCAGCACGTTCGCCGCGAGGTACGGGAAGTCGGCGCCCCGGAACCTCTTGCCGCCGTAGCAGCCGTCGGTCGGGTGACAGCCGCCCTTCTGCAGCCGGCCCAGTTCCTTCGAGCCCTCGTCGAACTCGTGGTTGCCGACGGAGGTGACGTCCAGGTCGAGCCTGTTCAGCGCCTCGATGGTGGGCTCGTCGTGGAACAGGCCCGAGACCAGCGGGGAGGCGCCGACCATGTCGCCGGCGGCGGCGGTGACGGAGTACGGGTTGCCCTTGCGGGCCTCACGCAGATGGGTGGCGAGGTACTCCACACCGCCCGCGTCGATCGTCTTCGTCGTACCGTCCGCCTGCGACTCCGTGACCCGGCCCGAGGAACCGGACGGCGGTTCCAGGTTGCCGTGCAGGTCGTTGAAGGACAGCAGTTGCACGTCCTGGTAGCGGCTCGGCGACGGCTTGCCGTGCCCGCCCTCGTGGGCGTCCGCCGGGAGCGCGGCGGCAAGCGCGCCGGCGGTGGCGAGAACCGCGGAGGCCGCGACAAGACGGTACGTACGGCGCCGGCCGGGTCTGTCGGCCCGGTGCGGCTGGGAAGTGGCTGGCATGCGCCCCCCTGTGGTCGGCTGGGAATAGGTGGCTCCCGTCCGGCGCAGCCTAAGGTCAACGCGCGTAGCGCGACAGGGGGTTCATGGTTACATCCTGGTTTCCCTTTGCCCCCTCCTTTGCTCCCACTTTGCGGCGTCCGCCCCTTACCCTCGTACGCATGACCAGCGACGACATCGCACGGATCCCCGGCTCCCGTTCCATCGAGACCCACTCCGAGCTCACCCCCGCCCAGGCCGAGGCCGTCCTCGACCTGCTCGCGGCCGCCGCCCGGACGGACGGCCAGCAGGCGGTGTCCGAACAGGGCCGGCTGCAACTGCGCGGAGGCCCCCGCGACGGCGTCAGTCATCTGGTCCTCACCCTCGACGGCGAACTCGTCGGATACGCCCAGCTGGAGGACACCGACCCGGTCGAGGCGCCCGCCGCCGAACTGGTCGTCCACCCCTCCCACCGCGGCCACGGGCACGGCCGGGCCCTCGGCTCGGCCCTGCTCGCCGCCTCCGGCAAACGGCTGCGGGTCTGGGCGCACGGCGGCCACTCCGCCGCCCGCCACCTCGCCCAGGTCCTCGGACTGACGCTGTTTCGCGAACTGCGCCAGATGCGGCGGTCGTTGACCGACCTCGCACTGCCCGAGCCGGTGCTGCCCGCGGGCGTCGGCGTGCGCGCCTTCGTCCCCGGCCGGGACGACTCCGCCTGGCTCGCCCTCAACGCCGCCTCCTTCGCCCACCATCCCGAACAGGGCTCCCTCACCCAGCGCGACCTCGACGACCGCATGGCCCAGCCCTGGTTCGACCCCGCCGGCTTCTTCCTCGCCCACCGCGGCGAGCAGCTCGTCGGCTTCCACTGGACGAAGGTCCACGCCGAGGAACAGCTCGGCGAGGTGTACGTCCTCGGCGTCGCCCCCGACGCCCAGGGGAGCGGCCTGGGCAAGGCCCTCACCACGATCGGCCTGCGCCACCTCGCCGCGCAGGAACTCCCCACGGCGATGCTGTACGTCGACGCCGACAACAAGGCGGCGGTGTCGGTGTACGAACGCCTGGGCTTCGTCACCCACGAAACGGACCTGATGTACCGCTCGGAAACGTGAGCCGGGGGGCGGAGGCGGCGGGGCGGGTGTCGGCGTCGGGCGGGTGTGGGCGTCGGGGGCGGGTGGGCGTCAGGCGGGTGTGGGTGTCGGGCGGGTGTGGGTGTCGGGGCGGTTGGCGGGTGGCGTAGAGGGCCGTAGGACCATCTCGGTCTCTCAGTCGTCGCAGTCGTCGCTCCTCCCGGTTCCGGTCATCTCGGTCCTCTCCACCGTCCGTCCGGCCGACGCGGGTGCAGGCGCGGGTGCGGGCGCAGGTGCAGACGCAGGCCGCGGCGGCCGACGGGTTCCCTGAACAGGACGACCACCGTCAGGGCGGCCGCCGCCAGCAGTGCCGCCCACACCCCGCGCGAGGGGTCCCAGCCCCTCGACAAGGGCAGCGCGAACGGCTGCGACCACTCGGGCAGCGGAGCCAGCACGGCGAGGACGACGGCGAGCAGAACTCCGGGCGTCGCGAGGGCACCGCCGCCGCTCCCGGCGGTGCGGCGCAGTCCCAGCGCGGCGAGCGCCAGCACGAGGGCGAGCAGCCCCGCCGCTTCCAGCGTCAGCCCGCCCCACGGCAGCAGCCCGCGCTCGTCCGGCCCGACCGCCCGGGCGCCCCCGGCCAGCACACCGGCCCAGCCCAGCCCCACCGACACCACGGCCACGCCGGCGCGCAGGGTGCGCGGCAGCCAGCGCGGCACCGGCGTCACCTCGGTCGTGGCGGCCGCGGCGTCGTCCAGCACGAACGCCGCGCCCACGGCGAGGAGTACCGCTCCCGCACGGATCAGCAGCACCGCGTCGGAGAGCCGCAGACCGGACGAGACGGCAGCGGGGATGCTCACGAGCAGCCACCCGACCGCCCCCGCCACCAGCAGCGGCGTCGTACGGGCGGAGCGCAGCACGTACGGCACGAGCTGCGGCCACAGCCGCCCGGTGCGTTCTCCGTCCACCTCGCCCCCTCCGCGCACCGCGCTCACTTCCCGCGCTTGGTCCACTCCCGCTTCGTTCGCTCCGCACGCTTCGTTCGCTCCGCGCGCTTCGTCCCGCGCTTCGTCCGCTCCGCGCGCTTCGTCCACTTCCCGCGCTTCGTCCACTTCCCGCGCTTCGTCCACTTCCCGCGCTTCGTCGGCTCCGCGTGCCTCGCCTACTCCTCGCGCTTCGTCCGCTCCGCGTGCCTCGCCTACTCCTCGCGCTTCGTCGGCTCCGCGTGCCTCGCCTACTCCTCGCACTTCTCCGCCTCCTTGGGCACCTCGACGCCCAGGAGCCTCGCCGCCTGCGCGGTCGTCGTGCGCGGAGACGTCAGCTGCGCCCAGTGGGCCTTGACGCGTGCCGTCATCGCCGCACGCGGACGCTTCAGCAGTTCCTGGAGGACCGTCGTCTGCGGGCCCGTCAGGCTCATTCCGTTCGTCGGGGCCAGGACGACGGCCGGGCCGCTGAGGCTGTCGTCGAGCCGCACGTTCTGGAAGGTCGCCGTCGGGGTGGGGTCGGTGCTCAGGACCAGCCACATGACGGTCACCGCACGCGCGTCGTCGCAGAGGTCCTGCGTCGTCATGTCCTCCCTGCCCCCTACCAGGACGACGGCGGCGCCGACCGCGAACTCGGGGACGCGGTTGCCGCCCCAGCGGGTGCCGACGGTCACCTCGCCCGGCGTGGTGGAGGGCGTGAGGGCTCCGTCGACCTCCACCTGGTCGTCGATGTAGACACGCTGGCGGATCGTCAGGCGTGCCCCGGCAGCCGTGCCGCCGGCCGCGGACTGCACGCGGTCGACGACCTCGGCCCATTCGGAACGCACACCGCTCCACTCGTCGAAGGAGCAGTAGGTCGAGCGGCCGCGCCGCTCGCACGACTGGACCTTCTGCGGGGTGGCGGCCGCCGTTTCGCGGGCCGTGTCCAACGCCTTCGCGTCGCGCGGGTACTGGCCGACCGCACCGGTCACGGTCACTGCCAGCGCGAGGACGGCAGCCGCCCAGACGGCCCGGGTCCGGCCGCCGGACCGCAGCAGCGCCACGCAGGTCAGCACCGCGCACAGACCCGTCACGTACAGGGCGTGCCAGCCGGCCGGGCGGCCGAGCAGATCGCTGGGCACCGGGTCGCCGCCGCCTTGGACGACGAAGAGGAACGGTGAGAGCCAGCCCGCCCACCGGCCCGAGTCCTCCGCTGCGGAGGCGAGGACGAAGAGCAGGTAGAGGGGGATCGAGAGCAGTATGGGAACGAAGGAGGACGGCAGCAGACGGGCCAGCAGCACTCCCAGGACACCGGCCAGCAGCACGGTCAGGGGCGCGACGGCCAGCTCCCCCACCGAGCCGTGGCTGATCGCGCCGGGCTTCAGCGCCTCCCGCGCGAACTCGACCGCGACGACGAGCGCGGTGAGCGCCGCGAACGGCACCACGGACAGCACATGGGCGAGGGTGCGCCGCCAGGGCTCCATCGCCAGGACGTCGAACTGCTGCACCGTCTGGCTCTTGCGGGAGCGCAGCGCGGCCGCGTTGCAGCAGATGAACACGGCGACGGCGAACAGCAGAGGCTCCGCCTGGGTCTGCCGGTCGACGGTGTTGAGGACGGGATAGTCGTCCATGCCGTCCCGGTGCATGAGCCGCAGGGCCACGAAGCCGACGTAGAGGGCGAAGGTCAGCAGCAGCGGAACCTGAAGCAGCAGTTCCCGGACCTCGAACCGGGCGAGGGCGAGGACGGCCCGGACGCGGTGCCCCTCGCGCGCGGGCTCGGCGAACGCCGTCGCCGGCTCGGTGGTCGTCATGGTCGCCGCGCTCATGCCGTCACCGCCGCACTGTCGCCGTCGGCGTCGAGAGCGAGCAGGTACCCGTCCTCCAGGGTGGGTTCCAGCAGGTCGGCGCCCTTCGGGGGGTCCCCCACGTTCCGGAAGGCGCCGGTGCCGGTGCGCCAGCCTGCCAGAGCGCCGGGGTCGCGTTCGGCGCTGCTCCATACCCGGCCCGCCGCGCGGGCGGTCAGCTCGGCCGGAGCGCCCTCGAAGCGGACCCGGCCGCGGGCCAGCACCACCACACGGTGGCAGAGCATCGCCACGTCCTCCGTCAGGTGCGTGGACAGCAGCACCGTGCGGCCCTCGCCCGCCTCGGCGATCAACTCCCGGAAACGCATCCGCTGTTCGGGGTCGAGACCCACGGTCGGTTCGTCCAGCACCAGGAAGCCGGGGTCCCCGACGAGGGCCGCGGCCAGGGCGACGCGCTGACGCATGCCGCCGGACAGCCGCTTGATGCGGGTCCCGCGCACGTCGGAGAGGTCGACGGCGTCCAGCACGCGCCGCACCTCGCGCAACCGGGCGGAGCGGTCGGTCAGCTCCTTCAGGATCGCCACGTAGTCCACGAAGTCGAAGGCCGTGAAGTCCGTGTGGAAGCCGGGGTTCTGCGGCAGATAGCCGAGCGTGCGGCGCAGGGCGAGTCGTCCGGAGGCGGTGCCGGGATCATGGCCGAGGGCCGTGAACCGGCCGCCGCCGGGCGGGACGGCCGTGGCCAGCACCCGCAACAGGCTCGTCTTTCCCGCGCCGTTGGGACCCAGCAGACCCGTGACGCCCCTGCGCAGCCGGAGTGAGACCCCGTCGAGGGCCCGGGTCGCGCCGAAGCGCAGCGACAGGTCGGTGGCCGTGAGGGTGGCGGGACCCGAGGCGCCACGGCCGCCGTGCCCGGTGACAGGTCCGGCGGCGGACCCGGCGGCGGGCCCGGTCGCCCCGGAAACGGGCTCCGGACCGGGCTCCGGAACGGGTCCCGAGACGGATGCGGTGGTCATGTGAGGCTCCTGGGAATCCGGTTGAGGAACGGAGGCGGGGACGGGGGCGGAGGCGGGTGGGGAAACGGGGCCGGACCCGGGTTCAGCACCGGAAGCGGGGGCGGGGCCGGGGGTGGGAACGGGTTTGGTGCCGGGGCCGAGGCCGGGATCTGGACCGGCACCGGAGCCGGGGACGGAACCCCGTTCGGCGCCTGAACCGGGATCGAGGCCGGGTTCAGCACCGGAACCGGGATCGGCGCCTGAACCGGGATCGGGGCCGGGGCCCGGGGGGCGGGTCATGCGGCGCCGCCGTTGTGGAAGCCGCCCAGGGGACGCGCGTCGAAGCGGTCCCGGCCCTGGTAGAGCAGGAGGGCGGCGAGGGCCGTCACCGCCGCCGCGGCCGCCTGGCCCCCGGCCGTGAACGGGGCGAGCGTGTCGTGTGCCCGCGTCTGGTTCCCGGTGAAGACCAGCAGCGTCAGCCATCCCCCGCCGACCAGGGTCGGCGCGAGGACCGAACCCAGCCGGGCGCTCAGCGCGAGCCCCGTGGCCGTCAGGGCGAGCGCCGGCAGCAGCCAGGCCAGGGCCAGCAGCCCGTACGCCGGAAGGGCCAGCGTCGCCAGGCCGTTGCAGACCAGCCCCGCGGTGAGCACCGCCACGGTGCGGATCATCAGCAGCCGGAAGCCGTGCAGCGGGGCGACCACCGCCATCTCGTACGTCGGGTCGAGCGACGGCCCGTAGGACAGGGCGACCCCCGCGAGCGGGAGCAGCGGGGCGAGCGCGAGGAACAGCGTCGGCCGATCCGCCACGCGCACCGCCAGCACCGTCGTGACCAGCAGGAACAGCACCGAGAGCAGCCAGGAGCGACGCAGCACCGGTGTCGCGGCGAGCAGCCGCGCGGTGTGGTCGGCCACGCCGAGCCGCGTCAGCAGCCGCTCGACCGGGCCCGGCCGCGGCGCGTCCAGCTCGGCGTCCAGCCGCTCCCAGGCGGCGTCCAGGGCGACCGGGTCGACGGCTTCGGCGAGCCGGGCCCGGCACAGGGCGCACCCGGTGAGATGGGCGTCGGCGGACCACAGCAGGGGTGGTGCCAGCTCACCCTGCGCGTAGGCGCGCAGGTCGTCCTCCGCCACGTGCCACGTCATGCCATGACCTCCCTCGACCGCTCGTCGCCCACGCGGACGCGCAGACCCGCTCCGCACACGTACCGCCTCATGCCAGCGCCTCCCGCAGTTGCTTGCGGGCACGCAGGGCCCGCGTCTTGACGGTGCCGGGCGGGATGCCGAGCAGCACGGCCGCCTCCCGGGTGGTGAGCCCGTCGATGACGGTGGCCTGGAGAACGGCACGCAGCTCCGGCGAGAGGCGGGTGAGGGCCCCGGCGAGATCACCGTGCTCGACTCCCGCGAGCACGCGTTCCTCCGCCGAGGCCTCGTCGCGATGGCGCAGCCGGGCCAGCGTCTGCCGCAGCCGGCCACGCGCCCCGTCCCCGCGCACGGCGTCCACCAGACGACGCGAGGCGATGCGCCACAGCCAGCCGGCCGCGTCGGAGGAGCCCTGCTCACGGTGGCGGGCCGTGCCGCGCCACACGGCGAGGAACGTCTCCTGGACGACGTCGTCGACTATCGCCGCGTCGGCGCACCGGCCGCGCATGCGCGCGGTCAGCCATGGGGCGTACCGCCGGTACAGCTCCTCGAAGGCATGACGGTCCCGGTCCGCCGCGATGGCCCGCAGCAGCTCCCCGTCGCTTCTCGTTTCGCTCACATCTCCTCATCGGACGAGCCCCGCCGCTCGGTTCACACTTCCGCCCACGATCTTTTCCGACCGGCCGCCCCGCCCCCCTCTCCGCACCCCGCGCTCCCGGTTTTCCGCACCCTCCGCGCCCGGTTTTCCGCACCCTCCGCGCCCGGTTTTCCGCACGCCCGCACCCTGCTTTCCGCACGCGCCACCGCATCCGGCCGGGCCTCGACCTCCCCACCCCGCCCCCAGGCCAGTCCTCGCCTCACCCGCCGTCCGACCCCCCAGGCCCCGTCCGTCCGCCCCCGTCCGCCCCCGGGGAGCCGCCCCCCGATATCCCGCACGCCATGTCTGCGTAACCGTCGGTTAAGACGGCCTTGCGAGGCTCGCCGGATGAAGCCCGCCGTGCCCGAGCCTTCGCCGCCTCCCGGGGGAATCGAGCCCTCCGCAGGTTCCCCCGCGATCCCGCCCGCACGTTCCGACGCGCCTGTCTCGCTCTCAGCGCGGAAGAATGGGTACATGAGCCAGTCAGACACCCAGGCCGAGGTCCAGCACGCGCAGCCCTCCGTGGGCTCGATCGCCGCGCACCGCCCGCACACCGTGGCTGCCGTCGTCTCCGATCTGGAGCCCGACATCGATGCCGACCTCGACACCTACGAGGAGGCTCCCTACGACGGACCCCAGCTCCCGCAGGGCCGTTTCCTCGACCGGGAACGCAGCTGGCTCGCGTTCAACGAGCGCGTCCTGGAACTCGCCGAGGACCCGGACACGCCTCTCCTGGAGCGGGCGAACTTCCTGGCGATCTTCGCCAGCAACCTGGACGAGTTCTTCATGGTCCGGGTGGCGGGACTGAAGCGCCGCATAGCCACCGGCGTCGCCACCCGCTCCGCGTCCGGCCTCCAGCCCCGCGAGGTGCTGGAGATGATCTGGGCGCGCTCGCGCGAGCTCATGGCCCGGCACGCCGCGACCTACCACGAGGACATCGCCCCCGCACTCGCGGAGGAGGGCATCCACCTGGTCCGCTGGAGCGAGCTGACGGAGAAGGAGCAGGCGCGCCTGTTCACCCTCTTCCGGCACCAGATCTTCCCGGTCCTGACCCCCCTCGCCGTCGACCCCGCGCACCCCTTCCCGTACATCTCGGGTCTCTCGCTGAACCTCGCGGTCGTCGTGCGCAACCCGGTCAGCGGTCACCGGCACTTCGCGCGGGTCAAGGTGCCGCCGCTGCTGTCCCGCTTCCTGGAGAGCTCCCCGGGCCGCTACGTCCCCATCGAGGACGTCATCGGCGCCCACCTGGAGGAGCTGTTCCCGGGCATGGAGGTGCTGGAGCACCACGCCTTCCGGCTCACCCGCAACGAGGACCTGGAGGTCGAGGAGGACGACGCCGAGAACCTGCTCCAGGCCCTGGAGAAGGAGCTGATGCGGCGCCGCTTCGGGCCGCCGGTGCGCCTGGAGGTCGAGGAGTCCATCGACCGCGAGGTCCTCGACCTGCTGGTGCGCGAGCTGAAGGTCTCCGAGGCGGAGGTCTACCCGCTGCCGGGCCCGCTCGACCTCACCGGCCTCTTCCGCATCCACGGCCTCGACCGGCCCGAGCTGAAGTACAAGAAGTTCATCGCCGGCACCCACCGCGACCTCGCCGAGGTCGAGTCGGCGTCCCCGCCGGACATCTTCGCGGCCCTGCGCAGCCGGGACGTCCTGCTGCACCACCCCTACGACTCGTTCTCGACGTCCGTCCAGGCGTTCCTGGAGCAGGCGGCCGGCGACCCGGACGTCCTGGCCATCAAGCAGACGCTGTACCGAACCTCGGGCGACTCGCCGATAGTGGACGCGCTCATCGAGGCCGCCGAGACCGGCAAGCAGGTCCTCGTCCTGGTCGAGATCAAGGCCCGGTTCGACGAGCACGCCAACATCAAGTGGGCGCGCAAACTGGAGGAGGCCGGCTGCCACGTCGTCTACGGCCTCGTCGGTCTGAAGACGCACTGCAAGCTGTCGCTGGTGGTCCGCCAGGAGGGTGACACGCTGCGGCGCTACTGCCACGTCGGCACCGGCAACTACCACCCGAAGACGGCCCGGCTCTACGAGGACCTCGGTCTGCTCACCGCCGACCCGCAGGTCGGCGCGGACCTCTCCGACCTCTTCAACCGGCTCTCCGGCTACTCCCGCCGCGAGACCTACCGCCGCCTCCTCGTCGCACCCAAGTCGCTGCGCGACGGCCTGATCTCGCGCGTCGACAAGGAGATCCAGCACCACCGCGCGGGACGGCCGGCGCATGTGCGCATCAAGGTCAACTCGATCGTCGACGAGGCCCTCATCGACTCCCTGTACCGGGCGTCGCAGGCGGGCGTGCCGGTCGACGTCTGGGTGCGCGGGATCTGCGCGGTGCGCCCAGGCGTTCCCGGCCTGTCGGACAACATCCGGGTCCGCTCCATCCTCGGCCGCTTCCTGGAGCACTCCCGGGTCTTCGGTTTCGGCAACGGCGGGGAGCCCGAGGTGTGGATCGGCAGCGCCGACATGATGCACCGCAACCTCGACCGCCGTATCGAGGCCCTGGTCAGGGTCACCGACCCGGGCCACCGGGCGTCGCTGAACCGGCTGCTGGAGACCGGCATGTCCGACGGCACCGCCTCCTGGCACCTCGGCCCGGACGGCGAATGGACCCGGCACTCGACCGACGCGGACGGCAGCCCCCTGCGCAACGTCCAGGAGATGCTCATAGACGCCCGGAGGCGCCGGCGTGGCCCAGCGACACCCTGACCTGACCGGCCCCGCGGCCGGGCCCGCGACGACGGGGGACGTCCTCGCGGGCTACCTCCGGGCCCAGGCCACGGAGTTCCTCCGCGCGCTGCGCCTGCACCGGGAGGCGGGAAGCGCCGCGTCGCACGGCCCGTCGCACGCGCGCGCGTGGGACCCCGGCGCCGGCCGGGCGCACCCGCGCGCGCGGGACGCCGGCCCGGCCGGCGGACCGCCCCCGGACCGGGTGGACGCCGTGCGCGCCCTGCGCCGTTCGGCCCGCCGCATCACCGGCGCCCTGCACACCTTCCGCCCTCTCCTCGACCCCGAGTGGGCGGAGGAGATCCGGACCGAACTGGTCTGGCTGTCGGACACGCTGGCACTGGAGCAGGCGTACGGGGCCCGCTTGGAGCGGCTGCTGCTGGCACTGAACCGGCTGTCGGGCACGGCCCCCGAGCCTTCCCCCGCGCCTTCCCCCACGGCTCCGACCGCGCCACCCTCCCCGCCGCCGTTCGCGCCTCCTTCCTCACCTCCGGTCGGGCCTCCCCATGCGCCTCCCTCCGCGCCCGCGAGCGCGCCGCCTTCCGCGCAGACGCCGCCCCCGGCCATGACGACCCGCGGCACGCCCGCCCACCTGCCGGTACCCGTACCGGCGCCGGCATCC
Organism: Streptomyces sp. NBC_00704; assembly: GCF_036226605.1. Taxonomy (NCBI): domain Bacteria; kingdom Bacillati; phylum Actinomycetota; class Actinomycetes; order Kitasatosporales; family Streptomycetaceae; genus Streptomyces; species Streptomyces sp. NBC_00704. Next base: position 3,825,086 of record NZ_CP109000.1, read on the forward strand.
GCACCAGCACCAGCACCAGCACCAGCACCAGCCTTCGTACCCGCCCAGGAACCGGCGAGCGGTGCGCCCGGCCGGACGGCGGGCGCCGGCGGCCGTGCCGGGGCCCGTTCGGCCGCCCAGGCCCGCGGCAGCGGCAACCTCGCCGCGGGCCCGGCGAAGGCGGGCGCCCTCCTGGACCGTCAGCTCACCCTCGCCCGCGCCCGGGCCCACTCCGCCGCGCTCCAGGCCCTCGGCTCCGCCCGCTTCCACGCCGTCGCCGACAAGGTCGCCGTCCTCGCCAGCGAGGTCCCCCTCGCACCGGCCGCCCACACCACCGACCTGCGGCTCCTGGCGCTGGCGGCGGAGGAACGTCTCGCCGACGCGGTCGCCGCGCTGCCGCTCATCACCGCGGGCAGCCCGTACAACGCGGAGGCCCTGGTCCAGGGCCTCTCCGCGGACCCGTCCCCGCACCCGCAGGACGCGCCCTGGCACCAGGTCCGCCTGCTCCTGCGGCTGCACCGGTACGCCTGCGAGGCCGTCCACGGAGCCGGCGCCCCCCTGGACGTCCGGCTGCTCACCGCGGGCCAGGCCCTCGACCGGCACCGCGACGCGTCGGAGGCGGCGTCGGCCGCGGCCCGGGCGGCCCGCACCCCGCGGATCGCCCCCGCGACGGCGTACGCGCTCGGCGTGCTCCACGCCGACCAGCGCCACGAGGTGGAGGCGGCGCGGTACGCCTTCCAGCGGACGTGGCGGAAGCAGATCGCCGGCGCCGCCGGCACACCCTGACCGGACGGGCGGTGAGAACGAGATGAGCACTGCGGGAAACCCCGACGAGGACGCCGTCGTCCACGCGGCCGGGTGTGTGCTGTGGCGACGGTCCCCGGTGGACGCCACGCTCGAGGTGTGTCTCGTGCACCGTCCCAAGTACGACGACTGGTCGCACCCCAAGGGCAAGCTGAAACGTGGTGAGGACGCCCTCGCGGGCGCCTTGCGCGAGGTCGAGGAGGAGACGGGCCACCGAGCCGTCCCCGGCGCGCCCCTGCCGACCGTCGAGTACGAGGCGAACGGCCGGCCCAAGGAGGTCCGCTACTGGGCCGCCGAAGCCGTCGCGGGGACGTTCACCCCGAACGACGAGGTGGACCGCCTCCTCTGGTTGTCCCCGCCCGCCGCCCGCGACCGCCTCACCCAGCCGAGGGACCGATACCTCCTGGACGCCCTGCTGCACGTCCTGCACCCGGCCTGACGGCCGCCGAGGCCGCCCGGGCCGCCGCTCCCCCACGCACCCCAGGTCCGCCGCACCCCAGGTCCACCGAGGCCGCGGGCTCCCCCCTCCCCTCCCCCCGGTCCGCCGACGACGCAGGCTCCCCATGTCCTCGGCGTGCGCGCGTTTCCGTGCCCCAGGGCCTGCCGGGCCTGCCGGGCCTGCCGTCCCGCCCGCCGCTCGCCCTGCTCAACCGGACCGACGGGCCCTAACCGCACCGTCCCCAGGGATTCACCCGCCGTTCATTCGTGCCCGTGAGCGCCTTCACCTGATCTGCCTAATTTCGGCCTTACGCGGTGCGGCTCGCGACCAAGCGGCACGCAACAGCAGCAATGGCAGCACTCGCACCACCCGAACTTCGCACACTCCGCACGCCGCCGGATTCAGGACGGCGGCTCCTGGAAGGACCTTCCCCAAGTGAAGCTTCAGCGCATGAACCGGCGGGCTCTCTCCCTCGGTGCTCTCGCCGTCTCCGGCGCCCTGGCCCTCACGGCGTGCGGCTCCGACGACACCGGCTCCCGGTCGAACAGCGGCGGCGACTCCTCCGCGACCGCGGCCGCCGGGTCCGTCAAGTGCGACGACGCCAAGGGCCAGCTCCTCGCGGACGGCTCCTCCGCGCAGAAGAACGCGATCGACGCCTGGGTGAAGAACTTCACCCAGGCCTGCCCCGGCGTCCAGGTCAACTACAAGGGCTCCGGCTCCGGCGCGGGCGTCACCGCGTTCACGCAGGGCCAGGTCGCCTTCGCCGGCTCGGACTCCGCGCTCAAGCCCGACGCCGTCGCCGCCTCCAAGTCGGTGTGCAAGGGCGGCCAGGGCATCGACCTGCCGATGGTGGCCGGCCCGATCGCCGTCGCCTACAACGTCTCCGGCGTGGACGGCCTCGTCCTCGACGCCGCGACGATCGCCAAGATCTTCGACGGCAAAATCACCGACTGGAACGACGCCGCGATCGCCAAGCTCAACCCGGGCGCGAAGCTTCCCGACCTGAAGATCCAGCCGTACCACCGCTCCGACGAGTCGGGCACGACGGACAACTTCACCAAGTACCTGATCGCCGCCGCCCCGAACGACTGGAAGTACTCCGGCGGCAAGGCCTGGCAGGCCAAGGGCGGCCAGGCCGCGGCCGGCTCCTCCGGCGTCGCCCAGGGCGTGAAGCAGACCAACGGCGCGATCGGCTACATGGAGCTGTCCTACGCCAAGGACGGTCTGGGCACGGTCGCCGTCGCCACGGGCGCCGCCGCGCCGGTCAAGCCCTCCTCCGACGGCGCCACCAAGGCCGTCGCCGCCGCGAAGATCGTCGGCACGGGCAGCGACCTGTCGCTGAAGCTGGACTACACCACCAAGGCCGACGGTGCCTACCCGCTCACCCTGGTCACGTACGAGATCGTCTGCGACAAGGGCAACAAGGCCGACACCCTGCCCGCGACCAAGGCGTTCCTGCGCTACATCGCCGGCGCCGAGGGTCAGGGCATCCTCTCGGGCATCGACTACGCGCCGATCCCCGACACCGTCATCTCCAAGGTCCGCACCACCATCGAGGGCCTGAGCTGATCCGAAGGGTGCGGTCCGGCCGGGGGACCCGGCGCGGACCGCACCCGTCCGGTGCACCGCCGCCAGGGGCCACGCGCGATCCGGCCCCACCCGAGCCGCCCACACCCGCCGGCGGCTCCGCAGACCGGAGATCCCCATGGACATGACGACGCGGCAGACGGACACGTCCGACACCCCGCCTCCCCGAACCCCGACCACCACGACCCCGACCACCACGACCCCGGCTCCCTCACCCCCGGCTCCCCCGCCGCCCCCGCCGCCCCTGTCGCCGGAGCAGAAGCGCGCGGCACGCGGCGCCACCCGCCCCGGTGACCGCGTCTTCCTCGGTCTCTCCCGCGGCTCGGGCATCCTCCTGCTGGCGATCATGGCCGCGATCGCGGTCTTCCTCACCTACCGGGCCTGCCTGGCCATCAGCGAGGACGAGGCGAACTTCCTCACCGCCTTCGAGTGGAACACCAGCCTCGTCCCGCCGAGGTTCGGCATCGCGGTGCTGGCCTTCGGCACCGTGGTCTCGTCGGTCATCGCGATGGCCATCGCGGTCCCCGTCGCCGTCGCGATCGCCCTCTTCATCACCCACTACGCGCCGCGCCGCATGAGCGGCCCCGTCGCGTACGTGATCGACCTGCTCGCCGCCGTCCCCTCCATCGTGTACGGCCTCTGGGGCGCCCTCGTCCTCGTGCCCCACATGGCGGGCCTGTTCGGCTGGCTGGACGACTACCTGGGCTGGACCGGCGTCTTCTCCTGGGACCGGGGCGCCCCGCGCTCGATGCTCACGGTGGGCGTCCTGCTGGCCGTGATGATCCTGCCGGTCATCACCAACGTCAGCCGCGAGGTCTTCCGCCAGGTCCCGCAGACGCACGAGGAGGCGGCGCTGGCGCTGGGCGCCACCCGCTGGGAGGTCATCCGCATGTCGGTGCTGCCCTTCGGCCGCTCCGGCGTGATCTCCGCCTCGATGCTCGGCCTCGGCCGCGCCCTCGGCGAGACGATGGCCGTGGCCACCGTCCTCTCCCCCGACTTCGACATCCACGCCAGCCTGCTGAACCCCGGCGGCGGCACCTTCGCCCAGAACATCGCCAGCAAGTTCAACGAGGCGACGGAGTTCGGCCGGGACGCGCTCATCGCCTCCGGCCTGGTCCTGTTCGTCATCACGCTGCTGGTCAACGGCGCGGCACGCCTGATCATCGCGCGCCGCAAGGAGTACTCGGGGGCCGACGCATGAGCCACGCAAGCACAGGAGCCGGCAAGAGCCCCGGCACGCTCCAAGGCGCCGTCCTGCCGTCCTGGTCCCCGTGGGCCGTCGCGGCCGGCTCGCTCGCCCTCGCGGCCGTCGTCGGCCTCGCCGGCGGCCTCGACAGCAGGATCCAGTGGGGCCTGATCGCCGGCGTCCTGTTCATCGCCGGCACCTACGGCATCACCGCGAAGGTGGAGGGCCGCCGCCAGGCCAGGGACAGGATCGCGACGAACCTGATCTGGGCGGCGTTCCTGCTGGCGGTCGTCCCGCTGGTGTCCCTCCTGTGGACGACGGTCCAGCGCGGCGTGAAGGTCCTGGACGTCTACTTCCTCACCCACTCCATGGGGGTGGTCGCGGACAGCGAGCCGGGCGGCGGCATCTACCACGCCGTCCTCGGCAGCCTGGAGCAGGTCGGCCTCGCCACCGCGATCGGCGCCCCGGTCGGCATCCTGACGGCGATCTACCTGGTGGAGTACGGCCGGGGCGGTCTGGCGAAGGCGGTCACGTTCTTCGTCGACGTCATGACCGGCATCCCCTCCATCGTGGCGGGCCTGTTCATCCTCAGCCTGATGCTGATGCTGGACATGCGGCCCTTCGGCTTCGCGGGCTCGCTGGCGCTGGCGATCCTGATGATGCCGGTGGTCGTGCGCTCGACGGAGGAGATGCTGAAGCTCGTCCCGAACGAGCTGCGCGAGGCGTCGCTCGCCCTGGGCGTCCCCAAGTGGCGCACCATCCTCAAGGTGGTCGTCCCGACGTCGGTCGGCGGCATCATCACCGGCGTGATGCTGGCGATCGCCCGCATCGCCGGCGAGACGGCCCCGGTCCTGCTCCTGGTCTTCGGCAACCCGTTCATCAACGCGAACCCCTTCGAGGGCGCGCAGGCGTCGCTGCCGCTGTACATCTACCAGCAGTACGCGCAGAGCGCGGGCTCCACGGCGGCCTACGACCGCGCCTGGGCGGCGTCGCTCACGCTGATCGCGTTCGTGATGATCCTGAACCTGGCGGCTCGCGGCATCGCCCGCTGGAAGGCCCCCCGTTGACGACACCGTGCGGCTTCCGCCGCGCGGCCTGGTCGCTGAAGCGGCCACAGCGACTGATCGATACGACCGGGAAGTGAGACGAGAGACATGGCCAAGCGAATCGACGTGAGCGGGCTCACCGCCCACTACGGATCCCACAAGGCGATCGAGGACATCTCGATGACGGTCGAGCCGCGTTCGGTGACGGCGTTCATCGGCCCCTCCGGCTGCGGCAAGTCGACGTTCCTGCGCACGCTGAACCGGATGCACGAGGTGACCTCCGGCGGCCGCGTCGAGGGCAAGGTGCTCCTGGACGACGAGGACCTGTACGGCGCGGGCGTGGACCCGGTGTCGGTGCGCCGCGAGGTCGGCATGGTCTTCCAGCGGCCGAACCCGTTCCCCACGATGTCGATCTTCGACAACGTGGCGGCGGGTCTCCGGCTGAACGGCGAGCACAAGAAGTCCGCCCTCGCGGACGTCGTCGAGAAGTCCCTCAGGGGCGCGAACCTCTGGAACGAGGTCAAGGACCGCCTGAACAAGCCCGGCGCGGGCCTGTCCGGCGGGCAGCAGCAGCGTCTGTGCATCGCGCGCGCGATCGCCGTGGAGCCGAAGGTCCTGCTGATGGACGAGCCCTGCTCGGCCCTCGACCCGATCTCCACCCTCGCCATCGAGGACCTGATCGGCGAGCTGAAGGAGCGCTTCACGATCGTCATCGTGACGCACAACATGCAGCAGGCGGCCCGCGTCTCGGACCGCACGGCGTTCTTCAACCTGGCGGCGGTCGGCCGGCCCGGCCGCCTGATCGAGCTGGACGACACGGAACGCATCTTCTCCAACCCGTCCGTCCAGGCGACGGAGGACTACATCTCCGGCCGCTTCGGCTGACCCGAGCCCCTCGCGGTGCTGCATGGCGGTGCCGCCGCGAGGCCCGAGAGCCCGCCCCCTGTCACACAGGGGGCGGGCTCATGCCGTCACCGCCGGGACGGGGGGCGAAGGCGGGGCGCAAGGGCGGGTGAGGCGGGTGAGTGGACCGGCCCGGCCTACAGGAACGCCAGGTCCACGATCCAGAACGCGCACGCCGCCACCAGCGCGGCCGCCGGCATGGTGATGAACCAGCCGAGCACGATGTTCTTGGCGACTCCCCACCGCACGGCGTTGATCCGCTTGGTCGCCCCGACACCCATGATCGCCGAGGTGATCACATGCGTCGTCGAGATGGGCGCCTTGAACAGGAACGCCGTCGTGAACATGATCGACGCCCCCGTCGTCTCCGCGGCGAACCCCTGCGGCGGGTCAAGCTCGATGATCTTCCGCCCGAGCGTGCGCATGATGCGCCAGCCGCCCGCGTACGTCCCCAGCGACAGCATCACCGCGCAGGCGATCTTCACCCAGACCGGGATCGGATCGTCCGCCCCCTGCACATCGCCGATGACCAGCGCCATCACCACGATGCCCATCGTCTTCTGCGCGTCCTGGAGACCGTGGCCCAGCGCCATGCCCGCCGCGGAGACGGTCTGCGCTATGCGGAAGCCCCGCTTCGCCTTGTGCGGGTTGGACCGCCGGAACAGCCACAGGATGGCCGTCATCACGAGGTAACCGACGACGAGTCCGACCATCGGCGAGAGGAACATCGGGATGACGACCTTGTCCATCACCCCGGACCAGATCACGTCCGTGCCGCCCGCGAGCGCGGCCCCCACCATCCCGCCGAACAGCGCGTGCGACGACGACGAGGGCAGCCCGAAGTACCAGGTGACGAGGTTCCAGACGATCGCCCCGATGAGCGCCGAGAACAGGATCCCCATCCCCTTGGACCCGTCGGGCGTCTCGATCAGGCCCTTGCTGACGGTGTGCGCGACGCCGCTCCCGAGGAACGCGCCCGCGAGGTTCATCACGGCGGCCATGGCCAGCGCCGCCCGCGGCGTCAGCGCCCGGGTGGACACGGACGTGGCGATGGCGTTCGCCGAGTCGTGGAAGCCGTTGGTGTAGGTGAATCCGAGCGCGACGCCGATGGTCACGACCAGAGCAAAGGTGTCCATGAAGGGTTCAGGACTCCTTGACCGCGATGGTCTCCACCGTGTTGGCCACGTGCTCGAAGGCGTCGGCGGCCTCCTCCAGCACATCCACGATCTGCTTCAGCTTGAGCACCTCGATGGCCTCGTACTTGCCGTTGAAGAGATGCGCGAGCAGCTTGCGGTGGATCTGGTCGGCCTGGTTCTCGAGCCGGTTGACCTCGATCCAGTACTCGGTGAGGTTCTGCATGGTGCGCAGGTTCGGCATGGCCTCGGCCGTGAGCTCCGCCGCCCGCGCCAGCACCTCGATCTGCTGCTCGACGCCCTTGGGCAGCTCCTCCACGTTGTAGAGGACGACCAGGTCGACGGCCTCCTCCATGAAGTCCATGATGTCGTCGAGGGAGGACGCGAGGTTGTAGATGTCCTCGCGGTCGAAGGGCGTGATGAACGAGGAGTTCAGCTGGTGGAAGATCGCGTGCGTGGCGTCGTCACCTGCGTGTTCCGCGGCCCGCATACGCTCGGCGATCTCGGCCCGGGCGGAGGTGTCCGCCCCGAGGAGTTCCATCAGGAGTTTCGAGCCCGTGACGATGTTGTTCGCGGACGCGGCGAACATGTCGTAGAAGCTCGTCTCCCTGGGGGTCAGACGAAAGCGCACGTGGGGTCCTCAAGATGCATCGGTTTCGGTCAGGCTGATGCTAGGCGCATCATCCGGCCACGGCTAATGGGCCGTCCAACAGTGTCGCCCATCGCGCGGGGAGACCGGCAGGGGGGCGACCGACGGAGTGCGGCCGCCGGCCGTCCGCCCCCGAAAGTTCGGTAGGATATACCCAGTAGGGGTATATGTCGGGAGCTGGAGCGCTGGAGGACACGATGACGACCACCGAGGCCGGCGCGAAAGCCCCCTCCGCCCCCGAGCCGGGCTCCACCCCCGAATCCGGCGCGGTGGCCGAAACCGGCCGGCCCGCCGTCGCGGCGGTCCACGGCTACCACGACCAGAAGGCCGAGCACCTCAAGCGCCTGCGCCGCATCGAGGGCCAGATCCGCGGCCTGCAACGCATGGTGGACGAGGACACCTACTGCATCGACATACTCACCCAGGTGTCGGCGTCCACCAAGGCCCTTCAGTCGTTCGCGCTGCAACTCCTGGAGGAGCACCTGCGCCACTGCGTCGCCGACGCGGCGCTCAGGGGCGGTGACGAGATCGACGCGAAGGTGGAGGAGGCGACGAAGGCGATCGCCCGCCTACTGCGCACCTGACCCGCCGGACCCGCCCCGACCGCCGCCGGCCTCGGGCTCCTCGCCCACCCGCAGCACGAGGTCGATGCTCTCCATGCTGAGCCGTTCCCCGCCCGCCGCCGAGGCCGCGATGATCAGCTCCCCGCACAGCTCGATCTCGGCGAGGGCCACGTGGTCCTGAACTGCCGTACCGCCGCCCGGAGCCACGCGCATCACCTCGTCCCTGCCGTCACCGGCTTCCTAGAGTAGGGAGCGCTATACACCGTGCGCATGGCACGGACGGGCTAGTCCTTGTGCCCCGGTGGCCGAAATCTTCTTCTCGAAGAGCCCCGGAACACCTCAGAACCCTGTGAACCCGCACGAATACCGGCAAAAACGCCGAAGAGCGGGTGAGACGACGCCGCCGCCGACGCCCGCCGAGCGCGTTCAGTCCTCGGCGATCCGGCCGGCGTAGATGTCGCCCGGCGCCGGCAGCCGCACGTCGACGGGTGCGCCGAAGTCGTACAGCAGCGTCGTGGAGGCGACCGCGACGGCCTCGCCCCGCCGCCCGCCCGGCCCGCCGTGCCCGCCCCGCGCGTCCCGCCCGGCCTGCCCGCCCCGCCCCTCTTCCGTTTCCCGCCCTTCTTCCGTCCCCCGGCCGTTGACGAAGCTGAACCGGTGCCGCACCTTGCGGATGCGCCCCTCGTCGTCCAGATACGCGTCGAACGGCACCCGGGCGGTGGCGAACCCCTTGGCCGCCGCCCGCAGCGAGTCCCGTCCGCCCGCCGACGCGTCCCGCGCGGCGACCGCCAGGTCGGCGGTCCCCCGGTAGTGCCGTACCGCCGTCCCGGCCACCTCGGTCCGCCCCACGTACGTCGCCGTCCGCGTCCCCCGCAGCACCTCGGCGGCGGCGAACGGATCGGTGGCCCCACCGGTCACCAGGTTCCCGTCGGACAGCGTGGCCGTCTCCACCCGCACCCATTTGTCGGCGGGCACGCCCGCGCCCCGGTTCTTCATGAACAGGGCTCCGGGCGCGAGGAGTTCGGTGATCGGCCGGTGTTCGCTGGTCCCGGCGGGGTCCTGCGGCAGCATCACCTTCAGCTCGCCGAGCTGCCGGCGGTAGTCGTACACACCCTGCCCGCGGATGGTGACCCGCGTCCCGCCGGTGGCCATCTCCATCGACGTACGGGCCTTCGACGTGCCCGCCTCGACGAGCGCGTCCGCGGCCCGGTGCAGGATCCCCACGGGGTCGCCGGCCCGGTCGCCGCCGGCGGCGCGCCCGGTCCCGGAACACCCGGCGGCGCACACACAAACCCCGGCCACGATCCCCGCAAGGGCCGCGGCGCCCCTCTGCCTGCGCTGGCGCTCCGTCATGGCCTGTCTACCCCCAGCCGGTAAGTCCGTCACGGGCCTGCTGCCGTACCGGCTAACGACGGTCGTGTGCCCCCCGTCACGCAGGCCCGGGGGCCTTCGACCGCCGTACGGGTCCTTCGCCAGGGTGGGTACGGTGGGTCCCGTGACGCAGCAGGACGGCCCGGCCCCCTCCCGCCCCGCCGGGGAACACGGCACCACGACCGTCGAGCAGGGCCGGTTCTGCCTGGCCCGCTGCACCTGCGGCTGGCGCGGCCCGGCCCGCAGGGCGAGGAGCCTGGCGCGATCGGACGCGGAGTCCCACCTGCGGGACTGACGTCACCGTTGCGTCACCGCTCGCGCCGTCCGGAACCCGTCGTTCCCCGTCCCCGTCTCGCTCGGTGAAGCCGACGGGCGAGGGGAAGGCTCAAGGACATGGAACGGCGAAGGTTCATCGTGGGCGGCACGGCCGCCGTCGCGGCGGCGGCGACCGCGTGCAAGGCGACCGGCGGCAGCGCGAGCGCCTCCACCCCGGCCACGGGGCGCACCGGCTCCGCGGGGGGCGCGGGAGCGGCGCTGACGACGACGAGCGTCGCCGCCCCCGCCACCTGGACGGCGCTGGCCCGCGATCTGGACGGCACCCTGGTCCGTCCCGGCGAGGCCTCCTGGGCCGCCGCCCGTCAGCTCTACAACACCCGCTTCGACGGCCTCAAACCGGCGGCCGTCGCGTATGTCGCGCACGCCGACGACATCCGCACCGTCATGGCGTACGCCCGCGCCCACCGCACCAAGGTCGCGATCCGCAACGGCGGCCACTCCTACGGCGGTTGGTCCTCGGGCGACGGCCGGCTGATCATCGACGTCTCCCGGCTGAACCGGGTCCGGGCGAGCGGCGGCACGGCCGTGGTCGGCGCGGGCGCCAAGCTGATCGACGTCTACCGGGCGCTCGCCGCCAAGGGCGTCACGATCCCGGCGGGCTCCTGCCCGACGGTCGGCGTCTCCGGCCTGGTGCTGGGCGGCGGCCACGGAGTCGTCTCCCGCGCCTACGGCCTGACCTGCGACAGTCTCACCCGGGCGACGATCGTCACCGCCGACGGCAAGCAGCTCACCGCCGACGCGACGACGAACAAGGACCTCTTCTGGGCCCTGCGCGGAGCCGGCAACGGCAACTTCGGCGTCGTCACGGAACTGCAGTTCCGTACGCACGCGGCGCCCCAGGCCGTGACGGGCTACCTCACCTGGCCCTGGTCGAGGGCGGCCGCGGTGGTGAAGGCCTGGCAGGAGTGGGGGCCGTCCCAGCCCGACGAGATCTGGTCCTCCCTGCACGTGGCGAACGCGCCGGGCGGCACGCCGACCGTCTCCGTCGCCGCCTTCTGCATCGGCACCTACGGCCAGCTCCAGAACGCCGTCGACCGGCTCGCGGACCGGGTGGGCGCGCCCGCGTCGAGCGTCTCCCTGCGCCGCCGCACGTACGAGCAGGCGATGGAGGCCTACGCCGGCTGCTCGTCGTTCTCCTCCGACGCCCAGTGCCATCTGCCGGGCTCCACGCCGGGCCGCTCCGCGCAGGGGAAGCTGGTGCGCGAGACGTACGCGGCCCGCTCCGACTTCTTCGACGTGTCGCTGTCGGCCGCGGGCATCCAGGCCCTGCTGAAGCAGATCAGGTCGGTACAGGGCGGCTCCGGCAGCATCGCCCTGACCGCGCTGGGCGGCGCGGTCAACCGGGTCTCCCCCACGGCCACGGCGTTCGTCCACCGCCGCTCGCGCATGCTGGCGCAGTACATCGCGTCCTGGCGGGCGGGCACGACCGGGGCGGCGGCGCAGTCCTGGCTGAACACGGCGCACAAGGCGATGGCCCCGTACGCGTCGGGCGCCGCCTACCAGAACTACGCGGACCCGACGCTGACGAACTGGCGCAAGGCCTACTACGGCGCGGCGCTCCCGCGCCTGACGCAGCTGAAGAAGCAGTACGACCCCAACGGCTTCTTCACCTACCCCCAGGCCCTCTGAGCACAGGCCCTCTGAGCACAGGCCCACGGAGGACCCGGAGGACCCGGAGACCCCTAGGACCCGGAGGCCCGGGGGAACCCGTAGGACCCGGAGAACCCGTAGGACCCGTAGGACCCGGAGAGTCCGGAGAACCCGTAGGCATAGGACCCGTAGGACCCGGACGGGGTCCTAGGCGGCGAGGTCGCGTTCCTCGGCGGCGAGTCGGGGGCTGGCGCCGGTCGGCAGACCGTCCCGCTCCCCGGTCCGGGCGGCGCGGCCGCGCACGAGCCACCCGGCGCGCGGCGACCGGTCGACGGCCTTCAGCACGGGGGTGAGCAGCATGGAGGCGACGGGCGACAGGAGCAGCGTCACCGCGGTCCCGAGCGCGAACCCGCCCACGACGTCGGTCGGGTAGTGCACGCCCATGTACACCCGGCAGAACCCCTCCAGCAGGGCGACCCCTATCCCGACGAGCCCGAACCTGCGGTTGGCGACGAACAGCCCGACGGCCATGGCCATGGTGAGGGTGGCGTGGTCGCTGACGAAGGAGTAGTCGGTCTTGCCGGAGACCAGTACCTCGAGCCCCTGGTGGTCCCGGAAGGGCCGCGGCCGCTCCACGAATCCCCTTATCGGCACGTTCACCAGCACGGCCACCGCGGCGGCGAGCGGCGCCCACACCAGGGCGGCCACGGAGGACGCGGCTTCCTCGGCCCCGCCGGGCCGGCGCCGCACGCCCCACCAGCACCACACGATCAGCAGCGCCATGGCGAGCAACAGCCCGTACTCGCCCACGAACTCGACCACCCGGTCGAGCCAGTGCGGCGCGTCCTTGGCCAGTCCGTTGATGTCGTAGAGGAGGTCGACGTCGGGGTTCGACCCGGATTCGGCGAGTCCAGCCATGGTGCTGCGGCCCCTTCGTCGTGTTCTGCTCGGCACGCCTCACGTGCGCCCGCTCCAACAGGAACGCACGGCCCCGGTTGATACGTTCCGCTCTCCACTGAATGATCACTCAGACGTTATCGAAGAGAGACAGGTCCCCGCAGCTCAGCGCCGGGTGGGCGGCCCGCCTCACACGGTCGTCGGGAGCGCTTTCGCGCCATCTTCGGTGACCCGGGTGGCCCCGAAGTACTCGGACGTGTCGACCGGGTCGAACCGGATCACGGCGCCCGTGTACGGCGCGTCGATCATGTATCCGCCGCCGACGTAGATGCCCACGTGGTGGATGGCCCGCGAGTTGCCGGGATCGGTGGAGAAGAACACCAGGTCCCCGGGCAGCAACTCGCTGCGCCTGGGGTGCGGTCCGGCGTTGTACTGGTCGTTGGCCACCCGGGGCAGGGTGATGCCGACGCTTTCGTAGGCGGCCTTGGTCAACCCGGAGCAGTCGAAGCGTCCTCCCTGGTCGGCGGTGCCGTTGCCGCCCCACAGATAGGGCGTCCCGAGCTTCTTCTGGGCGAAGTAGATGGCCCCGGCGGCCTGCTTCGAGGGGTCCACGCGGGTCACCGGCGCGGTGAAGGACTCCTCCAGCGTCGTGATCGTCTTCACGTAGTTGCGGGTCTCCGAGTACGGCGGGACGCCGCCGTACCTGATGACGGCGTCAGGTCCCGCGTTGTACGCGGCGAGCATGTTGTGCGTGGCGTTGCCGGGGACGGTCTTCACGTACGACGCGAGCTGGCAGTCGTACGACGCGGCCGACGGAATCGCGTCATTCGGGTCCCAGACGTCGCGGTCGCCGTCGCCGTCGCCGTCGACGCCGTGCGTGGCCCAGGTGCCGGGGATGAACTGCGCTATCCCCTGTGCGGCCGCGGCGCTCCGCGCCCTCGGGTTGAACCCGCTCTCCTGGTAGAGCTGGGCCGCGAGCAGCGCGGGGTTGAGGGCCGGGCAGAGATTGCCCCATTTGGCCACGAGCGGCTGGTAGACCGCGGGCACGGCGCCCTTGGCCAGTTGCCTGGTCGCTCCGCTCACCTGGTTGGCGAGGTTGCCGCCGATGACGTAGACGCCGATGACGAGCGCCATCATGAAGGCGGTTCCGGCGCCGGCGACGGCGGTCACCACGATCCACGTCCTACGCACCGTCAACCGCCCCTCGCCGTCCGGGAGTCCGCCTCGGACAGTGTAGGGGCGGCCCCGTCACGTTGGGGTGAACGCATCACGACGGAGAGCCGCCGCGGGACGCCCGGCGGGCCGCCGCCTCAGGGGTCGGCGGTCGCGGCGCGGTACAGCTCGGCGGCCTCCGCGCCCAGGACGACGCTGTAGGACACGTCGGCCGTGGATCCGCCCTGTTCGTGACCGCCCAGGACGCCCACGACCCGGCCGTCGCCGTTCACCCACGGGCTGCCGCTCGTTCCGCCGGTGAGGCCGGGGCAGGCGATGCGCTGCTGGGACCGGTCGTGCGGGGTGGGCCGGTTGGTGCAGCGGACCGGGTCCTCGGCGTCGTGCGGGTATCCGGTGACGGTCACCGCCGTGGCCCCGGTGGCGGTGCCGGTGGCGAACCGGTTGGCGCCGACGACGTCCTCGACGCCCTCGGCCTTCAGCTCGTCCAGGGCGGCGAACGCCACGTCGCTGTCCTCGTCCCGGTTCTTCGCCCACCCTGCGGGCAGGAAGACCCGGTCGACCTTCCAGACGCCGTAGGGGGCCTGTCCGTCGCGGTATCCGGGGACGAAGACGAACTCCCCGTCCCCCTCGAGGCAGTGTGCCGCCGTCGCGATGAGGTTGTGGTGCGGGCTGCGCACGACGGACGCGGTGCAGAAGTGCTCGCCGACGAGGCTGCCCGCCTCGGCGTCCTCGGCGGCGAACAGCGCGCCGACCCGGGCGGCCTGCGGCGTCGCCACAGCGACGGCCGTCACCCCCAGGGGGCCGGGCCCGCCGTCGGCGGCCGCCTCGGAGGCGGAGGTGACGGCCAGCATGATGACCGCACCGAGCAGGGCGTTTCGCTTCATCGGGTTCACTGTGTCCCACGAAGGTGAGAGAAACGTCGGTTACCACTTTCGACGCTACCCGCACTCGGCCCGCACAATCTTCCCGGTCCCGGACGCGTGTACGAGGATCGCCGGGCATGGGCGGGGGAGACCGGTACGGCCGCGGGGGGCGCGGGCGCCGCGGGCAGGGGGGTCGGCCGTTGGGCCATTGGAGTGACTCCCGTCCGTCTGCGGACGACGAGCGCTCCGGAAGCCGCAGCCACGGCGAACCGCCGTGAACGGGACGCATTCGCCCTGACCGCGCGGGCGGCCGAATGCAACCATTTCGAGGAGCGCACTGAAAGCGCTGGAAGCACAGAAAGCACAGAAAACGCTGGAAACGCTGGAAACGCAGCGGCACACATTCCGGGAACGGCCCGGCGGGATGAACGGCCGGCAGTCGGCAGCCGAAGGGCCCTCCCGGCGGTCGCCGAAAGGGCCCTTCTCACCGGATTTCCGTCTACCAGCGGTACCAGCGGCCCTTGCGGCCACCGTGTCCGGCCGGGCGGACCACGAAGCCCACCAGCCAGACCGCCAGAACGATGACGGCGATCCACCACAGCGCCTTCAGGGCGAAGCCGGCGCCGAACAGAACCAGTGCGAGAAGCAGAACAAGAAGCAGGGGAACCATGTTTATCGACCTCCGCAAAGTCAGGTGCCCCGCGAAATCCCCTTCACGCCCATGAAATCCGTATGCATGTCCGCGGGGATCCGGGTAATACGACCCGGCCCGAAAAAGCTCCGGCCTTCAGAGGAACCGGCGGATCGGCAGGACGGCGGTCTCACGCGCCCGCTGGAGCACGGAGCGCCGCTTCCACCGCCCCTCCCGGATCAGCTCGGCCGACTTCACGTCGTCGTCGAAGTGGCCGTCCAGGGTGGCCGTGAACTCGTGGTCCAGCACGGCCAGCATGATCTCCTCGTCGTGGTCGAGGGACCGGCGGTTGAAGTTGGTCGAGCCCACCAGCGCGGCCACGCCGTCGACGGTGATGACCTTGGCGTGCATCATCGTCGGCTGATACTGGTAGATCTTCACACCGCAGGCGGTGAGGTCCTCGTAGTAGTGCTGGCCGGCCAGCTGGCAGACCCGCTTGTCGGTGTACGGGCCGGGCAGCAGGATCTCCACCTCCACGCCCCGCCGGGCGGTGGCGCACAGGAGTTCGATGAAGAAGGCGTCCGGCGAGAAGTAGGCGGTGGCCAGCCGGAAACGTTCCTCGGCCGACTCCAGCATCACCCGGATCAGGGTCTGCATGTCCTGCCAGCCGAAGCTGGCCGAACCGCGCACCACCTGCACCACCGCGTCGCCCTGCGGCGGGTGCGACACGAACCGGTCCCGGTCGTCGAAGAGTTCGTCGTGGCACTCGGCCCAGTTCTGCGCGAAGGCGGCGGCGACGCCGTCCACGGCCGGCCCGCGGACCTCGACGTGGGTGTCGCGCCACTCGTTCTCGTTGCGCGCGTTGCCGCACCACTCCTCGGCGATGCCGACCCCGCCGGTGAAGGCCGTCCGCTCGTCCACGACGAGGACCTTGCGGTGGCAGCGGTGGTTCTGCTTGAACGGCGAGAGGGTCAGGGGTCTGCGGAACCAGGCCACCTGCACGCCCGCCCGCTCCATCTCCTCCAGCAGGTCCTTCTCGATCAGCCGGCTGCCGAACCCGTCCAGCAGCAGCCGCACCCGCACGCCCGCCGCGGCCCGGTCGGCCAGCGCCCTCGCGAAGTCGCGGGCGACGTCTCCCCGCCAGTACACGAACGTCATCATGTCCACGGTGTGCTCGGCGGACCGGATGGCCGAGAGCATCGCCGGAAAGATCTCGTCCCCGTTGCGCAGCGCGGTGAGCGCGTTGCCCTCGGTCGCCGCGATGCCGATCAGCCGCTCCAGGCGGCGGCGTATGCGCGAGGCGCGCTCCGAGAACTCCGTCACCGCAGCCCCGGCGCCGCCTTCGCCGTCGGCGGCGTCTTCGCCGTCGGCGCCGGGGGAGGTCGGCCCGGTCCGGTTCTGCGTACTGGTCATGGGTTCACCGGCCGGCGCTCGGAGGGGACGGGACAGCCGCGCGGCCCGGTCCGGCACGGGACGCGGCGAGCAGACTTTACTCCGCCTTCACCCGATCCCCACGGCGGCCGCCTCCGCCCCGCCCGGCCCGGCGCCCGGCCCCGCGCGGTCCGTCCGCACCGCCGCACGGCCGCACCGCCGGGCCCGGCGACCCCGGCGACCCGCGCCCTGGAGCGCCCTCGGCCGCTGACTGCTCATCACTTCCTGTGCGGGCCGTGAGATGTTCGCCGTGAGACCATCGAAAACGCAGGCTCACCCGACCGGCCGTCAGAAACGGCACAGGGCCGTGAAGTGGGCTAACGACGGAACCACACCACAGGTTCCGCACCGACCTCATTGCCCGGCGTTACCCGCCGTGATACACAGAGTGACCATACGAGCCAATCGTACGAATCCGATCCGTCAATGACGTCAAGTCGACATACGACGGCGACTTTGTCGGCGAGAATGAGACGTGACCTCTGCACACCGGCAGAGGAGCGGCGGAACTACCCACCAGGGGCGGTGACTTACATGCTGTTTGCGGCCGACAAAGGCGACATCAACACCATCATCGGCGGGATCGCTCCGGACTGGGGGCCCTTCGGCAGCCTGGGCAACGAGGCCAAGGTGATGATCGAGGTCGTGATGGCGGTCGCCATCCTCCTCTGCCTCGGCATCGCCATCTGGGGCGCGGCCAAGCAGCGCATCGGCGCGACTGCCCTGCGGGACACCTTCAGTGCGGAACAGGGCAAGGGCCTGATCATCGCCGGCCTCACGGGCGTCTTCATCATCGGCTCCCTCGGCACGCTGTTCACGATCGTGTACGGCATGGCCGTGTAACCGCGTCCCTCCGCACACCCCCGTCCGTCCGGGCGCGCCCGGCCCGCCATCCCCACCCACCTGTCGTGCCCACCGGCTGAGGTTGCGTTTCCCTGATGTCCCTGATGTCGAGTCACCACACCGCGCCCGCGCGGGAACCAGCACGGCTACCGTCGTACTACCACGCGTTCCGGTACGGCAACGAGGGGGCGTTCCCGGCATGACTCCCGGCGACGAACACGACTACGGCGAACCCGCGCGCACCGAAGAGGGCCGCGGCTACGGCGGCACCCGTCTGCGCCTGCCCGAGAACGACCCCTACGGCGGCGCCCGCAAAGGCGGCCGCTCGTCGTCGCGCGGCCTGGTCACCGTGGTCGGCGTCGTCGTCCTGCTGATCGCGGCGATCGCCTTCGCGAACCGTGGAGGAGGCGATTCCCCTTCCACGTCGACCGGCGGAGGCGAACCCGACAAGCCGGCCGCGACCAGCACGGCGGCCACGGGAACGAAGCCCGTGCAGTCGAAGACGGGCGGCGTCCCGTCGGGCTTCGCGCACACCCAGCAGGGAGCCGAGTCGGCCGCCGCCAACTTCGCGGCGGCCCTGGGCTCGACCGGCATGTTCCGCAAGGACAGCAGGCACGACCTCGTCGACACCGTCTACACCGCCGCCACGGCGGCCAAGCTGCAGCCCGCGATGGACCAGGCGTACTCGGCCGGCTTCCTCGCGAAGATGGGCCTCGACGCCGACGGCAACGCCCCCACGGGCGACACCTTCGTCTCGCGCGTGGTCCCCGTCGGCACGACGGCCCGGTCGTACTCCGACAGCACCGCCAAGGTCGACGTCTGGTACCTGGGCCTCATCGGCATGTCCGGGACCACCTCGACCGACCCGGTCACCTCGTCGTGGAAGACCTGGACCTTCGACCTCCAGTGGACCGACGGAGACTGGAAGATCGTCCGCGACACCCAGCAGGACGGCCCGGCCCCCGTCCCCGGCGACGACCCGGCGGCCACCTCCGACGTGATCAGCAAGGCCATCCAGGAATACGGAGGGCTCACCTATGCCCGGTAAGCCGCGCCGTCTGCTCCGGCTCACCGGAGCCGTGACGGCCCTTCAGGCCTCGGCCGTCCTGCTGGCCGCCCGCGCCGCGGCGGCCCCGTCGCCCTCCCCCTCGCCGACGCCCTCCCCCTCCGGCAGCCTGAACTGCAGTCTCATCCCCGGGCAAGCCAAGAAGTACTGCGAGAGGGGCAACGCGGGCTCGGGCACCACCCCCGACCCCGGCCTCTCCGACACCCTCGACCCGCTCTCCTCGCTCGCCAAGGGCTGTGCCGACGCCGCCTCCTGGACCGTCGACAAGCTCAGCGCCGCCGTCAAGGACACGGCGAACGTGGACTTCACCAACGAGAAGTTCCTCCAGCAGTACGCCGTCGTCTTCGCGGCCTCCACCGTGCTGACGCTCCTGCTGTGGCTGCTGGCCGTCGCCAAGCGGGCGGTGCGCGGGGTCCCCCTCACCACCGCCATCGGCGAAGCCGTCGGCTTCCTCTGGCTGACCGTCCTGGCCTCCGCCTTCACGCCCCTGATCCTCTACACGGTCGTCTCCGCCACGGACGGCATCACCGACGTCCTCGCCAAGACCACCGGCAACCAGACCGACACGTTCTTCGGCACGTTCTCCGCCGCCCTGGCCAAGGGCGAGAACATCGGCGGCGGCCCGATCATGCTGATCGTGGTGTCCCTGGTGTCGATCCTCGCCGCCGGAGTGCTCTGGCTGGAGCTGGTCATCCGGGCCGCCCTGCTGTACGTCGGCGCGCTGCTCGGCACCGTCGTCTACGCGGGCCTGGTCGACAAGAACCTGTGGAGCCACGTCCGCCGCTGGGCCGGCATCATGATCGCCGTCATCCTGGTCAAACCGGTGATCGTGATCGTCCTCGGGCTGGCCGGCGCGCTGTCCGCCGGGGACGGCCCGAACGCCTTCTCCGCCGTCGTCTCCGGCCTCGCCATCATCCTGCTCGCCATCTTCGCCAGCGCGATGATCTACCGCTTCGTCCCCGGCTTCGGCGACGAGATCGCCAACGGCCGCAACAACCGCATCATGCAGGGCGCCGAGAGCAAGGCCGCGGCCGTCATCAGCTCCCCGGCGACCCTCGTCGCCCAGGGCATCAAGACCCACAGCACCCGTGCGGACAACAACGGCGGCGGCCAGTCCGGCTCCTCCGGGGCCCGCCCCTCCAACCCGGCAAGCGGCGGGGTGGCCGCGCACAGCTCGCGCGCCGCGAACGCGGGCGGCGGATCCGTCCCCTCCGCCGCGCCCGCGCCCCGCGCGAGCAACCCGGTCAACTCCCCGCACGCCGGCAACACCCGCAACAGCAGTACCAACCGCACGGGAGGTGAAGGGCGTTGACGACCGATTCCCACGTGTCCCACGCGGTCACGCCCCGCCGTACATATCTGATCGGCCGCGCCAGGCCCAACGCGATCGTCGGCCGCAACCGCGAGTCCGGCGAGATCGCGCTCATCGTCCTCGGCGCGTTCCTCGGCATGATGTGCGGTCTCCTCGTCCCCGTCCTCGCCCTGCGCATCGTCCTGCTGAGCGGCTTCCCCGTGCTCGCCGTGGCCGCCGTCTACGTGCCGTACAAGCACCGCACGTTCTACAAGTGGTTCGAGATCAACCGCAGCTACAAGCGCACCCTGCGCCGGGGCACCACGTACCGCTCGTCCGCCGTAGAGGCCGGCACCCGGCTGGACGGCGAGGAGATCGAGGTCGGACCGCCCCCGGGCATCGGCCGCATCAGCTGGCTGGCCGCGCCCTTCGGCCCCGACGAGATCGCCGTCCTCCTGCACGCCGACCGCCGCACGGTGACGGCCGCGATCGAGATCGAGGGCCCGGGCGTCGGCCTGCGCGACAGCGAGGACCAGGAAGCCCTCGTCGACCGCTTCGGCACCCTCCTCAAGCACGTCGCCAACGGCGACGGCTTCGTCACCCGCCTGCAGATCCTCGCCCGCACCCTCCCCGCCGACCCCGACGCCCACGCCAAGGACGTCGCCGTCCGGGGCGACGAGCGGTCCCCCGACTGGCTGGCCCGCTCCTACGACCAGCTCCAGTCCATGGTGTCCACGAGCAGCGAGCAGCACCGCGCCTACCTCGTCGCCTGCATGCACTTCACCCGCGAACTGGCCGCCGAGGCGCACGCCATGGCCCGCGCCGCCCGCCCGCAGGCCGGCCGCAGACTCGACCGCGACGCCGGCCTCGCCGTCGTCATGGCCCGCGAGCTCACCGACATCTGCTCCCGGCTCCAGGAGGCGGACATCCGTGTCCGCCAGCCCCTGGGCCAGGGCCGGCTGTCCTCCCTCGTCCACTCGATGTACGACCCGGACCACCCGATCGACCACATCCAGGCGATGACCAAGCGCAACGCCTGGCCGGCCGAGCTGGACGCCATGGAGCCCACGTTCCTCCAGGCCAAGACCCGTGAGTCGACCACCCGTGCGCCCTGGTGCCACGCCACGGCCTGGGTGAAGGAGTGGCCGATGACCCCCGTGGGCGTCAACTTCCTGGCCCCCCTGCTGGTCCACACCCCGGACGTCATCCGCACCGTCGCCGTCACGATGGACCTCGAACCCACCGAGGTCGCCATCGAACGCATGCTGACGGAGAAGACGAACGACGAGGCGGAGGCGAGCCGCGCCGCCAAGATGAACCGCACCGTCGACCCCCGCGACGTCGCCGCCCACTCCCGCCTCGACCAGCGCGGCGAGGACCTGGCGTCCGGCGCGGCCGGGGTGAACCTGGTCGGCTACATCACCGTCTCCTCCCGCAGCCCCGAGGCACTGGCCCGCGACAAGCGGACGATAAGGGCGTCCGCCGGAAAGTCGTACCTGAAGCTGGAGTGGTGCGACCGCGAGCACCACCGCGCGTTCGTGAACACCCTCCCGTTCGCCACCGGAATCCGAAGGTAGGGGCTTCACATGCGGGACCCGATGTCCGTCCTCACCGACGCCTTCACGTCCTTCCTGTTCGGCAAGGTGGAGACGACCCGCCTTCCGGTCCGCACCTCCACCGGCCAGGCCCAGGCGGTCTACCTCCCCACGGCCGCCCCCGGCCTCGGCGACTCCGGCGTCATCATCGGCCGCGAGGTCTACTCCGGGAAGGGCTACATCTACGACCCCTTCCAGCTGTACGGCCAGCAGCTGCCCGCCCCGCACTGGCTCGTCCTCGGCGAGTCCGGCAACGGCAAGTCGGCCCTGGAGAAGACCTACGTCCTGCGCCAGCTCCGCTTCCGCGACCGCCAGGTCGTCGTCCTGGACGCCCAGGGCGAGGACGGCGTCGGCGAGTGGAACCTCATCGCGCAGGCGCTCGGCATAACTCCCATCCGCCTGGACCCGGCGGCCGCCCTCGACCACGGCATCCGCCTCAACCCCCTGGACCCGTCGATCACCACGACGGGCCAGCTCGCCCTGCTGCGCACGATCATCGAGGTGGCCATGGGCCACGGCCTCGACGAACGCTCCGGCTTCGCGCTCAAGGTCGCCCACGCCTACGTCAACGAGACGATCGTGGAGCGCCAGCCGGTGCTCACCGACATCGTCGAGCAACTGCGCCACCCCGAGCCGGAGTCGGCGGAGGCGATGAACGTCGCCATAGACGACGTACGGGCCTGGGGCCTGGACGTGGCACTGGTCCTGGACCGCCTCGTCGACGGCGACCTGCGCGGCATGTTCGACGGCCCGACGACCGTCGGCATCGACCTCGACGCCCCGCTGATCGTCTTCGACCTGTCCCACATCGACCGCAACTCCATCGCCATGCCGATCCTGATGGCGATCGTCGGGGTGTGGCTGGAGCACACCTGGATCCGCCCCGACCGGGTCAAGCGCATCTTCCTCGTCGAAGAGGCCTGGCACATCATCAACAGCCCGTTCGTCGCCCAGCTCTTCCAGCGGCTGCTGAAGTTCGGCCGCCGGCTCGGCCTGTCCTTCGTCGCGGTCGTGCACCACCTGTCCGACGTGGTGGACGGCGCGGCCGCGAAGGAGGCGGCCGCCATCCTGAAGATGGCCTCGACCCGCACGATCTACGCCCAGAAAGCGGACGAGGCGAGGGCCACGGGCCGGGTGCTCGGCCTGCCGAGGTGGGCGGTGGAGATCATCCCGAGCCTCACCCCGGGCATCGCGGTGTGGGACGTCAACGGCAATGTGCAGGTGGTGAAGCACCTGGTCACGGAGACGGAACGGCCGCTCGTCTTCACCGACCGGGCGATGACGGAATCCTCCGCCGAGCGCACCATGTCCGACGACGACGCCCTCCTCGCCGCCGAACTGGAACAGGAACGCCGGGCGGCGGCCTTCATGGAACAGCACCTGGCCGACTTGGACGGCTCGTCCGAGTCGACGGTGGCGTAGGCGGGCGGGAGTGGCCATGAGACCGGGTGACGAGCACCGCCCCGCCGGCCAGGGAGGCGTCCCCGACGGCCTCCTGGTCGGCATACTCGCCTTCCTGCTCGGCATGACGCTGCTGGTCTGGGCGGCGACCGGTCTGGCCGCCCTGTTCGCGCACGGCTCCTGGCCCGCGGGCGTCGCCTTCACCCGCACCCCGCAGGCCATGCGCCACCTCGTCGCCCAGCCCCACGACGTCCCCGGCGCCTGGCCGGAGGCCACGGCCGCGGACCTGTCGGGCTACGGCCTGTTCTGGGGCCTGTTCATCGGCGAGCTGATGATCCTCTTCGTGCTGACGGTGTTCGGGATAGGGACCTTCGCCCGCTGGAAGTCGGTCCGCGCCACGAAGCACGCCAGGACCTCGCCGCCGGCCAGGGAACAGACCCCGCCGCCCCACCACGAGGTCCCCACCCAGCGCGTAGACCCCGGCCCCCTCACACTCCCGACCCCCGCCCCGGTCCCCACGACGGCCCCCCTCCCGACCGGCCCCGCTCCCCAGCCCGCCGAACCCGCGTCCGCGACACCGGCTCCGGCTCCGGCGACGCCGGCGACCGCGCCGCTCCCCCTGACCGTCTCCGCGCCGGCGGAACGGCCCACCGCACCCGTGCCGGCCACCGAACCCCTGACCGGCTGGGCGACCGGCCGCACCGCGGTCCACTACGCCCCGGCCGACGTCCGGCACGCCACCGCCGCCCGCGCCGTGCGCGACGCCGAGGGCCCCGCCCTCGTTCTCACCTCGAACCCCGCGCTCTGGCAGGACACCAAGGACGCCCGCGCCAAACTGGGTCCCGTCCACCTCTACGATCCCGCCCACCGCTGCGACACCCCCGCCCGGCTCCACTGGTCCCCCACCGCGGGCTGCGAGGACAAGGCCACCGCGAGGGCCCGGGCGGCCGCGCTCCTGGCCCCGGTCCGCCCCACCGCCCGGCTGGACCAGGCGGTCGCCGACACCGCCGAAACCCTCCTGCGCAGCTACCTCCACGCCGCCGCCGTCGACGGCCGCACCGTCCGGCACGTCCACCGCTGGTCCCAGGGGGCCGGGATCCAGGAAGCGGTCCGCACGCTCCGCACCAGCCCCAAGGCGGCCCCCGGCGCGGCCGGTGAACTCGAAGCCGCTCTCACCGCGCATCCCGAACGCCGGGACATCGCACAGGAACTGACCTCCCGTGCGCTCTCCGCACTCTCCACGATCAACATCCGTGAGGCATGCACTCCCAACCGAAGTGATGCCCTCGCCTTGGATTCCTTCGTGGACGAAGGGGGAACGCTCTACGTGGTCGGCGAATCCCTCGAGGACCCCAGGACGCACCCCGGCGCGATGCCCCTCCTGACGGCCCTCGTCTCGAGCGTGGTCGAGCGCGGCCGGCGCATGGCCGAACGGTCATCCTCCGGTCGCCTCGACCCACCACTCACCGTGGTCCTCGACGACGTCGCGGCCGTGGCCCCCATCCCCCAGCTCCCGGACCTGCTGTCCACCGGACGCGACCGCGGACTGCCCACACTGGCCCTGCTCCGCTCCCGCGAACAGGCCAAGGCCCGCTGGCCCCACCACGAACTCCCGGCCTGACGGAGCAATCCCCCCGCGACAAGGCCACCCACGGCACAAGGCATCCCCCAGGACGACGAGACAGCCGACAGCGCACGCGGCCCGACCACCGGCCCTCGCCGCACAGACCCGCGCCGTCCCCTGCCGGCCCGTCCCTCAGGCCTGCTCCACCCGCTCCACCGCCATCTCGATCTCCCGCCGCTCCTCGAAGGCGACGCCGGTGGGCGCGAAGCCGAGCCGCCGGTAGCAGGCGAGCGCCCGCCCGTTGTCCTCGTGCACGACGAGCCGCACCCGCTCCGCGCCCCACGACCACGCCCACTCCATCGCCGCACCGAACAGCGCCTCGATCGCGCCGGATCCGCGATGCCCGGCTCGCACGAACACCCCGACGACGCCCCCTTGCAGCCGCTCCACGGCCGACCCGGCCCAGTCGACGCTGCCGGCCGCCTCGACCAGCACGGTGACGGTGCCCGCCAGCTCCCCATCGGGAGTCTCCGCGACGAACTGACGGGCCCCGCCCGCTCCTTCGGCACCGCCGGCGGTCCGCTCCCGCCAGAAGTCGTCCGGCCGCTCGACCGCCTCGTCGTACGTCTCGTAGAAGGCGAGATCCGCCACCGGGTCGCGCAGCGCCAGCAACCGGAGGGCCTTCATCGAGGGCCACTCGTCCGCCCGAACAGCTCGAACCGCATACGTGTACATGCAAATCACCGTAGCGTCCGCCACCGGCCCCGCCCCACCCCTTTTTTCCTTCGTTCGAGGCACAACGCAGAAAACCCCCGCACCAACGGTGCGGGGGTTTCCCATACAATTTGTTCGGCGGTGTCCTACTCTCCCACAGGGTCCCCCCTGCAGTACCATCGGCGCTGTAAGGCTTAGCTTCCGGGTTCGGAATGTAACCGGGCGTTTCCCTCACGCTATGACCACCGAAACACTATGAAACTGTCAGCCGCACCACACCCGTGACCATGGGCATGGGGCTGTTCGTGGTTTCAGAACCAACACAGTGGACGCGAGCAACTGAGGACAAGCCCTCGGCCTATTAGTACCAGTCAGCTTCACCCATTACTGGGCTTCCACATCCGGCCTATCAACCCAGTCGTCTACTGGGAGCCTTACCCCATCAAGTGGGTGGGAATACTCATCTCGAAGCAGGCTTCCCGCTTAGATGCTTTCAGCGGTTATCCCTCCCGAACGTAGCCAACCAGCCATGCCCTTGGCAGAACAACTGGCACACCAGAGGTTCGTCCGTCCCGGTCCTCTCGTACTAGGGACAGCCCTTCTCAATATTCCTGCGCGCGCAGCGGATAGGGACCGAACTGTCTCACGACGTTCTAAACCCAGCTCGCGTACCGCTTTAATGGGCGAACAGCCCAACCCTTGGGACCGACTCCAGCCCCAGGATGCGACGAGCCGACATCGAGGTGCCAAACCATCCCGTCGATATGGACTCTTGGGGAAGATCAGCCTGTTATCCCCGGGGTACCTTTTATCCGTTGAGCGACGGCGCTTCCACAAGCCACCGCCGGATCACTAGTCCCGACTTTCGTCCCTGCTCGACCCGTCGGTCTCACAGTCAAGCTCCCTTGTGCACTTACACTCAACACCTGATTGCCAACCAGGCTGAGGGAACCTTTGGGCGCCTCCGTTACTCTTTAGGAGGCAACCGCCCCAGTTAAACTACCCATCAGACACTGTCCCTGATCCGGATCACGGACCCAGGTTAGACATCCAGCACGACCAGAGTGGTATTTCAACGACGACTCCACAACCACTGGCGTGGCCGCTTCAAAGTCTCCCACCTATCCTACACAAGCCGAACCGAACACCAATATCAAACTGTAGTAAAGGTCCCGGGGTCTTTCCGTCCTGCTGCGCGAAACGAGCATCTTTACTCGTAGTGCAATTTCACCGGGCCTATGGTTGAGACAGTCGAGAAGTCGTTACGCCATTCGTGCAGGTCGGAACTTACCCGACAAGGAATTTCGCTACCTTAGGATGGTTATAGTTACCACCGCCGTTTACTGGCGCTTAAGTTCTCAGCTTCGCCACACCGAAATGTGACTAACCGGTCCCCTTAACGTTCCAGCACCGGGCAGGCGTCAGTCCGTATACATCGCCTTACGGCTTCGCACGGACCTGTGTTTTTAGTAAACAGTCGCTTCTCGCTGGTCTCTGCGGCCACACCCAGCTCGAGGAGCAAGTCCTCTCACCAAACGTGGCCCCCCTTCTCCCGAAGTTACGGGGGCATTTTGCCGAGTTCCTTAACCATAGTTCACCCGAACGCCTCGGTATTCTCTACCTGACCACCTGAGTCGGTTTAGGGTACGGGCCGCCATGAAACTCGCTAGAGGCTTTTCTCGACAGCATAGGATCATCCACTTCGCCACAATCGGCTCGGCATCAGGTCTCAGACTACGTGAACGGCGGATTTGCCTACCGTTCGTCCTACACCCTTACCCCGGGACAACCACCGCCCGGGATGGACTACCTTCCTGCGTCACCCCATCACTCACCTACTACAAGTCTGGTTCGCCGGCTCCACCACTTTCCATTCCCCGAAGGGTCCGGAACGGCTTCACGGACTTAGCATCGCCTGGTTCGATGTTTGACGCTTCACAGCGGGTACCGGAATATCAACCGGTTATCCATCGACTACGCCTGTCGGCCTCGCCTTAGGTCCCGACTTACCCTGGGCAGATCAGCTTGACCCAGGAACCCTTAGTCAATCGGCGCACACGTTTCTCACGTGTGAATCGCTACTCATGCCTGCATTCTCACTCGTGAACCGTCCACAACTACCTTCCGGTGCTGCTTCACCCGGCACACGACGCTCCCCTACCCATCCACACAGGCGTTGGCCCTATTGTGTGAATGACACGACTTCGGCGGTACGCTTGAGCCCCGCTACATTGTCGGCGCGGAATCACTAGACCAGTGAGCTATTACGCACTCTTTCAAGGGTGGCTGCTTCTAAGCCAACCTCCTGGTTGTCTGTGCGACTCCACATCCTTTCCCACTTAGCGTACGCTTAGGGGCCTTAGTCGATGCTCTGGGCTGTTTCCCTCTCGACCATGGAGCTTATCCCCCACAGTCTCACTGCCGCGCTCTCACTTACCGGCATTCGGAGTTTGGCTAAGGTCAGTAACCCGGTAGGGCCCATCGCCTATCCAGTGCTCTACCTCCGGCAAGAAACACACGACGCTGCACCTAAATGCATTTCGGGGAGAACCAGCTATCACGGAGTTTGATTGGCCTTTCACCCCTAACCACAGGTCATCCCCCAGGTTTTCAACCCTGGTGGGTTCGGTCCTCCACGAAGTCTTACCTCCGCTTCAACCTGCCCATGGCTAGATCACTCCGCTTCGGGTCTTGAGCGTGCTACTAAAATCGCCCTGTTCGGACTCGCTTTCGCTACGGCTTCCCCACTCGGGTTAACCTCGCAACACACCGCAAACTCGCAGGCTCATTCTTCAAAAGGCACGCAGTCACGAGAATGGAGCAAGCTCCATTCCGACGCTCCCACGGCTTGTAGGCACACGGTTTCAGGTACTATTTCACTCCGCTCCCGCGGTACTTTTCACCATTCCCTCACGGTACTATCCGCTATCGGTCACCAGGGAATATTTAGGCTTAGCGGGTGGTCCCGCCAGATTCACACGGGATTTCTCGGGCCCCGTGCTACTTGGGTGTCTCTCAAACGAGCCGCTGATGTTTCGACTACGGGGGTCTTACCCTCTACGCCGGACCTTTCGCATGTCCTTCGCCTACATCAACGGTTTCTGACTCGTCTCACGGCCGGCAGACCGTAAAAGAGAGATCCCACAACCCCGTATGCGCAACCCCTGCCGGGTCTCACACGCATACGGTTTGGCCTCATCCGGTTTCGCTCGCCACTACTCCCGGAATCACGGTTGTTTTCTCTTCCTGCGGGTACTGAGATGTTTCACTTCCCCGCGTTCCCTCCACACTGCCTATGTGTTCAGCAGCGGGTGACAGCCCATGACGACTGCCGGGTTTCCCCATTCGGAAACCCCCGGATCAAAGCCTGGTTGACGACTCCCCGGGGACTATCGTGGCCTCCCACGTCCTTCATCGGTTCCTGGTGCCAAGGCATCCACCGTGCGCCCTTAAAAACTTGGCCACAGATGCTCGCGTCCACTGTGCAGTTCTCAAACAACGACCAGCCACCCATCACCCCCAACCTGAGCTGGAGTTCACTGGGGCCGGCATCATGAAGACAGACCTTGCGGCCGTGCCCTCAGACACCCAACAGCGTGCCCGGCACCCCCGCCACTCGTGATCAGCTTTCCACGCTCCGAAGAGCAGTACTTGCAGCCCGAGATGACTGAGAGTGCCGAATAATCAACGTTCCACCCTTGAGCAACCAGCATCGGACGTTCGCCGATGAACTGGCCCCTGGACAGCCTTGCGGCTGCCTAGAAGTGCTCCTTAGAAAGGAGGTGATCCAGCCGCACCTTCCGGTACGGCTACCTTGTTACGACTTCGTCCCAATCGCCAGTCCCACCTTCGACAGCTCCCTCCCACAAGGGGTTGGGCCACCGGCTTCGGGTGTTACCGACTTTCGTGACGTGACGGGCGGTGTGTACAAGGCCCGGGAACGTATTCACCGCAGCAATGCTGATCTGCGATTACTAGCAACTCCGACTTCATGGGGTCGAGTTGCAGACCCCAATCCGAACTGAGACCGGCTTTTTGAGATTCGCTCCACCTCACGGTTTCGCAGCTCTTTGTACCGGCCATTGTAGCACGTGTGCAGCCCAAGACATAAGGGGCATGATGACTTGACGTCGTCCCCACCTTCCTCCGAGTTGACCCCGGCAGTCTCCTGTGAGTCCCCATCACCCCGAAGGGCATGCTGGCAACACAGAACAAGGGTTGCGCTCGTTGCGGGACTTAACCCAACATCTCACGACACGAGCTGACGACAGCCATGCACCACCTGTACACCGACCACAAGGGGGCGACCATCTCTGGCCGTTTCCGGTGTATGTCAAGCCTTGGTAAGGTTCTTCGCGTTGCGTCGAATTAAGCCACATGCTCCGCTGCTTGTGCGGGCCCCCGTCAATTCCTTTGAGTTTTAGCCTTGCGGCCGTACTCCCCAGGCGGGGAACTTAATGCGTTAGCTGCGGCACCGACGACGTGGAATGTCGCCAACACCTAGTTCCCACCGTTTACGGCGTGGACTACCAGGGTATCTAATCCTGTTCGCTCCCCACGCTTTCGCTCCTCAGCGTCAGTAATGGCCCAGAGATCCGCCTTCGCCACCGGTGTTCCTCCTGATATCTGCGCATTTCACCGCTACACCAGGAATTCCGATCTCCCCTACCACACTCTAGTCTGCCCGTATCGAATGCAGACCCGGGGTTAAGCCCCGGGCTTTCACATCCGACGCGACAGACCGCCTACGAGCTCTTTACGCCCAATAATTCCGGACAACGCTTGCGCCCT
Source organism: Streptomyces sp. NBC_00704 (assembly GCF_036226605.1). NCBI lineage: Bacteria > Bacillati > Actinomycetota > Actinomycetes > Kitasatosporales > Streptomycetaceae > Streptomyces > Streptomyces sp. NBC_00704. Next base: position 3,854,932 of record NZ_CP109000.1, read on the forward strand.
ACGTATTACCGCGGCTGCTGGCACGTAGTTAGCCGGCGCTTCTTCTGCAGGTACCGTCACTTTCGCTTCTTCCCTGCTGAAAGAGGTTTACAACCCGAAGGCCGTCATCCCTCACGCGGCGTCGCTGCATCAGGCTTTCGCCCATTGTGCAATATTCCCCACTGCTGCCTCCCGTAGGAGTCTGGGCCGTGTCTCAGTCCCAGTGTGGCCGGTCGCCCTCTCAGGCCGGCTACCCGTCGTCGCCTTGGTGAGCCATTACCTCACCAACAAGCTGATAGGCCGCGGGCTCATCCTTCACCGCCGGAGCTTTCAACCCCCACCCATGCGAGTGGAAGTGGTATCCGGTATTAGACCCCGTTTCCAGGGCTTGTCCCAGAGTGAAGGGCAGATTGCCCACGTGTTACTCACCCGTTCGCCACTAATCCCCACCGAAGTGGTTCATCGTTCGACTTGCATGTGTTAAGCACGCCGCCAGCGTTCGTCCTGAGCCAGGATCAAACTCTCCGTGAATGTTTTCCCGTAATCGGGACCACACATCACGAGAGCGGAGCGGTCAGGCGGAATAGGCCCGACCGTTCACAGCGTCCTCGCTGTGTTTTCTTCAAAGGAACCTCATCCTCGGCTTTCACGGCCGGGGACGGGGTATCAACATATCTGGCGTTGATTTTTGGCACACTGTTGAGTTCTCAAGGAACGGACGCTTCCTTTGTACTCACCCGAACCTGTCGGGCTTTCCTCCGGGCGCTTCCCTTCGATCTTGCGTTTCCGACTCTACCAGACCGTTTTCCGATCCGATTTCCTCGGCGCTTTCCAGGTTCCCGCTTTTGTTTCGCGGTTTCCCTTTCCGGCGGTTCCGACTCTATCAGATCCTTTCGGGCCCGATTCCCAGTCAGAGGGGCTTGTCGTCCCGGCTGTTGGGCCGTTCCGACGTCTCAAACCTTAGCGGATCCGTTGGGCAGTTCCTAATCGGGCTGCCGGCCCCTATTCGAATTGAATTCGGGCACGCCGAAATACAACCCCGTCGGGAGATCGTGCTGTGGTTTGTGTGCCGCTGTCGCGGCGGAGGTGCTGCCGAAGAACCGTTACGGCTCCGTGGCAACCCGAAGAACTCTACTGACCCCGCCAGGCAGTGTCAAGCACCCTCTGTCAAGATCTTTTCCTGCTGGTCAGTCGAGGTCGCTGAGTCTGCCGCCGGCGTCCGGCTGGGCGTGTTCCACCCGGCGCAGCAGCCTGGTCAGGACCTCGCCGAGGGCCGTGCGCTCGTCGGCGGTGAGGTCCTGGAGGAGATCCTCCTCGAAGACCGTCGCCATCCGCATCGCTCGCAGCCACTTCTCGCGGCCCTCGGTCGTCAGCTCCACGATCACGCGGACCCGGTTCGTCTCGTCCCGCTCCCGGGTCACCAGTCCCTCGCCGACCATGCGGTCGATCCGGTGGGTCATCGCGGCCGGCGTGAGGCCGAGGCGCTTGGCCAGGTCACTGGGGCCCAGGCGATAGGGGACGCCGGAGAGGACGAGGGCCTTGAGGACCTCCCACTCGGCGTTGCTGATGCCGAGGTCGGCGGTCTGCCGGCCGTACGCGACGTTCATGCGGCGGTTGAGGCGGGAGAGCGCCGAGACGATCTTCTCGACCTGCGGGTCGAGGTCCTGGAACTCGCGCTGGTAGGCGGCGATCTGCTCTTCCAGGGTCGGCTCGCCGCCGAGGCCGGTGCCGGTCGTGCCGGGGGTGTCGCCCATGGGCGCAAGTATCGCACGCGGTCCATTCGCGTTGAAGTGCTTCGAGGTGTACTGTTCAACCTCGAACTTTAGCTTTGAAGTCTTCGGTACTAAGTCCTGAGGGCGTAGAAGCATCACATCGAGGGCCGCGCACCGGGCGTGCGTCGGCGCTGTCTGAGAGAGGTGAACGTGACCAGGGCGATGGGCGCAGCGATGCGCCGGATCCATGTGGGCAACGCGCTCAGCGCGTTCGGGCTGGGCTTCACGGTCCCCTACCTGTACGTCTATGTGGCGCAGGTGCGGGGTCTGGGGTCCATGACGGCGGGGCTCGTCCTCGCCGTCTTCGCCGTGGCCGCGCTGATCGTGCTGCCGTTCGCCGGCCGGGCGATCGTGCGGCGCGGTCCCCTGCCGGTCCTGCTCGCCGCCCTGGTCACCGCCGCCGTCGGCTCGCTGGGCCTGGGGCTCGCCGGGAACGCGACCGCCGTCCTGACGGCCGCGGCCGCTCTCGGCGCCGGGCAGGCCGTGATGCAGCCGGCGCTGGCGACGATGATCGTGGACAGCTCGACGTCGGAGACCCGCTCGCGGGCGTTCGCCACGCAGTTCTTCCTGCAGAACCTCGGGCTCGGCGTGGGCGGGCTGATCGGCGGGCACCTCGTCGACGCCACGCGCGTGTCCTCCTTCACGCTGCTGTTCGCCATCGAGGCGGCGATGTTCCTGCTGCTGGCCGTGGTGATGTCCACGGTGCGGCTGCCGCACGCCCCGCGTGTGGGGGACGTCCCGCGGTCCGCCCGGGGCAGCTGGAAGCAGATGCTGCGCAACCGGGCCATGGTGCAGCTGTGCGTGCTCGGGTTCGTGTTGTTCTTCGCCTGCTACGGGCAGTTCGAGTCGGGGCTGAGCGCGTACGGGGTCGAGGCCGCCGGGATCTCGACGCCCGCCCTCGGGACCGCGTTGGCCGCCAACACGGCGATGATCGTGGTCGCGCAGTTCGCGGTGCTGAAGTTCGTCGAGCGGCAGAAGCGGTCGCGGGTGATCGCGGCGGTCGGGCTGATCTGGGCGGTGGCCTGGGTCGTGGCCGGTTACGCCGGGCTCGGACACGGCAGTCAGACGATGGCGACGGCCGCGTTCGTGTCCACGTACGCGCTGTTCGGGCTGGGCGAGGCGATGCTGTCGCCGACGGTCGCGCCCCTGGTGGCGGATCTCGCGCCGGACGGTCTGGCGGGTCAGTACAACTCGGCGTTCGCCCTGGTGAAGCAGCTCGCGCTGGCGGTCGGTCCGGCGGTGGGCGGGCCGTTGGCGGCTTCCCTGGCCGCCCCGTACATCGTGACGTTCCTGCTGTTCTCGCTCGGGATCACCTACCTGGCGTTGCGGCTGGGGCGGCGGCTCACCGCCGTCCAGGATCAGCCGTGGCTGGTGCGGAACCGGGTCGTGGCCCGGGGTGGGACCGCCGTGGAGCCGGTGGCGGCCGAGGTCTGAGGTCCGGCCTCCGGGGTCTGGGGCTCATTCGAGGTGGCACTGTGGGGAGGCGGCCGTCGTTCTCGGGAACGACGGCCGCCTCTCTGTTCTGTGGGTCAGCGGGTCGCGGTCACGAGGGTCGAGGTGAAGGGGAACGTCGTCGTCGATGCGGGGAGGTGGGCGCGGATCGTCGCGGCTGCCCGGTCGAGGGCCTCGTCGCCGCCGGAGTCGATGAGCGAGCGTCCCCAGGGGATGGCGGAGAGATGGCCGGCGACGTAGTCCTCCAGGGGCGGCAGGTCGATGGCGAAGGTGAGGTCGCGGCGGGTCGTGGAGTGGAAGCCGGCGCGGTCGAGGGCGGCGGTCAGACGGTCGGCGGCGTCGAAGGCGGCCCGGAAGGTCGCGGCCGCGTCGGGGCCGTCGAACTGTTCGAGGGCGCGGAGCTGGGCGAGGAAGTACGGGGAGTCGTCGAGGCGGGCCCAGAGGGTGGCGGCGAAGCGGCCTCCGGGGCGGGTGACGCGGGCGGTCTCCGCCAGGGCCGCGTCGAGGTCGGGGAAGAACTGGACGCCCTGCTGGCAGAGGACGGCGTCGAAGGCGGCGTCGGGGTAGGGCAGGTCGTCGGCGGGGGCGGGGGTGAACTCGATGTCCGGGTAGAGGCGTGGGTGGCATGCCTCGGCGATCTTGAGCATGCCCTCGTTGAGGTCCGTGCCGGCGACCCGGCCGGCGGGGCCGGCCTGTGCGGCGGCGGCGCGTGCCGCGAAGCCCGTTCCGCAGGCGAGGTCGAGGACGGTGGCGCCGGGACAGAGGTCCACGGAGTCCACGAGTGCGGTGACGAAGGGCGCCATGAGGGGCGCGACGTAGTGTTCGTAGCGCTCGGGGGCGCTTCCCTTGAGGTCGAAGCCCGTTGCGTCTGCCATGGGGAGCTACTAGCACCGGGGGGCGGGTTCGCCTAGGTGCCGCGCGCGGGGGAATGGACGTTCGGGACTGTTCCCGGCCCTTTTTCGCTCCCCTTGAATCGGTCGCTTCCCTTGAATCGGTCGCTTCCCTTGGACCGGTCGCTCCCCTTGGACCGGTCGCTCCCTTTGGGGTCTGTCGCCGTCCGGCCCGGTCGGCCGTTCTCGGCCTGGCGGCCGGCTCTCCCGATCGCCGGGTGTTCTCGGTCGGCGGGCGTTCCCCGTCGGCGGGCGTTCCCCGTCGGCGGGCACTCTCGGTCGGCGGGCACTCTCGGTCGGCGGGCGTTCCCAGCCGGACGGGCGTTCCCCGTCGGCGGGTGTTCTCAGTCGGCCGGTTTCGGCAGGACGAATTCGCACCACACGGCCTTTCCGCCGCCCGGGGTGCTTCTGCTGCCCCAGTTCGAGGCGATGGTGGCGACGATGGCGATGCCCCGGCCGGACTCGTCGCCCGGTTCCGCACGGCGGCGGCGCGGGAGGTGGTCGTCGCCGTCGGTGACCTCGATGATCAGGCGGCGGTCGGTGCGGCGCAGGCGCAGCCGCATCGGCGGGATGCCGTGCTGGAGCGAGTTGGCGACGAGTTCGCTGGCGGCGAGGACGCCGAGGTCGTGCAGGTCGGCCGGGAAGCGCCAGCTGGTCAGGACGCCGGACGCGAAGGCACGCGCGCGGGGGGCGGCTTCCACCCCGCCGAGGAGCTCCAGGGCCGCGTTGCGGAACAGCTCGCCGTCGGGACCGGTGCGGGCCGGGTGTTGCAGGACGAGGACGGCGACGTCGTCGTCGTGGTCGGCGGTGACGCCGGCCGAGCGGACCAGGCGGTCGCAGACGACCTGGGGGGTGCCGGTCGCGCCGGCCAGGGCGCGTTCGAGGGCGGCGATGCCCTCGTCGAGGTCCTCGTTCCGGCGCTCGACGAGGCCGTCGGTGTAGAGGACGGCCGTCGAGCCGGGGCCGAGGGGGATCGAGCCGGAGGCGTGCATCCAGCCGCCGGTGCCGAGCGGGGGGCCGGTGGGCTCGTCGGCGCGCAGGACGGTGCCGTTGTCGTCGCGGACGAGGATGGGCAGATGGCCCGCGGACGCGTACACCAGGCGGCCCTCGTTGGGGTCGTGGATGGCGTACACGCAGGTGGCGATCTGGTTGGCGTCGATCTCCGTGGCGAGGCCGTCGAGGAGCTGGAGGACCTCGTGCGGGGGCAGGTCGAGGCGGGCGTAGGCCCGCACGGCCGTGCGGAGCTGGCCCATGACGGCGGCCGCGCGGACGCCTCGTCCCATGACGTCGCCGATGACGAGGGCGGTGCGGCCGCCGCCCAGGGTGATGACGTCGTACCAGTCGCCGCCGACGGCGGCCTCGGTGCCGCCGGGCTGGTAGGTGGCGGCGATGCGCAGGTCGTCGGGCTCTTCGAGCTCCTGGGGCAGCAGGGAGCGCTGGAGGGTGACGGCGGTCTCGCGTTGGCGTCGTTCGCTGGTTCTGAGGCGTTCGGCGGCCTCGGCGTGGTCGGTGACGTCGGTGGCGAAGATCAGGACGGCGCCCTTGCCGTTGTCCTCGGCGGCCGGGGTGCACGTGAACGTGTAGTGGCGGCCGTCGGGGGCCTTGCGGGACTTCAGGGTGCGGGGCTTGCCGCTGCGCAGGGCCTGGTCGAGGAGGGGCAGCAGGCCGAGGTCGCGGAGTTCGGGGAGGGCGTCGGCGGCGGGCTCGCCGCAGGGGCGGGCGCCGAAGGCCGCGGTGTAGGCGTCGTTGACGTAGGCGAGGCGGTGGTCGGGGCCGTGGACGAGCGCGACGAGGGCCGGGACGCGGTCGAGGACCTCACGGACGGGGAGTTCGTCGACGGCGGGCACCGGGGGAGGCTCGTCGCCGAGTCGTTCGGCGCGGGCCGCCGGCACGGAGCCCTCGCTCCGCCGGTCCGTGGTGGTGACCGGGGGCTCGGCTCGCGCGGCGGCGCGGCGCTGCGTTCCGGGGAGCCGGGCGCTCCAGCGCGTGAAGTTCACGAATCCTTGCCTCGTGTTAGTCGTCGTCGGCCGGCTCCGGGCCCGGCCTGGGCTCCGGGGGCCGCGCGGCGGTGGCCGCACATTGTTGCAGCCCCCGGGGTGTGGGGCACGTGGGGACGGCTCGGTGGGTCTGGCGGGGGCGGGTGGTGGTCCGCCCCGGCTCGGGAGGGGGCTCGGGAGGGGCTGTGAGCAGGGAGCAGTCTGGCAGGGTGGCCGCCGTCCGGGCCGACATTCGTCAGACGTGGGGGCGGCCGGTGGAGTTCCTGGATCGGGTCAGGACGACCCCTTCGGGTCGTCGGAAGACTCGTCAGAAGGCTTTCCACCGGCAGCGAGTTCGAACTCCGCGCGAGGATGTTCGAGTGATCCCAGGGAGACGATCTCCCGTTTGAAGAGGCCGGAGAGGGTCCATTCGGCGAGCACGCGCGCCTTGCGGTTGAAGGTGGGCACGCGGCTGAGGTGGTAGGCGCGGTGCATGAACCAGGCGGGGTAGCCCTTGAGCTTGCGTCCGTAGACGTGGGCGACGCCCTTGTGCAGGCCGAGCGAGGCGACCGAGCCGACGTATTTGTGCGAGTACGTCTGCAGGGGTTCGCCGCGCAGGGAACGGACGATGTTGTCGGCGAGCAGCTTGGCCTGGCGGACGGCGTGCTGGGCGTTGGGGGCGGTCTGGCTGCCGGGTTCGGCGGCCGTGACGTCGGGGACGGCCGCCGCGTCTCCGGCCGCCCACGCGTGCGTGACGCCGTCGACGGTCAGCTCGGGAGTGCACTTCAGCCGGCCTCGTTCGGTGAGCGGGAGGCCGGTGGCGGCGAGCAGCGGGTGGGGTTTGACGCCGGCGGTCCACACGACCGTGCGGGTCGGGAAGCGGGCGCCGTCGCTGAGGACGGCGACGCGGTCGGCGCAGGACTCCAGGCGGGTGTTCAGGCGGACGTCGATGTTGCGGCGGCGCAGCTCGCTGACGGTGTAGCGGCCCAGGTCGGGGCCGACCTCGGGCAGGATCCGGTCGGAGGCCTCGACGAGGATCCACTTCAGGTCGTCGGCCTGGATGTTGTGGTAGTAGCGGGTGGTGTAGCGGGCCATGTCCTCCAGCTCGCCGAGGGCCTCCACGCCCGCGTAGCCGCCGCCGACGAAGACGAAGGTGAGGGCGGCGTCGCGGATGGCGGGGTCGCGGGTGGAGGAGGCGATGTCCATCTGCTCGATGACGTGGTTGCGCAGCCCGATGGCCTCTTCGACGGTCTTGAAGCCGATGGCGAAGTCGGCGAGGCCCGGGACGGGCAGGGTGCGGGAGATCGAGCCGGGCGCGAGGACGAGTTCGTCGTACGTCAGCTGCCGGGGGCCGGTGCCCTCCTCCTCGGTGGCGAGGGTGGTGAGGGTGGCGGTGCGTTTGGCGTGGTCGACGGCGGTGACCTCGCCGACCACGATCCGGCAGTGGGGCAGGACGCGGCGCAGGGGCACGACGACGTGCCGGGGGGAGATGTTCCCCGCGGCCGCCTCGGGCAGGAAGGGCTGGTAGGTCATGTACGGGTCGGGAGAGACGACAGTGATCTCGGCCTCGCCCCTGCCGAGTTCCTGTCTGAGCTGCCGCTGGAGCCGCAGCGCCGTGTACATCCCGACGTAGCCGCCGCCGACAACGAGAATGCGCGCACGTTCCTTCACCATCCCATGACGCACCGGGCGACGGAGTTTGTCCACAGCCTCGACAATTTGTGTGACCGCGAGTCGCGTGGGACGGGGGTTGGCCGAAACTCCGGAACGAGGGGCGTTTACCCAGCTCACAGGGCGTACGCCGGGGTGCGGGAAGGGGCGCAATCGGGACGTATGCGACCCGTACTCCGATCGGGGGGCGCTCCGTGCGGAACGTGCCCCTTCTGAATTGACTCCCACTCAACTATGTTCGTGTGTCGACGGGGTGTCAGGGGGAAGCGCTCCGCGGGTCTGCGACGGGCGGGTCCACGGAGACCGTCCCCTGTGCTGTACGCCCCGGCTTTCGATTTGCGGGGAGAGTCTCCGGGGGGAGACGTCATTACCGGGGGATCAATCATGACGGTTCAGAACTCGCATTGGTCGACAGCGTCGGCCCTCGCACCGAGTGGCGCGATCGGCGCCGCGGTGGGCGGCGCACGAGGAGACAGCGCGCGGACGGCACCGCTGCGCGTGGACGCACAGCGCAATCTGGAGCACGTGCTGCGAGCGGCGCGTGAGGTATTCGGCGAGCTGGGTTACGGCGCGCCGATGGAGGACGTGGCGCGGCGCGCGCGGGTCGGCGTCGGCACCGTGTACCGGCGCTTCCCGAGCAAGGACGTCCTGGTGCGCCGGATAGCCGAGGAGGAGACCTCCCGGCTGACCGACCAGGCGCGGGCGGCGCTGGGCCAGGAGGACGAGCCGTGGTCGGCGCTGTCGCGCTTCCTGCGCACGTCCGTGGCGTCCGGCGCCGGGCGGCTGCTGCCGCCGCAGGTGCTGCGCGTCGGGGTCGCCGAGGACGACGTCGAGGCGGCGCGGGCGGACGAGGCGAGGGTGCCGCAGCAGCGGACCCAGCCGGGCGGCGGCGAACTGCGGCTCGTCCCGGAGGACGGCGCCACGGCCGCCGTCGACGACGCGGGGGCCGCTGCGCTGCTCGACGTCGTGGGCCGGCTTGTGGAGCGGGCGCGGGAGGCGGGCGAGCTGCGCGCCGACGTGTCGGTGTCCGACGTGCTGCTGGTCATCGCGACGGCGGCGCCCTCACTGCCCGATCCGGCGCAGCAGGCGGCGGCCTCGGCACGGCTGCTGGACATCCTGCTGGAGGGCCTGCGCTCACGGTCCACCTGACCCGAGCGGTCCTCTGAGCCGAGCGGTTCTCCTGAGCCGAGCCGCCCGGGGACGCGTCCTGAGGGGCGCGTTCCGTGGGCGCGCGGTCTGTTGGCACGGTTGGGGGACGGTCCGTGAGGGTGCGGGCGACCCGTCAGGGGCGGGCGGCCCGTCAGGGGCAGGCGGCCCGTCAGGGGCAGGCGGCCCGTGACGGGCGGCCGTGGATGCGTCCGGCACGGGCGCGATGCGTGTGGTGCGTCCCGTACGGGCGTGTCTTGTGAGGCGCGTTCCGTGAGGGTGCGGGCCTCAGGCGTGGGCCTCTTGAGGCGCGTCCCGTGAGGTGCGGGCCGCGCGGGTGGTCTCGTGAGGGTGAGTGGGGGGGCGTGGGGCCGTGGGGCTCTCGTCCCCGCTCTGCCGTGTCGGGCGTACGGGGCGTGGTGACTTCCGTCCTCAACTTCGTTCGTCAGGGCGTTAGTTGAAGCTCACCCGGTGAGGTGAGCATGGGTACTGACTTGCGAATGTTCCCCACGGACGAGTGGGCAGCCCGTCGCGCGGGGTCCTGAACAAAAGCCGATATGGCACTCTGACCCGGTGGTCGGGACTGGTGGGGCAGGCGGGGGCTTTCCGCGATGAGCGTTGACGGTCGGGACGAACAGGTGCCGAGCCAGGGCGGCCGCGTCCGAGGTCCGGCCGGCGAACCGGTCGCCCCTTCGCCGGGCGCCCCTTCACCGGGCGCCCCTTCGCCGGGCGGGCCGCCGCACGAGACCGTTCCGGCACAGCGCGAAGGCCGGCGGCGCGGGAGCCGGACAGACGGCTGGGGCGAATGCCCGGGTGAAGGCCTGGGCGACGGCATCCTGCCGCCGCCGCGCGAGGTGCCGCCCGCAGACACCGAGCTGATCGGCCGGATGCGCTCGGGCGACGACACGGCGTACGAGGAGCTGTACCGGCGCCACGCCGACGCCGTGCGCCGCTACGCCCGCACCTGCTGCCGGGACGCGCACACCGCCGACGATCTCACCGCCGAGGTGTTCGCCCGCATGCTGCAAGCGGTGCGCGGTGGCTCCGGCCCCGAGTACGCCGTCCGCGCCTACCTCCTCACCTGCGTGCGGCGTGTGGCCGCAGGCTGGACCCGGTCGGCGAAGCGGGAACAGCTCGTCGACGACTTCGCGGTGTTCGCCGCGCAGTCCGCGCACTCCGCCCGCTCCTCGGACACCGCGGACGACACCGCGTCCTCCGGGTCCTTCGGGGCGGGGCTGGAGCTGGGCGCCGACGTACGCGCGATGCACGAGGCCGAGCAGTCGATGGCCATGCAGGCCTTCCGCTCGCTGCCCGAGCGCTGGCAGGCGGTCCTGTGGCACACCGAGGTCGAGGACGAGTCGCCGAGCGAGGTCGCCATGCTCTTCGGCCTCGACGCCAACGGCACGCGCGTGCTGGCCAGCCGGGCTCGGGAGGGCCTCAAGCAGGCCTACCTCCAGGCTCACGTCAGCGCTGCCCTCACCAGCGACGAGGACTGCGCCCGCTACGCCGACCAGCTCGGCACCTACGCCCGCCGCCGGCTGCGCACCCGTGCCGAACGGGGGCTGCGCAAGCATCTGGAGGAGTGCGCCAAGTGCCGGCTGGCCGCCCTGCAGATCGAGGAGGTGGCCGGCAGCATCCCGGCCGTCGTGCCGGTCGCGGTCATCGGCTGGTTCGGCGCCGCCGGGTACGCCAAGGCGCTCGCACTCCTCGCGGGCGGCACGGGAGCGGGCGCGGCGGGCGTCGCGGGCGCGGCCGCCGCGGCGAGCGGTTCCTCCGGCGGTGCCGGCGCCGGGAGCGGTGCGGCGGCCTCGGAAGGGCTGGGCGCGCCGCTGAAGGCCGGCATCGCGGCCGGGGTGGTCGCGGTGGCGGCGGCCGCGGTCGCCCTTGCGCTGGTCGGCCACGACGCCGCACCGCCCGAGGCGAGACCCTCGGCCTCCGCACCGGCGCCGGTCGTGCGGCCGGAGGAGCCGACGCCCACGCCCACACCCGCGCCCGCCGCGGAACCCGGACCACGGCCCCCGGGGATCGTGCCCGTGGCGGCGCCCACGCCCCCGGCTCCCGCGCCCCGCCCGACTCCCCCGCCCACGCCGCCCGCCTCATCCCCTGCGGCCACTGACCCCCCGCCCACGGCTGCTCCGAGCCCGACGCCCACGCCCACCCCGACGCCCACACCCCCGCCGCCGCCCGCACCGGTCGTCTACCGGCTGGACGAGCTGCCCTTCGACGTCACCGGCGACGGAACCGGGCCCGAGATCAGGCTCCGCGGCAGCAGCTGGGTGTGGCAGCGCTCCGCCGTGTCCATCGCCGGACGACGCCATGAGCGCGGGGTGACCGTGCACGGCCACTCCTCCGTCACCGTCGACCTCAACCGCCGGTGCACCTCCTACGACGCGGTCGTCGGCGTGGACGATCTGACGCTGAAGCTCGGCAAGGTCTCCTTCGCCGTCTACGCCGGAGCGAACCGGCTCTGGTCGTCCGAGGTGCTCGCCGGCGGCGACCCGGCCGTGCCCGTCCATGTGGACCTGGCGGGCCTCACCCGAGTGCGGCTGGTGGTCGAACCCCACGGGCCCTTCGGCTCGGTGGCGCTCGCCGACTGGGCGGAGTCCGGGTTCACCTGCTTCTAGCCGCCCGGGACGGCGGCGGGTCCGGGTGGACGCGCACGGCCTGCGTCACGTGCCCGCTCGCGCGCCCGTGCAGCGAGCCGGTCCGTCGTCAGGGCCCGCCCCTGCCCCGCCCCTCACTCCGCCTGAAGTCGGCGCTTCACCCCGGCGCTTCACCCCCCGGAGGAGACCGCCCTGCGTTGCGGGGCGATGCCTGCCGGTACCGCGCGGGCGCGTGCCGGGGTGCCGGTCCAGCAGGTGCCTCTGCGGGACAGGAGGCGGCGCAGCCAGAGTTCGAGGGAGACCAGGTCGGCGAGTCCGTCCAGGGGGAGGGGTTCGCCCGAGGCGGCGGCCCGCAGGGCCTTGCGGACCACTCTTGCTTCGACGAGGCCGGCCTCGGCGAGGAGCGGGGCCTCGAACAGGCCGAGGAGGGGGTCCATGGCCATGCGCAGTCCGGCGCGGGCCGCCGCGGTGGCGGAGGCCTGGGAGGGCGCGCCCCAGCCGTGCGGGAGGTCGGTGACGCCGGCGCCCTTGAGGACGGTGCGCAGGATCGCGGCGCGCGCCCCGGGTTGCACGCGCAGGGTCTCCGGGAGGGCGCGGCAGGCCCGTACGACCTGGTTGTCGAGGAAGGGCGCGTGCAGGCGCTGGGAGCGGATCTCGGCGGCCTGCTCCAGGACGCGCAGGTCCATGGCGTGCCGGGTGAGGGCCGCACGCGCGCGGTAGTCGCCCGGACGCCGGCCGGGGCCCCCTCCGGTGCGGAGGGCCGCGCCTTGTAGGCGAACCGATACTTCAGCGAGCGCCTCCCCGGTCAGCCAGCGTGCGGCCGGGCCCGCGCCGCCCCAGGTCAGCGCGGCCAGCGAGGCTCCGACGGCGCCGGAGGGGTCGTCGAAACTGAAGCTGCGGTGCAGCAGCCGGTCGGCGAGTTCCTCCAAACCGGCGCGGTACGGGGTGCGGGCCAGCCGGCGGGCCGCGCCGTACACGCGCGCGGGGACGAGCACGGAGCCGTCCGCCTTGGTGAGGGCGGCGACCGGGCGCACGAGGTGGCGGCGCTTGCGGTCCATCAACAGGTCCGCCAGGCGGGCCGGGTGGGCGTCCAGGACCTGGCGGGCGCCGTGTCCCGTGAAGTGGTCGGCGCTGCCCGAGGCGAGGCGGGCGCGGTGCCGGGCGGCCGTGACCAGACTCTGGCCGGGCTCGTCGGTGAGCGGTCCGTCCAGGTCGGCGTAGGGCAGGGTCTCCTCGCTGCCGGCCACGACGACGTGGTGCAGGCGCGGGTTGGCCGCGAGGACGCCGGCGCGTTCCAGTTCGGCCTCGCGTCCGCCCACGGCCAGGTCGTTGAAGGTGACGGCCAGCAGGCGCTCCCCCGCGCCGGTGCCGTGGCCGAGGAGCGTGCCGGGTCTGCCGGGCAGGCCGGCCGCGAGGAGGGCGAGGGTGCCGGAGGCGGGGCCGCCGGAGAGGTCCGCGCCGATGCCGGGGACGGGCATCCCGCGCGCGGCGCGCCGCTCGGCGGGTCCCATGCCGGGGACGGGGCCGGGGTCGATGTCGGGGACGTGCCGGGGCGCGGACAGGCGGGCGCGCACCGCCTCGACGAGCGCGTCGCGTACGGCGTCCACGGCGCGGTCGGGGTCGGCCGAGGGTGCGGCCACGGCGAGGGAGGCGACCGGCTCGTACCCGGCGATCTCGCGCGCCCCGGCGCGCAGGATCAGGGCGTGCCCGGGAGGAATGCGGCGCACGCCGTCGTACGGGGTGGAGTCGTGCAGGGCCGCCGGTACGTCGGGAGCGGCGAGCAGCGCCGCGAGGTGGCCGAAGTCGAGGTTGGCCTCGACGAGGTCGGCGAGCGGCAGCGCGGCCGTCGCGTAGGCCGTGCCGCCCGCCCAGGGGGTGTGGAACACCGGGCGCGCGCCCGCGAGATCGCCGCAGACGGTGAGGCGCCGGCCGACCTGGACGATCGCGGTGTAGCTGCCCGCCCAGGCCGTCAGATGCCGAAGTGCGCCTCCGCGCGCGGCGAACAGCCCGATGCGCAGTTGTTCGTCGGTCGCGCCGCAGGTGCCGAAGACGGCGATGCGGGTCTGCGGGTCGACGCCGACCACCCGCACCTCGTCGGGCCGCCAGTCGCCCACCGCCCACAGCGGATCGGGGTCGCCCCACAGGAGTTGGGAGCCCACGGGCTGCAAGGTCTCGCCCTCGTGGCCGACCCGGCCCCCGTAGGACACGCCGTCGCCCCGGCGGCCGTCGTGGCCGACGGGCCCGCCGAGCGAACCCGCGGCGGCGCTGCTCCACCCCACCAACCACCGCATCGACGCCTCCACAGGCTGTGGACAACCGAGTGCACCGTACGAACGGTTCACCATGCTGCCACGAAGAGCGCGCCACAGAGGGAGGCGGCACCGCTTGTGATCCGGGAAGCGCGCACGTGCGAACACGGCGGCGCGGAACGGTGCGACCGCGCACACCCCGGTGTCCACGACCTGAATGCGCCCCCGGTACGCTCCCCCAGAACGCCCTGCGCGCCCTCGATTTCCGTGGTGAGAGGCGTGGTCACCCACGGAACGCAGGGTCGCTTTTCGGCCAAATCCCAGGCGTACGTCCGGCGTTGGGAGCACGACGAGCAGGCTTCGCACACGCTCCGTACACACGCGCGTGCCCCGAAGGCCCGCGCCGGTCCGGGAGGCGGAGTCCGCCCCCCGGACCGCTCCGCCGCCCGCGGGGATGAAGGCGGCGGTGTCCCCCAGCCCACTGGATCCAGTACAGCGGGCCGACCCACGCACGGCCCATGGAACCGCCCCGCCGATGGCCGGAGAAGAGCGCACGGCCGGGCGCACGGCCACACGGGCGGGAGCACACCGCGACGGTCCGTACCTGCACCCGTACTTCCGTACGGACCACAATCCCGCCAACCGGAAGAATGCCCCTTAACGCTTGGGATGCGGCGAACTACGCTGGGTTTACGAATGCCGCATGGTTATGCCAGCGCGGCAGCCGTCTGTGTCGAGGGGTGGCGCAATGTCCAGGGAGCAACGCGGGCCGAACGAGAAACTCGGCGCCGTTCTCGCCCTCGCGGGAATCAGCAACGCAGGACTCGCGCGACGCGTCAACGACCTCGGTGCCCAGCGCGGGTTGACGCTTCGCTACGACAAGACGTCCGTGGCGCGCTGGGTGTCGAAGGGCATGGTGCCGCAAGGCGCCGCGCCCCACCTCATCGCGGCCGCCATCGGCCAGAAGCTCGGCCGTCCGGTGCCGCTCCACGAGATCGGCCTGGCGGACGCGGATCCCGCGCCCGAAGTGGGCCTCGCCTTCCCCCGGGACGTCGGCCAGGCCGTGCGCTCCGCGACGGACCTCTACCGCCTCGATCTCGCGGGCCGCCGGGCCGGCTCCGGAGGCATCTGGCAGTCACTGGCCGGATCGTTCGCAGTAAGCGCGTACGCCACGCCCGCGTCACGGTGGCTGATAACCCCGGCCGACAGTTCGGTGGCCCGCGACGTCCACCTCGTGGAGGAGTCCGGCGCACCGCTCAAAGTCGGCCACAGCGACGTGCAGAAGCTGCGGGAGGCCGCCGAGGACGCCAGGCGCTGGGACTCCAAGTACGGGGGCGGCGACTGGCGTTCGTCCATGGTCCCGGAGTGCCTGCGCGTGGAGGCGGCCCCGTTGCTGCTCGGCTCCTACTCCGACGAGGTGGGCCGCGCACTGTTCGGGGCGAGCGCCGAACTGACCAGGCTGGCGGGGTGGATGGCCTTCGACACCGGTCAGCAGGAGGCCGCCCAGCGGTACTACATCCAGGCGCTGCGGCTGGCCCGCGCGGCGGCGGACGTCCCTCTCGGGGGCTATGTGCTGGCGTCCATGTCGTTGCAGGCCACCTACCGCGGCTTCGGCGACGAGGGCGTCGACCTCGCGCAGGCCGCCCTGGAACGCAACAGGGGGCTGGCCACCGCGCGCACCATGAGCTTCTTCCGGCTGGTCGAGGCACGCGCCCACGCGCGCGCCGGGGACGCGCACGCCGCCGGCGCGGCGCTCAAGGCCTCCGAAGGGTGGCTGGAGCGCTCCCGCGAGGGCGACCACGACCCGTCCTGGCTCGGCTTCTACTCCTACGACCGCTTCGCCGCCGACGCCGCCGAGTGCTACCGCGACCTGAAGGCGCCGCGTCAGGTCCGCAGGTTCACCGAGCAGGCGCTGTCGCGGCCGACGGAGGAGTTCGTGCGGTCGCACGGGTTACGGCTCGTGGTCTCGGCGGTCGCCGAGCTGGAGTCGGGCAACCTCGACGCGGCCTGCGAGCAGGGGGTGCGGGCGGTGGAGGTCGCCGGGCGCATCTCGTCCGCGCGCACCACGGAGTACGTCAAGGACCTGCTGCACCGGCTGGAGCCGTACGGCGACGAGCCGCGCGTGGTGGAGCTGCGGGAGCGGGCCCGTCCGCTCCTCATGACCCCGGCGTGAGCCGCGGTGAGCCGCACGGAGGCGGGCGCCGGAGGGCGGCGGAACGGCCCGCGCCCGCGGATCGCGGAAGGCCCCGCCCCGGCGGGCCGCGCGGAGGCCCGCCACGGGGTTTGAAGGCATTGTCAGTGGCGCAGTGCACTATCGATGCCGGGAGGTGGTGTGCACGTGGCGAAGACCGCTCACGACTGTGACGTGCTCGTGGTCGGCGGGGGCATCGTCGGGCTGTCGACGGCGTACGCGATCACGCGGGCCGCGCCCGGCACGCGGGTGACGGTGCTGGAGAAGGAGCCGGGAGCCGCCCGGCACCAGACGGGGCGCAACAGCGGCGTCATCCACAGCGGCATCTACTACCGGCCGGGTTCGCTCAAGGCGCGGTACGCGGTGCGGGGCGCCGCCGAGATGACGAAGTTCTGCGCGGAGTACGGCATCCCGCACGCCGTGACCGGCAAGCTCATCGTCGCCACGGAGCGCGAGGAACTGCCCCGGCTGCACGCGCTGGCACAGCGCGGCCGCGAGAACGGGATCCCGGTGCGGGAACTGGGCGCCGCCCAGATCGCGGAGTACGAACCCGAGGTGCGCGGGCTCGCCGCGCTGCACGTGGGCACCACCGGCATCTGCGACTACTCGGCCGTGGCGCAGCAACTGGGCGCGGCGTCCGGGGCGGAGATCCGCTACGGCGCGCAGGTCGTGCGCATCGACCGGCGGCCCGAGCGCGGGGTGGCCGTGCTCACCTCGCGCGGGGACGTCGTACGGGGCCGGGTCCTGGTGAACTGCGCCGGTCTGTACTGCGACGAGATCGCCCGGCTGACGGGGGACGAGCCCGAGGTGCGGATCGTGCCGTTCCGGGGCGAGTACTACGAGCTGGCCCGGCCCGGCCTGGTGCGCGGACTGGTCTACCCGGTGCCCGATCCCGCCTTCCCGTTCCTCGGGGTGCATCTGACCAGGGGCATCGACGGAGGTGTGCACGTCGGCCCCAACGCCGTGCCGGCGCTGGCCCGCGAGGGGTACGGGTGGGGCGTCGTACGGCCCCGGGAGGCCCTGGGGACGGCGGCGTGGCCCGGGGTGTGGCGGATGGGCCGCCGGCACTGGCGGTACGGGCTGGGCGAGCTGCGGCGGTCGGTGTCCAAGGCGGCGTTCGTCGACGCGGTGCGCCGGCTGCTGCCGGCGGTGGAGGAGGACGACCTCGTGCGGACGGCGGCCGGAGTGCGCGCGCAGGCCGTGCTCCGCAACGGCGGTCTGGTCGACGACTTCCTCATCCGGGAGGGCCGCCGGGCCGTCCACGTGCTGAACGCCCCCTCCCCGGCGGCGACGGCCTCGCTGCCCATCGGCCGGGAGGTGGCCCGCAGAGCATTGCTCGCACTGAACGGCACGTGAACCACGACAGGCCCCGTCGCCACGCTGCCAGGCCGAGCACCGCCCGGTCGTGCACACCGCCCGGGCGGGCGTGCCGTCCGGACGTGCGTGCCCTCTGGTCGTGCGCACCGCCCGCTCATGCGCATCGCCCGGTCGTGCGTGCGTGCCCTGCGGTCGCGCGCACCGCCCGCTCACGCCCACCGCCTGCTCATGCGTGCCCTCCGGTCGTGCGTGCCCTCTGATCGTGCGTGCCGCCCGTGCATGCGTGCCCTGCGGTCGTGCGTGCCGCCCGTGCATGCGCACCGCCCGCTAGTGCCGCACCGCCTGCTCGTCCGTACCGCCCGGTCGTGCCTGCCCTCCGGTCATGCGTGCCGCCCTGCTCGCCCCAGCCCGCCCTGCTCGCGGCCCGCCCTGCTCGTCCGTGCGTGCCGCCCGCTCGTGCGCACCGCCCTGCTCGCCCGGCCCGGTCCGCCCGACCGCGCGGCCGGCATGCCCCGGCGGCCCGCTGGGCCCGCTCGCCCCGTGTGACGCGCATGACGCGCTCGGCCCGCGGGACGCACGCGCGCGTGGGGCGCCCGACCTCCACGCGTTCGAGCCAGTGCCGGGTACCGCGGGACGCACGCGCGCGTGGGGCGCCCATGGACCCCGGCGGCTCCGCGCCGCAGCCACTCGCCCCGCCCCCGTAAAATCGTCCCCACTGTGTCTGATTCCGTGAGCACCCCCGCAGCCCCTCAGCCCTCCCCCGGCGGCGAGCACCACCACCCGGGTGAGTCCGTCCGGCACACCCGTGCCAAGGGGGAGCCCCGCTTCCCCGACGGGCCGAAGGCCGATCCCGCCGGGTCGCACTTCGAGCGGCGGATCCGCAGCTTCCAGCCGCGCCGCAGCCGGGTGACGGCCGGGCAGGCGGACGCGCTGCAACGGCTGTGGGCCAAGTGGGGGCTGGACATCGACGGGCACCCCGTCGACCTCGCCGCCCTGTTCGGCGCGGGCGACCGCCCGGTCGTGCTGGAGATCGGCTTCGGCATGGGCGAGGCGACCGCGCAGATGGCGGCCGCCGACCCGGGGACCGACATCCTCGCCGTGGACGTGCACACGCCCGGCCAGGGCAATCTGCTCAACCTCGCGGAACACCACGGACTCACCAACGTCCGGGTCGCCAACGGCGACGCGATCATCCTGCTGCGCGAGATGCTGCCGCAGGACTCGCTCGACGGGCTGCGCGTCTACTTCCCCGACCCCTGGCCCAAGAAGCGCCACCACAAGCGGCGTCTCATCCAGCCGGAGTTCCTCGACCTGGCCGCGACGCGGCTCGGGCCGGGCGCGATCGTGCACTGCGCCACGGACTGGGAGCCCTACGCGGAACAGATGCTCGACGTGCTCACCGCACACCCCGCCTTCGAGAACACCCGGCCCGAGGGCGGATTCGCGCCCCGGCCCGAGTTCCGTCCGCTGACCCGTTTCGAGGGCCAGGGGCTGGACAAGGGTCACGTGGTGAACGATCTGCTCTTCCGTCGCGTACAGCATCGCGTCCGGGCCGGGGACCGCTGACCGGTCAAGGCCGCCGACCGACCGCCCCCGCACCACAGTCCCCTCCCTCGTTAGGGTCGATGCCGTGGCCATCAGTCCGTTTCCGCCCTACCCGCCGCATCCGCCCGGCGGAGCCCCCGAGGACAATGTGCTCAGGCACGCGCACTGGTGGCAGCGCAGGTGGGTGCGGTACGGCGCGCTGATCACCCTGCTCGCCCTGTCCGGGCTGGTGATCCTCGCCCTGGTGCGCGAACAGACCGGGACCGAGGGCTTCCTCGTGGGACTGGGCCTCGCGGTGCTGCCCGTGCCGCTGCTCGTCGCCGCGTTCCGCTGGCTCGACCGGGTCGAGCCGGGCCCCTGGCGGAACCTGGTCTTCGCCTTCGCCTGGGGCGCGTGCGCGGCGGCGCTGATAGCCATCGTCGCCAACAGCTTCGCGACCCGGTGGATAGCGACCGCCACGGCCGATCCGTCCGGCGCGGACACGCTCGGGGCGACCGTCATAGCGCCGATCGTCGAGGAGTCCGCCAAGGCGGCGGCCGTGCTGCTCGTGTTCCTCTTCCGCAGACGGGACTTCACCGGCGTCGTCGACGGAGTCGTCATAGCCGGGACCACCGCCACCGGCTTCGCGTTCACCGAGAACATCCTCTACCTGGGCACCGCCTTCGGCGCCGACCAGCTCACGGGCGACACCGGCATCGCCTCCGTCACCGCCGCGACCTTCTTCGTCCGCGTCATCATGTCGCCGTTCGCGCACCCCCTGTTCACCGTGCTGACCGGGCTCGGCTTCGGCGTCGCCGCGCAGTCCGGGGGCCGCCGGCACGTACGGCGCGTGCTGCTGCCGCTGGGCGGACTGCTGCTCGCGATGGGCATGCACGCCCTGTGGAACGGCTCGTCCACGTTCGGCGAGTTCGGGTTCTTCGCGGTGTACGCGGCGTTCATGCTGCCCGCGCTCGGGCTGCTGACCTGGCTGGTGGTGTGGACCCGGCAGCGAGAGCTGCGCACCGTCCGCGAGGAGCTGCCCGCCTACGCGGCCGCCGGCTGGCTCGCACCGGCGGAGCCGTTCGCCCTCGGCTCGATGCGGGCCCGGCGGCTGGCCAGGGAACACGCGGGCCGCCACCTGGGCAAGGCGGCGGCGCGGGAGGTCGCCCGGTACGAGGCGTACGCGACGTCGCTCGCGTTCCTGCGGCACCGGGGCCGGCGCGGGCGCGCCGACGCGGACTTCGTGGTCCGGGAGCGGGAGCTGCTGAACGAGCTGTGGCGCCGCAAGGACGTCGCCCGGCCCGCGCTGGACCACGCGGCCCGCATGACGGCTCCTCCGGTGCCGGTGGTTCCGCCGCCCTGGCCGGTGTACGGGGCTTACGGGTACGGTCCGGGCCACGGTCCGCTCCAGCCGTACGGCCAGGCCACCGGCCCCGGACCGGGCTACGGGTACGGCTACGGGTATCCGCCGGGCGCGGGCTACGCGGGCCCGGCCGACCCGTCCGGGCCGCCCCCCGGCTACGGCGGCGGCGGCCCCGGTCACCCCGCGGGCCCGAGTCCCTTCCCCTACCCGTACCGCTAGCCCACGGGCGCGAGCTGGACCGCGAGCGGCAGCGGGAGCCCGCACAAGACCGAAGCCGCATGAGAAGGGCGAATCCGCTTCAGCCCGAGGACACGATCAGCCCAAGGACCGGGCCAGCCCGAGGACCGGACCGGACCAGCCCAGGGACCGGATCAGCCGGAGCCCGGAACCCGCATCCCGCGTCCCGCACCCCGCAGGACCCCGGATCAGGCCGCAGGCTCCCCGATCAGGCCGAAGCCCGCGTCAGGGTGTCGAGTTCCGTGCTCGTCAGTTCCAGGTCCGCCAGTGCCAGCAGCGCGGGCAGTTGCTCGACCGTGCGGGCGGAGGCGATCGGCGCGGCCACCGTCGGCTGCGCGGCGAGCCAGGCCAGGGCGACCGTGGCGACCTCGGCGTCGTGGGCCCGGGCGACCTCGTCCAGGGCGCTCAGGACCCGGCGTCCCCGCTCCGTGTCGAGGTGCTTGGCGGCGCTGCCGGAACGGGCGCTCCGCACGGTCGTGCCGGGCCGGTACTTGCCGGTGAGGAAGCCGGAGGCCAGCGCGAAGTACGGGACGGCGGCGAGGCCGAAGCGGGCGGCGACGTCCTGGAGGCCGCCCTCGTAGGTGTCGCGCGAGACCAGGTTGTAGTGGGGCTGGAGGGCGACGTACCGGGCCAGGCCCTCGCGGTCGGAGAACTCCAGGGACTCCTGGAGGCGCTCGGGAGAGATGTTGGAGGCGGCGATGTGCCGCACCTTGCCCGCCCGCACCAGCTCGTCGAGCGCGCCGACGATCTCCTCGACCGGCACCTCGGTCTTGTCGAAGTGGGTGTAGTAGAGGTCGATGCGGTCGGTGCCCAGCCGGCGGAGGGAGGCGTCGGCGGCGGCCTTGATGTTGTCGGCGGACAGGCCGGGGAACTCGGGGTGCTGGCTCACCTTGGTGGCGATGACCACGTCGTCGCGGTTGCCCCGCGCCTTCACCCACCTGCCGATGACGATCTCGGACTCACCGCCCGAGTTGCCGTCGACCCAGGCGGAGTAGGAGTCGGCGGTGTCGACGAAGTTGCCGCCGGCGGCCGCGTAGGCGTCGAGCACGGCGAAGGAGGCCGCCTCGTCCGCCGTCCAGCCGAAGACGTTGCCGCCGAGGGCGAGCGGGAAGACCTCGAGGTCGGAGGAGCCGAGAGTGCGCAGAACAGTCATGGTTCAACTCAACGGTCACCACGCCCGCGCCCATTCCGCCCGTACCGCGAAGAACATGTGAACAGCCGCGCCGCACCCGGCACGACCGGGTCTGCCCGGCGCGGCTTCAGGGGTGTACTCGGCGGCGTGTACTCGGCGGCGTGCCGCGCCACATGCTCCAGGGCGCCCGTCCCAGGGCGCCCGTCGGGCACATCCTCAGGGACGTTCCGGACGGGCGCCCCAGGGGTGTCTCAGGGGTTGAGGCCCTTGCCGCGCAGCCAGGCCGCCGGGTCGATGCCGGTGGGGTTGCCGTCCGGGTGCACCTCGAGGTGGAGGTGGGCGCCGGTGACGTTGCCGGTCGCGCCCACGCGGCCGATCACGTCACCGGTGGCCACTTTCTGGCCGACGCTGACGTTGATCGACGACTGGTGGCAGAACCACAGCTCGGTGCCGTCGTCCAGAGTGAGGATGGTGCGGTAGCCGTAGGAACCGGCCCAGCCCGCCTCGGTGACGGTGGCGCTGTGGACAGCCTTGATGAGGGTGCCGGTGGGCGCGGCGAAGTCGAGACCGGTGTGGTAGCCGGAGGACCAGAGGGAGCCGGCCTGCCCGAAGGTCGAGGTGATCGTGTACGAGGAGGTCGGCAGCGTGTACTGCTTGGCCAGCTCGGCGAGACGCGCGGCCTCGGCCTTCTCGGCGGCTTCCTCGGCGGCCTTCTTCTTCGCGGCGGCGGCCTTGGCGCGCGCTTCCTTCTCGGCCTTGGCGACGGCGTCGGCCTCGGCCTTCTTCGCGTCGGCCGCCGCCTTGACCTCGTACTGGGTGTGCTGCGACTCGACCTGCGCCATGATCCGGCTGCGCAGGGCCTCGCCCGCGTCGGCGGCGCCGCTGTCGTCGGCGTCGGTGGTGTCGACGGCGGTCTCGGACCCGAAGGCGCTCAGGGCGGACGCGGTCTCCGGGGCGGGTTCGTCGTCGGAGATGAGGGAGCCGACGTTCGGCAGGTCCGGTATCGAGATGGAGACCGGGGCCTTGCCGGTGTTGGCGCTGGCCATCCCGCCCGCGCTGACCGCGGCTATGACGCCGACGCCGAGGACGGTGGAGCTGCGGGCGAACCCGCCGCCGCGCTGCTTGGCGACCCGGTGCTTGCCCCGGACCGGGCGGACGGAGTCCGCGGTGGGGTTCCACTCCTCCCAGGGACCCTCGTCGGTGCGGTGGTCGCCGTAGCCGAAGGAGTCGGCGGACCACTGGCTCGGCGCGTACGGGGCCTCGGGGGCAGGCGGGTTGGACGCCACGAGGGCGCGCTCCTTTCCTTCCGTCGCCTACCGGGTTAGCTGACGGGTTCGGAGCGGGAAGGTCTCCTACGCGCGTATACCGGTCGTGGACTCTGCGAGTTCACGACGGCTTCCGCGTGATTCACCCCAAGGTGGTGGTTCCCCGGTTCCCTTGCGGGATTCGGCGCGTGCGCACGGAGCCGGCTCTGGTGCCGGCTGGGACGGCCGCGCTGCGTTATCGAACGTTAATAGACCCGGGGGTGGGTTTCCAAGCTCTTCTGCTTGATCAACAACATTTCCGACCTGGACTTTCAGGCCATCAGCGGCCGAAAACGGGCGAGTTGACCCCGGCCTCGCACGCCCCCGTGGCCACAGGCGTTCTGACGGCGACTCAGCACCCGTGCACAGGGCGGCCGTACGGTCACGCACCGTGAGGGGGAGGTTCGGGGGAAACGCACCGAGGGCCGGAACCCTTTCGGATTCCGGCCCTCGGCCTTCAGTAGCGGGGACAGGATTTGAACCTGCGACCTCTGGGTTATGAGCCCAGCGAGCTACCGAGCTGCTCCACCCCGCGTCGTTGTGACTCCAGTCTACGCTACTTCCGGGGCCCCGATGACCACGCTCCCGGACGCCTCACATCAGGGCGCCTCACACCAGGTGCCGGTTGGGGGCCTTCGCCCGCTCCTCGTACTCCGGCAGGAGGAGGACGTCGACGCCCGCGGCCGTCAGCAGACCGGCGCCGTCCGCCTCGGTCACGAAGGTGTCCGGCTCCCGCCAGGCCGTGACCACCCGGCGCACGCCCGCGTCGAGGATGAGCCGGGCGCAGGGGGCGGGCCGGGAGGAGCGGCGGGCGCAGGGTTCGAGGCTGCTGTAGACGGTGGCCGTGCGCAGGCGCGGGTCGGCGGGGCCGAGCTTGGCGAGGGCGGCCTCCTCGGCGTGCGCGAGCGGGTCGCCGGCCTCGCGGGAGTGCCCGCGGGCGAGTTCCGTCCCGTCGGCGGCGACGATCACCGCGCCGACGCTGAACGCCGTGTCCGAGGGCGGGCACTGGGCGGCCAGCTCGCAGGCCAGGGCGAGCCAGTGCCGGTCGGCCGCGGCGGCGAGCGGTCCGGCGCCGGGGGCGGTGGGCTCGTAGCGGTGCAGGACGACGTCCTCGATGCGCCGGGTCTCCACCAGGCGCAGGCGTCCGCCCTGGTAGCCGCCGGGCCCGAAGAGGCGGGGCGCGTCCGGGTCGCCCACGAACAGCGGGGCGAGGACGAGCTGGAGTTCGTCGGCGAGCCCCTGCAAGAGCAGCTGGGTGTGGACGGTTCCGCCGCCCTCGACCATGAGGCGTCGCACGCCGAGTTCGTCGTGGAGGTGGGTGAGGAGGCGGCGCCAGTCCAGTTCGGGGCCGAGCGGGACGAGGTCGGCGGCGATGCCGAGCGCGCGGGCCCGTTCGGCGCCCTTGTCCGTCGTGTACAGGGCCTTCGCGCCGCCCGTGTGCCAGAAGTTCGCGTCGGGGTCCAGGTCGCCGGAGCCGCTGACGGTGACCTTGAGGGGGTACGGGGGCCGTCCGGCGGCGACGCGGGCGGCGCGGCGCTCGGGGGAGTTCACGAGGAGGCGGGGGTTGTCGGCGCGGATCGTGCCGGCGCCGATGAGGACGGCGTCCACGGAGGCCCGTACGGCGTCGACGCGGTCGAAGTCGGCGGGGCTCGAGAGCAGCAGCCGCTCGGGGCCGGTGTCGTCCAGGTAGCCGTCGAGGGAGACGGCGGCGGACAGCAGGACGTACGGGTACGGCATCGACGTGCTCCCGGGCTATGTCTTCCGACGGCGATCTTGGTTCAAGTTTGAAACAAACCTACACTGGGGGCATGACGACCCGCTGGCTCACCCCCGAGGAGCAGCGCGCCTGGCGCGCGTACGTTGCCGGCTACCTCCTGCTGGAGGACGCGATCGACCGGCAGCTCCAGCAGGACGCGGGCATGCCCCACCCGTACTACTCCATCCTCGCCAACCTCTCCGAGACCCCGGAGCGGCGGCTGCGGATGACCGATCTCGCGGAGCGGCTGAAGATCACCCGCAGCCGGCTGACCTACGCGGTGTCCCGGCTGGAGAAGGACGGGCTGGTGAGGCGCGAGGAGTGCCGCTGGGACAAGCGCGGCACCGTCGCGGCGCTGACCGACGAGGGCATGGCGGTGCTGCGGGACGCGGCCCCCGGCCATGTCGCGACCGTCCGGGCCGCCCTGTTCGACCGGCTCACCCCCGAGCAGGTGGGGCAGTTGGAGGAGATCTTCACGCAGGTCGCCCGGGGGTTCCAGGGCGACGGGGAGAACGAGGCGGCGCCCGAGGACCTCCCCTGGCGCCGGCGTTCGACGCCCTGCTCCGGGACGCAGTGAGCCGCGTCACACGACCGTTGCTTCAAATTTCAAGCATGGGGTAGGGTCTCGTCTCGTCGGATGTGCTTCAAATCTGAAGCAGTAGCCGACACGGCACCACCGCATCACGGCATCACCGCATCACCGCATCACCACGTCATTCGCCCCCGGACCCGGGAGACCCGCATGCCCGACACCCCCGCCGCCACCCCGCGCGCCCGCGTCCGGGTTCCGCTGCGCTTCCACGACGGCTACTCGGTCGACGCCGAACTCGTCACCTTCCACGGGCTGACCGACAGCCTGGAGCACGTCGCCGTCGTGCTCGGCGACCCCGCGCCCGGCGCCACCCCGCTGGTCCGGCTGCACTCCGAATGCCTCACCGGCGACGCGTTCGGCTCCGCCCGCTGCGACTGCGGCCCCCAACTGCGCGAGGCCGTCGAGCGGATAGCGGCGACGGGCGGCGTCCTGCTCTACCTCCGCCAGGAGGGGCGCGGCATCGGCCTCTACAACAAGCTCGACGCGTACGCACTCCAGGACCAGGGCCTGGACACCTACGCCGCGAATGCCGCCCTCGGCCTGCCCGAGGACGACCGCGACTACACGGCCGCCGCCCAGATGCTGCGCGCCCTCGGCATCACCAGCCTGGACCTGCTGTCCAACAACCCCGACAAGGCCGAGCAGTTGCGGGGCCTGGGCATCGACGTCCACGACCGCGTGCCCACCGGCGTCTTCACCACCCCGCACAACGTGCGCTACCTGCGCGCGAAGGTCCTCCAGACCCAGCACACCCTGCCGCTGGCCTCCCTCACCGGCCTCAGCGCGGTCTGACGCCTCCGGCGTCCGGCGCGGGCAGGCGCGAACCCCGGGACTCCGCGACGCGCAGGGCGTCGGCCAGGCACTCCGCGAGCCGCAGACCGGCGTACCGCACCTCGGTGTACGGAGACGCGGGGTCGTCCAGCAGCGGACGGGCGAGCCCGAGCACCTCGACGGCCGTGGCGAGCTGCTCGGCCTCCAACTCGTCGGCGAGCCGGGACAGGCGGCTGCCCTGGTCGTCGGTCACCAGGTAGCAGGGCTTGCCGTCGGGGGACGACCAGGGCAACAACCGAGGGGGCGGGGAGGACGCCGGATTCGTCACGCGGCCACCTCCTGCGCGCCGATCAGGCGACGACGCTGCTGAAGCGCGGTTTCCCGGTCGCGCGCGGCGAGATAGGGGCGCACGAGAGCGGATTCCGCGCCGTCGAGTGAGCCGACGAGCCCGTACGGCGAACGGTGCGGAGGGAGCTGCGCAGCCATCGGGGCCGGGTCGTGCAGTTCTGCGGTGAAGTGCGGGCAGAACCGGGCCCGGTGACGATGCGTGCGACGCCGTTTCCCGGTGCCGGGCGCGAGAAGAAGACGCATCCCTTCGAGGGTGCGACGGATAAGGTCGTACATGTCGACGCTCCTTTGCGGCGTTGGCCACGCCCCGGGAGGTCTAGCCACCTCGCCGGGGTCCTTTCCTTTCGACCATACCGGTAACTGCGTCCCCCTGCACCCCACTGATTAATACTGCGTCCCACAGCGTCCGGACGCGTTCCGCCTCTGCATCGAGCGCTGGGCTGCGGCACGGTGGGAGGATGAGTGAGCTTCCGCGCTACGAGTACGTGAAACTCGCCGACGCCATCGCGGCGGACATCGCGGTCGGCAAGTTGCCGCAGGGGGCGGCCCTGCCGGGCGAGCGGGCCATGACGGACCTGTACCGCGTGAGCATCGGCACCGTCCGTCGCGCCATCGTCGAACTCCGCAAACGCGGGCTGGTCGCGACGCTGCCCGCGAAGGGGACGTACGTCATCGGCACGCCGTCCGACGACGCCCCTGAAGAGGGCCAGGCAACCGAACCGGACGCCTGACGGCCCCAGCGGCGATCGGAGCCGGAGCCGCTCAGCGCGCGCAACCGGCCGTTATAGAAGTCGGGCCCGCAGAAGACGGGCCGTCCGGTCCGCCTCGGCGGCCGTCACCCACTCCGCCTCCGGCCGCCGGAGCAACTCGAAAACGCCCGGCCCACGGTGTCGCGGCGGCAGGTCCGCCATGCGCGGGACGATGTGGAAGTGGACGTGTGCGAAGCCCTCGGCTTCGGCGAACTGGACGACGTAAGTCTTGGCGCACCCCGTCGTCTCGCGGAGCGCCCGGGAGAGCCTGACCTGCCAGGTCCCCAGCGCGACCGCCTCGGCGTCGGTGAGGTCGTGGACCGCGGCGACGTGGCGCCGGGGCAACAGCACCAGCCAGCCGGGCACGGCCGTGCCGAGGGCGTGGGCCGCCCGCCAGTGCCGGTCGTGCGCGATGCGCTCGCGGGGAGGAAGGTCGTCGGACTCTTCTTCCTTGCGGCAGGTGTAGCAGTCGGAAGCCGTCATGGGCCGAGAGCGTAGGGCCGTCGGGCTGTCGGGTGCCCGGCGCGGGCAACGCGACGGCGCCCGAGTCGGTGGAGGCCGGCTCGGGCGCCGTTTCGCGGGTCGGAGGGGAAACCCCTCTTCCGCACCGGTAGGCCGTGTGGGACTCGAACCCACAACCAATGGATTAAAAGTCCACTGCTCTGCCAATTGAGCTAACGGCCCAGGCGATGGTGCGCGATGTCGCCCCCCGAGCATAGCCGGACCCGGCCGTGTCTCCGATCGGGTATCGGGGACACGGCCGCGTCGAAGGACGGGAAGCGACCAGGACGGGTCACAGATCGGGCAGTTCCACGCGCGCGGCGGCCCGTGACGCCTCCCTGGCGAGGGTCTTCTCGTGCGCGGGGTCGAGGAACCACTTCCGCGCCGACACCTGCCACCACCCGCCCGCGAAGCCCAGGACGACGAGGACGGCGACCGGGGCGTAGTTGAAGGTCTCCCAGGTGACCGGGGAGACCTGCGGCAGCATGAACAGGACGGTGATGACGGCCACCCACCCGACGGCCACCACGCCGACGGCGCGGGACCAGCGGCCCAGGTGCCAGGGCCCGTGCTCGAACGCCTCGCCCTTGCGCAGGCGCAGCAGCGTCGGGATGACGTAGGCGATGTAGAGGCCGATGACGGCGATGGAGGTGACGGCCGCGTACGCGGTCACGTTGATCAGGTACGGCAGCCCCAGCAGCAGCGCGCCGCCGGCCGCCAGCCAGACCGCCGCGACGGGCGTGCGGGTGCGGGGGCTGACCGTGTGCCAGATGTGGGAGAAGGGCAGCGCGCCGTCCCGCGAGAACGCGTAGATCATGCGGCTGTTGGCGGTGACCGACGCCATGCCGCAGAACAGCTGGGCGCCGATGACGACGAGCAGCAGCAGCTTGCCGGCGGTCGCGCCGAGGGCGTCGAGCAGGATCTGCGCGGGGGGCGCGCCGGTCGCGGAGCCGAGCGCGGCGTCGTAGGACTGGATGGCGTACGTGAAGCCGAGCAGGAGGACGAAGCCGGCGATCCACGAGGTCCAGATGGAGCGCACGATGCCCTTGGGGCCGGCCGTGGACGCGTCGTGCGTCTCCTCCGTCATGTGGGCGGAGGCGTCGTAGCCGGTGAAGGTGTACTGGGCCATGAGCAGGCCGAGCAGGACGACGTAGACGCCGCTGCCCCAGCCCGTGTTGTTGACGAACTCGCCGAACACGAAGGACGTCGACTGGTGCGTGTCGGGGACGAAGGCGAGCGCGCCGACGATGACGCCGACGCCGAGCACGTGCCACCACACGCTCACGCTGTTGAGGAGGGCGACGATCCGCACCCCGAAGGTGTTCAGCAGGCCGTGCAGCACCAGGATGGCCGCGAAGAGCAGGACCGTGCGGCCCGGCGTCACCTCGAAGTCGAACTGCAGGTTCAGGTACGCGCCGAGGAAGGAGGCCGCGCCGAAGTCGATGCCGGCGGTCACCGCGACCTGGCCCAGCACGTTGAACCAGCCCGTGAACCAGGCCCAGGCCGCGGCCGATCGCGGGGGCGCGAGCCGGTGGGCCCAGAAGTACAGGCCGGCCGAGGTCGGGTAGGCCGAGCAGATCTCGGCCATGGCGAGGCCCACGAAGAGCGTCATCAGGCCGACGGCGACCCAGCCCCAGGTGATCACCGCCGGGCCGCCGGTGTTCATCCCGAACAGGTAGAGCGTCAGGCAGCCCGACAGGACCGAGATGATCGTGAAGGAGACCGCGTAGTTGGAGAACGCCGACATGCGGCGGGCGAGGACCTGGGTGTAGCCCAGCTCGGCCAGCCGTTGTTCGTCCGAGAGACTCCCGGTGGACCGCTGACCCGGTGTGCCGTCATCTGTCATGCCCCCAGCAATTCCCCTCCCGAAGGCGTGACACACGTCACAACTTGGCCAGAAACCGCCCACGGCCGGCGGAGGGAGGCGGCACGGGTGCGCGAGAACGCCGTGGCCCCCACCGGTGTTCGGTGGGGGCCACGGCGTTCACGTCACTCGGGCGACCGGGCGTCAGCCGTTGCGCTTCCAGCGCGGCTTGTCGTCACGACGGCCGGTCGTGCCGGAACCGG
Organism: Streptomyces sp. NBC_00704; assembly: GCF_036226605.1. Taxonomy (NCBI): domain Bacteria; kingdom Bacillati; phylum Actinomycetota; class Actinomycetes; order Kitasatosporales; family Streptomycetaceae; genus Streptomyces; species Streptomyces sp. NBC_00704. Next base: position 3,884,522 of record NZ_CP109000.1, read on the forward strand.
TGCCGGTGCCGGTACCGGTGCCGCGGTGGTCGTCACGGCGGCCGTACGGGCGCTCGTGGCCGCCGGACCGGAAGCCCGGACGGTCGTCACGGCGGTCACGGTTGAACGGACGGTCGCTGCCCCGGTGGCCACCGCGCTCGTCCCGGCGGAAGCCGCCGCGGTCGCCGCGGTTGTCGTCACGGCGCTCGAAGGAACGGCCGCCACGGTCGTCACGGTTGAAACCGCCGCGGTCGCCGCGGCTGTTGTCGCGGTCGCGGTTGAAGCCCCCGCGCTCGCCGCGGCTGTCGTCACGGCGCTCGAAGGAACGGCCGCCGCGGTCGTCACGGTTGAACGAACGGCCACCGCGGTCGTCGCGGTCACGGTTGAACCCGCGGTTGTTGTCGCGGTCGCGGTTGAAGCCGCCGCGGTCGTCACGGTTGAAACCCCCGCGCTCGCCGCGGCTGTCGTCGCGACGCTCGAAGGTACGGCCGCCACGGTCGTCACGACGGTCGTCACGGCGGAACCCGCCGCGGTCGCCGTCACGGCGGTCGCGGTTGAAGCCGCCACGGTCGTCACGGTTGGAACCGCCCCGGTCACCGCGGCTGTCGTCACGGCGCTCGAAGGAACGGCCGCCACGGTCGTCACGACGGTCGTCGCGGCGCTCGTAGTTGCCCCGCTCGTCACGGCGCTGACGCGGCTGCTCGTACGCGGGACGCTCGGCCGGCTGCTCGGCGGCCACGACGGCCTGGACCGGCGCCTCGGCCACGGCGTCCTGCTCCACGACCGTCTCGACGGCCGCGGCGACGGCCGCCTGCGGGTCCTCGCCGCGCTCACGCGCCGCACGGGCCACCAGACGGTCGGCCTCCTCGCGCAGCTCGGTCGCCCGGCGCTGCGCGCGCTCCAGCTCCCTGGTCAGCTCGGAGACCTCGCGCTCGGCCTGCTGGGCCGCGTTGCCCGCGGACTCGGCCTGGACCTCCGTCATCGAGCGGGCGCCGGTGATCTCGGCGACCTCGGGGTCGAAGGCGGCGCCGCCCTGGATGATGTGCCGTCCGGCGTCGACGCCCGCGTCCTCCATCAGACGGAAGATCTGACGGCGCTGGTGCGGAAGCGACAGGGAGACGACCGTGCCGGTGCGGCCGGCGCGCGCCGTGCGGCCCGCGCGGTGCAGGTAGTCCTTGTGGTCGCCGGCCGGGTCCACGTTCAGGACCAGGTCGATGCCGTCCACGTGGATGCCGCGGGCGGCGACGTCGGTGGCGACGAGCGCGTTGACGTAGCCGTCCTTGAAGTCGGCCAGCGTGCGGGTGCGCGCGCCCTGGGTCATGCCGCCGTGCAGCGCGTCGGCCTTCACGCCGGACTCGCGCAGCTGCTCGGCGATCCGGTCCGCGCCGAGCTGGGTGCGGACGAAGATGATGGTGCGGCCCTTGCGGGAGGCGATCGCGGCGGTGACCGGCGCCTTGTCCTTGGGCTTCACGATCAGGATGTGGTGCGACATGGTCGTGACGTTGCCCTGGGCGCTGTCGACCTCGTGCGTGACCGGGTTGCTCAGGTAGCGCTTGACCAGCGTGGAGATCTCGTTCTCCATCGTGGCCGAGAACAGCATCCGCTGGCCGCCGGCCGGGATCTGGTCGAACAGCTCGGTGACCTCGGGCAGGAAGCCCAGGTCCGACATCTGGTCGGCCTCGTCGAGGACGGCGATCCGCACGTTCTCGAGGGAGCAGGCGCCGCGGTTGATGATGTCGCGCAGCCGGCCCGGGGTGGCGACGAGGACGTCGACGCCGCGCTCCAGGGCGTAGATCTGGTTGCTCATCGACGTACCGCCGCAGACGACCTTCATCTTCAGGCCGAGGACGTCGCCGTAGGGCTGGAGCGCGTCCGCGACCTGCATCGCCAGCTCACGCGTCGGCGTGAGGATGACGGCGCGCGGCTTGCGCTTCTCGGTGTGCCCGCCGGCCAGCGTGGCCAGGGTGGGCAGACCGAAGGAGAGGGTCTTGCCGGAGCCGGTGCGGCCGCGGCCCAGGATGTCCTTGCCGGCCAGGGCGTCCGGGATGGTCGCGGCCTGGATCGGGAAGGGGCTGGTCACGCCGTTCTGCGCGAGCTTGCGCACGACGCCCTCGGGCAGCCCGAGGTCGGCGAAGGTGAGTTCGGGGGTCTCGGGCTCGGAGGCCTCGGCGGACTCGTCGACGGCCTCGACCGCGGCCGCGACGGCCTCGGCGATCTCAGCGGTCTCGACGGTCTGCGTGACCTCGATGGCCTCGAGGGTGATCGGCTCGTCGTTGTTCTCGGACACGACAGAGTGATCAGTACTGAAAATGGACATGCGAATGCGAAACCTTCCGGAGTCTCCTCGGCACGCGCCCGTCAACTCCGTGTTCGCATTGCATTACGACCGCCTCGATGCGGTCAGCCACGGCAAGGGAGAGTACGCGCCACACGGCGCGCTCTGCGGTGGCGCCGGGCAAATGGGATCAAACGATCTACTACCATACGCACCCTGCCCGGGGAAGGCAAACTCGGCTCATCGTCGCAGCTCAGCAGCCTGCCGCCCCGGCCGCGGGGCGCCCTCACCCGGCCGGCAGGCCCGCCTCCGGCGCCGGCTCCCGGTCGGCGAGCTGCGGCACGGTCCCGCCGTCGTCGTGCGCGGACGCCGACGGCTCGGCGACCGTCGGCTCCGCCGAGGGCGACGGCGGGTCCGGCGAGGGCGCGGGGGGCTCGGGATCCGGCGAACGGGTGGGCGCGGCGGTCGGGCCCCCGGCCGGCGCCGACGCCCCCGGCCCGGCCGTCCGGCCCGGCTTCACCGGTCCCTTCGGAGCCGGCGCGGTCCCGCCCGCCGACGGCGACGCGGAGGCGGCCGCCGAGGCGCTCGCCCCGCTCCGGGCGCCCTTGCCGGACCCGTGCTTGCCGTCGCCGCCCGCCCGGCCCGTCCCGAGCCCGCCGCCCGCGCCCGCCGAACTCCCCTCGGGCGCCTCGCCGGGGTGCCGGCCGGCCGAGTGCGAGGGCCGGGCCCGGCCGCCGTCCTCGTCCCCCACGCTCATACAGCCGGAGGCCGCGGCGACGGCCAGGACCGCCGCGACCAGACGAACGGGTACGTACAAGGGGCGCACGGGCCACCTCCGGGGCAGACGCAAGAGTCGACGTGCCCAACTCCCGCCGCCCGCAAGAGGACACGCGCGGCTCGCGCGCCCCCCGCCGGTCGGCTCAGCCGTAGCCCAGGGCGTGCAGCCGCGCGTCGTCGATGCCGAAGTGGTGGGCGATCTCGTGCACCACCGTGACCTCGGTCTCGGCGACGACCTCCTCGCGCGAGGCGCACATCCGCAGCGTCGGCCCCCGGTAGACCGTGATCCGGTCGGGCAGCACCCCGGCGTACCACTCGCCGCGGTCGGTCAGCGGCGTCCCCTCGTACAGCCCGAGCAGCTCGGGATCGTCCGCCGGCGGTTCGTCCTCGACGAACACCGCGACGTTGTCCATCAACCGCGTCAGCTCCGGCGGAATCCGGTCCAGCGCCTCGGCCACCAGTTCCTCGAACTCCTCGCGCGTCATCTCCAGCACAGGCCCCATTGTCCGGCAAGAAGCCGTCCGGGGGAGGGCGCGAACCGACCGCATACCGGCGCCGGGACCGGGGCATAGGGCACCAATGGCCCGTGCCCGTGTCCCCGCCGCAGCCCTGAACCGCCTCAAGCCCGCCCGTCGCAAGCCCGCCCGCCGCAAGCCGCGCGCGGACCGCACCCGCCACGTCCCCGAACTCTCCGCCCGGCCCAACCCCTGGATCCGCGCCCTCGGCCTGACCGCCGTCGTCCTGCTCGGCGCCTGGCTCGGCCTGCTGGTGGTCGGCGACGTGCGCGTCCCCGTCGGCCCCATGGACACGACGATGACCCTGCGGCCGTCCGTCACCGGCGGAACGAAGATCAACGTCTCCCCGCTCGGCGCGCTCACCCTGGACAGCCACCACGCGCCGGTCCGCCTCGACGTCAACGTCGACCAGCTCGACCCGGTCCGCTCCCAGGCCCTCGTCGACCACCCCGAACGCCTCTCCGGCCTCCAGGACGAGGTCGCCCGCGACGTCGAGCACGGCACCCTCGACCTCGCGCTGCGCTCCTGCGTCGCCGTCGTCACCGGCGCGACCGCCCTCGGGCTCGCCGTCTACCGCCGCCCGCGCCGGGCCCTCGCGGCGGGCGGTCTGGCCCTGACCCTGCTGGCCGCCTCGGGCGCGACCGCATTCGCCACCTGGAACCCCAACTCGGTGCTGGAACCGAGGTTCTCCGGCCTGCTGTCCTCGGCGCCCTCGCTCGTCGGCAACGCCCGCAGCATCGTCACCGAGTTCGACGTCTACCAGCGCGAACTCGCCCGCCTGGTCACCAACGTGACCAAGCTCTACGACGTCACCTCCACGCTGCCCGCCTACCAGCCGGACCCGACGACCGTCCGCGTCCTGCACGTGTCCGACATCCACCTCAACCCCGCGAGCTGGAAGATCATCGCCTCGCTGGTGGAGCAGTACAAGGTCGACGTGATCGTGGACTCCGGCGACACCATGGACCACGGCACGGCCGCCGAGAACGGCTTCCTGGACCCCATCGCCACGCTGGGCGCGCCGTACGTGTGGGTCAGGGGCAACCACGACTCCCGGATCACCCAGCGCTACCTGGAGGGGATGAAGAACGTGCACGTCCTCGACGACGGCCGCGCGGTCACCGTCGCCGGGGTCCGCTTCGCCGGCATCGGCGACCCCCAGTTCACCCCCGACCGCTCCGGGGCGCCCGGCGCGGAGCGGAGCGAGGAGGGGGCGGGCGCCCGTCTGGCGGAGACGCTGCGCGGGCAGAGGGCGGCCGGCGCCCCGGTCGACGTGGCCGTCGCCCACGAGCCCTCCGCCGCCCGCGGCACGGACGGCGAGGTGCCCCTCGTCCTGGCGGGTCACCTCCACCACGAGGGGGTGGAGGTCATGAAGAAGGGCACCCGGCTGCGGATCGAGGGCTCCACGGGCGGCAGCGGCCTGCGCGCCGTCGAGGGCAGGTACCCCGACCCCATCCAGGCGTCGATCCTCTACCTCGACCGCGACACCCGCCGGCTCCAGGCCTGGGACGAGATCAAGCTCGGCGGGCTGGGCCTGACGACGGCCGAGGTCAGCCGCCACCTGCCCAAGGAGAACCAGCCGGGCGCCGCCCCGTCGCCCAGCCCCTCCGCCGCCCCGACGGACGGCCCTCCCCCCGGATCCCCCACCGGATCCCCGAGCGGATCACCTGGTGGATCCCCCGGCGGCCCGTCCGCGAGTCCGACCGCCGGCCCTTCCGGGACCGCCTCCAGGAGGGCCCCGTAAACCGTTTTGGCGATACCCCCCGCCATCCCATATGCTCATGACGTCCCCGACGCGCTGAGAAGCGCCCAGGCGGGCCGATAGCCCTCATCGTCTAGCGGCCTAGGACGCCGCCCTTTCAAGGCGGTAGCACGGGTTCGAATCCCGTTGGGGGCACGCAACACCGTGTGCGACACTGTCGTACACACAGCTTGGTCCTGTGGAGCAGTTTGGAGTGCTCGCCACCCTGTCAAGGTGGAGGCCGCGGGTTCAAATCCCGTCAGGACCGCTGGAGTTCGTCGAGGACTCCTCGGCTGGGTAGCTCAGTTGGTACGAGCGACCGCCTGAAAAGCGGTAGGTCGCCGGTTCGACCCCGGCCCCAGCCACAGCACAGGCCCCGATCCCCGGATCGGGGTCTTGTTGTATGCCGTGGCACGCCCGGCGCCGTATGCCCGGCGCAAAACGGTTCGCCACGGATTTCGCCGAGGTGCGATCCTGGTTCCCGTATGTCTACGCACCCTGCCCCCGCCCCCGGCGCCCTCGCCCCCCGTCTGGCCGAGCTGTCCCTGCGCGACGCGCACCGGCTCGGGCGCCGGCTCGAAGGCGCGCGCAAGATCCGCAAGCCGGAGGCCCGCGCCGCCGTCCTCGCCGAGATCGAGGCGGAGGTCGCGAAGGCCGAGGAGCGGATGGCCGTCCGGCGCGGCCGCGTGCCCGCCGTCTCCTACCCCGAGCAGCTCCCGGTCAGCCAGAAGAAGGACGAGATCGCGGCCGCCATCCGTGATCACCAGGTCGTCATCGTCGCCGGTGAGACCGGCTCCGGCAAGACCACCCAGATCCCCAAGATCTGCCTGGAGCTGGGCCGCGGCGTCCGGGGCATGATCGGCCACACCCAGCCCCGCCGCATCGCCGCCCGCACCGTCGCCGAGCGCGTCGCGGAGGAGCTGCGCTCGCCGCTGGGCGAGGCCGTCGGCTGGAAGGTGCGGTTCACCGACCAGGTGAACCCGGACGCCACCTTCGTGAAGCTGATGACGGACGGCATCCTCCTCGCGGAGATCCAGACCGACCGCGACCTGCGCGCCTACGACACGATCATCATCGACGAGGCCCACGAGCGGTCCCTCAACATCGACTTCCTGCTGGGCTACCTCGCCCAACTCCTCCCGCGCCGCCCGGACCTCAAGGTCGTCATCACCTCCGCCACCATCGACCCGGAGCGCTTCTCCCGGCACTTCGGCGACGCCCCGATCGTGGAGGTCAGCGGGCGGACGTATCCGGTGGAGGTCCGGTACCGGCCGCTCCTCGAGGACGACTCCGAGGACGCCGACCGCGACCAGATCACCGCCATCTGCGACGCGGTCGAGGAGCTCCAGGCCGAAGGGAAGGGCGACATCCTCGTCTTCCTGTCCGGCGAGCGGGAGATCCGCGACACGGCGGACGCGCTGGAGAAGAAGAAGTACAGTTTCACCGAGGTCCTGCCGCTGTACGCCCGGCTGTCGCACGCCGAGCAGCACCGGGTGTTCCAGCAGCACACGGGCCGCAGGATCGTTCTGGCGACGAACGTGGCCGAGACGTCCCTCACCGTCCCCGGCATCAAGTACGTCATCGACCCCGGCTTCGCCCGCATCAGCCGCTACAGCCACCGCACCAAGGTGCAGCGGCTGCCCATCGAGCCGGTCTCGCAGGCCAGCGCCAACCAGCGCAAGGGCCGCTGCGGCCGCACCAGCGACGGCATCTGCATCCGGCTGTACGCCGAGGACGACTTCCTGGCCCGCCCGGAGTTCACCGACGCGGAGATCCTGCGCACCAACCTGGCCAGCGTCATCCTTCAGATGACCGCGGCCGGCCTCGGCGACATCGAGAAGTTCCCCTTCATCGACCCGCCGGACCACCGCAACATCCGCGACGGCGTCCAGCTGCTCCAGGAGCTGAACGCGCTGGACCCGGCCGAGAAGGACCCGCGCAAGCGGCTCACGGACACCGGCCGCAAGCTGGCCCAGCTGCCGGTCGACCCGCGGCTCGCCCGCATGGTCCTGGAGGCCGACAAGAACGGCTGCGTCCGCGAGGTCATGGTCATAGCCGCCGCGCTGTCCATCCAGGACCCGCGCGAGCGCCCGGCCGACAAGCAGACGCAGGCCGACCAGCAGCACGCCCGCTTCAAGGACGAGACCAGCGACTTCCTCGCCTACCTCAACCTGTGGCGCTACGTCCGCGAACAGCAGAAGGAGCGCGGCTCCTCCTCCTTCCGGCGGATGTGCAAGCAGGAGTACCTGAACTTCCTGCGCATCCGGGAGTGGCAGGACATCTACACGCAGCTGCGCACGGTCGCCAAGCAGATGGGCATCCATCTCAACGAGGACGACGCGCCCGAGCAGAGCGTCCACGTGTCCCTGCTCGCCGGACTCCTCTCCCACGTCGGCATGAAGGACGTGAAGGACGGCAACAAGAACGAGTACCTGGGCGCGCGCAGCGCCAAGTTCGCGATCTTCCCGGGCTCGGCCCTGTTCAAGAAGCAGCCCCGGTTCGTGATGTCCGCCGAGCTGGTGGAGACGAGCCGCCTGTGGGCGCGCGTCAACGCGAAGATCGAGCCGGAGTGGGTCGAGCCGCTCGCCGGACACCTGCTGAAGCGGACGTACAGCGAGCCGCGCTGGGAGAAGGACCAGGCGGCCGTGATGGCCGACGAGAAGGTGACGCTGTACGGCGTGCCGATCGTCGCCCAGCGGAAGGTGAACTACGGCCGGATCGACCCGGAGACCTGCCGCGACCTGTTCATCCGCAACGCGCTGGTCGAGGGCGACTGGCGCACGCACCACAAGTTCTTCGCCGACAACCGCCGCCTCCTCAGCGAGGTCGAGGAGCTGGAGCACCGCGCCCGCCGCCGGGACATCGTCGTCGACGACGAGACGCTGTTCGACTTCTACGACCAGCGGGTGCCCGACCACGTCGTGTCGGGTGCGCACTTCGACTCCTGGTGGAAGCACAAGCGGCACGAGCAGCCCGACTTCCTCGACTTCGAGCGCGAGATGCTCATCCGGGAGTCGGCGGAGGCGGTCACCAAGGCCGACTACCCGGACACCTGGCGGCAGGGCCCGCTGAAGTTCCGTGTGACGTACCAGTTCGAGCCGGGCGCGGACGCCGACGGCGTGACCGTCCACATCCCCCTCCAGGTGCTCAACCAGGTCACCGACGAGGGCTTCGACTGGCAGATCCCGGGCCTGCGGCAGGAGGTCGTCACCGAGCTGATCCGCTCCCTGCCGAAGCCGATCCGCCGCAACTACGTGCCGGCCCCGAACTTCGCCCAGCGCTTCCTCGACCGGGCGACGCCTCTGCGGGAGCCGCTCACCACGGCCATGGCCCGTGAGCTGAAGCGGATGGTGGGCGTCCCCTTCGAGGCCGACGACTTCGACTGGTCGCGCCTCCCCGACCACCTGAAGATCACCTTCCGGATCGTCGACGAGCGGCGGCGCAAGCTCGCCGAGGACAAGGACCTGGAGGCCCTGAAGCTCCGGCTGCGGCCGAAGGCCAGGCAGGCCATCTCCCAGGCGGCCGCGGCCACCGCCGAACGGCAGGGCGGCGAGGCCCTGGAGCGTTCGGGCCTGACGGACTGGACGATCGGCACGCTCACCCGCGTCTTCGAGACCCGCCGGGCGGGACAACCGGTGAAGGCGTACCCGGCGCTGGTCGACGACGGCGACACCGTCTCGGTGCGCCTCTTCGACACGGAGGCGGAACAGGCGGAGGCCATGTGGAAGGGCACCCGCCGGCTGATCCTGCGCACCATCCCGGTCAACCCGGCGAAGTTCGCGTCCGAGAAGCTGACGAACGCCCAGAAGCTCGCGCTGTCCGCGAATCCGCACGGTTCGATCCAGGCGCTGTTCGACGACTGCGCGATGGCGGCGGCGGACCGGCTCATCGCCGACTTCGGCGGCCCGGCGTGGGACGAGGAGTCGTACCGCAAGCTGTACGAGAAGGTGCGCGCGGAGATCGTCGACACGACGGTGCGCACGGTCGCCCAGGTGCAGCAGGTGCTGGCCGCCTGGCAGGCCTGTGAACGCCGGCTGAAGGGCGTGCGCAGCCCGGTGCTGCTGGCGAACCTGGCGGACGTGCGGGCGCAGCTGGACGCCCTCGTGAAGCCCGGCTTCGTGACCTGGGCGGGACTGCGCCGGCTGCCCGACCTGATGCGCTACCTGGTGGCCGCGGACCGGCGGCTTCAGCAGATGCCGACCGGCGTGCAGCGCGACACCAGCCGCATGGAGAAGGTCCACGAGATGCAGGACGAGTACGCGTGGCTGCTGGAGCAGCTGCCGCCGGGCCGGCCGGTGCCCCAGCAGGTCCTGGACGTCCGCTGGATGATCGAGGAGCTCCGGGTCAGCTATTTCGCCCACGCGCTGGGCACGGCGTACCCGGTGTCCGACAAGCGGATCGTGAAGGCGATCGACGCGCTCGCTCCGTGACGAGGCCCGTACACAGGGTGAGTTCGACCAGCGGGCTCACCCTCCTGTATTGTCCTTCTCGCAGCACAACGCACCATCAAGTGCCGCGAAAACCTGGTCCTGTGGAGCAGTTTGGAGTGCTCGCCACCCTGTCAAGGTGGAGGCCGCGGGTTCAAATCCCGTCAGGACCGCAGTGAACACCGAAGGCCCGCATCCCGCGAGGGACGCGGGCCTTCGGCGTATCGCGGACACACGCGAAGGGCCCGGATCGCAGGATCCGGGCCCCGCGGCGTTCGCCCGGCGCCGTCTGCCGTCCCCCGGCGTCCCCTCGCGCGGCGTCCGGGGTCCCCGCGGCACTCTTGACGGCGTCCTCCGGGGCCGGTACCCCAGAACCCAGGGCCCGTTGCGCGCGGCGCCCGGGCGGAGGCGGGGCATGACGGCATCGGTCAGGCACGAGACGCGGGCACTGCTCCGCGCGCACCTGTCGGCCGCGTCGTCGTATCGGCACCTGACCCGCCACTGCCCGATCTGCCACCGTCTCCAGCGGCTGGCGATGGACAGCGGCACGCTGGCCGTACAGGCCCCTGGAACGGCCGTGGAGGCCTTGGAGGACGAGAGCCACGCCGACGGCCTGACGGCCTGACAGACGCCGTCCGCCGGCGCCACCGGGCGGTCGCCCGCGGCGCGCACGGTGAGACGGCGGCACGGCGGGACGGCGGGACGGCGGGCTCCCGGCAGCGGGAACGGGACGGGCGGCGCGGAACGGGGGTTTCCTCTAGTGCACGCGAAGCGACGGCAACAAGAGCCGGGCCGTGTGACGGGTGTCACGGCATGAGTTTTGGAAAAGCAGGTTCTTACCCCGCTCCTACAACTGGTCAATTTAATATGTGCAATTGCACCACTCGGGAGGATGCCTCCCGGAACCCTCCCAGAGCCTCCCCAGACTCCGACAAGGGCGCTCACAGAGTCACCTGATACCGCCCCCGAGGCGGCCCCGAGCGCACAAAAAAGATCGCGCCGGACTCGGCGGAGTCCAGCGCGATCGACGACGTTCCCTGGTGGCGAGGGACCTGTTGGGGCAGGACCCACGTCGCTTGGAGCTAGGTTTCGGGCGTCCGCACAGATGGGGGAACCTGACGTGTTGCCCGGTTATTCACTTGTTCAGGCCTCGCTGCGCTGCTGCGGGATGCCCGCGAGCAGTGCGCGGACCTCAGCCTCGCGATAACGGCGGTGTCCGCCGAGCGTGCGGATCGACGTGAGCTTGCCGGCCTTCGCCCACCGCGTGACCGTCTTCGGGTCGACGCGGAACATCGTGGCAACCTCAGCCGGGGTCAGCAGCGGCTCAGCATCAGGGGTGCGAGCGGTCATGAGCGGCCTCCTCGGGAGAACCGAACCTTCTCGGTTCTTTCCTCTAAATTCTGCACCTTGACCCGCGTTGCCCGAAATGGCGGACGCGGGTCGAGTCGGTTATAGGACGAACGGCTTGTCCTCGGCACTACAACTACACCATCCGTCCAGCCGCGTCGGCCAAACCGATGGAATTGCCCCCCAGGTGTTCATCGGCGACGGAAGCCGATGGACCATGCCATAGCGGACAGTCACACCCTTGTGACGATCAGTCACAGGAGCGTTCGGGAGTCACGAGAACCCCCAAAGCAGTGCAATACCGAGATTCCCCCCACCATGGAACATAAGTAGGCGGACGGAGCCCTCCCCGGACTCCTTGTCCTATTTTGGCACGAGGAGGGGCAAGCGGCGCAAGGGCCGTGTACGTGCGGTCCGTCACCCTTGAGACATAAGCCCGGATCGGGACCTACGTCCCGTGAGTTCCGTGAAGTGCCGCTGACCGTACGCTGTTCGAGCCGTTCATGGCCGTGACGCACATCACTTCGGCAAGCGCTGTCGTATCTGTCACATCGTCAGTTCACCGTGGGTCCAACGTCAGGACGGCCCCGCGGGCCCCGCGCCTCAGTTCGCCGAACGCCGTTCCCGGATCGAACGCCACCGCTCCACGAGCCGCCCGTACGCCTCGGCCGCCGCCTCGCCGTCGCCCGCCCGCAGCGCCTCGACGCTGTCGGCCACGTCCTTCGCCGAGTGGTCGGCCTCCAGATCACCGGCCGGCAGCACGTGCGCCAGCCCGCCGTAATCCAGTTCCACCAGCGAACGCGGATGGAACTCCTCCAGCCAGCGGCCGACGTCCAGCAGCCCGTCGGCGAGCGGCCCCTCCTCGCCGGCGTCCTTCAGCGCGCGCAGCGACCGGGCCACCCGGCGGCGCGCCTGCACCATCGGCGTGCGGTAGCGCAGCACGGGCGCCGCCCGCTCGGTCCCCTTCTCGTACTCCCGCTCCTCGTCGGCGACCAGCACGAACCAGTTCAGGGGCACCTGCCAGACCGCGGTGCGGATCCAGGGACGGGCGTCGGGGTTGCGCTCCAGCCACCGCTCGTGGTCCTTGGCGGCCTGGATCCGCACGACCTCGGGGAGCGCCGCCTCCAGGACCGGTCCGGGCAGTTCGTCGTCCAGGTCGGCCAGGGCTAGCCAGCCGCGCAGCCGCGTGCGCCACGGGCAGACGCAGAGCACGCCGTCCACCTCGGTCACGAACGCGTCGCCGCTCTCCTGCACCGGCACCGCGACCGGCGGGGTGGGCAGCAGGTCGGCCAGCGAGCGGCGCAGCTCGTCCTGGTAGGAGGGCAGGTCGGGGCGTCGGGCGTAGCGCGCCCAGTGGGACCGCTCGGGCTCCGGGAAGGCGGCCAGCGGCTCGTACACCCGCAGATAGACCGCGTACGGGACGATCACCGAGGACACCTTGGGCACCCCTGCTCCCTCCCCCTTCGACCGGCCGGGAAACCCTGCGATCGTCCCACGGCGGTACTCCACCGGGGGGTGATCCCCGACACTGCGGGATCAGCGGGCCGTCCAGGCTCTACGCTCGTCCCACAGGCTCCGCCACCCTTACGGCGCCTGCGCCCCGACCGCCGCTAGACCCTGGAGTCACCACAGTGACCGACGTATCCGGCGCACCTGCTGATGTTCTGCACACCCTGTTCCACTCGGACCAGGGCGGCCATGAGCAAGTCGTGCTCTGCCAGGACCGCGCGACCGGCCTCAAGGCCGTCATCGCCCTGCACTCCACCGCTCTGGGCCCCGCCCTCGGCGGTACGCGCTTCTACCCGTACGCGACCGAGGCGGATGCCGTCGCCGACGCGCTGAACCTCGCGCGCGGGATGTCGTACAAGAACGCCATGGCCGGTCTCGACCACGGCGGCGGCAAGGCCGTGATCATCGGGGATCCCGAGGTGATCAAGACCGAGGAGCTGCTGCTCGCGTACGGGCGGTTCGTGGCCTCGCTGGGCGGGCGGTACGTGACCGCCTGCGACGTCGGCACCTATGTGGCCGACATGGACGTCGTGGCGCGCGAGTGCCGCTGGACGACCGGGCGCTCGCCGGAGAACGGCGGTGCGGGCGACTCCTCCGTGCTGACCGCCTTCGGCGTCTACCAGGGCATGCGGGCCTCCGCGCAGCACCTGTGGGGCGACCCCTCGCTGCGCGACCGCACGGTCGGCGTCGCGGGCGTGGGCAAGGTCGGCCACCACCTGGTGGAGCACCTGCTGGCGGAGGGCGCCCGCGTGGTGATCACGGACGTCCGCCAGGAGGCGGTGCGCCGGATCACCGAACGGCACCCCGCGGTGGAGGCCGTCGCCGACACCGAGCGCCTGATCACGCTGGACGGGCTCGACGTCTACGCCCCCTGCGCGCTCGGCGGGGCGCTGGACGACGACTCCGTGCCGGTGCTGACCGCCGCCGTCGTCTGCGGCGCGGCCAACAACCAGCTCGCCCACCCGGGCGTGGAGAAGGACCTCGCCGACCGCGGGATCCTCTACGCGCCGGACTACGTGGTGAACGCCGGCGGCGTCATCCAGGTCGCCGACGAACTGCACGGCTTCGACTTCGACCGGTGCAGGGCGAAGGCGGCGAAGATCTTCGACACCACGCTCGCGATCTTCGCACGTGCGAAGGCGGACGGGATTCCGCCGGCCGCGGCGGCCGACCGGATCGCCGAGCAGCGGATGCACGAGGCGGCCCGGGCGCACGCGGGCTGACGTCCGGGCGGGGGCTCGGTGAGAGCTCCGTGAAGACCCTGTGGCACCCCGTCCTCGGGTTTCGGCGGTACCGGCCGGTGGAAAGTTGGAGAGAACTCTCACTCCTCCGGGCGGGTCGCCCGCCGATAAGTGGTTAAAATCGCCACTGACCAGCGAGGACGGGGCGTGCCCGAGGGACTGTGCACACGCGCGTGGCACGGGCGACGTACCGTACGGGCGTGGGCTCAGGTACCGTGGGAGCCCTACGACGGGCTCTCCACGGAGAGACCGTCCTGGATCATGAACGCGTGTCAACCTGGGGCCGTCGAGCCCCGTCGTTGAGGGGGTCGAGCCATGGGGCGCGGCCGGGCCAAGGCCAAGCAAGCGAAGGTCGCCCGCCAGCTGAAGTACAACAGCGGCGGGACTGATCTCTCACGCCTGGCCGAAGAGCTGGGCGCATCGCCATCGAACATTCCGCCGAACGGGCAACCGTTCGAGGATGATGACGATGAGCAGGACGACGACCCGTACGCACGGTACGCCGAGCTGTACGGGGACGACGACGAGGATGACGGCGAGGACTCCTCGCAACACCGTCGCGGCGCTTGACCTTGTACTGAGCACTCACCCGGTCGGTGACTCCGGTCACCGACCGGGTCTTGTGCTGCCTGCACGGCCCGGCCGGTCCGGCGGTCCGCCGGACCGGTCCGACCGGCCGTCTCAGCTCGCGTAGTCGCCGACCAGCTCGGCTCCCGCGGGGTGCTCGCCGCGCTCGGTGATCTCGCCGGCGACCCAGGCCTCGACGCCGCGGTCCGCCAGGGTCGTCAGGGCGACGTCCGCCGACTCCGCGGGCACGATCGCCATCATGCCGACGCCCATGTTGAGCGTCTTCTCCAGTTCCAGGCGCTCGACCGATCCGGTCCGGCCGACCAGGTCGAAGATCGGCCCCGGCGTCCAGGTGGCGCGGTCCACACGCGCGTGCAATCCGTCCGGGATCACCCGGGCCAGGTTGGCCGCCAGGCCGCCGCCGGTGATGTGCGAGAAGGCGTGGACGTCCGCCGTACGGGTGAGCGCGAGGCAGTCCAGCGAGTAGATCTTGGTGGGCTCCAGGAGTTCCTCGCCGAGCGTGCGGCCGAGGTCGTCGACGCGCGCCTCCAGGGAGAGACCGGCCTGGTTCAGCAGGACGTGCCGGACCAGCGAGTACCCGTTGGAGTGGAGTCCGGAGGCCGCCATGGCGATCACCGCGTCACCCGTGCGGATGCGGTCCGGGCCGAGCAGCCGGTCGGCCTCCACGACGCCCGTACCGGCGCCGGCGACGTCGAAGTCGTCCTCGCCCAGCAGTCCGGGGTGTTCGGCCGTCTCGCCGCCGATCAGGGCGCACCCGGCCAGCACACAGCCTTCGGCGATGCCCTTGACGATGGCGGCGACCCGCTCGGGGTGGACCTTGCCGACGCAGATGTAGTCGGTCATGAACAGCGGCTCGGCGCCGCACACCACGATGTCGTCCATGACCATGGCGACCAGGTCGTGGCCGATCGTGTCGTACACGCCGAGCCGGCGCGCGATGTCGACCTTCGTGCCCACGCCGTCCGTGGCGGAGGCGAGGAGCGGGCGCTCGTAGCGCTTGAGGGCGGAGGCGTCGAAGAGGCCGGCGAACCCGCCGAGGCCGCCGAGGACCTCGGGGCGCTGCGTCTTCTTCACCCACTCCTTCATCAGCTCGACGGCGCGGTCGCCCGCTTCGATGTCGACGCCCGCGGCTGCGTAGCTGGCACCAGTTGTCTCAGACATGGCTAGTGAGAACCTTCGTGTCGTACGGCAGGTGTGGCGGGCCGTCTACGGGCGACGGATCGCGTCGGCGGCGGCCGTGGCGGCGGGCCCGGCTGCCAGTTCCGTCTCCAGGAGCTGCTTGCCGAGCAGCTCGGGGTCGGGGAGTTCCATCGGGTACTCGCCGTCGAAGCAGGCGCGGCAGAGGTTCGGCTTGGCGATGGTGGTCGCCTCGATCATGCCGTCGATGGAGATGTACGAGAGGGAGTCGGCGCCCAGGGAGGTGCCGATCTCGTCGATGGTCATGCCGTTGGCGATCAGCTCCGCGCGCGTGGCGAAGTCGATGCCGAAGAAGCAGGGCCACTTCACGGGCGGCGAGGAGATCCGGATGTGGACCTCGGCCGCGCCCGCCTCGCGGAGCATGCGGACCAGGGCGCGCTGGGTGTTGCCGCGCACGATCGAGTCGTCGACGACGACCAGCCGCTTGCCCTTGATGACTTCCTTCAGCGGGTTCAGCTTCAGGCGGATGCCCAGCTGGCGGATGGTCTGCGAGGGCTGGATGAAGGTCCGGCCGACGTAGGCGTTCTTGACCAGACCCGCGCCGAAGGGGATGCCCGAGGCCTCCGCGTAGCCGATGGCGGCCGGGGTGCCGGACTCCGGGGTCGCTATCACCAGGTCGGCCTCGACCGGCGCTTCCTTGGCGAGCTTGCGGCCCATCTCCACGCGGGAGAGGTACACGTTGCGCCCGGCGATGTCGGTGTCGGGGCGGGCCAGGTACACGTACTCGAAGACACAGCCCTTGGGCTTCGCTTCCGCGAACCGGGAGGTGCGCAGTCCGTTCTCGTCGATGGCGATGAACTCGCCGGGCTCGATCTCACGGACGTAGGCGGCGCCGCAGATGTCCAGGGCGGCGGACTCGGAGGCCACCACCCAGCCGCGCTCCAGGCGGCCGAGGACCAGCGGGCGGATGCCCTGCGGGTCACGGCCGGCGTACAGGGTGTGCTCGTCCATGAAGACGAGCGAGAAGGCGCCCTTGACCTGCGGGAGGACGCGGTGGGCCGCCTCCTCGATGGTCAGCGGCTTGCCGTCCTCGTCGACCTGGGCCGCGAGCAGCGCGGTGAGCAGGTCGGTGTCGTTGGTCGCCGCGACGCGCGGGGAGCGCCCCTCCTGCTTGGGCAGGTCGGCGACCATCTCGGCGAGCTGGGCCGTGTTGACCAGGTTGCCGTTGTGACCGAGCGCGATCGAACCGTGCGCGGTGGCGCGGAACGTCGGCTGCGCGTTCTCCCACACGGAGGCGCCGGTGGTCGAGTAGCGGGCGTGTCCGACCGCGATATGACCCTGGAGCGAACCGAGCGAGGTCTCGTCGAAGACCTGGGACACGAGGCCCATGTCCTTGAAGACGAGGATCTGGGAGCCGTTGCTGACCGCGATTCCCGCGGATTCCTGGCCCCGATGCTGGAGGGCGTAGAGCCCGAAGTAAGTGAGCTTGGCGACCTCTTCACCGGGAGCCCAGACCCCGAAGACGCCGCAAGCGTCCTGGGGGCCTTTCTCGCCGGGGAGCAGATCATGACTGAGTCGACCGTCACCACGTGGCACGCTTCCGAGTGTAGGCGAGATCGACCACTGGTCCGAATTGGGGATACCCGCGGGTAACTGGATCACCGGTCGGCGCCCGCCGCCCCGGCCGTTGCGTTCACGCAGCTCAGGACGGCATTCCGATGCTCCGACGGCGGGTCGCGCGCACCGCTGCCGCCGTCTCGCGGACCGGCCTCGGAAGGGCGCGAGTGAGGTGTCGCACACCGATCGGGCCGACGACGGGCGGCGTCTCACGTCCTGGTCAGCCGGACCAGGTCCCCGCCGGCCGTGCCGAGCGTCAGCGTGTCGCCCTTGACCTCGGTGGTCAGCAGCCCGTCGGCGAGGGCGCCGGCCAGCAGTCGCTCGAACGCCATGACCGGCCCTGCGCAGGCCATCCGGGTCGTTCTGGCGTCGCCGAACCGGACGCTGCCCCCCTCGACGACGGCCGTGGCGGTGAAGTCGTTGCATCCGTAACTTCCGGACGCCTTGCCGTCCGCGATCGTCAGCCGGGCGCTGCCGGGCGAGCGCCGGGTCGCGCCGTCCACGGTGACGCTGTCGACGGCCCACCGGACGCCGGTCAGCGGCGGCTCGGCGCTCACCGAGGCGCTGCCGGGCCGCCGGCCGTCGGCCTGCTCCTCGCCGCAGGCCGCGGCGAGCGGGACGAGCACGAGGACGGCCGCCAGGATCGGCACCGACCCGGTGCGCCGCCTGCCGGTGCGCCAGGTGCGCGGGGTGCGCGAGGTGCCTGCGGTTCTCATGGGGCATGTGGCGCGCGTGAGGCTGTGCGTGTGCCGGTGCATGCCGGTTCGACGGGACGGGTGGGGTGATCGGTTCCCCGCGGACTCCGGATGAGGATGTTCAGGGGGGGCAGATCTGAGGGCCCGGGTCGGCCGTCGGGGCGGCGGAGCGGGTCCGGGTCGACCGTCGGGGCGGCCGGGCGGGTCCGGATCGGCCGTCGGGCGGCCGGGCGGGTCCGGATCGGCCGTCGGGCGGCCGGGCGGGCCCGGATCGGCCGTCGGGCGGCCGGGCGGGTCCGGATCGGCCGTCGGGGCGGCGGAGCGGGTCCGGGATCAGCTCATGAGGGGCAGGAGGGCCGCGAGGTCCGCCCGTTCGCCGCTCGCGTCGACCTTCGCCGACCCGACGGCTTCCTGCCAGGTCAGACGGCCGGTCGCCAGCCGGATCCAGGTGAGCGGATCGGTCTCGACGACGTTGGGCGGGGTGCCCCGGGTGTGCCGGGGGCCCTGGACGCACTGGACGACGGCGAACGGCGGGATCCGCACCTCGGTCGCGCCGCCGGGGGCCTTCACGGCCAGGGCGTCGGCCAGCAGCCGGGTGGCGGCGGCCAGCGCCTGACGGTCGTACGGGACGTCCAGTCCGGGGACGGCGTCGTTGAGGTCGTCGGTGTGGACGACGAGTTCGACGGTACGGGTGACCAGGTAGTCGGCGAGGGTCATGGCGCCGGTGCGGGCGGCGAGGACGCGGTCGCCGGAGGCGCCGGCGAGGGCGGCGGCCAGCCGCTCCCCGGCACGGGCGTAGAGGGCGGCCGGATCGGGGTGGGCCGCGGCCAGGGCCAGGGTCCCGTCGGAGATGTCGGCGGCTCGCGCCCCGGTGGCGAACGGCCACTCCAGGAGGGCCAGCTCCGCCTTAGCCGGCTCGTCGCGCTCGAGGTTGCGGCTGACGGTCTCCACCGCCATCGTCACGTGCGCCGCCAGATCCCGCACGGTCCAGCCCGCCAGCCGGGTCGGCAGGGCGAGCTGCCCGGGGGTGAGCGTGCCCACGGCCCGCCGTACGTTGCCGAACTGCGCGAGGACGGCGGCGCGGATCTTGACGGGGTCGTAGGCGCGGGCGCGCTTCTTGGCCGGAGGCATGGCGGTGAGCCTAGACGGCCTGGGCGCGGGCGGGCGATGGTGGCGCGGGCGGGCGATGGTGGCGCCGACGTGTCGGTGGCGTGGTGGCGGTGCGGCGGTCGCGTACGACGGGCATATATGGCGGGCGTGTAGGGCCGTCGCGCACGGCGGCCGTGTACGGCGATCGCCGCCCAGTGGTGCGGAGACGCGGCGCGGAGTGGGGCGGAGAGGCGCGTGCGCGAGTGGGACGAGGCGCGGGCACGGAGTGGTCGCGTGGTGCGGTCAGGTCTTGCGGGCGTAGTCGCCCAGGCCCGCTTCCACCAGGGCGAAGGCCTTGCGGGCCCGGTCGGCGGCGTCGGCCGCGACCTCGTCCGCGCTCTCGCCCGCGGCGATGCGGCGGTGGTGCTCCTCGATCAGGGCGTTGCGGGCGGCGGTGAGCGTGGCGGCCGCGATCGCCGCGAGGGTCTCGTCCCCCGTCTCCTCGGCCAGCAGCCCGGCCAGCTCGCGGGCGCCCTTCTCGGACAGGACGTAGGCCCGCTCGCGCAGGACCGGCGTCCCGAGGATGACCGAGCGGATCTCACGGGCGAAGGGCTCGCTGTGCAGGCCGATCGCGGGATCACGCCCTTCGATCATCTCCAGGAACTGCCGTCGGACGGCCTCGGCCGCGGACTCGCCCCGACGCCGCTCCCGCACCGCACGGGCCGCGTCGGAGAAGTGCTCCTCCATGGGCCGGAAGACCAGGTCCTCCTTGGTGCCGAAGTAGTTGAACACCGTCATTTTCGAGACGTCGGCGGCGTCCGCGATCTCCTGGACGGAGACGTCGTCGAAGCTCCGCTCCAGGAACAGCTCCACCGCGGTCCGGTAGATCCGCATCGCGGTCTGCCGCTTCTTGCGCTCGCGCAGGCCCATCGTCGCTTCGGCAGCCATGACCCCACTGTACCAAGCTCATTCTTGAGCCGGGATGAAAAATAGTACCGGATAAAAGATTGACCTGGTCCATGAATATCGGGCATGGTGGTCGCATGACCGACACCCAACGCAGAATCGGCTTCCTCGTCTGCCTCGTCACGATCGTGCTCGCCGTGCTCGACCTCCAGATCGTGTCCGCGGCCACCGTCCCGATCGTCCGCGACCTCGACCCCGCGCACGGCATCGACCGCATCCCCTGGCTGGTCAGCGCCTTCTCCCTGGCGTCGGCCGCGGTCCTCCCGCTGTACGGCAAGCTGTGCGACGTCCTCGGCGCCAAGAGGGTGTTCCTGGGCGCCGTGGGCACGTTCCTCGTGGGCTCGGCGCTGTGCGGGGCGGCGCAGTCGCTCGACCAGCTGATCGCCGCCCGAGCGGTGCAGGGCATCGGTGCCGGCGGCCTGATGAGCGTCACGATGGTGGTGATAGCCCAGCTCAGAGGAGCCGGTGAGAAGGACGCCAAGGGCGCCGGCGTGGGCGGGGTCGTCGCAGGCGGCGGGATGGCGGTGGGCCCCTGGATCGGCGGGCTGCTCGCCGACCACGCGAGCTGGCGGTGGATCTTCTACGTCAACCTGCCCCTCGGGGCCGCCGTGCTGATCGTGGGCGCACTCGCCCTCAAGCTTCCCCGGCACGGTCCGCGGCACCGGATCGACTTCCTCGGCGCGGGCCTGGCCGCCGCGTTCTCCACCGCTCTGCTGCTGGTCACCGAGTGGGGCGGCAAGCAGTACGCGTGGACGTCGCCGCAGATCCTCACGCTGGCCCTCGCCACGGCGGCCGCCCTCGGCCTGTTCCTGCGACGGCAGGCCACGGCCGCCGAGCCGATCCTCCCGCTGTCCCTCTTCCGCGTTCCCGAACTGCGCTGGGGCTTCGCCATCCAGGGGCTGATGGGCGCGGCCATGGTCGGCTCGATGTACTACGTGATGGTCTATCTGCAGGTGGCCCGCGGGATCGCCAGCTCATCGGCCGGCCTGTACCTGCTGCCCATGGCCACGGGGATGACGGCCGTGGGCATCGTCTCCGCCAGGCTCGCCGCGCGCGGCTGGGCCGAGCGGACCTTCGCCATAGCGGGATCGGCGCTGGCCGCGGTCGCCTTCCTGTTCCTGGCCACGCTCGGCACGGGCACCTCGCTGTGGCTGCTGCGCGGTTACCTGCTGCTCGTCGGCACGGGCTTCGGCCTCCTCCTGGGCCAGCTCATCCAGCTGGTCCAGGACGCGGCCCCGTCCCATCAGCTCGGCGTGGCCACCACCGGCGTCCGCTTCTTCCAGACCCTGGGGACCGCCCTGGGCGCGGCTCTCTTCGGCACCCTCATCACCCGGCTCTACGACGGCCCCGGTCAGCTCGCCTCCCTGACGGGCGCGGCCCGGCCGGCGGCGCTGGAGTCGTACGTCTCCGCCATGGACACGGTGTTCCTGTGCGGGGCGGGACTGATGGCGGTGTGCCTGGTCCTGGCGCTCCTGCTGCCCACGTCCCGTCCGACGGCGAGCACCCCCGAGCCGGCGCCGCAACCGGTGACGGTATGACAGCCGCCCGCGCCCTCCGCCAGCGGCCCGCCCGGCCCCGCTGCCCCGTGGGTCCGGCACCGAGCGGTCACGACACCGGGCAGGCGTGCGACACCGGACGCGGACTCAGCATCAGGCAGGGGTTCGGCGCCGGGCAGGCCTTCAGCACCGGGCATGGGTTCAGTACCGGGCAGGGGTTCCGAGCCGGCCGCAGGCCCGGCTCCCAACGCCCGCGGGCACGGGGAAGGCCCCGCCCGTGGGAACGGGCGGGGCCTTCGCCACCGCGGGTGCGTGCGGATGCGTTACGCGAGCAGCGCCGGGATGGTGTCCTCGTGCGCCCTGCGCAGCTCCTCCAGGGACAGCTCGAACTCGCCCTGGAGCTCGACCGTGTCGCCGTCGACGACACCGATGCGGGTCACGGGCAGACCGCGCGCCCCGCACATGTCGTTGAAACGCAGCTCCTCCGAACGCGGCACCGCGACGACCGCGCGGCCGGCCGACTCGGAGAAGAGGAGGGTGAAGGCGTCGAGGCCGTCGGGCACGATCAGCCGCGCGCCCTTGCCGCCGAGCAGCGCCGACTCGACGACCGCCTGGATCAGACCGCCGTCGGACAGGTCGTGCGCGGAGTCGATCATGCCGTCTCGCGAGGCGGAGATCAGGATCTCGGCGAGCAGCCGCTCCCGCTCCAGGTCGACCTTCGGAGGCAGTCCGCCCAGGTGGTCGTGGACGACCTGGGACCAGGCCGAGCCGCCGAACTCCTCACGGGTGTCGCCGAGGAGGTAGAGCAGCTGGCCCTCCTCCTGGAAGGCGACGGGCGTGCGGCGGGCGACGTCGTCGATGACGCCCAGCACCGCGACCACCGGGGTCGGGTGGATGGCCGCCTCGCCGGTCTGGTTGTAGAGCGAGACGTTGCCGCCGGTCACCGGGGTGCCGAGCTGCTGGCAGGCGTCGGCGAGGCCGCGGATGGCCTCCGCGAACTGCCACATCACCGCCGGGTCCTCGGGGGAGCCGAAGTTCAGGCAGTCCGAGACGGCGAGCGGCTTGGCGCCGGTCGTGGCCACGTTGCGGTACGCCTCGGACAGGGCCAGCTGTGCGCCCGCGTACGGGTCGAGCTTGGCGTAGCGGCCGTTGCCGTCGGTCGCGATGGCGACACCGAGGCCGGTCTCCTCGTCGATGCGGATCATCCCGGAGTCCTCGGGCTGGGCCAGCACCGTGTTGCCCTGCACGAAGTGGTCGTACTGGGACGTGATCCACTTCTTGGAGGCCTGGTTCGGGGACGACACCAGCCTCAGGACCTGGTCCTTCAGCTCGTCGCCCGTCTGCGGCCGGGGCAGCTTGCCCGCGTCGTCGGCCTGGAGGGCGTCCTGCCAGTCGGGGCGGGCGTAGGGGCGCTCGTAGACCGGGCCGTCGTGGGCGACGGTGCGGGGGTCGACGTCGACGATCTTGCCGCCGTGCCAGAAGATCTCCAGCCGGTCGCCGTCGGTCACCTCGCCGATGACGGTGGCGATGACGTCCCACTTGTCGCAGATCTCGAGGAACCGGTCGACCTTGCCCGGCTCGACGACCGCGCACATGCGTTCCTGCGACTCGCTCATGAGGATTTCCTCGGGCGAGAGGGTGGAGTCGCGCAGCGGCACGTCGTCCAGCGTGACGCGCATGCCGCCGGAGCCGTTGGAGGCCAGCTCGGAGGTGGCGCAGGACAGACCGGCCGCGCCGAGGTCCTGGATGCCGACGACCAGCTTCTCCCGGAAGGCCTCCAGGGTGCACTCGATGAGGAGCTTCTCCTGGAAGGGGTCGCCGACCTGCACGGCGGGACGCTTCGACGGCTTGGCGTCGTCGAACGTCTCGGAGGCGAGGATCGAGGCGCCGCCGATGCCGTCGCCGCCGGTCCGGGCCCCGTAGAGGATGACCTTGTTGCCGGTGCCGGACGCCTTCGCGAGGTGGATGTCCTCGTGCCGCATCACACCGATGGCGCCGGCGTTGACCAGCGGGTTGCCCTGATAGCAGGCGTCGAAGACGA
Organism: Streptomyces sp. NBC_00704; assembly: GCF_036226605.1. Taxonomy (NCBI): domain Bacteria; kingdom Bacillati; phylum Actinomycetota; class Actinomycetes; order Kitasatosporales; family Streptomycetaceae; genus Streptomyces; species Streptomyces sp. NBC_00704. The sequence goes on from NZ_CP109000.1 coordinate 3,907,962, forward strand.
CCTCGCCGCCGATGTTCGGCAGGCCCAGGCAGTTGCCGTAGCCGCCGATGCCCGCCACGACGCCCGGCAGGACGCGCTTGGTGTCGGGGTGGTCCGCCGCGCCGAAGCGCAGCGGGTCCACGACCGCGACCGGGCGCGCGCCCATCGCGATGATGTCGCGCACGATGCCGCCGACGCCGGTGGCCGCGCCCTGGTAGGGCTCCACGTAGGACGGGTGGTTGTGCGACTCGACCTTGAAGGTGACGGCGTAGCCCTGGCCGACGTCGACGACGCCCGCGTTCTCGCCGATGCCGACGAGCAGCGCGTCGGACTGCGGGGCCTTCTCGCCGAACTGGCGCAGGTGCACCTTGGAGGACTTGTACGAGCAGTGCTCCGACCACATGACGGAGTACATGGCCAGCTCGGCGCCGGTCGGGCGGCGGCCGAGGATCTCGACCACGCGCTCGTACTCGTCCTTCTTCAGGCCGAGTTCGGCCCAGGGCAGCTCGACGTCGGGGGTCTCGGCCGCGTGCTCGACCGTGTCCAGAGGCGTCCGGCTCATGCGTTGACCAGCTTCTTGAGGATCGAGGTGAAGAACGGGAGGCCGTCGGTGCGGCCGGAGCCGATGAGCGGCTCGACGGCGTGCTCCGGGTGCGGCATGAGACCCACGACGTTGCCGGCCGCGTTGGTGATGCCGGCGATGTCGCGAAGGCTGCCGTTGGGGTTGACGTCCAGGTAGCGGAAGGCGACCCGGCCCTCCGCCTCCAGCTCGTCGAGCGTGCGCTCGTCGGCGACGTACCGGCCGTCCATGTTCTTCAGCGGGATGTGGATCTCCTGGCCGGCCGAGTAGTCGGTCGTCCAGGCGGTGTCCGCGTTCTCCACCCGCAGCTTCTGGTCGCTACAGATGAAGTGGAGGTGGTCGTTGCCGAGCATCGCGCCCGGGAGGAGGTGGGCCTCGGTGAGGATCTGGAAGCCGTTGCAGATGCCGAGGACCGGGAGACCGGCCTTCGCCTGCTCGATGAGGGGCTCCATCACCGGGGAGAAACGCGCGATGGCGCCGGCCCGCAGATAGTCACCGTAGGAGAAACCACCGCACAGCACGACGGCGTCGACTTGGTGGAGGTACTTGTCCTTGTGCCAGAGAGCGACGGGTTCCGCGCCCGCGAGGCGGATCGCGCGCTGGGTGTCCCGGTCGTCGAGGCTGCCCGGGAAAGTGACGACGCCAATACGAGCGGTCACTTCGCGGCTCCCGCGACGGCTTCTTCCGACTCGACCTTGACGGTGAAGTCCTCGATCACGGTGTTGGCGAGGAAGGATTCCGCAAGATCGTGGATGCGGGCGAGGGCGGCCTCGTCGACGGGGCCGTCAACTTCCAGTTCGAATCGCTTTCCCTGACGTACGTCGGAGATGCCCTCGAAACCCAGTCGCGGCAGTGCGCGCTGCACCGCCTGGCCCTGGGGGTCGAGGATCTCCGGCTTGAGCATGACGTCGACTACGACGCGTGCCACTGGCACTCCCGGTGGTGTGGTGCTGAGCAGGTTCCTGCGGGTGTCTCCGACAGGTGGCTTCAGACTACCCGCACAAAATTTCTACGCGAGTAGAGTTGGAGGAACCTACGTGACGGCCATCACGAAGGCACTCGCGATCCGGTACCGGCCGGGGATGTTCACGAAAAGTTACGGGAAAGATCCCCGGCCGTCCGCGGATACCTATTGCGCCCGGACACGCGGACAGATTTAGTCGGGCTTCACAATGCATTGCCTCGCACTGTACAAATGAATTGGAAATTGCCGAGACTCGGCACGACGCCACGACTGAACGGTTTGTGGCGCCGGACGAAGGGACCGATATTCGTGGCGCAGAAGGTCGTGGTCACTCTCTTTGACGACATCGACGGCTCGGAAGCGGCGGAAACGATCGCCTTCGGCCTCGACGGCAAGTCGTACGAGATCGACCTGAATGAAGGCAATGCCGAGAAACTGCGTAAGGCGCTCGAGCCCTACGTCGAAGCCGGGCGCAAGCGGTCCAGGTCGGGCAAGGCCTACAAGCAGACGGAGGTCGCCCCCGACCCCGCGGCGGTCCGCGCCTGGGCCCAGGCCAACAAGATGGAGGTGCCGGCCCGAGGCCGCATCCCCAAGAGGGTCTACGAGGCGTTCACCGAAGCCCAGTGAACCGGGGGCGGTGAGCGAGGGCGGGCGAGTGGGCCGGCGAGCCCGGCCCCAGTGGCCGGGGAGCGGCGAACGGAGGCCCGGGTGGCCGAGGAGCGGTGAGCGGGGCTCGTCGAACGGCGTCCGGTGCGGGGCGTCCGGCGGGCGGCGCTCGTCGCGCCCTCCCCGCGGGGCCGGACCGACGGCCGGTCACCCGCCCCTCGAACGACTCGACTTGCGCTGCACCCCTCCCGGTCGGCTAGAGTCTGGAGCACGCCGCCGGGCGAGGCCGAAAAGCCCAGCTCACGGAGTACACGCGGGTGTAGTTCAGTAGTAGAACATCCCCCTTCCAGGGGGAAGGCGCAGTGTGCAATTCCTGTCACCCGCTCTGCACCGCCGATCTGACCGGTCTTCCGGATCAGGTAGGCTGGTGCACGCGCCGATCGGTGAGAGCCGGTCGGAGGCAATGCGGACGTAGCTCAGTTGGTAGAGCGCAACCTTGCCAAGGTTGAGGTCGCGAGTTCGAGCCTCGTCGTCCGCTCGGGAACAAGACCCCGGTCCACTGGACCGGGGTCTTTTCGTGCGCCCGGAACACGGGGCGTACGGGTGCCGCGCCGTCGGGCGCGCCGGGGCCGTCTGACATATGTCATGGGGAGTGGTGACACCTCGCACTGCTCCGGGCCTCCGGTCGCCGGGAGGCTTGGGGCATGAACGCGAATGAACACGTGATCGAGGTCACCGACCTGCGGCGTGTGTACGGGGGCGGGTTCGAAGCGGTCCGTGGGATCTCCTTCCACGTCGGCCGCGGCGAGATCTTCGCGCTGCTCGGCACCAACGGCGCCGGAAAGACGTCCACCGTCGAGCTGCTGGAAGGGCTCGCGCGACCGGACGGCGGGCGGGTCTCGGTGCTCGGCCACGACCCCTTCACCGAGCGCGCCGCCGTCCGGCCGCGGACCGGCGTGATGCTCCAGGAAGGGGGATTCCCCTCCGAGCTGACCGTCGCCGAGACGGCGCGGATGTGGGCCGGCTGCGTGAGCGGCGCCCGTCCGATCGACGGGGCGCTGGCACTCGTCGGGCTCACCCGGCGGGCCGGCGTCCGGGTCAAGCAGCTGTCCGGCGGTGAGCGGCGGCGCCTGGACCTGGCACTCGCGGTCCTCGGCGAACCCGAGGTGCTGTTCCTCGACGAGCCTTCCACCGGCCTGGACGCCGAGGGCCGGCGCGACACCTGGGAGCTGGTGCGCGCCCTGCGCGACGCGGGCACCACGGTCCTGCTGACCACCCACTACCTGGAAGAGGCCGAGCACCTCGCCGACCGGCTGGCCATCCTGCACCAGGGCCGCATCGCCGCCGCCGGAACACCCGCCGAGGTGACCGCCGCCCAGCCGTCCCGGATCGCCTTCGAACTGCCCGAGGGGTACCTCCCGGGCGATCTGCCGCCGCTCGGCGAACTGGGCGTGTGCGGGCACGAGATCGACGGCCGCCTCATCCGGCTGCACACCCGGGAACTCCAGCGGGCCGCGACCGGGCTGCTGATGTGGGCGCGGCGGACCGGCGTCGAACTGCGCCGGCTCGACGTGCGCTCGGCCTCGCTGGAGGAGGCGTTCCTGGGAATCGCCCGGGAGGCGTCGTCCGACCCGGCGGCCGACGAGACCGACCGGACCACCAGGACCAGCACGACCGGCACGACCGGCACGACCGGCACGAATGACCGTCCCGGCAGGAACGGGAAGACCGACGGGGCCAAGGGGGTCGCGGCATGAGCGGGACGACGGTGCGCGAGACGGCCGGCCCGGAGGACGGGCGGGAGGCCGGGCGGGCGGCCGGGCGGGCGGTCACGACCCCCGCACGCCGGATGGCCGCCCTCGGGCGGGCCGAACTGACGCTGCTCGGCCGCAGCCGGAGCACGCTCCTCACGGCCGTGCTCGTGCCGCTGGTGCTGCCCGTCAGCCTCGCCCCGGCGATCGACGGCATGGACCTCAAGGACGCCGGGCTCACCGCGGGCCTGGTGCTGCTGCCCGCCGCGATCGGGTTCTCACTGCTGTTCGGGGTGTATTCGGCGCTGACCGTCATCTACACCGCCCGGCGCGAGGAGTTGGTGCTGAAGCGGCTGCGCACCGGCGAACTGCGCGACGCCGAGATCCTCGCCGGGTCCGCGCTGCCGGTCCTGGCGACGGGACTGGTGCAGTCGGCGGTGCTGGTGGCGGGCTCCACCGTCGTGCTGGACGTGCCGGCGCCCGAGGCGCCCGTTCTGGCCGTCCTGGGCCTGCTGTTCGGCCTGGTGATGTGCGCGGCGCTCGCGGCCGTCACGGCGACCGCGACCCGGTCCGTGGAGAGCGCGCAGGTCACCACGGCGCCGCTGGTGCTCGTGTCGATGGCCGGCTCCGGGGTGGCCGTCCCCCTGGACCTGCTGCCCGACGGCCTCGCCTCCGCGTGCGCCTCGCTGCCGCTGTCCCCGGTGATCACCCTGATCCGCGGCGGCTGGACCGGCGCCCTGTCGGCGCACGAAGCCCTGGGCGCCGTCGGAACCGCACTGGCCTGGACGGCGTTGGCGGTGTTTGCTGTACGGCGGTGGTTCCGGTGGGAGCCCCGGCGCTGAGCGACAGGGTCCCGTCGGGAACCCCGGCGCCGACGACCCGCGGCAGCACCGGCCCGCGCGGAAGGGCACGGCACGGACACCGACGCCGACGCCGACGCGGGAGTGGGCACTGGGGACCGCGTGCACGGCGGACCACGTGCACGGGGACGCCACAGGACACGGGGACACCACGGGACACGGACACCACAGGACACGGGGCGCGGGACGCGGCTCATGGGCAAGGAGGGGGCGTGCGGATGCGCAGGCCGGGGGGCTGGTGGCGGCGCAAGAGCACGCCCGCGAAGGTCGAGACGTACACACGGTGGTCGTTCCACTTCTTCGCCGTGGCCGAATTCGGGGCGGTGGGGCTGCCCTCCGCCGGGGCGCTGCCGGCCGGACTCGGGTTGTGGCTGCCGGTGTTGACGCTGGTGCACTGCACGCTCGGCGGGCTGACGGCGTCGCGGGCGCTGGACTGGACGCGCGGACGCCGGGCCCAGCCCGTCCGGCTGCTGTGGGCGCTCGCCGCCGTCACGGCGACGGTCGCCGTCGCCGCGGCCTTCGTCGCGCAGCGCGGCCCGGACCACGAGAGCGTGGACGCCGCCGCGGGCAGTGTGTTCGGCGTCGTCCTGGCCTTCGGGTCCGGGTTCATCGCACTCGGCGTGCGCGCGCGGCGGCGGGTCTTCGCGGTCGTGGCCGGCTTCGCCGTGGGCGCCGGGGTGGTGGCGTACCCGGTCGGGCTGCCGGGCGTGGCCGTCCTCGCGACGATGGCGGCGGTGTTCGTCGGCGGCGGCTTCCTCGCCTTCACCTCGGTCTTCTCGGTGTGGCTGCTCGACGCGGTCTTCCGGCTGGACGAGGCCCGCGACACCCGCGCACGGCTCGCCGTCGCCGAGGAACGGCTGCGGTTCGGGCGGGACCTGCACGACGTGATGGGCCGCAACCTGGCGGTGATCGCCCTGAAGAGCGAGCTGGCCGTGCGGCTGGCCCGGCGCGGACGGCCGGACGCCGTGGACCAGATGATCGAGGTGCAGCGCATAGCGCGGGAGTCGCAGCGTGAGGTGCGTGACGTCGTCCGCGGCTACCGCGAGGCCGACCTCGGCGTGGAACTCGCGGGCGCGCAGGGCGTGTTGACGGCGGCGGGCATCGACTGCGCGGTGAGCGGGGAGCCCGGCGGGCTGCCCGCCGAGGTGCAGTCCGCGCTGGGCTGGGTGGTGCGCGAGAGCACCACCAACGTGCTGCGGCACGGAGACGCGGGCCGGTGCTCGGTGGCGTTGCGGCGGACGGCGGGAAGCGTGGTGCTGACGGTGGAGAACGACGGGGCGGGGCCCGCCGGCGCGGGCGGCAGGCCGGGGCCCGCCGCGTCGGGCCGCGGGTCGGGACTTGCCGGACTGCGGGAGCGGCTGCGGGAGGTCGACGGGACACTGGAGGCCGGGCTCGTCGGCGCGGGCACGTTCCGGGTGGTCGCCGAGGTGCCGCTGAACGAGGCGCCGGGGAGCGGGACTCCGCTCGACGGGCAGTCGCTTGACGGGAAGCCGCTTGACGGGAAGCCGCTCGACGGGACGCTGCTCGACGGGCAGTCGCCCGGGGAGGTGCCGGCCGGCGGGACACGGCGGCTCGGTGAGGGGCCGCCCGGGGAGGCGTCGACTGTGAGAGAGGTCACTTCATGACGGTGCGGGTACTGCTCGCGGACGACGAGCACCTCATCCGGGGCGCCCTGGCCGCGCTGCTGTCCCTGGAGGACGACCTGGTGATCGTCGCCGAGGCGGCCACCGGGCCGGAGGCGCTGGCCATGGCGCGGGCGCACGAGCCCGACGTGGCCGTCCTGGATCTGCAGATGCCGGGCGCCGACGGTGTGAAGGTCGCCACATCCCTGCGGACCGAACTGCCCGGCTGCCGGGCGCTGATCGTCACCAGCCACGGCCGGCCCGGCCATCTCAAACGAGCGCTTGCGGCCGGTGTGCGCGGCTTTGTGCCGAAGACCGTGAGCGCCCAGCGGCTCGCCGAGATCATCCGCACGGTGCACGCCGGGAACCGTTACGTCGACCCGGAGTTGGCCGCCGACGCGATCGCCGCCGGTGACTCGCCGCTGACCTCGCGCGAGGCGGAGGTGCTCGAACTCGCCGCCGACGGAGCGCCGGTCGCGGAGATCGCGGAGCGGGCCGCGCTGTCGCAGGGGACCGTCCGCAACTACCTGTCGTCGGCCGTCTCCAAGCTCGGGGCGGAGAACCGGCACACGGCGGTGCGGATCGCGCGGGAGCGGGGTTGGGTATAGTTGGCGTCGCGCCACGGCACGTTCACCACGGCGCAGTGCGGACGTAGCTCAGTTGGTAGAGCGCAACCTTGCCAAGGTTGAGGTCGCGAGTTCGAGCCTCGTCGTCCGCTCCACAGCAAAGGCCCCGGTCATCGACCGGGGCCTTTCGCGTGGGCCGCTCACGCCCAGGCGGTGCCCGTCAGACGCTCGTAGGCCTCGACGTACTTCGCGCGGGTGGCGTCCACGATGTGCTGGGGCAGCGGCGGCGGGGGCTGCTCGGCGTGGCGGTCCCAGCCGGACTCGGCGGAGGTCAGCCAGTCCCGCACGAACTGCTTGTCGTACGAAGGCTGCGCGCGGCCCGGCTGCCACTGGTCGGCCGGCCAGAAGCGGGACGAGTCCGGGGTGAGGACCTCGTCGGCGATGACCAGGGTCTCGCCCTCGAAGCCGAACTCGAACTTGGTGTCGGCGAGGATGACGCCCCGGTCGCGGGCGATGTCGCGGGCCCGGCCGTACACAGCGAGGGTGGCCTGCCGGAGCTGGGCCGCGGTGTCGGCGCCGACCTGGCGGGCGACCTCCTCGTAGGAGACGTTCTCGTCGTGCTCGCCGACGGCGGCCTTGGTGGCCGGGGTGAAGATCGGCGCCGGGAGCTCGCTGCCGTCGACGAGGCCTTCGGGGAGGGCGAGGCCGCAGACCGTGCGGGACTCCCGGTACTCGACGAGCCCCGAGCCGGTGAGGTAGCCGCGGGCCACGCACTCCACCGGGATCATCCGCAGCGACTTGCAGATCAGGGTGCGTCCGGCCCAGTCGGCGGGGGCGCCGGCCGGCGGCTCCGTGCTCAGGACGTGGTTCGGGACCAGGTCCGCGAGCCGGTCGAACCACCACAGGGAGAGCTGGGTGAGGATGCGGCCCTTGTCCGGGATCTCGGTCGGCAGCACCCAGTCGTAGGCGGACGTGCGGTCGCTGGCGACCATCACGAGGTCGCCCGCCTCGTTCTGGTACAGCTCGCGCACCTTGCCGGTGTGCAGATGCACCAGGCCCGGCACCTGAAGGGGCTCGGGCTTTTCTACGAATCCGGACACGGTTCCTCCCCGTGGTTCTGACCTGGAGGCTCGATTGTCCCTTAGTTCAGGATTGACCTCGGACGCCGGGTGGCCGGACCGTCCGGGACGACAGCCGAACGGGCCCGCCTGGGAGGCGGGCACAGGCCCTGAGGCGGCGGGGATCCCGGCGGTGGGGGGATGGGCGGCGGTGTGAAGCGAGCGGCGGTGGGGAGCGGGTGGGGGCGGGGGTGGGGGTGGATCAGTCGCGCTTGCAGATGCGGTCCAGGAGGTTGGCCGTCGCGCGTTGGACCCGGGGGTCGGCATGGCCGGGGCGGTCGAGCGCCGGCGACCAGGCGAAGGTGCCGGAGGCGAACACCAGGGCGCCCGACGGCGCGCGGTAGAGGGACGTCTCCTGGTGCCGCCGGACGCCCTCGCCGTCGCGGTAGGGCGAGTGGGCGAGGAGGATGCGGTCCTCGTGCCGCGGGAGCGGGGTGCGCGGGAAGTAGCGGTCGGCCTCGCCCGCCACCAGCCCTTCGATGCCCTCGCCCTCTCCCGTGCCGGTCGCCTCCCACAGCCAGTGGCCGGCGTTGCGGACGATCAGCGGATGCGGCTCGGGCACCCGGCCCGCGTACTGGATGCCCACCAACTGCTGCTCGGCGCGGTCGACCTCCCGCCACAGCGCGGCCCTGCCGGGTCCCCTGCGCTTGCGGCAGGTGAGCAGACGGCTGGGCACACCGGACGGCGACGGCCCCAACTCCACCTGCCAGTAGACGGAGTTGGCGGACAGGAACACGAGCGAGGTGCCGGTGTCGCGGGCGAGTTCCACCGTGCGGCGCATCTTGGCGGACCAGTACTCGTCGTGGCCGGGGAAGACCAGGCCCCGGTACCGGGTGGGGTCGATCAGGCCGGCGTGCAGGTCGCGGGCGTCGGCGTAGGCGAGGTCGTAGCCGTAGCGCTCGGCCCAGCGGATGAAGTCGTAGGCGTGACCGACGTGCAGGGGTAAGCCCGCGCCCGCGTACGGCCGGTCGAAGGAGACCGTGGTCGCCGCGTCGGCCTCGCCGAGCAGCCGGCCGTTCTCGTCCCAGGCGTGGTAGAGGCTGGCGCCGGTGCGACCGTCCTCGGGGTAGAGGTTGTAGGCCTGCCAGGTGATGTCGGGCAGCACCAGGAGCAGGTCGGCGGGACGCCGCTCGCGGACCGTGAAGGGCACGTGGGAGCGGTAGCCGTCGGCGGTGGTGAGGACGGCGACGTACGCGCCCACGTTCCAGTACGACGGGACCTGAAGACGCCAGGAGAGCCACCAGTGGTGGCAGGAGACCGTGCGGTCGGCGGTCAGGGGCGGCGGCTGGACGATGCCGGACAGTCGCGGGCTGGTGGTGATCTTGGCCGCGCCGTCGCCGTCGTAGTGGCCGATGCGGTAGACGTCGACGCTGAACTCCTGGGGCGGGTCGACGGTGACGTGGAAGTCGACGGCGCCCCCGGGGGCGACCGCGCCCGTCGAGACGAAACCCTTGATCTGACGGCCCACGTCGTCGGCGGAGCGGGGGCCGCCGGGCCGGGGGGCGGAGCGGGGTCCGGGGACGCGGGGGGCGCCCTGCGCCGGGGCGGGCGCCGCCTGGTCCACGTACCAGGGGACCACCTGCCCGGTGTCGTCGAAGTACGTCTCGCTGCCGCGCAGCCAGGGCACCGGGCCCTGGCCGAAGGGGTCGGTCACGGCGTGGGCCAGTGCGCCCGACTCCCATCGGCGGATGTGCTCCGGTCCTGGTCCGGGTCCCATGGTGCTCCCCTCCCTCGTGCCCCCGTGCCGGCCCGTACGGACGTGACCGTCCTGTGTGTCCGGTCCCGTGCCGCGTGTCCTATGTCGCGAGCCCTTGCCATGGGCCCTATCGGTCCCAGCACATCACATAACGCGCGCATGCAGTCACTAGTCGTTGCGAATTGGCCGAAAGTGGAATTCACTCCTCCGTTAGCCCCTCCAGGGGCGGTGGCCGACGGCGCCCTGCGGTGCACCGAGCGGCCGCACGACGACCGCGGCCCGGCCGGCGCACTGATCCGGCCACCGGTCCGGCCGAAGAGACGAAGAGCCGGGACAGGCCGGAGCAGCCGGGGCTCTTCGCGGGGAGGCGGTGGGCGGTGGGCGGTGGGCGACGGACGGCGGACGGCGGACGGCGGACGGCGGTGAACGGCGGGGGTGTCCCGCTCGCGCTCAGCCCAGCCGCACCGGCTTCTCCGGCCGTATGCCGAGTTCCACGAGCCATGTGCGCAGGGGGCCCGCGTCGCCGTCCTCCACGAGGCTGAGGACCCGGGGCGTGAGGTCGGGCACGCGCTCGCCGTCGACCAGGAGGGTCGGCCCGTCGAGCCAGTCCAGGCCCGGCGTCGCGCCGACGGTGTCCATCGCCGCGCAGCAGACCATCGCCGTGACGTGGTCGGCGAGGAGTTCCCGGTCCGTGCGCGGGGGCTGGAGGGGGAAGAGGGGTAGCGCCGAGTCGTCCCAGAGGGCCGTGTCGGGCCCCTGCCCCGCCGCGAGCGGCCCCGCGCCGGCCGCGGGCACGGCCGCCGCCTCCTCGCGGCCGACCTCGACGCCGAGCCGGGCGGCGAGCGCGGCGCTGCGGGGGTTGGCGGGCGGAAGCTCGTCGTCGCCGTCGGGCGCGAAGGCGGAGGCAAGGTGAGCGAGGTCGTCGGGGGTGACCTCGGGAGCCTCCGGGTTTTCGGGGGGCCCGGAGGCGTCAGAGGCCGCAGGGGCCTTGGAGATGCCCGAGCCCTCAGAGGTATCCGAGCTGTTCGTGGGAATCGCGAGGACCTCGGAGGGCTCGGAGGGCTCGGGGGGCTCGGAGGGCTCGGGCATCTCCGAGCTTTCGGGGGCCTCGGGGGTTTCGGGCGTCCCCGGGGTCGCGAGGTGACCGGTGGGTGCCCCGCCGAGGAAGGGGTCCGGGTGGGCGACGGGGCCCGTGGTCGGCGCGGGGCCCGTGCTCGGCGCAGGGCCCGTGCTCGGCGCAGGGCCCGTGCTCGGCGCAGGGCCCGTGCTCGGCGCAGGGCCCGTGCTCGGCGCAGGGCCTGTGGTCGGCGCGGGCGGTTCTGTGGGTTGGTGCCCCTGGTCCGGGTCCGGGTCCGGGGCCGGGGCCGGCGAGCGGTGCGCCGTCGTTTCGGGGGGCGCGGGGAAGCCGTCCGTGAGGTGGTCCAGGACGCGGGCCAGGGTGGGACCGCCGGGGTGGCGGACGGCCGCGGCGTCGGGAGCGCGCCGGACGCCTAGGGCGTCCAGGACGCGGTGCAGACGGGCCGCGTCGGTGCGCCACTTGCGGTCGACGACCTCGTCCGGGTAGTCGTCCCAGGCGATCGGCGACCAGTCGGGGCCGGTCTCCGCCCGGCCGCCGTGGAAGAGGCGGGCCGCGAGCAGCGAGGCGGCCTCGTCGACCGTGCCGGGCTCTTCGAGCAGGTCGCAGGCGGGGCGTTCGCCGAGGCGGGAGGCGAAGCCCTCGGCCAGCCGGTCGCGCCGGGACAGTTCGGTCAGCGCCGCGACGACCCCCGCGTCCAGCCGGGAGGGCCAGCGGCCCATGCGCCACGCAGGCAGCGCCACGCGGGTGAGCAGCCGGTCCCAGCCCGCGTACGCCAGGCCCACCTGCTCCTGGGCGACGATGCGCAGGCCGTAGTCCACGGTCTGTGCGCGCGCGGCGGCCGCGGCGGCCACGGCGCGCTCCATCTCGCCCGCGTGCGGCTGGCAGCCGCGCAGCATCAGGCGCGCGACCCAGCCGACGCCGACACACGCGGGCCGCAGCACGGGGTGTCTGCCGCCCTGCTGGACGCAGACGGCCACCGCCGCGTCGAGACCGCGCACGAAGCGCCGCGCCGCCGCTATGTCGGGGTGCGCCGAGGGGCCCGTGCCGGCGACGACCGGGGCGAGGACGGCGCGCAGTTCGCCGACGCGCATCCACCACAGGAACGGGGAGCCGATGACGAGGACGGGCGCCGCGGCGGCACGGCGGTGGAGCGGCCCGTGGGCGCCGCCCGGACCGGCTATCTCGTCGCCCTCGCGGGCCGGGGGCGGGCCGTGGGCCGGATGGGTGCGGTCCTCCAGCCAGCTGTCGCAGTCCGGGGTGAGGGCTATCGCCGAGGGCGCCGGGACGTCGAGACGGTCGGCCAGGTCGCGCACCAGCCGGTACAGGTCGGGGGCCGCTCCCTCGGCGACGGCGACCGTGGGGCTGACGGCGGGCCGGGCCCGTGCGACGACCAGGCCGACGACCGCGGCGGCGATCAGCACGACGGCGGCGACGGTGCACACGGCCACGCGTGCGCCGTCCCAGCCCGGCCCCACGAAGTGCCCGGTGGCGCCGCCCGCGCCCAGGATCACGGCGGCCGCCGCGGGCAGCAGCGCGACGGCCAGCGCCCGGCTGCGGATCCGCAGCACGGCCAGTGCCCTGGCGCGGGCCGCCTGCGCGCCCGCCTCCACACCGATACCGGTCACGACCGGACGTCACCCCCTCCCTGCAGTCCTGTGTCCCCCGGCTGTCTTCGCAGTGCTCACTCCCCCACTGTGGCACCGCCCACTGACATCGCAATGCCGGTGGGCCAAGTGCCGGAACGAGGGCCGGGAGGCTTGCGCCGCACCCTAGTTGGCGGTCCGGCCCCCGTCAGCCGGATGCTTCAGCGTCACTCGATGGAATGGCTTTGGGGAAAGGTGTATGACGGTGGGCAACGATCAGGCCCCGGGTTTCCGGGGACCCCCGCGCGGGGGTCCCCGGAAACCCGGGGCCTGAAAAACACCTGGTGAGAAGCCTGTGGGGCGTCGTCCGTCACGCGACGCCGGTCACGCCTCGGCCGCCGCCTTCGCGGCGATGTCCGTCCGGTACTGGGAGCCGTCGAGGCCGATGCGCGCGACCGCCCGGTACGCGCGGTCACGGGCCTCGGTCAGACCGGCGCCGGTCGCGGTGACGGACAGCACGCGGCCGCCGGCGCTGACGACGTCGCCGCCGTCGCGCCTGGTGCCGGCGTGCAGCACGTAGGCGTGCGGGGCGTCCTCGGCGGCCACGTCGGCGAGCCCGGTGATCGGGTCGCCGGTGCGCGGGTCGCCGGGGTAGTTGTGCGAGGCGATGACGACCGTGACGGCGGCCTCCTCGCTCCAGCGCAGGGGCGGCAGGTCGGCGAGCTCACCGGTGGCGGCCGCCGCGAGGACGCCCGACAGCGGCGTCCTGAGGCGGGCCAGGACGACCTGCGTCTCGGGGTCGCCGAAGCGCGCGTTGAACTCGATGACCCGGACACCGCGGCCGGTGATCGCGAGGCCCGCGTACAGCAGCCCGGAGAACGGGGTGCCGCGGCGGCGCAGCTCGTCGACGGTCGGCTGGAGAACGGTCTCCATGACCTCCTCGACCAGCTTCGGGTCGGCCCACGGCAGCGGCGAGTACGCGCCCATGCCGCCCGTGTTGGGGCCCTCGTCGCCGTCGAGCGCGCGCTTGAAGTCCTGGGCGGGTTGCAGCGGGACGACCGTCACACCGTCGGTGATCGCGAAGAGGGAGACCTCCGGACCGTCGAGGAACTCCTCGATGACCACTCGGTCGCAGGCGGCCGCGTGCGCCGCGGCGGCCTCCAGGTCGTCGGTGACGACGACGCCCTTGCCGGCGGCCAGACCGTCGTCCTTGACGACGTACGGCGCCCCGAACGCGTCCAGGGCCTCGGCCGCCTCTTCCGGGGTGGTGCAGACGTAGGAGCGGGCGGTCGGCACACCGGCCGCCGCCATCACGTCCTTGGCGAACGCCTTGGAGCCCTCCAGCTGCGCGGCCTCCTTCGAGGGGCCGAACACCGGGATGCCCGCCTCGCGCACGGCGTCGGCGACCCCGGCGACCAGCGGCGCCTCCGGGCCCACGACGACCAGTTCGGCGCCGAGTTCGACGGCCAGCGCGCGGACGGCCGCGCCGTCCAGGGCGTCGACCCGGTGCAGCTCGGCGACCTCGGCGATGCCGGCGTTGCCGGGCGCGCAGTGCAGCGCGGTGACGGCGGGGTCGAGGGACAGTGAGCGGCACAGGGCGTGTTCGCGGGCGCCGCTGCCGATGACGAGGACGTTCACGGGGTCAGCCTAGCCGCCGCGGGGCGGGACGCTTTGTGCGGGCCGCCGAGAGACGGTCGCCCGGTCTCCTGTGCGTTCCTCCAACTCCGGCCGCCGGGCGGGCCGGCGCTGCCCGCGCTACTCGTTGGTGAACTCCTCCACCACGGTCGCTCCCAGCTCACGCACGATCAGCTCGTAACCGGAGAGAGCGGACTCGTTGAGGTCGGGATCGTCGTCCTCGGCGGTGTCGTCCTCGGGGGCCACCGGATCCGGGGCCGGCGGGCGGGACGGGCCGGATGCGGAACCGGCGGAACCGCCGTGGGCCGGGGACTGCGGCGACGCCGGGGCGGGTCTGTGCCGGTCCGGGCCGCTCCCGGCCGGTCCCGACGCCTGCGGCGAGGAGTAGGAGGAGGAGGCCGACGGACCCGCCGCCCCGGCGTCGCCGTGACCGCCGTAGCCGCCGCCGGAAGAGGCGGAACCGCCCGGGCCGCCGCCGTAGCCGCCGGGCCCGCCGGTCGTCCCTGCCCCGCCGGGAGCGCCTGCGCCGAAGCCGCCCCCGCCGCCGCCGAACCCGCCGGAGGGCGACGGACCCGAACCGCCGGACGGGTCGACGACCGCGTCGATCTTCCACTGGACATTGAACTGCTCGGCCAGCGCCTGCCGCAGCACGTCCTCGCTGCCGCTGCTCGCGAAGTTGTCGCGGGCGCCGGCGTTGACGAAGCCGATCTGGAGGGTGGTGCCGTCGAAGCCGGCGACATGGGCGTTCTGGCTGAGCAGGATCCAGGTGAAGCGACGCCTGTTCTTGACGGCTTCGAGGATGTTCGGCCAGAGCATGCGGGGATCGGGACCGCCGGAGGGCGGCGCGTACCCGGCGGGCGCGGGCGCGGCCGCCGGCGACGAGGGCGCGGGGGCCGCCGCCGGTGCGGAGGCCGGGGGGCCCGGCTGGGGGGCGGGGGCCGGGCCCGCCGGGGGCCGTCCGCCGCCGCCCGCGGGCGTGGCCGTGGGCCAGCCGCCGGGTCGCCGCCCGCCGCCGGCCGCCGTCGCGGTGGGCCAGGCGCCCGGAGCGGGCTGGGCGGGAGCCACGTCGGCGGGCGCTGCCGCCTGGACCGCGGGAGCCGGTGCGGGGGCGGGGGCGGCCGCGGGTGCGGACGGGTGCGCCGGAGGGGGCGCGTGAGAAGCGGCCGCGGGCTGGTCGGGCGCGGGCGTCACCGCCGGTCCGACGGGGGAAGGCGCGGCCCCCTGCCCCGGTCCCTGACCTGGCGCCTGCCCAGGCCCCTGGCCCCGCACCGCGGCGCGGGCCGCGGCGGCTCCGCCGCCCGGCGGGATCGACGCGCCGTCGGCCATGGCGGCGCCGCCGTGGGCCTGCGGCCCGGGCACGTACCCCATCGCCGGCATGGCGGGCGCCGCCTGCGCGGGCTGCCCTGACACGGCCCCGCCCGCCGAGAAGTTCACGCCGCGCTCGATGCGGTCGAGGCGGGCCATGACGGACCGCTCGTCCCCGTAGGCGGCGGGCAGCATCACGCGCGCGCAGATCAGTTCCAGCTGGAGGCGGGGCGAGGTCGCGCCGCGCATCTCGGTGAGGCCCTCGTTGACCAGGTCGGCGGCCCGGCTCAGCTCGGCGGCGCCGAAGACGCCGGCCTGGGCCTGCATCCGCTCGATGACGTCGGCCGGGGCGTCGATCAGCCCCTTCTCCGCGGCGTCGGGGACGGCGGCCAGGATGACGAGGTCCCGCAGCCGCTCCAGCAGGTCGGCGACGAACCGCCGGGGGTCGTTGCCCCCCTCGATGATCCGGTCGACGACCTCGAAGGCCGCGGCCCCGTCTCCCGTCGCGAAGGCCTCGACGACGGAGTCGAGCAGGGAGCCCTCCGTGTAACCGAGGAGGGAGGTCGCCATGGCGTATGTCACACCCGCGTCGCTCGCGCCGGCGAGCAGCTGGTCCATGACGGACATGGAGTCACGCACGGACCCCGCGCCGGAGCGCACGACGAGCGGCAGCACCGCCTCGTCGACGGGGATGCCCTCCTGCCGGCACACCTCGCCCAGGTACTCCCGCAGCGTGCCCGGCGGAACGAGCCGGAACGGGTAGTGGTGCGTCCGCGACCGGATGGTCCCGATGACCTTCTCGGGCTCGGTGGTGGCGAAGATGAACTTCAGATGCTCCGGCGGCTCCTCGACGACCTTGAGCAGGGCGTTGAAGCCGGCCGACGTGACCATGTGGGCCTCGTCGATGATGTAGATCTTGTAGCGGCTGCGGGCGGGCCCGAAGAACGCCTTTTCCCGCAGGTCACGGGCGTCGTCCACGCCTCCGTGCGAAGCGGCGTCGATCTCGATGACGTCGATGGAGCCCGGCCCGTTCCTGGCCAGGTCCTTGCACGACTCGCACTCACCGCACGGCGTCGGCGTGGGGCCCTGCTCGCAGTTCAGGCATCGCGCCAGGATGCGCGCGCTGGTGGTCTTCCCGCACCCACGCGGACCGCTGAACAGGTACGCGTGATTGACCCGGTTGTTCCGCAGCGCCTGCTGCAGCGGGTCGGTGACATGCTCCTGCCCGATGACCTCGGCGAACGACTCCGGGCGATAGCGGCGGTACAGCGCGAGAGACGACACGCATACGAGGTTATAGGCGACCGCTGACATCGGACCCACGCCCGGCTCCCGCCGCCCCGCCCGCCCGGCCCCGGGAACGCAAGCGCCCCCCACGCACCCGCCAGAGCCGACCTACCCTTGCTGCCTTCCGGCCCTGGGGGAGTTCAGTCAGATAGCGCCGCGTGAGGGGCTCCGCACAGGCTACAGGATCCGAGCGGGGGGAACGAGTTCGCGAGCACTCCTCAACGTCTTGTATTGTTTGCCGCGGAGGATTCGCCTAGTGGCCTAGGGCGCACGCTTGGAAAGCGTGTTGGGGGCAACCCCTCACGAGTTCGAATCTCGTATCCTCCGCCAGTGCCTCACCGGGCACGATGTCGAAGGGCCCCACCGTTCGCGGTGGGGCCCTTCGACGTGTGTGGTTGCAGTTCTGGTTGCATTTATAGGCGACATTCAGAACATCTCGACAGACGTGCAGACGCACGCCCCGCGCCCCCGGCGGGCAGTTGGCACCGACCTGCATTGCGGAGGTCCTATGGAACTTGGCGGTGTCGCGGCGGTTGCCGACGGCCAGGACACACCATCAGCTGACGGTCCTCAGCGGAGTGGACAACGCGGTACTCGCCGTACCCGGCCAGGGAAGTGATGGCCCTCAACGAGCAGATCGCCGAGTCGGACAAGCCCGTCGAAGGCCGGTTTCGCGAACACGAACTCGCTGACAGTCCAGAGCCGCCGCGGCATCGGCACCGTCCTGGGCGCGGAGTTCCTCGCGGCCGTCGGCGGCGGCTGGGAGGAGTTCGCCTCGCCGGACGTCCTGGCGGCCTTCGTCTGCGTCGCTCCCACGCCCCGGGACTCGTGTCACGGCCTCGGGTCGACTGCGACCTCGCCGGAAACGTTCCATGTCGAGGCCAGCCAGGTCAGGTCGTCTCCGGCCTGGCGGCGGGACGCCCGCTCGCGCGAGAACAGCTCCTCGGTCTTCGTCAGCACCAGCGTATAAGGACGTCCCTGGCGCCTGGTCTGATGGTCTACGGGCAGCTCGGCCGTGTCGATCCGGCTGTGCACGTGCCGCCGCCCGTCCTTCGCCAGCGGCCACTCCAGCGTCCGCCGCGACCGGGAGCCGAGAAACGCGCCCAGGGTGCCGCACAGCTCGCAGCCGCACCCTGCTGTCCATGCCACCGACCAGTCATCCGGGGCGCGCGGCGCCCGTCGCACGAGCGCGCCGAGCCGGTCCCCGCACTCCCGTACCACCGCTGCGAGCCCCGCCGCCCGGGACTCGCCCTCCGTTTGTTCCTGCGCCGCGTGGCGCAGCAGCGGCAGCAGGCACTCCAGGACCGTGTCCGGGCAGGAACGCAACTGCCGCCATGATCGGGCCGTGCAGCTTCGTGTCGGCCGCTTCCAGGATGCGCAGCAGCGGCAGGCTCAGCCGTTCCACCTGTGCGCGGCGGATCTCGGCCGGCCCGGTGCCGGTCCACAGCCGCAGCCGCAGCTCACCGTCCACCTGGGCCCAGGCCCGGCGGACAGCAGCTGCGCCACCGCCGGACTCCGGGCGGAGCACAGCGCCGCGCCCAGCTGGGGAAGCCGCTCGGTCCAGCCGTACCGGTGTTCCTCGAAGCGGTTCTGCGCGCCACCGAGCCAGCCCTCGGCGACCTGGCCCAGCCAACCGGACCATACGCACCTTCAGCGGCCTGGAAACTCGGCCCGCCCCACCTCGATGCCTGGTGTCACCTGCGGGACGGCGAGCGCGATTTCACCGTCTCCCGGATCCGCAGCGTCCTGCCCGAGCGAAAGAGAATAACAGTATCGACAGAGATAGTATCTCCATCGATACTGTTCCTGTCGGGAGGTTCGTCATGCATCGTTTCATCGGGCGGGGCCGCGAGCTGAACGCGCTCGGCAACGCCTTGCAGGCGGTTGACAATGCTGTCGGGTCGGCGAAACCCGGTCAGTGCATTCTCATGCGCGGGAGGCGGCGGGTCGGCAAGTCCAGCCTCGTCGAGGAGTTCCTCCGGCGCACCGAGGCGCCGTACCTCTTCTTCACCGCGGCGGGCGGCACGGCGGAGGACGAGCTGACGGAGTTGCTCGACGCCGTGGCCAGGTCCACTCTGCCGGAGCGGGAACTGTTCTCGGAGGAGACCCCTGAGCAGTGGAACGCCGCCTTCAGGCTCCTTGCGGAGATCCTGCCCGACGACAGACCGAGCGTGGTCGTCATCGATGAGGTTCCGTATCTCATGGACCGCATCGACGCCTTCGAAGGCATGCTCCAACGGGCGTGGGACCGCCTGCTCTGCCGCAAACCCGTACTGCTCCTCCTGGTCGGATCCGACCTGTCGATGATGAAAGCGCTGAACAGTTACGACCGCCCCTTCCATCAGCGCGGCCGGGAGATGGTCGTGGGGCCACTGAACCCGGCCGACATCGGCGAAATGCTCAATCTGTCTCCGGCGGTCGCCTTCGACGCCGCCCTGATCACCGGCGGTCTTCCCCTGATCTGCGCCGAGTGGCGGGCCGGAGCGGATGTCTGGGAGTTTCTCCGCGACTCGCTGGACAACCCGATCTCGGCGCTGCTGGTCTCCGCCGAGCGCTCACTGGTGGCGGAGTTTCCACCACAGGCGATGAGCAGGGAGGTCCTGCGGGCCATCGGATCCGGGGAGCGAACCTTCACCAACATCGCGCGCGCGGCCGGCGGCATCGCCCACACCACTCTCACCCGGGCCACTGAGGTCCTGACCGGGAAACGGGTCGTGGCCGCAGAGCTGCCACTCTCACTGCGGCCGTCGAAGGAGCGCCGCTACCGCGTGGCCGACCCCTACCTGCGGTTCTGGCTCGCGTTTCTGGATCCGCACATGGCGGAGATCGAGCGGATGCGGGGAGATCTCACACTGAGCCGGATCAAGGAGCAGTGGACGAGCTGGCGTGGCCGCGCGATCGAGCCCCTGGTCCGGGAATCCCTCGCCCGTCTCCTGCCGGACGGGCTCCTGCCCGCTGCCCCGGCGATCGGCGGGTACTGGACCCGTAGCAACGACGTCGAAATCGACTTGGTGGGCGCCGACCGACAGCCGGTGGCCAAGCAGTTGCTCTTTCTCGGCTCTGTGAAGTGGCTGGAGAACGCCGCGTTCGACAGCCACGACCTGGCCGCGCTGCAGAAGCACCGGGCGGCGATCACCGACGAGCCGGTACCGCTTGTGGCGGTCTCGCGCAGCGGGGTCGGTTGTTCCGGCCTCCAGGCGGTGTACGGCCCCGAGGAACTGCTCAGCGCTTGGCGCAGAGTGTGAGCAGGAACTGAACCCCCTGGTTGCAGTTCTGGTTGCATTCACTGCCGTTCAGCACCGTTCACCGCCTGCCCTCAGCCGCATTCCGTCGCAGGTCAGGACACCGATGACCAACCCCGAAACCCCGGACGAACATGTGGAAAGCGTGTTGGGGGCAACCCCTCACGAGTTCGAATCTCGTATCCTCCGCCAGTGCCTCACCGGGCACGATGTCGAAGGGCCCCACCGTTCGCGGTGGGGCCCTTCGTCGTGTTCGGCCCTCGCAGTTTTGGTTGCGTTCACTTCAACCCAGGGGGACATTTCGGCGAACGGGTGGTCGGACTCTTCCACTGTTGCCGGCTCGGGTCGTGGGACCGGGCCCGCGGCGGGGAGGTGTCCCGGACTCTGTCTTCGTACGGCATCCGCGGATCATGGAGCTGCGCCATCCTTGACCTTGGCGCCGAAGCGGCTACGGCCCGCCTGTCACGTTCCCTGTCTGTCGAGGTGCACCCTCATGAAGTCCCGATCGACGCTTGCGGCCTGGCTGAGCGAACTCGACGGTCCCCGCCTGGCACGCGTACTCGCCATGCGGAAGGACGCAGCCTCCTCCCCGGAACCACGCTCGGTGGGGGAACTGGCGGACCGTCTCCAACGTCCGGGGTCCGTGGCACTCGTCCTGCCGCAACTCACGCTGCCGTGCTTGCAGGCCGCCGAGGCGCTGGCAGCCCTGGGAGCACGAGCGACCCGGGACAGCCTCGCGGAGCTGCTCGGCTCGACATCCCCTGCGGCGGCACACGCGCTGGACGCGACCCTGGAGGCGCTGTCGGATCGGGCGCTCGTGTGGCACGACGGCAACGAGGCACTCCGCACCCCTACGTCCTTGCGGCAGGCGTGGAGCACGCCTCTGGGACTTGACGCCCCGCTGCAAGAGCTGCTGGCCGGCACCACCTCGGAGGAACTGCGCGGCATGCTGGCGGCCCTGGGCATCAAGCCACCCGGCACCAAGCGGCAGCGGCTCGCGGCTCTGGTGGAGCATCACCGTGACGCGGAACGGGTCGCCGCGTCGGTGGCGGGGGCACCGGCAGCCACACGGAAGTTGCTTGAGCGGAGCGCCAGGTCCACGCCGGGTCAGTCACTGTCCGTCGTGTTCGGGGCGCCTGGCCGCGACTTCCGGCCAGGCGCGCGATGGGCACTCGACCGCGGGCTTCTGCTCCAGGACCGTCACCGGTACGGGCCCGTCCGGATGCCGGTCGAGGTGGCCCTGGCTCTGAGGGGCCCCGATTGGCACGCTCCGTTCGAACCTCTGCCGCCCGTCCCGCAGTCGGTGCCCATCACCTGCTCGGAGGTGGAGCGGGAGGCCGCGGCGGCCGCCACCGCGTTCGCGGCCCATGCCGCCTCCGTCCTTTCGGCATGCGCGGCCGCTCCACCGACCCGGCTGAAGTCGGGCGGGATCGGCGCGCGTGAACTGGCCAGGCTCGGCAAGGCCGCCCAAGCGGACGACGCCGTCGTACGCATCGCCCTGGAGACCGCGTACGCCGCCGGACTGCTGGCCCGCGACGGCGATCGCGTAGCTCCCACCCGGGCGTACGACGCCTGGGCCGAGCAGGAGCCCGCAGAGCAACTCACCGTACTTCTCCGGGCTTGGCGGGACCTGCCGCTCACCCCCACCCGGGCGCGCGACGAAGACGACAAGGCGCTTCCCGCGCTCGCCGGTGCGCCTGCCTGCGGCGGCTGTCTGCAGGCCCGCCACGGGCTGCTCTCCGCGGCAGCGGGGCTCCCGGCAGGACAGGGGGTGAAGGTCGTTTCGGAGCTGGGGCCGCTCGTGGCCTGGCACCGTCCGCTCGCCGACGACGCCTCGCCCCAGGACACGGCACCGTTCAGCACCGTGATCCGCGAAGGCGAACTGCTCGGCGTGCTGGCACGGGGTGCGCTGTCCCCGCTCGGCGCCCACCTGGCGGCCCACGCCGACGAAGAGCTCGACATCACGGCCCGGCGGCTGTTGCCCCCCGCGACCACGACGGCCCGGATCGGAGCCGACCTCACCGCCGTCGTCACCGGCACCCCGTCCGCGCGACTCGCCGCGCTGCTGGATTCGACGGCCGACCGGGAGACCAGCGGCACGGCCTCAGTATGGCGCTTCAGCGCCGGCAGTATCCGCCGGGCCCTGGACGCCGGCCGCACCCCGGACGACATCACAGCCGACCTGGCGGCCGGCTCCGCCACGGCCCTGCCACAGCCGCTGACCTTTCTCATCGCCGACACCGCACGAGGTCACGGACGGGTGCGCATCGCCCCCGCGGCCTGTGTCATCCACGGCGACGAACCCGCGCTCCTGGCCGAGCTCGCCGCCCACCGCGCACTGTCCAAGCTCGCCCTGCGGCAGCTCGCCCCGACGGTCCTGGTCAGCGGCAGCCCACCCGCGACGACTCTCGCCGCGCTCCGTGCCGCGGGCTACGCCCCGGTCGCCGAGACCGCCGGGGGAACGGTACGCATCGAGAAGCGCCTGCCGCAGCGGGCCCCCGCTGCCGTCCCGCCCCCTCGAAGGAACGTCGGGCGGCGCGGCCCCGGGACCACCGCGATCCGCGCCTCGGGCATGCCCGCCGAGGCCGGGATGGACGTCCTGGCCGACCGGCTGCTCAAGGCCCCGCCGACCGCACCGGAACCCGACCCGTTCGGCAGCGGGGTGCCTTTCGCGACGGACACCGAGGAGATCGTCGCCGGATACGCGAAGCACCTGTCGTACAGCGACGTCCGCCAGGTAGCCCATGCCATCGACACCGGTGCGGCCATCACCGTCGAGTACATCGCCACCTCGGGAAGCCGGACCGTGCGCACCCTCAGCGACCTGGAACTCGACCCGCCCTACCTCGACGCCTGGTGCCACCTGCGCGAAGCGCAACGTGTCTTCACTCTCTCCCGCATCCACGGCGTGATGCCCGCGTAGGACTCGGCGGCCACGGCCGGGCGCCCGCCCACATTCGATATCAGGGAGGCACTCATGAGTCGGACGGTTATCGACCTGGACGACGACCTGGTCGCGGACGTGGCGAAAGCCCTCGGGACGAGCACCGAGAAGGAGACTGTCGACACGGCCCTTCGCGAGGCGCTGGAGAGTCGGCGTCGCGCCCTGGTTCTCGCCCGGCTGTGGGCCGTGGCGGGCGACGGCGCATTCGATCTGGAGCTGTTCGAGAACAAGGGGCACTGCCGTCGGTGAACTCGGCCCAGTCCCTGATCGACACCAGCGCGCTCGCGCGGTTCACGGGCGGGGAAGCGGAGCAGCACGGCTGGGACCAGGCCGCCGCGGCCGGACTCATCGCGACCTGCCCGATCACCGGGCTCGAGTTCTTCTCCAGCGCACGGTCAACCGCCGACCGGACACGTGGCATCGAGGACATGCGGCTGATCTTCGGCTGGGTTGGACGTGTGACGTGTGACGTGCAGACCGGACTCCCCGCCCAGCTGCTCCGCCGCCGGGAGCGGATCGAATCGTCCGCCTCACTGTGCGCCTTTCACGCCTCACGGCAGGTCAGGACGTCTCCGGGCATCCCCTGACCCCCGGACGGACAAGGCCGCGCCGCCTGTCGCGCTTGGCCGGAACTTTGCCTTTCCTTTGTCGGCATCGCGGCCGTGAGCCCCTTGAGTTGACTGAACGTCTTCTGGCCGATCAGCCGACTCAGGGGGAACAGACGACGCCATGGGCGATCACAGCGACGGCAAGATACTCGACATCAAGATCGCCGATCTCAAGGCGACAGCGCCGCACTTCCACACCCACAGCTCCGACCTGGCCAAGGCGCTGACCAAGCTCAAGACCGGGCTGGCGGCGGCCGGTTCGCCGTGGGGTGACGACGAGCAGGGGCAGAAGTTCCACGGGCACTACGGCCCGCACGTGAAGAGGATGGAGGCCGCCGCCGGGATTCTCGCGCTCGGCCTGGCCAGCATCGAGGCGGCCATGACCGACATGGCCGACGGTCACATCGACAACGAACTGCTCATCCGCTCGATGTTCAGCAGGATCCGGCCCGCCCCGCACGACGGTGACGGGAACGCGCGATGAGCGCGGCCGACAAGGCCAAAGAGATCGTCCAGGACATGACCGGCATGTGGTGGCCGGACGCCGACGAAGGGGGTCTGCGCGACGCGGCCAAAGTCTGGCGGGACTTCGCCGACGACCTGGAAGACGTGACGGCCGCCGCGAACAAGTCGGCGCGCGGCATCATCGAGCACAACAAGGGCGAGGCGATCTCCGCCTTCGACGACCCGTTCTGGCGCCGCTACTACTACGACGGCCACGGCTGGCTCCAGGACATGATCGACGCCGCCCGCGACCTGGCCAAGGCCCTCGACCAGTACGCCGACGCCGTCCACAAGGCCGTCAAACATCTGGAACACGAGCTGGAGATCGTCGGCGCCACCATCGTCGCCGGCACGGCCCTCGCGGTCTTCACCCTCGGCATCTCCGAAGGCGCCGCGGCAGCCGCCACCGCCTCGATCCTGGAGCTGTCCGCCACGATCGGCGTGACCGTGTCCACCGAGATCGCCACCATCGCCGGCACCACCCTCGCCACGGCCGCCATCGGCGGACTCGAGTCGATCACCGTCGACCTCGCCGTCACCCAGCCCGTCGCCATCGCCACCGGCGAGAGCAAGGGCCTCAGCCTCGACGAGGTGAGCGACTCCGCCCGCTACGGCATGGAGTTCGGCGGCGCCTTCGGAGCGGGTGGGAGCACGGTCCGGATCGTCGCCGAGAACGGCGGAGTGGAAAGCCTGTTCAACGGCTTCCGGCTGAACAGCGCGGCCCTCGACGAGATGGGCAAGTCCCGTACCTGGAAGCTGATCCAATCCCCGGACTCGAAGATCCCCGCCGCACCGGCGCGGGCCGGCGACTACGAGCTGGTCTCGGGCGACCCGGTCTATTACGGAAAGAACACCACGACGGTCGGCTACGACAACGCCACCCTGAACAACCTCGAACGCGTCCGCCGCATACCCGGAGTGCACGACGTGATCGTGCACGGTACCGACAGGGGCGTCTTCGCTGCCGGCCGTCTGAACGCAGCCGGGAAGAACCTGACCGACTTCGAGGTCAACCCGCACCACATCGTGGACGCGATCCGCAGTAACCCCGAATACAGGTCTGGCCAGCCGGTACGCCTGGTCTCCTGCCACTCCGGTGCCGACGCCCGGCCGCCGGAGATCCCACTCGCCCAGACCGTGGCCGACGAGCTCGGCGTCCCCGTGACAGCGCCCACGGACAAGGTCGGCACCTCGCCCGACCTCGGGCTCAACCAGACCCCCACCATCGGCAACAATGGCTACTGGCGTACCTACCTGCCCACGATTCAGCACTAGGTGGCCGGCATGACTGGAGACACCATGATCGAGCAGGCGGGGTTCTACCGAGAACTCGGCGGAGCCGACGGCGGAGCGGCCGCCCCCTCCCTTCGGGACGCCGCGCGCAGCACCGGCGAGCGGGACGAAGAACGACTGCTCGCCTACCTCGAAGCAAGCCACGAGATCTACACGGTCATGGGCGCCGAGCGCGACGTCATCGCCGACGACGTCTGGATCACCGGCGCCGGCTCCCTGATCACGGACGGCACCTACGTGTGGCCCACCGAACTCGCCTACTACGTACGGCGACACCACGTCGCGTTGCTCCCCGAGTTCGCCGCCCACATCCGGGCGAGGAACTACGTCAGCCCCCCGGTCCCCCGCGAACAGGCCCTGGCGATCTTCGAAGAGTGCCTCGGCGAGAATGCCAGAGCCACCGCGGCGGCCGACGCAGCCACGGCCAAGGGCTTCTTCATCTGGTATCGGACCGCCCTCACCCGCGCTTCCGCTCAGAACCTGATCGACCAGCTGGCGACCTCGGGGCTCTTCGTCCGACACCCGCTCACGGACAATCTCTTCGGCTTCCGCGACACGGTCCAGGGCAAGCGAGAGCCGCTGGTGGGCGGGGTCCACACCCTCCTCTCAGCGCTGGCCTCGGACGAGTACCGAAATGTCGAGTTCCAGGGCTGGATGGGGCGCGACGAGTCCCTTGCCGTGACCGTGCAGTGCCTGGACGGCAATATCCAGAAGCTTTTCTTCCAGATCAGCGACATCCCTGCTCCTGACCGCGAGGACGCAGTCGCCGCCCTGGTTCGCACCCTCGACCAGGACGCGGCCGAGTGCCGTGGGTTCGTCATCGACCGGGCAGGCGTCACGGCCTCCCAGGACTGGGACCGCATCCTCGTCGGCGGCGGAGGGCGCTTCACCGTGTGGCCCGACACCGTCGGCATCCTCCGGGACCGCGTCGGCGACCACCCCGAGCTGGCCGACGGCAACCCGACCCCCTACGGCCCGCTCGACGTCTTCCACCGCGCGTGAGCTTCGTGCACCTCGTGCACCTCGCGGACCTCGCGGACCTCGCGGACCTCGCGGACTTCGCGGACCTCGCGGACCTCGCGGACCTTCGGTCGGGGCAAGGCGAGCAGCCGTGCGCCCGCCCGATCCGGTGACGTGCCGTCAGGGCTCCTGACGCCGTTGTGGGGCTGGCCGTGCTGCTGCCCGTCCCCCTGTTCCTCGTCTTCGGCTGAACCGCGTCCCGGCCCTTCACCCTTTTCAGCGGGCGTACTTCTCGCGGGCGGCCGCCGTCACCGGCGTGAAGAAGTTGACGAGGTTGCCGTCGGGGTCGCGGACCAGCAGCGAGCGGTTGCCCCAGGGCATCGTGGTGGGCTCGGCGACGACATCGACGCCGGACCCGGCACGGGACAGGTTCCCGTGCACGCGGTCCACGTCGTCGACCAGGAGCTCGATGATCACGCTGTGGTTGTCCGCGGGGCGTGCGGCCCCCGGGGCGAACATCGCGACCGTGCGGACGCTCCCGATCGCCAGGGTGGCGGTCGCGCCGGCGAGTTCGGCGAAGTCCTCGGTGGCCCAGGCCGCCGACGCCCCCGTGGCCTTCTCGTAGAACGCGACCAGGCGTGCGACGTCGCCGGTGATGATGCGGGTCGAGACGAAGTTCATGGTGTTCTCCCAGGCTCTCGCGGCGCCGTCCGGCCGCTGTGCACCGCAGGCTAGGACGGTTACTGGACAGAATCCGTCCACTATTCGCGGAATCGGGCTACTCTCCGTCCATGTCCCGACCCACCGGCCGCGTCCTCACCCTCCTGGAGCTGCTGCAGTCGGGCGGCGTCCGGACCATGGGCGAGCTGGCCGACCGGCTCGGCGTGGACGGGCGGACCGTGCGTCGCTACGTCGACCAGCTGGTCGACCTCGACGTGCCGGTGGAGGCCGTGCGAGGCCGCTACGGCGGCTACCGCATCGGCGCCGGATACCGTCTGCCTCCGCTCATGCTCAGCGACGACGAGGCGCTCGCCGTCCTGCTCGGGCTGCTCGCGGGCCGCCGGGCGGGCCTGACGGCGACGGGGGACACCGCGAGCGAGACGGCGGCGGCCAAGATCCGCAGGGTCCTGCCCCCGCGGCTGAGCCGCAGGCTCGACGCGGTCCTGGAATCCCTCGCGTTCACGGCCGCGCCCGAGGCGTTCGCCTCCCCGGACGCCGAAATCCTGCTCACGATCGCCGACGCGGTGCGCCACAGTCGGCCGCTCCGGATCGGATACACCGACCGCGCGGGCCGGCGCAGCGAACGCACCCTGCACCCCTACGGGATCGTCGCCCATGCCGGCCGGTGGTACGTCACGGGCGCGGACCCCGGGATCGGCGAGGACCGGACCTTCCGGCTCGACCGCGTCGCCGCCGCGCGGACCCTGCCCGGTTCGTTCGAGGCGCCCGACGGGCCCGGTGCCGCGCAGCGCGTGGTGTCCGGGTTCGCCACCGCCGAGTACCGCCACGAGGTCGCCTTGCGCATCCACGCGACGGCCGACGCGATCCGCGCCCGCCTGCCGGCCACCGTCGCGAGCCTGACCCCCGAGGAGACGCGGCCCCCGGCGGACGTCCATGCGGAGGACGTCCATGCGGAGGACGTCTGTCCGGCGGACGTCACTCCGGCGGACGCCCGTCCAGCGACCGGCGGTCCGAGCGGGACGGCGACCGGGAATCCGGGCGGGCCGGCGACCGGGGGCCCAGGTGATCCCGCGACCGGGACCCCAGGCGAACCGGCGGCCGGGAGCCGGGGCGAACCGACGACCGGGAGCCAGGGCGATCCCACCACCCAGGACCCCGGCGATCCCACCACCCTGGACGCGGGCGATCCCACCACCCTGGACGCGGGCGATCCCGCCACCCCGGACCCCGGCGATCCGGGCGCCGAGCGTTGGTGGCGGGTCGAGTTGCGGGTGGAGCGGCTGGACTGGCTGCCGTCCGTGCTGGCCTCGCTCGACCGGCCGTTCGCCGTCGAGCGGCCCGACGAACTGCGCGGCCTCGTCGTCGCGTTCGCCGACCGTCTCGCGTCCCGCGCCCGCCGGGCCTGACGGCGGGGAGGGCGACCGTCCCGCGGGCGGGGGCGAACCGCCGCCGGTCATCCCCGGCCGGTCTCGGACGGGGCCCGGTCCCGGCCCCGTTCCGCCAGTGCGGCGAGTTCGGTCAGGAAGGCCTCGGCCAGGAGGGCCGCGTCCCGGCCGCCCGAGTTGGTGGCGACGCTCAGCGTGTGGCCCTGGGCGCAGCCGCCCAGGGCGAAGGTGACCGTGCCCGCCGGGGGCACCATCGGGACGATGTTCAGGCCGCGCAGCGGCCGTCCGGCCAGGGTCTGCCCCTGCTCGCGCAGGTGGACGTAGGAGCAGGCGGCCGGGGCGTAGGCGGGGGCGAAGATCCTGCCGCCGGCCAGCGCCATGGTCGCTCCGGGAAGCGCCGCGAGCGTGCCCTCGACGAGCCGCTCCGAAGCGGTCCGGGCGCGGGTGACGGTCGTCAGCAGGCCGGTGCAGGCGGTGAGGCGGTCGGCGGGGCCGGCCAGCGTCACCGGCGCGGGGACGCGCACGTTGGCGAACGCGTTGCCGAGGAACTCCCCGCAGTCGTCCGGCCGTTCGTCGACCGGGACCGAGAGCCACACCGGACGGGGAGCCCGGTCGGGGACGGTATCGGCGTCGTGGTCGGGGAGCCGGGCGCGCAGGACTCCGGAGACCGCCGCCAGGAACACCTCGTTGGTGGTCGCCGTGCGCGCCGGAGCGGCCTGCCGCGCCGCCCGCAGGACGTCGGAGCCGAGCGCGACGAGCGCGTAGGCGGGCTCCCGCGGGCCCTGGTGCGGCAGGGGCACGGGGCGGCCCGCGGTCAGCAGGCCGGGCGGCCCGCCCGCCGACCGGGCGGCCCGCGCCGTCCGCCGCCGGGGGCCGGGCACCGCCAGGGACGCGGCGCCGTCCAGGGGCCCGCCGTCGTCGAGGAGGGCGCGCAGGAGCGTCGTCAGCGAGCGTCCGTCGAGCAGGCTGTGGTGCATCCGGAACAGCAGGGAGAACTCGCCCTGGGCGGAGCCGCGCAGGAGGTGCAGGCCCCACGGTGGACGCCCGGCGGGGAACGGCGAGTGGAACCACTCCCGGACCGCGTCCCGCAGGGTGCCGTCCACTTCGCCGACCTGCCGTCCCAGCGCGTGGCCGTCCGCGCGGGCCCAGCGGTGCCGGCCGGTCCACCAGGCCAGGCCCGCCCGCGCGCCCGGGGCGACCAGGGTCTGGGTGAGCCGGGGCAGCGCCTTCCACCGCTCCTCCACCAGCGCCCGCAGCTCGTCCGGCGCGGGCGGCGCGCCCGTGAAGTCCAGGGCGATCCCGGCGTTGGGCGGGCCGAACGGCCAGCGGGCCATCCCCTCTTCCAGCAAGGGCAGATGCGATCCGGGCATGAGACTGCTCCTGTCGTGGGCCGTCCCTGTCGTGGACCGGTCCTGGCATGGACCGGCCGCTCGCGGACGACGTCCTGTACCCCCAACGGCCGATCGGACCGGCGGTCACGTGCCGCGCCTCCCCCGGGTGTCAACGCGCGGGCCCGCAGGCTCCCTGATGGGGTGACACTGCAGCAGGTTTGCGGCCGGGAGCGGTGCCGGAGCGCCTTTAATCGGGACTCCGCGTCCGCGTTGGGACGCCCCGTCACCCGTTTTCGGTCCCCGCACCGGCTCCGCGCCGGACAGGAGTTGCGTGTCGTGCCTGGTACCCGTGCGAATCCCGCGCACATCGCCGTGTTCAACGTCCCGATGCACGGCCACGTGAATCCGACGCTGGGGGTCGTCGAGGAGCTGGTCCGGCGGGGTCACCGGGTCACCTACGCCGTCACCGAGGACTTCGTGCACCAGGTGAAGGCGGCCGGCGCCGAGCCGGTCCTCTACCCGGACACGGGGGACGGCTCGGAGGCGCCGGAGGAGATGGGCGAGGGGTTCGCCCGGGTCGTCCGGCTGGCGCTGGCCGGCCTGCCCGCCCTGACCAGGGCCTACGACCGGGAGCGGCCCGATCTGGTGCTGTGCGACGTGTACGGTCTGGCCGGGCTGCTGCTGGCGGCCCGCTGGCAGGCTCCCATGGTGGTGGCGTCGCCCACGCACCTCGCCTACGACGGCATCGTCCCCGAGTTCTTCGGCGTGCCGGGCCTTCCCCAGGTGCCGGGCTTCGCGGAACTCGTGGCCGGCTTCGCCGAGCACGGCGTGGACAGCGCGCGGATCCAGGACCTCGTCCAGCCCGAGCACGCCGTCGCGTTCTTCCCGCGCGCCTTCCAGCGCAGGCCGGACACGGTCATGGCGCGGCGCGTCGCCTATGTCGGACCGGCGCTCGGGGACCGCTCCTACCAGGGCTCCTGGCGGCGCCCGCGGCAGGACCGGCCGGTGCTGCTGGTGTCGCTGGGCTCCCAGTTCAACCGGCGGCCCGAGTTCTACCGGTCCTGCGTCGAGGCCTTCGCCGAGCTGCCGTGGCATGTGGTGATGTCCGTCGGTCCCGCCGTGTCGCCGGACGAGCTGGGGGCGCTGCCCGACAGCGTCGAGGTGCATCCGCACGTGCCCCAGCTGGCCGTGCTGGCGCAGGCGGACGCCTTCGTCACCCACGCCGGGATGGGCGGCACGATGGAGGCGCTGCACTACGGCGTCCCGCTGGTCGCGGTGCCGCAGATGGCCGAGCAGCGGGTCAACGCGGCGCAGATCGAACGTCTGCGGCTCGGCGTCCACCTGCCGCGCGAGACCGTCACCGCGGAGGCGCTGCGCGAGGCCGTCCTGCGGGTGTCGTCCGACCGGGACGTCCGCGCCGCCGTGGCGGACATGCGCCGGGAGATCGCGGCGGCGGGCGGGGCGGGCGCCGCCGCGGACCTCATCGAGCGGGCCCTGTAGACCCGCAGCCCTTTTCTAGGAGTGACGTCGTGACCCACGCCCTGGCGGCCGACATCCGCCGCACGAGCGCCGTGCCGGAGTGCCGGCCGCACCTGTATCTGCGCCAGGTCCGCATGAGCGACCTGGACTCGATGAACCACGTGAACAACGTCCGGCTGCTGGAGATGATCCAGGACGCCCACATCGACATGTTCTATCTGCGCCCCGGGCTGCCCGGACAGGAGATCCGCCCCCGGTTCGTCTACGCCCGCCACGAGCTGGACTACTCGGAGCCGCTGACGCTCCAGCCGGAGCCCGTCACCATCACCACCACGATCGGCGACCTGCGCCGCTCGTCGTTCCGCGTCACCAGCCGCGTCACCCGTGACGCCCGGGTGTTCTGCACGTGTGTGAGCACGGCCGTCGCCTACGACCCGGACGCCCGCTGCTCGCGCCGGCTGGAGGAGGCGGAGCGCGCCCTGGCCGCCCGGCACGCGACACCCGGAACGACCGGTACGGCCGGTGCGGTCGGTACGGTCGGTGCGGTCGGTACGGCCGACCCGGCCCGCTGAGCAGCCCCCGCGGCTCCTCCCGCGGCTCCCCGCGGCTCCCTACGGCTCCGGGCGTCCGGCTCCTGCTCGGCTGCGGCTCCGGCGGCGGCGGCGGCGGCGGCGGCTCAGCGTTCGATACGGACCGGCTTCGTCTCGCTCACCTGGTCGATGTCCGACACCCGGATCGTCACCTTCATGTCCCACTCGCCCGGCATGGGCAGGTTCACGGCGTCGGCACCCCAGTAGCCGCCCCTGTCGGTGATCCTGGAGTCGAGGGGGCCGACGTCCCGCGAGGGAAGGCTGAAGGAGACGCGCAGTTCGGGGACGCTGACGAAACCGCCGTCGGGCCCGTAGACCACGGCCTGGAGCTTGTTGGCGCCGACCCGGCCCGGGTCGAGGGTGATCTGCACCTTGCCGCGGACCTCGCCGGCCTGCGGGGAGTCGAGGAAGAAGGGGACGTCGGTCACCGACGCCACGGGCAGCCCGCCCGACTGCTCCGCCGCCGCGGCCTCGGCCGCCGCCCGGCCGGGAAGCGTGCCGGTCAGCACGGTCGTCAGGACGAGGACGACGGCCGAGACGGCGACCTCGGCCAGCACGGAGCGGCGCAGCGAACGCCGCCTGTCCGCACCGGCCGGGGCGAGCGGCCCGGGATCACGGCCGGGGAATCCCGGGGCTCGGGTGGCCGGGTTCGCAGCCGACGTGCCCCCACCGGGTGCGTCCTCACCGGGTGCGTCCCCACCGGCCGGGTCCCCGCCGGCCGGGTCCCCGCCGGCCGGGCCCTCACCGGCCGCCGCTGCGGGCACGGGCGCCCCGGCCGTCACCTTCACGCCCGCCGTCACCTTCGCGGTCGCGGTCACCTTGGCGGTCGCCGTCGGCGGCACGGTCGCGGTCGTCGCCGCGTCGGCCGTCGTCGCCGTACCGGCCGTCGTCGCCGTACCGGAGGCCGTCGTCGCTGTGTCGGCCGTCGTCTTCCCCGTCGTCGTGTTTCGTAGGGCTCCGTGGACCGTGCGGCGCGACCACGCCCCCGCCGCCAGCAGCAGCGCCACCGCGGCGATCTTGGCCAGCAGGACCCGCCCGTACGTGGTGTCCGTCAGGGCGGACGCCGAGCCGAGGCCGCGCCAGGACTGGTAGACGCCGGTCGCCACCAGCACCGTCACCGACAGGGCCGCCAGCCTGGAGAAGCGGTGGACGACGTGCGAGGGGACGGACGCGCGGTGGAGCAGGGTGAGCAGGGCCGTCAGGCCGCCCAGCCAGGCGGCCATCGCGAGGAGGTGCAGCACCGCGGACGTCATCGCCGCCGGGACCTGGATGCCGGCCGAGGCGTGTTCGGCGGCCGCCCAGGTCAGGGTCAGGCCGACCGCCAGTACGGCGCCGGTGAGCAGTGCCGGGCGCGAGGGCCGCCCGCCGTCCCGTTCCCGCACGAGCCCCCGCTGCCGCCACAGGAGGACCGCGACCGCCGCCAGCAAGGCGAGGCGGGCGACCAGGGCCAGGCCCGGACGGGTGCCCAGGGTGCGGCCGAGACCCGAGGGGTCCAGGGCTTGGGCCGGGCCGGCGCCGGTCTCGTAGGGGCCGCGCAGCAGGAGCAGGAACACCGTCGATCCGGCGAGTCCCCACCAGCCGGTCATGAGGAGCCGGCGCAGCGGCCGCAGGTCGGGCGGGCCGCAGACGGCGACGAAGACGGCCGTGCCGATGAGGAGGGCCGCGGCGAGGTAGGCGGCATAGCGGCCGATGTTGAACAGGCCGCTGGTGGCCGGGTCCTCGACGGAGGCGCTGGGCAGGGCGGGCGGGACGGCGGAGGGCTTGCCGACGGAGAAGGTGAAGGCGCCGGCGATGGGGTGGCTGTCGGCCGACACGACCCGCCAGGCCACCGTGAACGTGCCGGTGCCGAGACGGCCGGGCAGCGTCACCCGCGCGGTGTCGGCGCGGCCGTCCGCGTGCTCGGGCCGGCCCGTGCGCAGCCGCTGGTTTTGGGCGTCGAAGACGCGGAAGGAGTCGTCGAGCAGGCCCACGGACTCGGTGAAGGCGAGTGTGA
Source organism: Streptomyces sp. NBC_00704 (assembly GCF_036226605.1). Lineage (NCBI taxonomy): Bacteria > Bacillati > Actinomycetota > Actinomycetes > Kitasatosporales > Streptomycetaceae > Streptomyces > Streptomyces sp. NBC_00704. Next base: position 3,941,602 of record NZ_CP109000.1, read on the forward strand.
GGGAGCGGGGGGCCGTCTTGACGACGCTTCCGTCGGCGGGGTCGGCGCCGCGCAGGGCCGCGTGCGCGGAGGCCGGTCCGCCGCCGATGAGGAGCAGCATCAGCACGGACCCGAGCAGCACGAGCCCGCGCAGCCCCCGTCGGCCACCGCCGCGGCGCCCGTCGCCGTGGCGGTCGCCGGTCCGGCGGTCGCCGGTCCCGCGGCCGTCGCCGTGGGGACCGCCGCCGTGGGGGCCGCCGTCCCGTCGTCCGTCCTGGTGGCCTTCGCTCACGTCACCGCTCCGCCTTGCTCGACTGCTCGCACCTCATGATCCGAGACTCGCGTGCTCGCGGATACGTACGCATGCACAGGGCATCCGGTTCACCGTGGCGGGCTCCTGGACGGTGCCGTGCGCGCGGCCGCCGGACGTCCCGGGTCCGGGGCCGCGCCGACGACGTCATTCGGGGAAGACCGACTCCCGGCGCAGGAAGGCGAGTTGGGCCTTCTTCTCCGGCAGGTACACGTCGGGCAGGTCGACCTCCGGGAGCGTGACGACCGGGCCCGCGTCGAAGCCCTGCCGCAGGAAGCGGGCGACCGCCCTGGTGTTGCGGACGTCGGGGTCCACCACGACGCGCCGCCGGTCCAGGCCGAGCAGGACGTACGCGGCGAAGACGCTCATCAGCGCCGCCGACCAGCCGGTCCTGGCGCCGTGCTCGCCGGCCGGGGCGATGAGCACGTGGACGCCGATGTCGCCGTCCTGCACCGGGTAGACCTCGCCGACCCGGTCCGCGGCGGGCTCGTAGGTTTGCAACAGGGCGACCGGGACGCCGTCCCGTTCGGCCAGCAGGGCGTGGTGGGTGTCCAGCGTCGCCAGGTGGGCGTAGACCTCGGCGACCTGCTCGCGCGTCAGGCCGTTCATGCCCCAGAACACGGCCCGCTCCTGGCTCACCCAGGCGTGGACGGCCGCCGCGTCGCCCTCGGGGTCGAGAGGGCGCAGTCCGATGACGCCGAGCCCTTCGACGGTCTGCTCGTGGACGTACGCGGGCGGGTGGCGGTCAGCCATGGTCGTTCTCCTTCTTCAGCCGGGCCCAGTCGGTGACGACCGGGGCCAGTTCGCCCCTCAGCCACAGGGGGAGCTGGTCGTGGTGGTGGGGGTGGCCGGGGAGGCCGGACGCGCCGAAGGGGACGACCCACAGGCTGTCCTCGCGGCGGGCCAGGTCCCACACGTAACGGGCGGCGGGGCCGCGTGCGGCGAGGTCGGTCCAGCCGGGCACGGCCGAGGTGCACAGCACGCAGTCGTGGTCGCCGTCGAGAGGCGGCGCCTCGTCCGACGGGCCGGGCAGCGCCCGCCAGGCGGCGAGGCGGTGGGTGTCGCCCCAGCGGGGGGCGTCCGGTCCGGCGAAGGCCCCGGCGACCTCGTCGACGGCCTCGCGCACCAGACGCCCGCGGTCGATCCCGAACAACTCCCGCGCGCGCAGCAGGTGTTCGAGGGCGAAGCCGACGCGGGGGAGGAGCGCCAGCCAGGGGAGGAAGACGTCGGGGTAGGCGGGCGGGGAGGCCAGGGGCGCGAGGGCCGGGTGGGCGGCGAGGCGGCGGACGACGGCGCCGCGCAGGGCCGCGTAGCGGGCCGCGTCCTGGCTGGCGGCGTCCATGCGGCGGTCCCAGCGCAGCAGTCGTGCGCGCAGGTCGGCGGCGGGTCCGGTGAGGTCGTCGAGGGCGGCCAGGCGCTCCAGGAGGGGGGCGGCGGAGGCGAGGTGCGTGTCGGTGTGGAGGGCCGGCATGTCGGACGCGGACCAGCGCCTGCGCCGCGCCAGCAGGGCCGCGATCCGGTCGGCGCGGTGCGGGGCGGCGAACTCGACGCCCAGGCCGGCGGCGGGGCCGCGCTGGTTGGCCATCACGGCGACGCCGTCGGTCAGTCCGGCGCGGGGCGGCTCGTGCCAGCCGGTCCACTCGTGGCCGGGTTCCCAGGCGGGCACGAGACGCGTGCCGTTGGCGGCGGCGCGCACCGGCACCCGGCCGGCGACCCGGTGCAGCACGCCGCCCCCGGTGTCGGCGGCCTGGACGACGTTGACCGGCTCGGCCCACAGGTCGAGGGCGCGGTCGACGTCGGCGGTGCTGCGGGCCCGCAGCAGCGGCAGCAGCGCCTGGAATCCGAGGTCGGCGGTGACGCGGGGCGGGTAGCGCAGGGCGAGGGCGAGCGGGGCGCCGTCGTCCAGCCCTTCCGGGCCGCCCACGATGACCGGCCCCCGTCCGGTCTCCAGCACCTCCACCTCGACGCTGTCCCCGGCCGCCACGCGCACCGTCTCGGTGTGCCGGGCGATCCGCCGCCAGACGCCGTCCGGGCCGAGCGCCTCGACGTCCGCGCCGGTGCGGCGCAGCCGTTCGCGGTAGAGGTCCTGGTAGTCGGCCATGGCGTTGGTGATGGCCCAGGCGACGGCGCCGGTGTGCCCGAAGTGCGCGATGCCGGGGACGCCGGGGACGGCCAGGCCGACGACGTCGAACTCGTCGCAGGCCAGGCGGATCTGCTGGTAGACGCCGGGGTCCTCGACGAAGCGGTGCGGGTCGCCGGCGATGACGGCGTGCCCGGTGACCGTGCGGTCGCCGCCGACCAGCCAGCCGTTGCTGCCGGAGGAGCCGGGTCCGTCGGCGGCGAACAGGCCGACGGCATCGGGGCCGAGGCGGCGGGCGGCCTCGTCGCGCCACAGCTTGGCGGGGAACCCGGCGAACAGGATGTGCGTGGCCAGCCAGACGGCGAGCGGGGTCCAGGGTTCCCAGCGGCCGGGGGCGAGCGCGACGCGGGCGAACTCGGGGGCGTCGCCGGCCGACCGGAGTCCGTCGTTGACGCCGTCGACGTACGCCCGGACCCACGCCGCCGTCTCCGGGTCGCGTTCCTCCAGCGCGGCGGAGCAGCGTCTCGCCGTGTCGTCGAGGCGGGCACGGCGCGCGAACACGTCCCAGGGGAGGGCGTCGGGGCCGAGGAAGGCGGCCGAGGTCCCCTGCGCGCGGTGCCGTTCGACCTCCAGCTGCCAGGCGCGGTCGCGGGCCGTGACCAGGCCCTGGAGGCGGGCGAGTTCAAGGGGGCCGTCCGCGCGCAGATGGGGGACGCCCCAGGCGTCGCGGTAGATCTCGGTCGTCACCCGGTGACCCCTCGCTCTTTAGGTTAGGCTGCCCTAACTATTCGGTTGCCGGAATCGTACGCGAGGGGTGGACAGGTCATGGCGCAGGGGCGGGGCTGGGAGGGCGCGGTCCTCCGCATGATGCGGGCGAAGGACTTCACGCTCACCGTCACGGGCACACAGGACGTCACCGACCGCTACCGGCGGCTGCACCTCTCCGACGGCGGACTGCTCGCCGCCACCGGCGTCCACCCCACGATGTGGGTGCGGCTCTGGTTCGACAACGCGGGCCGGCCGCACCAGCGGGCCTACACCCTGGTCGGCCCCGACCCGGCGGCCGGCTCCTTCAGCCTGGAGTTCGCCCTGCACGACGGCGCCGCCAGCGACTGGGCGCGGGCGGCGAAACCCGGCGACACCATCGACGCGACCGTCCAGGGCACCGGCTTCGAAACCCCCTCCCCGGCCCCCTCCCACGTCCTCGTGATCGGCGACCCGGCCTCGCTGCCCGCCGTCAACTCCCTGCTCGGCGACGGCGGGAACGCGCTCGGCCCGGCCCCGGCGACCGTCTGGTTCGAGAGCGGCGCCGACGACGCGGAGGGCCTGCCCTTCCTCACCGACCCCGACCGGCACGAGATACGGCTCGTCCCGCGCCGCGACGGCGGCGCGGCTCTCGTCGAGCGGGTGAAGGCGGAACTGCCCGGCCTGCTGCGGGCCACCCCCGACCCGTACGTGTGGATCGCCTGCGACACCGGCACCACCCGGACGCTCGCCGCGTACGTGCGCAAGGAGCTGGGCGTCCCCAAGGACCGCCTGCACGCGCTGGGGTACTGGCGCGCGGGCTGAGGTCCGAGGCGGGATCATCGACGCATGGACGTCACCCTTCACCTCTCCCAGGACCCCGAGGCCGACGAGCTGCTCGGTCGCTCCCCGCTCGCCGCGCTGGTCGGGATGCTGCTGGACCAGCAGGTTCCGATGGAGTGGGCGTTCAAGGGGCCCCGCACGATCGCCGACCGGCTCGGCGCCGACGACCTGGACGCCCACGACATCGCCGCCCGCGACCCCGACGCCTTCGCCGCGCTGCTCTCCGAGAAGCCGGCCGTGCACCGCTACCCCGGCTCCATGGCCAAGCGCGTCCAGCAGCTGTGCGCGTACCTCGTCGAGCACTACGACGGCGACGCCGGGGCCGTGTGGAAGGACGTCGCCGACGGCCGCGAACTCCTCGGCCGCCTGGAGGAGCTGCCCGGCTTCGGCAAGCAGAAGGCGCAGATCTTCCTCGCGCTGCTGGGCAAGCAGCTCGGCGTGCGCCCCACGGGCTGGCGCGAGGCGGCCGGCGCCTACGGCGAACCGGAGTCCTTCCGCTCCGTCGCCGACATCACCGGCCCGGAGTCCCTGACGAGGGTGCGGGCCCACAAACAGGAGATGAAGGCGGCAGCCAAGGCCGCCAAGGCGACGAAGGCAGCCAAGGCGACGACGAAAAAGTAGACGGAGACGCAGACCCGGGCGGCCGGAGCGCGACCGCTGACCGGCCGGCGGGGGCGGGGCCGCGCGGCTACCGCCTCCGCCGGGCCGTTCCGAAGAGCGAGCGGGTGATCTCACGGCCGACCTGCGTGCCGACGGAACGGGCCAGCGACCGGAACATCCCGCTTCCCACCACCTGCTCCACGACGGACCGTTCCTGCTTCCGTTCCTCCTTCGACGCCGTCGGCCGCTCCGCCCGCTCCGGCCCCTTCCCCCCGTGCGGTTCCCGCGCCTCCCCGCGCCCGGCCCCGGTCTCAGCCCCGGCCCCGGATACCGCTCCCGACCCGGTGTCGGTGCGGGCCGCGAGCTTCTCGAACGCCGACTCCCTGTCCACAGCCTGTGCATACCGCTCGTGCAGCGGGGACTCCCGCACGGCCCGGTCCAGCTCCGCTCCCCCGACCGGCCCCATCAGCGACTCCGGGGCCCGCAGCCGGGTGGCGGCGACCGGGGTCGGGGCGCCCCGCTCGCTGAGGACGGTGACCACGGCCTCGCCGGTGCCGAGGCCGGTGAGCAGCTCCTCCAGGTCGTAGGCCGAGTCGGGGAACGTCTTCACCGTGGCCCGCAGCGCCTTCTGGTCGTCCGGGGTGAAGGCGCGCAGGGCGTGCTGCACGCGGTTGCCGAGCTGGCCGAGGACCTCGCCCGGCACGTCCTTCGGGGTCTGCGTGACGAAGAACACGCCGATGCCCTTGGAGCGGATGAGCCGGACCGTCTGCGTGATGGAGTCGAGGAACGCCTTGGAGGCGTCGTCGAACAGCAGATGGGCCTCGTCGAAGAAGAAGACGAGCTTCGGCCGGTCGGCGTCCCCGATCTCCGGGAGGTCGTGGAACAGGTCCGCGAGCAGCCACATCAGGAAGGTCGAGAAGAGCTGCGGCTTGTCCTGCACGGCCGGCAGCTCCAGGACGGAGACGATCCCGCGGCCGTCGGAGGCCGTGCGCAGGAACTCGGCCGTGTCGAACTCGGGCTCGCCGAAGAAGCCCGCCATGCCCTGCGCCTCGAAGGCGATGAGGGAGCGCAGGATCACCCCGGCCGTGGCGCTCGACAGACCGCCCAGGCTCCTCAGCTCCTCCTTGCCGTCGTCGGAGGTGAGGAAGGCGACGACCGACCTCAGGTCCTTGAGGTCGAACAGCTCCAGGCCCTTCTGGTCCGCGTAGTGGAAGACCAGGCCGAGGGACTGCTCCTGCGTCTGGTTGAGCCCGAGCACCTTCGACAGGAGCAGCGGGCCGAAACTCGTGACCGTGGCGCGCAGCGGGATGCCGTGACCGAGACCGCCGAGCGCGTAGAACTCGGCGGGGAAGCCGGTCGCCGTCCATTTCTGGCCGACTTCCGCGGCCCGGTTCCGCACCCGGTCGTTCACCGTCCCGGGAGCCGAGATCCCGGACAGGTCTCCCTTGACGTCGGCGAGGAAGACCGGCACGCCCTGCGCGGAGAGCTGCTCGGCCATCAGCTGGAGCGTCTTGGTCTTGCCGGTGCCGGTGGCCCCCGCGACCAGCCCGTGCCTGTTCAGCACGGGGAGGGGGATGCGCACCCGCGCGTCGGGCAGGCAGTCGCCGTCCCACAGGACGGCGCCGAGGTCGAGGGCGGGCCCCGTGAACGCGTACCCGGCGGCGATGTCCGCGGCGCTCGTCGACTCGCTCATGGGCAGGCCCTCATTCCGTTTTACCCCTGTTCATCACGTCTTTTCCAGCGTCGCACTCCGTCTCCCTGGCTGCGCCCGGAACGTCAGGACCGGTAGGCTTTCCGTGTGATCTTCAAGCGCATCGGAAACGGCCGGCCGTACCCCGACCACGGCCGGGAAAGCACCCGGCAGTGGGCGGACGTCGCGCCGCGCCCGGTCCGCCTCGATCAGCTGGTGACCACCAAGCAGCAGCTCGACCTGGAAACCCTGCTCGCGGAGGACTCCACCTTCTACGGCGACCTGTTCGCGCACGTCGTGAAGTGGCAGGGCGACCTGTACCTGGAGGACGGACTGCACCGCGCGGTGCGGGCGGCGCTCCAGCAGCGCCAGGTGCTGCACGCTCGCGTGCTGGAGCTGGACTGACCGGACAGGGTCGCGGACCGCGCCGGCGGAGCCGGAGAACGGGACCGCCGACCGGGAGCCGGCGGCGCGCAGCGCCCTCCGGGGCCCGCCCCGAGACCTCTCCGACAGCCCGCCGTACACGCCCTTCTCCAGCCGCCGCACGCCTCGCGGCGCACTCCGATTGACCCTTTCGGGTTCTTTCCGCTGCCCGCGTCCGGTGTCGGATGATCGTTTATTAGTCACGGCCGCCCGGGCGCACTACGCTGCGCCCATGAGCATGCTGACGCCCCCGGGCATGGGCGGTAAGTACCGGATCACGGGGGACAAGTACCCCCGCATGCGCCCCCACCGGCGACGCGGCAGGCTGGCCGTCGTGGTCGTCGGCTGCGGCGCGGTGCTCGGCGTGGCCGGATGGGGCACCCTGCAGCTCATCGACGTCTTCACGGGCGGCGCGGGAGCGGCCACGGCCGCCGGCGCCTCCTGCTCCCGGAGCGCCGCCGGGAACACCGCCGGGACGTCCGCGGCGAACAGGACCAGGTCCGGGCCCGCCCCCTCCCCTTCCGCGTCCGGGGCCGCCTCGGCCGCGGGCGGCGTCGCGGGCGCGGTGCCCAGGCCCGCGCAGATCACGGTGAACGTCTTCAACGCCACTACCCGCAGCGGTCTGGCCAAGACCACCGCGGACGAGCTGAAGAAGCGCGGCTTCCGGATCGGCGAGGTGGGCAACGCCGCCAAGCAGTACGACAAGAAGGTCACCGGAACCGGGCTGCTGCTCGGTCCCGCGTCCTCGCTCAACACCTCGCTGCCGGTCCTCGCCACCCAGCTGACCACCGCCGAGCGCCGCACCGACGCGGCCCGCACGGGCCCGGCCGTCGATCTCATCATCGGAAACGGCTTCAAGGCGCTGGCCAGCCCGGCCGACGCGGCCAAGGCCCTGACGGCCCTGACCGCCCCCCGGCCGACGGCGACCACGAAGAAGGCCTGCTGAGACCCGTCGTCAGGCCTGCCGGGACCCGTCGGGCCCGCTGAGACCCGTCGGACCCGCCCTGCCTGGCCCGCCGGCCCGCCCGGCCGGTGCGCCCGCTCGGCGTACTCGGCCTACTCGGCCGCTCCGTACAGCCGGTCGCCCGCGTCTCCCAGGCCCGGCACGATGTAGCCCAGCTCGTTGAGGTGGTCGTCGACGGCCGCCGTGACGACCGTGACCGGCGAGCCCGCGAGTTCGCGCTCCATGATCGCGACGCCCTCGGGGGCGGCGAGCAGCACGACGGCGGTCACGTCGTCGGCGCCGCGGCGGATCAGCTCGCGGATCGCGGCGACCAGCGTGCCGCCCGTGGCCAGCATCGGGTCCAGGACGTACACCTGGCGGCCGGAGAGGTCCTCCGGCATGCGGGTGGCGTACGTGGACGCCTCCAGGGTCTCCTCGTTGCGGATCATCCCCAGGAAGCCCACCTCGGCGGTCGGCAGCAGCCGGACCATGCCGTCCAGCATGCCGAGACCCGCGCGCAGGATCGGCACGACCAGCGGCCGCGGGTAGGAGAGCTTGACGCCGGTGGTCGAGGCGACCGGCGTGGTGATGTCGACCTGTTCGGTGCGCACGTCACGCGTGGCCTCGTAGGCGAGCAGGGTGACCAGTTCGTCGGCCAGCCGGCGGAAGGTCGCGGAGTCCGTGCGCCGGTCGCGCAGCGTGGTGAGCTTGTGGGCGACCAGAGGGTGGTCGACGACGTGGAGACGCATGTCCACAACAGTAACGGTGCCGAACCCGCCCGGCGTCCCCACGGACAGTGAACCCCTCCCCCCGGCTTCGGCCGTTCGTCGGCATCAAACCGCCCGTCGGAGGGAAAATGGGGGACAGGTATGGAGACGGACCGGGGTACCCGGGGTGGTGTGCTGATGCCTGAGCTGCCCGACCTGCCCGACGACAGGCCGCCGGACGCGGCCGCTCGCGCCGAGAGCGACGCCGAGCGCCGGCGACGGCGCGCCCGCTTCCTGCGCGAACTGGCCGAGGCGCGCGAACTGCGCGACCGCGTCCAGCCGCGGCGCGCCAAGACGGCCCGGCTGCGCCACGCGATGCGCATGCGCACGTTCCGCTGGTAGCCGGGTGGCGGCCGTTGCCGTACGGGACTTGGGGCGTAGGGGGAGGATCCCCGCCGCCACGGGTGCCGCGCGGGGGCGCTCGTGCGTGGGCGCGCGACAAAGCCGCGTACGATCCGCTCGTGGCCGCAACCGGGGCGCCGGAGAGTCCCTCACGGACGTGACCGCGGACGTGCGATCAAAACCACCGGACACAGGGAGCCGAAGACGTCCCCTGAACGCCTTGTTTCTGCCACGATTCCGAGTGGGTGGGGCTCGCAGCCCTGAATTCCTGCCCCGCCCGCAACCTCCGCCGGGGGGACCCCCAACCGGCACGCCTATGACCAGTGGGAGAGTCACGGTGTACTTCGCCGCACTGCTCGCGCGCACCGAAGACGGGTGGGAAGCGAGCGACACAGAGCTCGACGATGTGGAGACCCTGTCGGATCTGGCCGACCTGGCCCGGGAAGCCTCTCCCGACGAGGACACGGTGCTCGTGCTGATCGAGCAGGAGGGCTCCTGGTTCGGGGTCGTCCGCATCGACGGCGAGGAGGACCCTCGCATCTACGTGTCCGACGCCGCTGCGGCCGCCCGCAGCTCGTACGGCGAGATCCTGCTCACCGACGAACTGCTCGGCCGGGATCCGGGCGACGAGGACGTCCTCGACGCCCTCGACCTCGACGGCACCGAGGACGGTGAGACCGACGACGACCAGGACGGCGACGGGGACGCCCCGGTGGTCGTGGGCGGCGGCTCCGCCGAGGCCGTGCCGCACGGTCCCGTCGGCGACCCCGGCATCCTCGACGACCTCGGCGTCGGCGAGAAGGAGCTGAGGTCGCTGACCGAGGACGCCGTCAACGAGATCGCCGAGTCCCTGGGCGCCTCGGAGGTCCTGGAGACCGTCCGCTGACCGCACCGCAGACGCCGCCCGACCCGGTACGCGACCGGTGGCGGACCGCGATGCGGCTCGCCCTCGACCAGGCCCGGCTCGCCGCCCGGGGCGGAGACGTCCCGGTCGGCGCCGTCGTGCTGGCCCCGGACGGCACGACGGTCCTCGCGGCCGGCCACAACGAACGCGAGGCGGGCGGCGATCCGACGGCGCACGCCGAGGTGCTCGCCGTCCGGCGGGCGGCCGAGGCGGTCGGGGAGTGGCGGCTGACCGGCTGCACGCTCGTCGTGACCCTCGAACCGTGCACGATGTGCGCGGGCGCGATCACCCAGTCCCGGGTGGACCGGGTGGTCTACGGCGCGCGCGACGACAAGGCGGGCGCGGCCGGCTCCCTGTGGGACGTCGTCCGCGACCGCCGGCTCAACCACCGCCCCGAGGTCGTCGAGGGCGTCCTCGCCGAGGAGTGCTCCGGCCTGCTCACGGAGTTCTTCCGGGAACGCTGAGCCGGCCCCCGATTCCGATTTCAAACCGGGGCTCACCTTGCTGTAAGGTCTCCCTCGGTAGCGTGTCCGAGCGGCCGAAGGAGCTCGCCTCGAAAGCGAGTGTGGCGCAAGTCACCGAGGGTTCAAATCCCTCCGCTACCGCTGGTAGACGAAGGGCCCGGTCCATTGGACCGGGCCCTTCGTCGTGCTCCGTCTCGGTTTCCGTCTCGTCGAAAGCGCCCCGCCTTCCCCCCGGGCCGGCGCGTGCACGGCGTCGGCCGGGTCTCCGCGCGCGTCGCCTCCCGCCGTTCATGAACGCGCCACGACGATCAAAAGCGGTGTGTAAATCGCACTTACAGATACACTCGCCGCCGTCAACAAGGGCCCGCGCGGGCACTACTGGGGAGGCCAGGTGGCGGTGAACGCCAAGAAGATCGCCGTCTACATGCTCGTGGTCTTCGTGCTCTATGTGATCATCACCGACCCGGCGAAGGCGGCGGACTACGTCCAGATAGGCTTCGAGGGCATATCGGACGCCGCCAAGGCCATCGGCGACTTCTTCACCTGGCTCGCCGACGGGGCCAAGTAGCCCACACCGTCGTACGCACAGGGAGTGCCCATGATCCGCCACCTGGTCCTCTTCAAGCTGAACGAGGGCGTCCGGCGCGACGACCCCCGGGTCGTGCGGGGAGAGGCCGCCTTCCGCGCGCTGGGCGGCAAGATCGAGGAACTGCGCTTCTGGGAGCTGGGCTGGAACGTCAGCGACCGCCCCGTCGCCTACGACTTCGCGATCAACTCGGCGGTCGAGGACGCGGACGCCCTCAAGCGCTACATCGAGCACCCCGAGCACCAGTCGGGCGTCGCTCTGTGGCGCGAGTTCGCCACCTGGGTGGTCGCCGACTACGAGTTCTGAGCCGTCCCGCCCGGCCCGCCGCTCCGACGGCACGGAGCCCTCCGCCCTGACGGCGGAGGGCTTTCGCACGTCCGGCACGACCGTAAGGGCCCAACTTATCCCTCAACACGGCGTTATGGGGTGCTTGCACACAGTGCACATGTCTTGTGATGCTATGACCGCTTTTGACGGATGAGTTGACCGATGTTGACCTGACGAAGAGGTGGCGTTGACCGTGTCGGCCAGTACTGCGCCGCCTCAGGAAGAGGCACCCCCGGCACCCGCACCGGCCCCCGCCCTGGAGACCGTGCCCGAAGCCGCCACGGAACCCGCGCCGGCCCCCCAACGGAGCCGTGGCGCGGACACCCGGGCGCTGACCCAGGTGCTCTTCGCGGAACTCAAGGAACTCCAGCCGGGCACGCCGGAGCACAACCGCGTGCGCGGGGCGCTCATCGAGGCCAACCTCCCGCTCGTGCGCTACGCGGCCGCCCGCTTCCGCTCCCGCAACGAGCCGATGGAGGACGTCGTCCAGGTCGGCACCATCGGCCTGATCAACGCCATCGACCGCTTCGACCCGGACCGGGGCGTGCAGTTCCCCACGTTCGCCATGCCCACGGTCATCGGCGAGATCAAGCGGTACTTCCGCGACAACGTCCGCACGGTCCACGTGCCGCGCCGCCTCCACGAGTTGTGGGTGCAGGTCAACAGCGCCACCGAGGACCTCACCACCGCCTTCGGCCGCACCCCGACGACGGCCGAGATCGCCGAGCGGCTGCGCATCGCCGAGGAGGAGGTCCTCTCCTGCATCGAGGCGGGCCGCTCGTACCACGCCACCTCCCTGGAGGCGGCGCAGGAGGGCGACGGCCTGCCCGGACTCCTGGACCGCCTCGGCTACGAGGACCCGGCGCTCGACGGCGTCGAGCACCGCGACCTCGTCCGCCACCTCCTGGTCCAGCTGCCGGAGCGCGAACAGCGCATCCTTCTCCTGCGCTACTACAGCAACCTGACGCAGTCCCAGATCAGCGCCGAACTCGGCGTCTCCCAGATGCACGTGTCCCGGCTCCTCGCCCGCTCCTTCCAGCGGCTCCGCTCGGCCAACCGCATCGAGGCCTGACGGAACGCGGGACGACCCGCATGACGGGGCGCGGGAGGGGAACCGGGTCAGGACACGTCACTCGTTGAGGGATCGCAAGCACGACCGAGTCGTCACCGCTGAGAGCGAATCACCCAGTGGGACCGATCCCGGTGAAACCCCGCTGAAAAGCCGTCAGACCCCCTGTTTCCAGGGCTGATTCGTCACTCACGTGTCGACATGTCACTACAGCGTGTTGCCGACATGTGACATTCTGCCGGAAGAGCGTTTGCCGGGGCTTCGGCTCCGGTATTCAGGTGAAGGCTGACGTTCCTCAAGCGGGGGCGTTGCGCCGCGACCGTCCCGCGACCCAAAGGGGGTGGCATGTCCGCAGAACAGGGCAGCTCGAAGGTGCTCACGCTCACGCTCACGCCGAGCGAGTCCGCGCCCGTCGCGCCTGTCGCGCCGGTCGAGCCCGACGTGCTCGACGACGTCACAGCCCCCGAGGCCCCCCAGGCCCCGGCTCTCACGGCCACGGGGGCCATCGACACCCGCACCCTGTCCCGCTCCCTGTTCCTGCGACTGGCCACGCTCGCCGAGGACAGCCCCGAGCGGGTCTACGTCCGGGACACGCTGATCGAGCTGAACCTCCCCCTCGTGCGCTACGCGGCGGCCCGCTTCCGCTCGCGCAACGAGCCCATGGAGGACATCGTCCAGGTCGGCACCATCGGCCTGATCAAGGCGATCGACCGCTTCGACTGCGAACGCGGCGTCGAGTTCCCGACGTTCGCGATGCCGACGGTCGTGGGCGAGATCAAGCGCTTCTTCCGCGACACGTCCTGGTCGGTGCGCGTCCCGCGCCGGCTCCAGGAGCTGCGTCTGGCCCTCACCAAGGCCAGCGACGAGCTCTCCCAGAAGCTGGACCGCTCGCCGACGGTCGCCGAACTCGCCGCGGTCCTGGGCGTGTCCGAGGAGGACGTCGTCGACGGCCTCGCGGTCGGCAACGCCTACACGGCCTCCTCGCTGGACTCCCCGGCCCCGGAGGACGACGGCGGCGAGGGCTCCCTGGCGGACCGCCTCGGCTACGAGGACACGGCCCTGGAGGGCGTGGAGTACCGGGAGTCGCTCAAGCCCCTCCTGGCCAAGCTGCCGCCCCGCGAGCGCCGCATCATCATGCTGCGCTTCTTCGCCAACATGACCCAGTCGCAGATCGGCGAGGAGGTCGGCATCTCCCAGATGCACGTCTCCCGCCTCCTCACCCGGACCCTGGCCCAACTGCGCGAGGGCCTGATCTCCGACTAGCCGGGGATCAGGAGCGCGCGGGCCCTCAGGGAGACCTCCGTCCTGGAGACACAGCTCCCCGCCGCGTCGTATGCGCCGAGCCGGTCCGGGGGCTGTTCTCCTGACGGTGCGTCAGGCACACTGCCGTGATGCGAAGTCCGGCACGGGCACGTGAGCGGCGGCGCGCCCTTCGGGGCGCGTCGGCCGCCGCCGCGGTCGTCGTGGCGACGGCGGCCCTGGCCGTCGGCTGCGGAGGCGGCGGACACGGCGGTGACTACGTCGCCATCGGCGCGGCCGGTGACCCGGCCGCCCCGGACGCGGACGGTCCCGCGGATCCGACCGGCGGGGTGCGTCTCGTTCCGCTGGACGGACAGCGCGGTTCTCCCGGCGGCACACCGGGCTCCGGCGCCACGGCGCACAGCGGGGCCGGGACGACGTCCGCCACCGGATCACCCGACGGGACACCCGGCTCGGCCGGCGACCCCCGCGGCACGGCCGTCGGGGGCGGTTCGACGAGCGGAACCGGTTCGGCCGGGGGCGGTTCAGGCGGGGACCGGTCAGGCGAAGGCGGTCCAGGCGGCCGCGCGGGTTCCGTCCCACCCGTACCCTCGCCCTCACTCCCGCCCTCGCGCCCGCAGTCACCGCCGCCCGTGCCGGCGTCCACGCCCCCGAGTCCGGGGCCGTCCGGGGGAGCGTCCGGCGGACCGGCCGCCCTCTCCGTGAGCGAGCCCGTCCGCGCGAGGACGGATCGGCGGTGGTGCGAGGACGTGACCCTGACGTTCGTCAACTCGGGCGGCCGCGCGGTCGGTTCGGGGACGGTCACCTTCGGCGCGCATGTCGTGGACGCCCTCGGCACGGACTGGGCCACCCGGAAGTCCACGGTCCCGCTGCCCACACCGATCGCCGCCGGCACGCGCAAGGCGCGGACGTGGACGGTGTGCGTCGACGCGTGGCGCGTACCGCTGGGGATGCACATCGAGACACGCGACGTCGCGGTGCGGTGGGAGTGAGGCCCTCGCCGGACCGGTGAAGGGCAGACAGGCAGAGGGCGGCGGCAGACACCGCCGGGCAGGCCGAGCAGGGGCCCGCGGAACAGCCGTCCCGAAGGCGCGAGCCCGACCCGGCAGACGCGGGCGCGGGTGCGGGCGGGAAGGGTGCAGGCACCGCAAGACGCGGGCACGGGTGCGGGTGCGGACGCGGGCGGGAAGGGCGCAGGCAGGTGGGCGCAGGCACCGCAGGGCGCAGGCGCAGGCGCGGCGAGGGGAGACGCACGTCCCCGCAAGGTGCGGGTGCGGGCAGATGGACGCAGGCACCGCAGGGCGCGGGCGCAGGCAGGTGGGCGCAGGCACCGCAAGACGCGGACGCGGGCAATGGACGCAGGCACCGCAGGGCGCGGGCGCGGCGGGGGGAGACGCATGTCCCCGCAAGGCGCGGGTGCGGCAGGGCGCGACGCGCGGGCGGGGCTCGGCGGAGGGAGGCGCGGGGTCGGGAAAGCGGGGCGCGTCGGCGTCGTCGGGACGGCGTCCCGTGCCGGTCGTCGCGTCCGGTGCTCGTCCGGGCGCCCGCGCCCACCCGTGCCGCGTGGTGCGGGAGTTACTTCAGCGCGAGCCAGGCGACGGCCGCGACGATCACGACGGCGGCGACGACGCCGATGATCAGGCCGATGCGCGAACCGGCTGCCGCGGGGGCCGGCTGGGCGGCCCGGGGGGCGCCCTCGTCGACGAACGCGCGGAACATCTGGGTGCTGCCGGCGGGGTCGTGGTTGCCCTGGGGGCCCTGGGTGTTAGCCATGTGCCGAGACACTAGCGAAAACGCGGGGGCGAGCCCAAGCGGGGGTCGTCACGGAGTTCCCGGCAGTCGGCGCGTGCGAGCCCGTCTCGGCGGCGGCGCGCACCCCGGCGCCTCCGCCACCTGCACATTTATCGCAGCAATACTTGCCTTTGCCAACTTTTTGTGGCGCAGGGTCCGGTTTTATTTGCCTGCGTCAACCAACCGCTTCTATGGTTGCCCTAAGCAACGATACCGGGAGGTGCGATGGCAGGGCAGGCGCAGTACGAGGAGCTGGCACGCCAGCTCAGCGCCGTCGGGGCCGTGAAGCGGGACCTCGGACGGATCCTGCCGCAGGACTGCTCCGCGGGCTCCGCCGCCGTGCTGGCGCTGCTGGGCAGCCACGGCGACATGCGCATGAGCAACCTCGCCGAGCTGCTCGCCGTCGACATGTCCGTGACCAGCCGCCACGCCGCGCACCTCGCCGACCGCGGCTGGATCGAACGCTCCCCCGACCCGGCGGACAAACGCTCACGCATCCTGCACCTCACCCCCGAGGGCCACGCGATGCTCGTCGAGCTGTCGCGTCGCAGCGCCGGCCTCCTGGCCGAGCGGCTGGAGGACTGGACGGACGCCGAGGTCGGCCAGCTCATCGGACTGCTGACCCGGCTGCGCGCCAGCTTCGGCGACTGCCGGACCGTCGCCCACCGGCCGCCGCCCCCGCCCGCGCCCCGGCCCCCCGCACCCGCTGCTCCCCCCGTTCCCGCCGCACCGGCCGCACCGGCCGTCCCGGCAGGCGAACGGACACAGACCACCCGTACACCCGCGCAAGCAACGTAAGAAAAGGAAGCCCATGGCAACGACCACACCAGCCGGTGTGCGGGCTCACGCGAAGCACGGCGGAGGGTCCCACGGCTCCGCCGGCGACGCTCCGATGACCCACCGGCAGATCATGGAGGCCCTCTCCGGGCTCCTGCTCGGCATGTTCGTCGCGATCCTGTCCTCCACGATCGTCTCGAACGCCCTCCCGGAGATCATCGGCGACCTCGGCGGCGGCCAGTCCGCCTACACCTGGGTCGTCACCGCCGCGCTGCTGTCCATGACCGCGGCCACGCCCCTGTGGGGCAAGCTCTCCGACCTGTACAGCAAGAAGGCGCTCGTCCAGATAGCGCTCGTCATCTACGTGCTGGGCTCGGCCGCGGCCGGACTCTCCCAGAACGCCGGCATGCTGATCGCGTGCCGTGTCGTCCAGGGCATCGGCGTCGGCGGCCTGTCCGCCCTCGCGCAGATCGTGATGGCCGCGATGATCTCCCCGCGCGAGCGCGGCCGTTACTCCGGCTACCTCGGCGCGACCTTCGCCGTCGCCACCGTCGGCGGACCGCTGCTCGGCGGCGTCATCACCGACACGAGCTGGCTGGGCTGGCGCT
Organism: Streptomyces sp. NBC_00704; assembly: GCF_036226605.1. NCBI lineage: Bacteria > Bacillati > Actinomycetota > Actinomycetes > Kitasatosporales > Streptomycetaceae > Streptomyces > Streptomyces sp. NBC_00704. Next base: position 3,958,109 of record NZ_CP109000.1, read on the forward strand.
GGTGCTTCTACGTCGGCGTGCCCTTCGCCGTCATCGCGCTCGTCGTGCTGCAGAAGACCCTGCACCTGCCCGTCGTGAAGCGGGACGTCAAGGTCGACTGGAGCGGCGCGTTCTTCATCTCCGCGGCGGTCTCGCTGCTGCTGGTCTGGGTCACCTTCGCCGGTGACAAGTACGACTGGATGTCCTGGCAGACGGCCGCGATGGTCGGCGGTTCGATCGTGCTCGGCCTGATCTTCGTGCTCGTCGAGTCGAGGGCCGCGGAGCCGATCATCCCGCTGCGGCTGTTCCGCAACCGCACCATCACCCTGTCGTCGCTGGCCTCGCTCTTCGTGGGCGTCGCCATGTTCACCGGCACCGTGTTCTTCAGCCAGTTCTTCCAGCTGGCCCGCGACCAGTCGCCGACGATGTCGGGTGTCATGACGATCCCGATGATCGGCGGCCTGTTCATCTCCTCCACGGTCTCCGGCCAGTTCATCACCCGCACCGGCAAGTGGAAGATCTGGCTGGTCAGCGGTGGCGTCCTGGTGACGGCCGGCCTCGGCCTGCTGGGCACCATCCGGTACGACACGGACTACTGGAAGATGGCCGTCTTCATGGCCCTGCTGGGTCTCGGCATCGGCATGATGATGCAGAACCTGGTGCTCTCCACGCAGAACCAGGTCGCCCCCTCCGACCTCGGCTCGGCCAGCTCCACGGTCACGTTCTTCCGCTCCCTCGGCGGTGCCGTCGGCGTCTCCGCGCTGGGCGCCGTGATGGCCCACCGCATCACCGACTACGCCCAGGACGGCATCGCCGACCTCGGCCCCAAGTACGCCTCCCTCGCCGGTTCCGGCTCGTCGGGCCAGATCCCGGACATGGACAAGCTGCCCGCGCCGCTGCGCACGGTCATGGAGAGCGCGTACGGCCACGGCATCGCGGACGTCTTCCTGATCGCGGCCGGGCTCGCCCTGCTGGCCTTCCTCATCACCCTGTTCATCAAGGAGGTCCCGCTGCGGACCAAGGGCGCGCTGGCGCAGGCCGCCGACCCGGACACGGCCCCGGACACGGCCGCGACCACGGCCATGGGCGCCTCAGCGGACGCCTCCGCCGTCACGGACGCGGTATCGGCCGCGGACGCGACTTCCGCCGCCGGCCCGGCCGCCGCCGGCGAGAAGGTCCCCAGCTGGGCCGTCGCCGGACCGGACGCCGAGGGCGGCGCCGAGAGCGCCCAGCGGCTGTCCGCCGTCGCCACCGCCGAAGCGGCCCCGACGCCCCCGGCCGGCATCCCGGTGCACGGGTTCGTCCGGGGCGCGGAGAGCGCGCCCGTCCCGCAGGCCGCCGTCACGCTCATCTCCCTCGCCGGACGGCAGCTCGGCCGCTCGATCGCGCAGGGCGACGGCTCCTACGCGCTGGACGCGCCGGGCACGGGTTCGTACGTGCTGATCGCCTCCGCCGACGGCTTCCAGCCGCAGGCCTCCACGATCGTCGTCAACGGCGAGCCGGTCGCGTACGACATCCTGCTCAGCGGGACCAGCGGACTCGCCGGCGTCGTGCGCGCCGCCGAGTCGGGCGAGACCGTCGAGGGCGCGATGGTGATCGTCACCGACGTGCGCGGCGACCTGCTCGCCACCGCGGCCACCGGTGAGCAGGGCGAGTTCTCCTTCGCCGAGCTGGTGCCCGGCACGGTGACCGTCGCGGTCAACGCGCCCGGTTTCCGGCCGCGCGCCCTGCCCGTCGAGGTCGGCGCCACGGGCGTGACCCGTGCGGAGGTCGCCCTCGACGCGGGGGCCCGGCTCCAGGGCGTCGTCCGGGCGCCGCACGGCCCGCTGGCCGACGCGCGGGTGACCCTCGTGGACGCCGCCGGCAACGTGGTCGGCACGGCCACCACCGGCGTGGACGGGGCGTACGCCTTCGCCGACCTCGACGGCGGCGACTACACCGTCATCGCGACCGGCTACCCGCCGGTGGCCACCGCGCTGACCGTGTCCGGCGCCGGCGCCGACGGCCACGACATCGAACTGGCCCACCCCGGCGAGTAGCCCGGACGGTCGGCTGACGACTCCGGCCCGGTGCGGGGCGATCCCCCGCACCGGGCCGGTTCCAGTTTTCGCAGGACGAGCAGGACGAGCAGGACGAGGAGTACGTGAGATGGGACTGACCGCGAAGATCCGCACGCGGGACGGGTGGGCCGTGTCGCACGCGGTCGTCACGGTGACCGACATGGCGGGCGGCCAGGTGCTGCGCGCCGAGGCCGACGGCGAGGGCGCGGTGCGCGACGGGACGGAACTCTCCCCCGGCGCCTACACGGTGATCGTCACCGCCGTCGGGTACGCGCCCGCGGCCGCCAGCGCGATCGTGACGGCGAGCGGCCGCGCCGAGGTGGGGACCGTGACCCTCGCCCGGCAGGGCGGCACGGAACTGCCCCCGCCCGGCCCCTGGACCGTCGACCCCGCGCACTCGACCGTCGGCGCGGTCGCCCAGCACCTGGGCATCTCCAGCGTCCGCGGCCGGTTCACCGACTTCACGGCATCGATCGAGGTCGCCCCCGACGACGTCGCCCGCTCCCGCGTGGACGCGGTGATCCGGGCGGCCTCCATCGACACGGGCAACGCCATGCGCGACACCCACCTGCGCTCGGCGGACTTCCTCGACGTCGTAACGTACCCGGAGATCACCTACCGTTCGACGGGCCTGACCCCGGCCGGCCCCGACCGGTGGACCGTCCACGGCGACCTCTCCCTGCACGGCGTCGCCCGCCCGGTGAACCTGGAGCTGGCCTATCTGGGCACCGGCGCGGACCCGTGGGGCGGCACCCGGGCGGCCTTCCGCGCCACGACCGAACTGCGGCGGGAGGACTTCGCCATGAACTACAACCAGGTCGTCCAGGCGGGCATCGCGGCCATCGGCACGACCCTGAAGGTCGAACTGGACGTCCAGGCGGTCCAGGGCGACGCCCTGCCGGGGATGTAGACGGGACCGGGCCGGGCGACCGTGGGCCGGGCGACCGGGCCGGGCGACCTCCGGGCCGGGCGCCTGCCCGCGGACCGGTGCGGCGTGGTCGTAGGTCGCGCAGGGTCAGCCAGGAGCGGCGGGCCGCCGCCTAGGCTGGCCCCATGGCACCGAACATCGCGACGAACACCAAGGTCACCCTGGACGAGCTGCTGGACTTCGTCCGCCCCCGGCACCGCGCGATCCTGCTGACCCGGCGCACCGACGGCAGCTCCCAGGCCTCGCCGCTGACCTGCGGGGTCGACGACTCGGGGCGCATCGTCGTCTCCACGTACCCCGAACGGGCCAAGACGCGCAACGCCAAGCGCGACGACCGCGTCGGCGTCCTCGTGCTGAGCGACGACTGGAACGGCCCCTGGGTCCAGATCGACGGCACCGCCGAGGTCGTCGACGCGCCGGAGTCCGTCGAGCCCCTGGTGGAGTACTACCGCAACATCGCCGGTGAGCACCCCGACTGGGACGAGTACCGGCAGGCCATGCTGAAGCAGGGCAAGTCGATCATCCGGATCACCCCGCGGCGCTGGGGCCCGGTGGCCACCGGCGGCTTCCCGGCCCGCCTCGCCCAGCAGGACTGACGGCCGCACCGGCGGCGGGCCGCGGGCGGGACCGACGGCAGGACGCCCGGCGCGGCGGGCCGGGAAGCGGGCCGGGGCGACGGTCCCGGCTGCTCAGCCGCGCCGCACCATCGCCTCGATGCCCGCGACCAGCAGGTCCAGGGCGAAGGTGAAGTCCCGGTCCATCATCTCCGCCACCGTGTCCCCGCCGCGGGCCGCCATGAGGTCGCGGGACTGCTCGACGACGCCCCCGGTGTCCGGGGCCTCGGCCGTCGCGGTCATGGCGTCGCGGAAGTACTCGTCCGGCGTGAGACCGGTGTCGGCGACCCGTGCGAAGAAGTGGCCCTCGACCGTCCCGTAGCCGTACACGAACTGGAAGACGGCCGAGATCGCGCCGGTGACGCCGTACGCGGGCAGCCCCGTGCGCAGCACCGCCTCCTGGACCGTGCGGGCGAAGCGCAGCCAGTTCGGGCCGATGTTGAGGTAGCGGCCGGCGAGCGGCGACAGCCAGGGGTGCCGGACCAGCAGCGCGCGGTAGGCCGTGGCCAGCGCACGGATCTGCTCGCGCCAGTCGGCGTCCGCGTCCTGCGCGTCGGGGAGGTCCGCCAGCTCGCCGAAGGCGGTGTCCATGGCGAGTTCGAGCAGGTCGTCCTTGGTGTCGACGTACCAGTACACCGACATCGCCGTCACGTTCAGCTCGGCCGCCAGCCTCCGCATGGAGAACCTGGCCAGCCCCTCGGCGTCCAGCAGCCGCACGGTGACCCCGGTGATCCGGTCCCGGTCGAGCCCGGACGGCTGTCCCCCGCCCCGCCCCCGCCGACGCGCCCTGTCCTCCAGCCACACACTGTGCCGCGCGGCGTCCTTGGCGGTCTCGGCCATGGCTGGGCACCTTCCTGGACTGCGGTCACGGCTGGTGGCGGTCACTGCTGAAGATGCTAAGCGGAGCCGACGGCGACCACGCAGGCCACCGCCGCGCCGTGCCGCCCCGGGCATGCGAAGGGGCGGTGGCTGTCCGCCACCGCCCCTCGGCCGGGCCGCTCGGTGAGAGATCAGCCGCTCGTCGTCGCCTTCTGCGTCAGGTCGTAGAAGGTGGCCGAACCGACCGTCACCTTGGTGAAGTTGGCTGCGACCCAGGCGGTGATCTGCGAGGACGTCCCGCTGCCGCCGCCGGCCGTGCCGCCGCCCGAGCCGCCGCCGATGAAGTAGTGGATCCTGCCGTCGGCCACGTACTGGCGGAACTGCGCCAGGGTCGGGGACGGGTCGGTCCCGTTGAAGCCGCCGATCGCCATCACGGCCTCGCCCGTGGCGAGTTGGTAGCTCGCGGCGTTCTGGGCGCCGATCGCGGCGGCCGCCCAGGTGTACTTCCCCGATCCGGCCTCCAGCAGCTTCCTGGCCTGGTCGGTGACCGACGCGCCGTTCAGCAGACCGCCGACGCCGCCACCGCCTCCCATGCCACCGCCGTCACCGGTCCCCGCACCCGGCGTCCCGTTCTGCTGGTTCCGGCTGCCCTGGCCCGGCAGACCCCCGCCGGGGAGGCCGCCCGTGCCGCCGCCCTGGCCCTGGTTCTGCCGGCCCTGGCCCTGGTTCTGGCCCTGGTTCTGGGCGCCGGGGCCGCCGCCGAAGCCGCCTCGGCCACCGCCGCCACCCGGGCCACCGCGACCCATCATGCTCGCGCCCGCCGGACCCGCCGTCACGATGGAACCGGTGTGGCCCTCCTTCAGCGTGCTGACGGTGTACGCCGTCGGTCCCGCCAGCGCGGCCACCAGGCCCACGGAGGCCGCGGCGAGGGCGAGCCTGCGGTCGACGCGGCCCGCGAAGGTCAGGCCGAGCGCCGCGGTCAGACCGCCGGTGAGCACCAGCCACTTCAGCCAGGGCAGGTAGTCGGGGGTGCGGTTGAGCAGCACGTACGACCAGGAGGCCGCCGCCACGACCGAGGCCGCGAGGGTGACCGAGGCCCAGGTCTCGGCCCGCCGCTCCCACAGGGTCGCGGCGCCCATGCCGATCACCGCGGCCATGTAGGGCGCGAGCGCCACCGTGTAGTACTGGTGGAAGATGCCCGCCATGTAGCTGAAGACGGCCGCGGTGATCAGCAGCGAGCCGCCCCAGACCAGGAACAGGCCCCGGGTCGCCGACGTCCGCCTCAGCTTCCGCGTCGCCACCAGTCCGGCAGCGAGCAGGACCAGCGCGGCCGGCAGCAGCCAGGAGATCTGGCCGCCGATCTCGGAATTGAACATCCGGTCCCAGCCGGTCTCGCCCCACTGGCCGGTGCCGCCGCCACCGCCGCCACCGCCGACGCTGCCGGTCTCCTCGCCGTTGAGGCGGCCGAGACCGTTGTAGCCGAAGGTCAGCTCCAGGAAGGAGTTGTTCTGCGAACCGCCGATGTACGGGCGGGAGGAGGCGGGCCACAGCTCGACGATCGCGACCCACCAGCCGCCGGACACGATCAGCGCGCCCGTGGCGGCGGCCAGCTGCCCGAGCCGCCTGCGCACCGGCACCGGCGCGCAGAACGCGTACACCAGCGCGAGCGGCGGCAGGATCAGGAACGCCTGCAAGGTCTTGGCGAGGAACGCGAAGCCGATCGCGACCCCGGCCCACACCAGCCACCGCGTCCGGCCGTCCTCCACCGCGCGAGCCGTGAAGTAGCAGGCCACGGCCATCAGCAGGGCCAGCATGGCGTCCGGGTTGTTGAACCGGAACATCAGCGCGGCGACCGGGGTCAGCGCGAGAACGGCGCCCGCGATCAGACCGGCCGCGGGGCTGAAGCGGCGGCGCACGGAGGCGTACACCACGGCGACCGTGCCGACGCCCATCAGCGCCTCGGGCGCGAGGATCGCCCAGGAGCCGAGGCCGAACACCCGCACCGAGAGCGCCATCGGCCACAGCGCGGCCGGGGGCTTGTCGACGGTGATGGCGTTGCCCGCGTCCAGCGAGCCGAAGAAGAACGCCTTCCAGGACTGGCTGCCGGCCTGGACCGCCGCGGAGTAGAAGGAGTTCGCGTATGCCGAGGCGCTCAGGTCGTAGAGGTAGAGCAGGAGCGTGGCCGTCAGCAGGCCGAGGAAGGCCGGGCGGGCCCAGCGGGGGTCCTCGGGCCGGCCGCGCCAGAGCCGGTGCGACAGGGGCCGCCGGGGCAGACCCGCGCCGGGGGCGGGGTCGGCGGCGGGGCCCGGCGGGGAGGCGGCCGGTTCGTGCGGAGCGGTGGCGGTGGGCGGGCCCCAGGCCGTCGGCTGGTCGAGACGGGCGCTCATCGGACGTCCCCCCGGTCGGTGTCCTCGCAGCGCACCGGCTGACGTCGCACGGTGGCGTCGCTCCAGACGCCGCCCGCGGCCCGTCCGGCCATGGCGTCGGTGACCGTGACGTCGACGACCGTGGCGTCGGGGGCCGCGGCCTCCACGGCCTTGGCGTCGGCGGCGGTTGCGGGCGTCGTCACCGGGTCGTCGTCACCGTCGCGCCGGTCGGAGAAGACCCACACGCGGAAGAGCAGGAAGCGCAGCACCGTGGCGGCGAGGTTGGCGGCGACGAGCACCGCCAGCTCGGTGGTGTGCGCGGGCTCGGAGGCCGCCGCGTTCAGCGCCACGAGCGAGCCGCTGGTCAGCGCGAGGCCGATGCCGAAGACGACCAGGCCCTGCGCCTGGTGCCGGACGGCCCCGCCGCGGCCTCGCACCCCGAAGGTCAGCCGCCGGTTGGCGGCGGTGTTGGCGACCGCGGAGACCAGCAGCGCGAGCGCGTTGGCGATCTGCGAGCCGCTGAACTGGCGGAAGCCGCTGTAGAGCAGGAGGTAGAAGAGGGTGGACAGACCGCCGACCACGCAGAACCCGACCAGCTGACGGGCCAGGCCCTTGGGCACGTCCTGGATGTCGCGGTCGCGCGGGTCGTCGCCGAAGGGGCGGCGGAGCCGGTGGAGGGACAGCGAACCGGTGGCCAGGGCCTTGCCCACGCGCCACACCCCTTTCAGGTCGTCGGTCGCCGTCCTCACGATGTGCACCGTGGAGTCCGGGTCGTCGACCCAGTCGACCGGCACCTCGTGGATACGGAGACCGGCGCGTTCGGCGAGCACCAGCATCTCAGTGTCGAAGAACCAGCCGGTGTCCTCCACCAGGGGGAGCAGAATCCGGGCGACGTCGCGCCGGATCGCCTTGAACCCGCACTGCGCGTCGGAGAAGCGGGCCTGGAGCGAGCCGCGCAGGATCAGGTTGTAGGCGCGGCTGATGAACTCGCGCTTCGGGCCGCGCACCACCCGCGAGTCGCGGGCCAGCCGCGAGCCGATCGCCAGGTCGGAGTGACCGGAGATCAGCGGCGCGACCAGCGGCAGCAGCGCGTTGAGGTCGGTGGACAGGTCCACGTCCATGTAGGCGAGGATCGGGGCGTCCGAGGCCGACCAGACGGTCCGCAGCGCACGGCCGCGGCCCTTCTGCTCCAGCCGGACGTTTCTCACCTGGGGGATGCGCGCCTCCAGCCGGCGCGCCACCGAGGGCGTGGCGTCGGTCGAGGCGTTGTCCGCGATGGTGATGCGGAAGGAGTAGGGGAACGTGCGCGTCAGGTGATCGTGCAGTCTCCGGACGCAGGGCTGGAGGTCCTTCTCCTCGTTGAAGACGGGGATCACTACGTCCAGGACAGGCGTTCCGGCGGTGGCGGCCGGGAGGTGCTCCCGCGCCGGCAGGGTGCCGGGAGAAGAGTCGGTTCGCATGCCGTCGACTCTCGTCAGGCGCCCTGTCGCACCCATGTGGTGGCACTGTGCCCGGCCTGTGAGTGCCCGGACGGTGAAGGCCCGGATTGCGGGTGCCCGGCCTGCGCGTGCCCGGACAGCGGGCCGTCGGCCTGCGCGTGCCCGGACAGCGCGTGCCCGGCCTGCGCGTGCCCGGCCTGCGGGTCGTCGGCCTGCGCGTGCCCGGACAGCGCGTGCCCGGCCTGCGCGTGCCCGGCCTGCGGGTCGTCGGCCTGCGCGTGCCCGGCCTGCGCGTGCCCGGACAGCGGGCCGTCGGCCTGCGGGTCGTCGGCCTGCGGGTGCCCGGACAGCGGGTAGTCGGCCTGCGCGTGCCCGGCCTGCGGGTCGTCGACCCGTGAGTGCCCCGCCCGCGAGTGCCCCGCCCCTGAATGCTCGGTCTCCGGGTTCGCGGTCGCCGAGTCCCCGACCGCCGGGTGCAGGATGCCCCGGTCGCGGACGTCCGCGTGGTGGACGTCCCAGTCGTGGACGTCCCAGTCGTGGACCGTCGGGTGCCCGTGCCCGTGCCCGGTCCGGGCGTGCCGGGCCCCCGGGTGCCCGGTCCGCGGGTCGGGTCGCCGGTCCGTCGCGGCTGCGGGCCGCGTCTCGGCCGGGCCGAGCGCGGGCAGGCGCACGGTGAACACGGTGCGTCCGGGCGCGCTGTCGACGGTCACCGCGCCGCCGTGCGCGGTCGCCACGGCCTGCACGATGGCGAGGCCCAGGCCGGTCGAGCCGGAGGCGCGGGAGCGCGAGGAGTCGCCGCGCGCGAACCGTTCGAAGACGTGCGGGAGCAGCTCCGGCGGGATGCCCTGCCCGTCGTCCTGGACGTCCACGCACAGCCACGGCCCGCGGCGCTGTACGCGGGCGGTGACCGTGGTGCCCGGCGGGGTGTGCGTCCGGGCGTTGGCCAGCAGGTTCACGAGCACCTGCTGAAGCCGGGCCGAGTCGGCCGACACCAGGGCGGGCTCGTCGGGGAGGTCGAGACGCCAGACGTGTGCGCGTCCGGCGGCGTGGGCGTCGCTGACGGTGTCGACGACGAGCGGGACGAGGTCGGTCTGCTCGAACCGCAGCGGGCGGCCCGCGTCGAGGCGGGCCAGCAGCAGCAGGTCCTCGACGAGGAGGGTCATGCGGCCGGCCTCGGACTCGATGCGGCCGAGGGCGTGCCTGGTGTCGGGGCCGACCTCCTCGCGCCCGCGCCGGGTCAGCTCGGCGTAGCCGCGGATGGAGGCGAGGGGGGTGCGCAGTTCGTGACTGGCGTCCGCGACGAACCGTCTGACCCGCGTCTCGCTCTCCTGGCGGGCGTGCAGCGCGCCGTGGACGTGGTTCAGCATCCGGTTCAGCGCCGCGCCGACCTGCCCGACCTCGGTGTGCGGGTCGGTCTCCGCCTCCGGCACCCGCTCGCTGAGGTTGACCTCGCCGCTGTGCAGGGGGAGTTCGGATACGCGGGTGGCGGTGGCCGCCACCTTGCGCAGGGGGCGGGTGGCGACGCCGACCATCACGGTGCCCGCGAGGGTGGCGGCGACGAGCCCGGCGAACGTGAGGCTGACCTCGACGAGGATCAGGGTGCTGATGGTGCCGTCGACGTCGGACGTGGGGATGCCCACGTAGAAGTCGCCTTTGTTGCCGTGGATGTACTGGACCCGGTAGGCGCCGAGGCCGGGGATCTCCACGGTGTGCCGCCGGCCGTCCCGCGCGACCGTGCCGAGCTTCGTCGTCTGGGCGTCGGTGAGGTCCTCGGGCTGCATCTGCGGGATGTCGTTGTCGTCGGTGCGCTTGTCGCCGACCTTGCCGCTGGTGATGGCTCCGCCGACGACCGTGGCGGCGAGGGCCTTCTGCGGTCCCGGCCCCTGGCTGACGAACGCGCCGATGTCGGTCGCCCGCTGCTGCGGCACGCCGCTGCCTTCGCCGTTCTTCGCGGTGCCCTTGCCGCCGGGCCCGCCGACGGGACCGCCCGAGACGCGCATCGCGGCTTCGCGCAGGCTGTCGTCCAGCTGGTCGTAGAGGTGCTCGCGCAGCACCAGGGTGGTCACGGTGCCGATCAGCGCGCAGACCACGGCGATCAGGGTCACGGACACGACGACGAGTCGCGTCCGAAGGGTGCGCGGTGTACCCGCTCGACGCTTCTGCGGACGCGGTCGTCGCCGTCCGCTCATGACACGGCGGGCTTGATCAGGTAACCGGCTCCGCGGCGCGTGTGGATCATCGGATCGCGGCCGGCGTCTATCTTGCGCCGCAGGTAGGAGATGTACAGCTCCACGACGTTGGCCTGGCCGCCGAAGTCGTAGGACCACACCCGGTCCAGGATCTGCGCCTTGGAGAGCACGCGCCGCGGGTTGCGCATCAGGAAGCGCAGCAGCTCGAACTCGGTGGCCGTCAGATGGATGTCGTCGCCGGCCCGCGAGACCTCGTGGCTGTCCTCGTCGAGGGTGAGGTCCCCGACGACGAGCATGGAGTCGGAACGCCGGTCGGCGGCGCCGGAGCGGCGGATGAGCCCGCGCAGCCGGGCCACGACCTCCTCCAGGCTGAACGGCTTGGTGACGTAGTCGTCGCCCCCGGCGGTGAGACCGGCGATGCGGTCCTCGAGCGCGTCCTTGGCCGTCAGGAACAGCACCGGGACGTCCGGCAGCTCACGCCGCAGTCGCCCCAGGACCGTCAACCCGTCCATGTCCGGCAGCATCATGTCCAGGACGACGGCGTCGGGCCGGAACTCGCGGGCCGTCTGGAGGGCGCCCGTGCCGTCCCCGGCGCTGCGGATCTGCCATCCCTCGTAGCGCAGGGCCATGGAGAGCAGTTCGGTGATCGACATCTCGTCGTCCACCACAAGCACTCGGACGGGGCTCCCGTCCGGCCTCAGCAGTTCGGTGCGCCCCTGGGGCGAGGTCGTGGTCATGATGAACACCCTGTCGGGGGCCCCTGAGAGCACCCTTTCACGCGTCTGTGATTTGGCTGAGAAACACACAGGCGCCTCTCAGGGAACATCTGGGGACCTCCCGCCCCCACCACGTCCCGGCCTCCCCACCACATCCCGGCCGCCCACCACGTCCTGGCCTCCCCACCACGTCTACGTCCTGGCCGCCCCGGTGATGCGCGCCCGTCCGCCCCCGCCCATCCCACTCCGCCCGTCCGCCCCCGCGAACCCGGCTCCGCCCGCCTCCACCGTCCGCCCCGGCCAACCCGGCCCCGTCCCGGCCGTACGAGAGCCGGGGCGCCGGCCGGACCCCGCCGCGGCACCGGCTGTACGGGCGCCGGGGCCCCGGCCGGGCCCGCCGTGGTGCCGGCCGTTCGGGCGCCGGGGCGCCGGCCGTTCGGGCGCCGGCCGGCGAGGCTCAGAACAGCCCGTCCTGCCGGTGGTCCGGGGGCGTCTCGAAGTGCCGTACGGGGAAGGCGACTTCACCACCCGCCGCCGGGACCAGCTCCCACCCCCGCATCAGCCGGGTGTCGAGGACGACCACCCCGTCGGAGCCGGCCAGATGCAGATCGGGCCCGGCCGCCGCCACCAGCTCCCCGCCCAGCGACCCCCCGGCCACGAGTTCGCGCACCTCGCCGGAGGCGGCGGGCGCGTCCGCCAGCCCGAACGCCCGCACATGGTCCACCGCGAGGAACGGTTCCGGGGCCAACGACTCGGGCCAGCCGCCCAGTCGGACGGCCTTCCCGTACACCTCCCTGATCTCGTCCGCCCGTTCCTCCTCCGTGTCCGGCAACGCGGCCCGCACCGCCCGCTTCACGGCGTACGGGATCCGGTCCGGCACCCGCAGCGCGGCACGCAGCAGCTCCTCGGTGCGCCGGGCGGCCATCAGCGGGCCCGCGCCGAGCCAGGTGAAACAGACCGCGCCCTGCTCCAGCAGCCGCGCCGACCCCCGTTCGACCGCCGTGATCCCGACCTTCACCAGCCCGGGACCGAACCATGCCAGATACACGTGGTACGGCCGGGGATCGTCGGCGATCCCGTCCGCCGCGACGGAGTGCGCGCGGTCCAGCCGCGCGCACTCCTCGCACCTGGCCCCGGCGCTTCTCCCGGAGACCGCCGCCCGCAGCGGACACGGATGCCCCCGCGCTCCCACGCACTGCCGCACACCCCCCGCCGCCACCCCGAAGCCAACCCGCTTCCCCCAGGACAACGGGCTGCGACGCCCCCCGTCCCACGTCAGCACGGGGCCCTGCGCCGACCATCGCAGCCCCGAGCACTTCCACTCCTGTGCCATCACCCGCAACGGTAGGCGCAGCCACTGACAACGCGGCCGGGACCGGACGCCCGCGCCCCGCGAGCCGGCTCGCCGGGCCGTCCCGTCACCTCGCGACACCCGGCGACCCGCCCCGCACGCCACTCCGTAGAGTTCGCGACGACGCGGAGAAGTCCGCCGGGGAGGGGAGCTGTCATGAGCGAATCGGAGCTGGTGGCGGAGGCGCGCAAGGCGTTCTTCGTGATGTTCGGGCTGATGGCCGTCGTGTGGCTGGTGCAGGCCGCCAACTACGCCGACGACTACGCCCTGTCCCGCGAGTTCGGCGTGGTCTCCGGTGACGTCGGCGCCCTGCCGCACGTGCTCACCGCGCCCCTCCTCCACTGGAACTGGGCGCACATCGAGAGCAACTCGGGGCCGCTGTTCGTCTTCGGTTTCCTCGCCGCGTACCGGGGGGTCGCGCGCTTCATGGGGCTGACGCTGCTCGTCGCCCTCTCCAGCGGCCTCACCGTCTGGTTCTTCGAACAGGGCGGGGCGGACACGGTCGGCGCGAGCGGTCTGGTCTTCGGGTACTTCGGTTACGTCGTGGTCCGCGGACTCTTCGACCGCCACCTGATCGACACGCTGATCGGCCTCGTCATGGCCGCGTCCTTCGCCTATCTGCTCACGGTGGCCGTGCCCGGGACGCCCGGGGTGAGCTGGCTCGGCCACCTCGGCGGCCTGGCCGGCGGTCTGCTCGGAGCCTGGCTGTTCCGCGACCGCGGCCCCCGCGGCCGCCCCCGCGGCAAGGCGTCGGCCCCCGACGGCTCCCCCCGCGCGGCCCTGCACAAGGAACTGGACGACCTGGGCCTGCTCTAGCCAGCGGCGCCCGCATCCCGGAGCGGACAGACCGGCGTCGGCGGGTGGAGCCCGGCTCGGCGTGGCGTGTGTGGCGTGTGTGGCGCAGAAAATCGAACACATGATTGAATTTCGTCATGCGACGGTTTCCCGACGACCTCGTCCAAGCGCAGCGGGAGTGGAGCGCCGCCTACCGGCAGCTCGCCGCCCGGCCCGGTCGCACCGAGCTGCGGCGGCGCCTGCACCGGCTGTCCACCCAGGTGTTCTTCCACCCCTACTGGCAGCGACGGCGTCCGGACCCCTCGGCGTGGTGGGAGCTGCGGCACCCGGCGGGCCCGGTGTCGGACGAGCGCGAACGGCTCACCGGATGACCGGCCGGAATGCGGGACCGCACACCCCGGACGACCCTGGAGACATGTCCGGACCGAGCCGCGTGACCGTGCTCCCGCCCACCCCCGCGGGCGGCCGGCGGGTGCGCGTGGACGGCGAGATGCTGGGCCTCGCCCACAACGCGGCCGACGTCGCCGAATTCCTCCGCCGCGCCGGCCTGGAGATCGATCCGGCGGAGATAGCGAGCGCCCCGTGGATCGACTGGCGCGGCACCGGCCCGGAACACTGGACCCCGGAGCCGGACGACTGACGTCTGGCGACCTGTCTGACGTCAGAGGTCAGACGCCTGACGCCTGACAGGTCGCCCGACGGCATGACGAGACCGCGCCGCCCGGACCGGTGTCCGGACGGCGCGGTGTGGCGCGTCACGACGGGGCGAACCTCGCCCCGCCCGATGGGGCACTAGTTGGAGAAGTAGAAGTACTTCCAGGCGCCGTGGGTGGTGGAGTTGACCTTGTCGCCGGAGCTGCCGTCGACGTAGGACGAGCGGACTCGGGCGCGGATGCCGGACTGGCCGGCGTGGCCCAGGTTGACGACCGACTTGCCGTTCGTGCCGAGGGCGAAGTACTCGGCGGCCCCGTCGTACCACGCGCCGCCCGAGTACACCTGGAGCTGGATCCGCTGCTTGCGGCCCTTGTAGTAGCTCATCGTGGTGGTGCAGACGACGTCGGTGTTCTTGTGGAAGTACTGGTACGTCGTGTTGCCGATCCTGCCGGTCTTGTAGTGCCGGGTGAGGACCGTCGAGACCTTCACCTTGGCGTAGGCCGTGGCGGTGACCGTCCGCGGGGCGTAGCGGGCGTCGCCCTTGAACACGGCGGTCAGGGTGGTGTCGCGGCTCATGTCGAGCGTGGCGGCCAGGTTGCCCTTGGAGTTGACCCTGCCGGTCCTGACGAGCTTCTTCGGCCTGTCGGCGCCGGCCGGGTCGGCCCAGATCTCCACGGCACGGTTCGTGTACGTGGTGCCGAGGTGCGCGGTGAAGGCGACGTCGGCGCCGTAGGCGTAGGTCTTGCCGTTGTTGTTCAGGGTCAGGCTCGCCGCGGCGCGCGAGACGGTGACCGTGTCGGAGGCCGTGACCGCGGCGTGGGAGGCGTCGCCCGCGTAGGTCACCGTGTACTTGACGGGGCCGCCGGCCGGCGGGGTGTCCGTGAAGGAGTACTTGCCGCCCGCGCCGAGGGGCTTGGCGCCGAGCACCTTCCCGTTCGGCGACTGCACGTCGGTACGGGTGACGGTCAGCGGCGTCCCCGCGGGCAGTGCCAGGCCGGTGCGGAGAACGCCCTTGACGGTCAGGGGCTTGGCCCGGGCGGCCGTGGCGGGGGCGTCGACCGTCAGCGTGGTCACGTAGGTGCGGGGCGCGTCGACGGAGTGGAACTCGGTGGAGCCGTCGGACCCGGTCAGCACGAACAGCTTGGCGCCGTCGTGCGACCAGTTCATCGAGTGCCCGAACCAGGGCATCCAGTTCGACGACAGGTTGCGCACGCTGGGCGGACGGGTGGGGTCGGTGCTGAAGACGTAGGTGTCGCCGAGGTCGTCGGTGTCGAGGACGGTGGCCGCGACCGTGCCGTCCTCGGCGATGCTGACCGTCTCCGGCTCGGAGGCGACCGGATAGGTGCGCACCTGCTCCAGGTCGGACAGCCGGTACTCGGTGAGCGCCCGGTTGCCCGGCCCCGCGACGACGACGTTCTGGCCGTCCGGGGTGAGCGCCGCGTCCTTGTAGAAGCCGCCCTTGTCCGCGGAGACGCGGACGGCCGGGGTGCCGGTCGAGATGTCGTAGACGATGATCGGGCCGGAGCTGATGCCCGAGTCGAGGGCCACCAGCGTGCCCGGGTTGTCGGGATCGGCGTACAGCTCGGGCGGAGTGGCGAAGTCGTGCCCGGCCGCCAGGTCGAGCGTCACCGTCGGGCTCGCGGCCGTCAGGTCCACGACACCGAGCCCCGAGTCCCACTGGTCGCCGTACCCGAACCACAACTTGCCGTCGGCGTAGGCGAGTCGGGAGGGGATGGTCCTGTCCCCGGTCGGGTATTCGGCGCTGCGGGTGAGGGTCGCCGTGTCGAAGGCGACGATCTTGTCGGCCCCCTGGACCGCGGCGTACAGCGTCCCGCCGTCCGGGCTCAGCTCCAGGTCCCGGACCTGCGGCAGGCCGGTGAGGGTGGCGGTGACCTTGCCGCTGTAGTCGGCGACGACGATCCGGTTCTGGCTGCGGTCGCTGAAGTACACCTGCTGGTGCGGGCCGTCGACGACGGTGTCGTCCGCGTCCGAGACGGCGATGGGCCTGCTGGTGTCGGCGGACGCCTGTGTGGCGCCGAGCACCATGGAACTCAGGACGACCGCCAGTGTCGTAGCGGCCGTGAGAGTGCGTCTGTGCACGCTGATTTCGAACCCCCCGGTACGAAAATCGGTCTGAGCCACCGCACCCGACGCGCAGGCGCATGGGCGCGAAAGGTGTGGAGTGCGTGTGGCAAGTGAGTGAAGGTTAAGTCATGCCTCTGACAAGTCGCGCACGGATATCCCCACCGCCGCCGAGCGACCGTCGACGGGCTGCCGAGCGGCGACGACGAGACGGCGCCAGCCGCCCAGCGAAGATCACTGCCGCCAACGCAAAAGCCGGAGGCCCTCAGGAGTCATCCTTGATTCGAACCTGCAACCTTCTGATCCGCAGGCGCGTTCGTTGCAAGAGCGGCTCGCGTCGACCTTCTGCTCCGCATTTGCGGTCCCCCGCCACCCGGGACGCGGGCATTCGACTGCCCGTCGACATACGTGACTGTTGATGTCACGCCTCAGCCGCCGGAACCGGCGCACGCGAGCACCGTCCTGGCCGCCGCCCGGCACCTCATGCCCGACAACGCCGCGTTTGTCACGGTGTCCGACGCCGGCGCGTCCGCAGCGGCGGAGCCGGCATGTCCCCTCCACGGACCGGAGCCCGCGACGGCTCGGCCGCGCCATGATGGCCCACTGGAGCCCGAGTACGGCCACCAGGACGTGCGATGGGTGACCACCGACGCGCCATCCATGTCCACCCTCACCATGCACAGCGGTACGGCCATCAGCCCAGTCCTGACGCGCCGCCACCACAGCCCAGCGCCGACGTGGCTGCCCAAGCTCTGGGAGTCATCGCCGACGCCGGGCCGGCTGTGCGGGTCCGGGTTCGACTGACCGTCCTGGTCGCAGTTCTCGCCACTTCCGGCAGCTCTGCCCATCATCTTTCGCCGACAGATCGGCAACTTGGCAACATACATATGGGGACCGATGCACACTCGGGGCTTCTGGTGTCACGATGAGTCATCGCGAACATCGGGGGAGAGCCATGACGACAGGCGATGGCCCGTGGTGGAAGTCTTCAGATCTGAAGATCGGGATTGTTGTGGCTGTGGTTGGAGGTGTCATCGCACTGCTCGTGGCTCTCCTCCAGCCCGAGGATTCCTCCCCACCGAGCGGCTCGGCGTCGCAGTCGGATGCCTCCCACTCTGAACTATCCCAGGCCCCTACGGGCGCCAGCGTTGATCCGAAGCCGTCGGATGGTCCCTCGGATGAGACGTCCTCCTCCACGGGCGCCTCTGACGATCCGAAGGGCGTGACCGAGTCGCCGAACAGCCCTTACGACGCTCTCGACAGCCTCATGACGGACGTCGAAGACATCAAGGTCGGTGATCGAAATGATCTTGATGTTGATGCCAGGGTGGTTGCTGAGGAGAAGGAAGTGCATCCGGGATTCGAGGTCAACCTCTCGATGGCTCGGCTGTTCCCCGTAAACGCCAAAAGCCTCGGGATCATCGACAACAAGAACGTTCCCCGCTGTGCCAGCCGCGCCTTGGTCAAGAGCGGGCATCTGGACCTGAGTGACGTATCGACGGAGCAAAGTGTCTGTATGAAGACAGACCGCGGACGATGGGCGCTTCTGCAAGTGATCGACTACGAGGAGGGTGGCATTGGCGTGGACTCTGTGACCTTCCGGGTCGGCTTCCTCAAAGACCCTTCTTGATCCGGGCAGTGCAATGACCAGACCGGCGGCGGGTCGGCGCGAGCACCGGCCGCGTGCTGGTGCACACGCACGATGGTGGAGTCCACCGCGATGCCCCAGTCGATCCCTCCGGCCGCGTCGGCCACGGCCTGGACCTGCTGTAGCAGACGCCCGCAGGTGCCGTCGGCCGACCACAGCCGGTGGCGTTCATAGCCCGTCTTCCACGGACCGAACCGCTCGGGCAGATCCCGCCACGGCACCCCGGTCCGCACCCGGTGCAGGATCCCGTCGATCACCTGCCGGTGATCCCGCCACCGGCCACAACGCCCGCTGCTTACCGGAAGGAACGACCGCAGCCGTTCCCACTCGCCATCCGTCGAGTCACCGCTGCATGCCCGCGAAACACCAAAGGCCCCGGATCTCTCCGGGGCCTTTGACCTGTGTGCACTCGGCAGGATTCGAACCTGCAACCTTCTGATCCGTAGTCAGATGCTCTATCCGTTAAGCTACGAGTGCTTGTTATTCGGTTTTTCTGTCTTCGTTCCTGGCCCTTTCGGGCCGCTCGCGGCGACAGGAAGAACATTACATGACTGCCGCCGTCATGTGAAATCCGTTAGCCATACCCCTTGTGACCTGCGGAGATACCCTCGGAGCGGCCTCCGGGCGGTCGGGGGCCGGACCGGGCGGCGGCGGGCCGGGGAACGACGAAGCCCCGGTCGGTGGGACCGGGGCTTCGGTGTTCGAGCGGAGGCGGAGGGATTTGAACCCTCGATGGGGCGTAAACCCCAAACCGCATTAGCAGTGCGGCGCCATAGACCGGACTAGGCGACGCCTCCAGCACAACCGCTCGCGTGTGTGCGAGTGGTGCGTGCAGATGATGACACAGTCGAGCGCGCTGTCACCAATCGGCGTCCACGGTACTAGGGACCCCCGTCGCAGGGCAAAGGCGTTGTCGGGCGCAACGTCGGCGGCGGCGGGCCGTTAGTACGGTCATGCCCCAGGTCACCCCCCTCCGACGGTTCGCCGTCACCGTCTCCGCCGCCTGCGCCGCCGTGATCGCCGCCTCCGGCGCGGGCCCCGGCGCCGCGTACGCCGGGACGGTCGGCGCGCTCACCGCCGTCGCGCCGCCGGCCGGCGCCGCCCGCCCCTTCGCGCCTCCGCCCGTACGGGACGAGGACCAGGTGTCCGGCGATCACCTCACCGTCACCGTCCGGCACACGGGCGCGCGGGCGCACGGGCCCGTCGACGGGACCTTCGAGGTGTACTGCCACCCGGCCGGCGGCAGTCATCCGGACCCGGCGGGCGCGTGCGGCGTCCTGGACCGGGACGCCCGGTGGGGGCGGGACGTCTTCGCGCCCGTGCCCGAGGACGGGATCTGCACGATGCGGTACGGCGGCCCGGCCACCGCGCACGTCACCGGACGCTGGGCCGGGCGGCCGGTCGACGCCGTGTACGACCGCAGCAACGGCTGTGAGGTCGAGCGGTGGGACCGGCTCGTGCCGCTGCTGCCCGATCTGCGTCCGGTCGGCCGCTGACCGGATCAGTGGCTGACCGGATCAGTGGTTGACCGGATCAGTGGTTGACCGGATCAGCGGTTGACCGGATCAGCGGCTGATGGGCGGCTGAGCCGGGCAGCGGCCCGCCCCGGCCGTGGGCAACGTCGTCGGTCCGGACCGCAGGCGGTCGTCGGTCGGTCTCGTCGGGGCGTGGTCGTTCGGGGTTCTTGCGGGTTCGGGCGGGCGGGGGCGGAAGCACCTGTTCCGTAAAGGTCGGGCGAAGGTCCCGCGAAGTCGCGCGGGCTTGCGGGAGCATGCGGACCAGGGGCCGGACGGGCTTCGTGGCAGGCCGACGGGCGGGAGGGCCGGCGGGGAGGGGTACGGACACACGTTCTGTGGCGCTTCGTCGTGCGAGCTGCCTCTCATCCGGCGTCGCCGGAGGGACCCCAGCCCTTAGACTCCCTCGCGTGACACGCTGCGGACCGGTTGGCAAGATGGCCCGAGCGGTCGGCAAAGTGCGGTAACAGGGAGGAAGCGACTCGTGAGCAGCAGGCCATCCCGAGGCGCTGCTCGCCTCGCAGCCATACTCGACGCGCTTCCCGACGCGTTGTTGCTGGTCAACGCCAACGGGACGGTCGTCAACGCGAACACCATCGCGCTCGAGGCGTTCGAGACGCCGGGCACGGCCCTGGTGGGGCGCGGGCTGCTCGATCTGCTTCCGGAGTTCGACTCCAAGCTGATCCCCGGCTCCATGCGCCGCCCCGACCACATGGACCCGCGCGGCCAGACCAAGCCGACCCGGATGACCGCCCGCCGTACCGACGGCACCGAGTTCCCCGTCGAGGTCACCAGCGCCAACCTCGAGAACGGCCAGCAGGCCTACGACGGCTACGGCTACACGTCCGCCTCCGACGAACTGCTGATGCTCGTCGTGCGCGATCTCTCCGGCACCATCGACACCGAGGCCGAGCTGGCGCGTTCGCAGCGGCAGACCGAGATGATCCTGCGGGCCGCGTCGGAGGGCGTCGTCGGGACCGACACCGACGGGCGGATCGTCCTCGTCAACCCGGCCGCCGCCCAGATACTGGGCTACCGGGCCAGCGATCTCGGCGGCAAGGAACTGCACGACCTCGTGCTGCACTCGCGCGCCGACGGCTCCCCCTTCGCGTACGACGAGTCGCCGCTCGCCGACACCCTGCGCTCCGGGCGCAAGCACCGGGTGCGCGGACAGGTGCTGTGGTCCAAGAGCGGGGACAGGGTCGCGGTCGACCTGACGACCGCCCCCGTGCGGGACGGCGACCAGCTCGTCGGCGCGGTCATGACCTTCACCGACCGGCGGCCCTTCGACGCGCTCGCCGAGGAGAAGGACACCGTCGAGAAGCGGCACGCGTCGGAGCTGGAGAAGCTCTCCGAGGAGCACGCCTCCGACCTCACCGCGCTGCGCCAGCAGCACGTCGCCGAGCTGGAGGAGCTGCGCGAGCGGCACGAGGAGGAGCTCGCGGCGGGCGAGGAGCGCTACGCCGCGCTGGGCGAGCGGGAGAAGGACCGCTACGAGGCGCTCGCCGGGCGGCACGAACAGCTGCTCACCCTGCTCGGGGGTTCCCTGCGCGGACCGCTGGACGAGCTGCGCCGCGAGCTGGCCGCGCTCGCCGCCGACGACGCCGGCCAGCTGTGGCCCGAGGCCAACCAGGTGCTGCACCACCTGTCGGCCGGCTACTCCCGGATCACCACGCTCATCGACAACGTCCTCGGGTACCAGCGGCTCGACACGGGCGCGGAGACCGTCGTCCGCACGAAGGTCATGCTGGACGCCGTCGTCGCGGCGGGCGTCGACGGGGCGGTCGACCTCATCGGGCCCGGCAGGGTCCAGTTCGCCGTGCACGCGCCGCCCATCGAGGCCGAGGTCGACGCGCGGCTGCTCGCGACCGCGCTCGCGCACCTCGTCGCCGACGTCGCGGGCGTGGACGCCACCGGCAACGCGCCCGTCTCGGCGGGCGGTTACATGGACAACACGGTCGTGGTGGCGGCCGCTCAGCGCGGCGAGGTCGTGCGCATCGAGGTGCGCGGGCCGTACGCCGGCGGCGACCCCGTGCACGAGCCGATCGTGCGGGGCATCGTGCGGGCGCACGGCGGGGTGCTGCAGACGCACGAGGTGCCGGGCATGAGCGGCAGCGCCTACGTCCTGGAGGTGCCGCTGGGCGGCGGGGCGGGAGCGGTCGCGGCCCCGCCCGCACTGGCGCTGCCCGCCCTCGCCTCCGGTCCCGACGCGGGCGCGGGCGTGGACGAGAGCGCTTCGGGCGCCCCCGTGGACCAGGGCGCCGGTGGACGCCGTCGGGCCCGGCGGTCCTCCGTGGACGCGTTCCTGGAGGGCGAGGCCGCGCCGCCCGGCGCGGGCGGCGGCACGGACGCGGACGCGTCGGCTCCCACGGGACGCCGGCGCAGGCGCGGCCCGGCCGCCCAGGAACTCCCGGGCGAACTTCCGCCCCCGGTGGGGGAGACCGACGGCGCGGACGGCACGGAGGGTTCCGGCGGCACCGGACGGCGGCGCGGACGGTCGGCCGAGGTCGCCCTCGTGGGGGACGCGGGAGCCGACGCCGGTGTCAGCGAGGGCGCCGTCATGACCGCGGCCGAGCACGCGGCGGGAACCGCCGCCTCGGGCACCGGACTCGGCGGCACCGTCCCGCCGCAGGGCGTTCCGTCCCAGGGCGTCGCGCCGCAGAGTGTTCCGCCGCAGGGCGTCCAGGCTCCGGGCGGACGCCGGGCCCGGCACGCTCCGGACGGGCAGCAGCAACAGCAGCCGCCGCACCCGCAGAACGCCCTGCCGTCCGGCCTGCCCGCGCTCGCGCCGGCGCACCCCCAGGGCGCTGCCGACCCGGCCGCCGGGTGGGAGACGGAAGAGACGGAAGAGGAGAGCGGGCAGCCCACCGGGCGTCGCCGGCGTGCGCTGGCCGCCGCGAACGAGCGCGCCGCCGCCCAGGAGGCCGCCCCCCGCTCGGTCTTCGCCCTGCCGCCCGCGGCGGCGGACCGGACGCCGGACGACCCTGACGGCCCCGACGGCCCCGACGCCGCCGGTGGGACCGGCGCGGCACACCAGGCGCCGGCCATGGGGCCGGTGCCCCCCGCCGGCACGGCTCCCCTTCCCGCCCAGGGAGCGGGAGCGATGCCGGGAGCGGGAGCGATGCCGGGAACGGGAGGGTTCTCCGGGCCCGGAGCGGTTCACGTACCGGCCCAGTCCCCCATTCCGGCGCAGTCGCCGGTTCCGGCACAGGCTCCCCTACCGCCGCAGGCCCCGGGCTCCGGACCCGTGCCTGTTCCTGTTCCTGTTCCCCCGCAGGCTCCGATTCCCGCGCAGGCGCAGGCGCCGGGCCAGGCGTCGGTCCAGGCTGCTGTCCAGGCGTCGGGCCCGGGTGTCGCGGACGGCTCCGGCGCTGACCGCGGTCGCCATGACGCCGTCACCCACGACCAGTCGGGCGACCACACCCCGCCCCAGCCGCACCCGACGAGCGCGCCCACGGGCCGTCGTCGGCGTGCCGTCGCCCAGCCGCCCGCCGAGGTCGTCGCCGCGTCCGGGCAGGCCGGACAGGCCGGACAGGCCGGGCCCATGGTGGCTCAGGCGGTCGTTCCGGGACAGGGCCAGCCGCACGCGCAGGGCCGGGCACAGGCCCCGGCACCCGTGCAGGCCCAGATCCAGGCCCAGCCCCAGACTCAGACGTCGTCGCAGGCACAGGCGTCCGGGCCGGGGCAGCCGCTCCCGGCCGAGGCGGCGCCGGGGCCCGCACCGGCCGCCCCTCTCACGCCGACCCCGGGCGGCGGCACCCCGTTGCCGCCCGAGGCCGCCGTCGGACGGCCGCGGGCCGCGCAGCCCCTGCCCGCCGAGGCCGCGGTCCCGGCGCCGGCGCCGGCGCCGGTCATGGACCCCAACTCCACTCAGGGGCGCGCGATCAGCGTGCGGACCCTGGGCCAGGGCGTGCCGTTCACCCGGCAGGCCGCGCAGGTGCAGCAGGCTCACCCGGCGCACCAGGCGCAGCCGGTACTCCAGGGCCCGCCGTCCTCGTCGGCCACCCCCGCCCCCCATGCGCCGGGCGGTTCCGGGCGTCGCCGCAAGCTGGGGACCCCGCCCGATCCGGCGACCCGCCCGGAGCAGACGGCGCGCCCGCACCCGTCGGCCGAGCAGGCCCTGCCGCCCCGGGCAGGACAGACGGGACAGCCGGGACAGGCGGGACAGACGGGCCCGGTCGGCCAGGCCGTCAGGGTTCCGACCTCCCCGACGGCGGCGCAGGCCGCGGTGGCGGGCGGTCCCGTTCCCCCGCCCGCGCCGCAGGCGCACCCCTCGCTCGCGGGGCAGTCGCGGCTCGCTCCCGGTGGCACCGACGGCGCCGGACGCTCGTACGCCATAGGAGCGCCGGACGAGAACGCCGCCGAGGGGCCGGAGCCGCTGGACGGTCCCGGCGGGGCCGTCGAGGTGGCGGATCCGCCGCGGCCGCAGCCGATGGACGACGAGCTTCCGCCGGAGCCGCTGGACAATCCGCGCCGGCTGCTGGTGTGGCCCGCGCCGGACGTGCACACCCAGCAGGCGCTCAGCGACCGCGGCTACCGTCCGGTGATCGTGCACTCGCGCGAGGAGGTCGACGCGCAGATCGCCGCGTTCCCGGCGGCCCTGTTCGTGGACCCGCTGACCGGGCCGATCACCCGCACCGCGCTCCAGTCCCTGCGCACGGCCGCCGTCGCGGCCGAGGTGCCGGTGCTGGTGACGGCCGGGCTCGGGCAGGCGACGCGCGAGGCGGCCTACGGCGCCGACCCCGCCGTCCTGCTGAAGGCGCTCGCCCCGCGTGACAGCGAGCAGCATCCGCCGCGGGTTCTGCTGATCGAGGAGCACGCCGAGATCGCGCTCGCGCTGACCTCGACGCTGGAGCGGCGCGGGATGCAGGTGGCGCGGGCGGCCAGCGACGCGGACGCGGTCACGCTCGCCGGGCAGCTGCGGCCGAACCTGGTGGTGATGGACCTGATGCAGGTGGACCGGCGGCAGTCCGGGATCTTGGACTGGCTGCGGGCGAACGGACAGCTCAACCGCACCCCGCTGGTCGTCTACACGGCGGCCGTGGGCCAGGCGGACCTGCCGCGGCTCGCGTCGGGGGAGACGGTCCTCTTCCTCGCCGAGCGGTCGACCAGCCCCGAGGTGCAGGGCAGGATCGTGGACCTGCTGGCCCGCATCGGCACCAACTGACCGACGGACCGACCGGCCCAGCGACCGGCTGACCTGCTGGCCCGCTGGCCGACGGGGGTCGGCCGGGCGTCAGTTCGCGATGATCCTGCGGGCCGCCTCCTTGATGGAGGAGCGCAGCCGGTCGCGGTCGGTGTCCTCGCCGCCCGCCAGGATGCGGCTCATCTGGGGGACGACAGTGGTCCAGTTGGCGATCGCGATCAGCAGGAGGAGCAGGTCGCGGGCCGGGATCGCGTCGGTGATCACGCCCCGGTCCTGGCCGTCCTGCATCGCGCCGACCTTGAGCGCGTAGTGCTCCCGGCGTTCCGCCTCGTCGGGCAGTTCGGCGGTGCCGTACTCGATGCCCTCCCAGTAGAGGAGACGCAGCAGCTCGGGGTGGGCGGCGTGGTAGTCCATCAGCCGGTCGAGCCAGCCCTCGATGTCGTCCGGGTCGACGGGGACGGCCGCGGCGAGATGGACCATGCTGCGCCCCAGGACCAGGGAGAACAGCTGGGCCTTGTTGCCGAAGTAGGCGTAGATCAGCTGCTTGTTCGCCTTCGCCTCGGCGGCGATCCGGTCGATGCGGGCGCCCGCGATGCCGTGGCGGGCGAACTCCGCGACGGCGGCGTCGAAGATCCGGGCTCGAGTGGCCTCGGGATCCCTGGTGGTTGCCATGGGGACATCGTAGCGAGACACGTAACCAACTAGTTGGTTGACAGGGAATCGGCGACCGCCCCAGACTGTTGCACCTGCCGTTCCAACCAACTGGTTGGTTGTCGAGTCGTCTCGAAGGAGCGCCTCCCCCATGTCGTCCGCAGGCACCCGCACCCCGGCCGCCACCGCCACGCACCGACGGACCCCGACCCCGAACCCGAACCCGGACCTGAACCCGGACCCAGACCCGGTCACCGGCCGGAGCCCGAACCTCCTCCTGGTCCTCATCGCCCTGTGCACCGCCGTCACGGCCGCCAACATCTACGTCGCGGCTCCGCTGCTCCCCCTCATCGCCCACGACTTCGGCACGACGTCCTCGGCGGTGGCCTGGATCGCCTCGGTCGCCCAGTTCGGCTACGCGGCCGGCCTGCTGTTCTTCGCTCCGCTCGGCGACCGGGTGAACCGGCGGCGGCTGGTCGCCGCGCTCTCCCTGGTCACGGCGCTGGCGCTGATCGCCGGCGCGGCGGCGGGGAGCGCCGCGGCCCTCGCGGCGGCGGTGCTCGTCGCCTCCGGCGCCACGGTCGTCCCGCAGCTCCTCGTCCCGCTGGTCGCCGCCCGGGCCCCGTCCGACCGGCGCGCCCGGCACGTGGCGGCCGTCATCGCCGGACTGTTCACCGGCATCGTCGCGGCCCGCGTGCTCGGCGGGCTCGCCGGACAGGCCTTCGGCTGGCGGACGGTGTTCGTCGGCGCGGCCGTCCTCACCACCGTCCTGGGCCTGCTGACCGCGGCCGCGCTCCCCGCCGAGGAACGGCCCGCCCGTGACGGTCACCTCTTCGCCGGTCTCACCGCGATGCCGGGACTGGTGCGGCGCTCGCCCGACCTGTGGCGGGCGTGCGTGCGGCAGGCCGGCATGTACGGCGCCTGGAGCGCCCTGTGGACCTCGCTGGCGCTGCTGCTGACCGACGGTTCGTACGGCATGTCGACCGCGACCGCCGGTCTGTTCGGCCTCTTCGGGCTCTCCGCGAGCGTCGTCGCGCCGCTGGCCGGCGGTCTGGTCGACCGCTTCGGCGCGGCCCGGACGGTCCGCGGCGCGTACCTGCTCGCCGCCGTCTCGGTCCCGCTGTTCTGGCTGGGCGGGCACGTGCTGGCGGCGCTGTTCGTGGCCGCCGTCGTGATCCACGCCGCGCTCGTCGCGTCCCACGTCGCCAACCAGACCCTCGCCCTGACGACCACCTCGGCGCCCGCGACCGCCAACAGTGCCTATGTCGTCGCGGGTTTCGCGGGCGGCGCCACCGCCTCGGCCCTGGCCGGACTCGCCTACGCCCGCCTCGGCTGGGGCGGGGTCGTCGCGGTGGCGGGCGCATGGCTGATCCTGGGCTGGACCACGACCGGCACACGCCGCCGGGCCGCCGCCCGGTAGGGGCGGGGCGCACCAGAGGCACCCGACACATGAGTGGCCCAGGTGAGCCCGGTGGTCCGACGGCCCGACGGCCCGGCGGATCAGGCGGCCGGCCCGGCGGATCAGGCGGCCCGGCGGATCAGGTGGCTCGGCGGATCAGGTGGCCCGGTGGACGGCCGGGCGCCGGCCCACCATGCGTACCCGCCCGGCTCACCGGGCGTACGCTCCCGGCCCACCAGGCGCGGGGACCCGCAGCCGGCGCCCCGGCCGGGGTCTGGGTCGGGGTCGGCGCGACCTCGCGCGCCCCGGCCCTGCCCCTCCCGCTGCTCCTGGCCCCGCAGCACGCCCCCGGCCCCGCCCTTGTGCGGCCGGGGGGCGCGCCGCCGGGGCGATCAGAGCTGTGTGATGTCCAGCTCGCCTTCCGCGTACCGCCTGCGCAGCACCTTCTTGTCGAACTTGCCCACGCTCGTCTTCGGGACGGCCTCGACGATCGTCCAGCGCTCGGGGAGCTGCCACCGGGCGATGCCGCCCTCGGAGGCGAGGAAGGCGCGCAGCGACGCGAAGTCGGCGGTGGAGCCCTCCTTGAGGACGACCGTGGCCAGCGGACGCTCGCCCCACTTCTCGTCCGGGACGGCGACGACGGCGGCCTCCATGACGTCCGGGTGGCCCATCAGCGCGTTCTCCAGCTCGACCGACGAGATCCACTCGCCGCCGGACTTGATGACGTCCTTGGCGCGGTCGGTCAGCGTGAGGTAGCCGTCGGGGGAGATGGTGCCGACGTCGCCCGTCCGCAGCCAGCCGTCCTCGCTGAACTTGTCGGCGGGGCGCAGGGGTTCGGCGTCGGGGCCGTTGTAGTAGGCGCCCGCGATCCACATGCCGCGCACCTCCAGCTCGCCTGCGGACTCCCCGTCCCAGGGCAGGCGTTCGCCGTCGCGGCCGGTGAGCCGGGCCTCCACGGCGGCCGGGAAGCGGCCCTGGGTGATGCGGTACGCGAACTCCTGGTCGGTGCCCACGGCGTGGGCCGGCGGGCGGGCGACGGTCCCGAGCGGGGACGTCTCCGTCATGCCCCACGCGTGGCAGACGCGCATGCCCAGCTCGTCGAAGGCGGCCATCAGGGCCGGCGGGCAGGCCGCCCCGCCGATGGTGACCTGGGTGAGGGTGGAGACGTCCCTCGGCTTGGCGGTGAGTTCCGTGAGCAGGCCCTGCCAGATGGTGGGGACGGCCGCCGCGTGGGTCGGACGTTCCCGCTCGATCATCTCGGCGAGCGGCGCGGGCTGCAGGAAGCGGTCCGGCATCAGCATGTTGACGCCGGTCATGAAGGTGGCGTGGGGCAAACCCCAGGCGTTGACGTGGAACTGCGGGACGACGACGAGCGACGTGTCCTGGTCGGTGAGGCCCATCGACTGGGTCATGTTCACCTGCATCGAGTGCAGGTAGATCGACCGGTGGCTGTAGACCACGCCCTTGGGGTCGCCCGTGGTGCCCGAGGTGTAGCACATGGCGGCCGCGGAGCGTTCGTCCAGCTCGGGCCAGTCGTACGTCGTCGGACGGTCCGCGAGCAGCTCCTCGTACTCGTGCACGCGCGCGTGGGCGCCGTCGAGGACGGAGCGGTCGCCGGGGCCGGACACCACGACGTGCTCGACCGTCGGCAGGTGCGGGAGCAGCGGCGCGAGGAGGGGCAGCAGGGATCCGTCGACCAGGACGACCTTGTCGGCGGCGTGGCCGATGATCCACGCGAGCTGCTCCGGGGGCAGGCGCAGGTTGAGGGTGTGCAGCACGGCGCCCATGGAGGGGACCGCGAAGTAGGCCTCGACGTGCTCGGCGTTGTTCCACATGAGCGTGGCGACCCGTTCGTCGCCGGTCACTCCGAGGTCGTCGCGCAGGGCGTGCGCCAGCTGGGCGGCACGGCCGCCGATCTCGGCGAAGGAGCGGCGTCGCGGCTCGTCCTCACCGGTCCAGGTGGTCACCTGCGACGTTCCGTGGATCTTCGTCCCGTGGGTCAGGATCCTAGAGATGAGCAGCGGTACGTCCTGCATGGTGCTCAGCACGGCGTCCTCCCAGGGCGGCGACATCGCCTACGCGGTGGTCATTGTTGCGCTGATTCTGCGCACATACCACGCGGTATGTCACTAGCTGACGATGATCGATCACGTCACGACAAAGCCCAGGTCAGCACACCAGGTGAGCGCATAGCGGCGCACTACCGGACAAGTACCAGCTCAGGGTCCTCACGCAGCTTGCCCAGGGCCCGCGACACCGCCGACTTCACCGTGCCCACGGAGACGCCGAGCACTTCGGCCGTCTGGGCCTCGCTGAGATCCTCGTAATACCTGAGGACGACCATCGCCCGCTGCCGCGCGGGCAGCTTGGTGATCGCCCGCCACATGGCGTCGTGCAGCGCCTGCCGCTCGGCGGGATCGTCGCCGCCGACCGGGTCCGGCTCCGGCAGCTCCTCGCACATGAACTCGTCGACCTTGCGCTTGCGCCACTGCGAGGTGCGCGTGTTCAGCAGGGCGCGGCGCACATAGCCGTCCAGCGCCCGGTGGTCCTCGATCCGGTCCCACGCGACGTACGTCTTCGCGAGCGCGGACTGCAGCAGGTCCTCGGCGTCGCACGGGTTCGCGGTCAGCGACCTGGCGGTGCGCAGCAGCACCGGCTGCCGGGCCCTGACGTACGACGCGAACGACGGGTACGGTGAAGGCCGCGTCATGCCGTTCGAAGCGCTGGTGCACACGGTGGTGGTCATGGCTCCACGCTAGGTTCGCCCCCCGGCCGCGCGGATCGCCCGCAGGTCCCGAAGCCGGGTCCGTCTCAGGTTGTAGAGGTGGTGCGGGCCCCACCTCCCAGAGGTGGACGAGACGTCCCCCACCATTGCGGGATGACCCTGGTACCGGGGTATGACGTCGCACTCGCCCCCGAGGCCCGCCCGAAGCCGCCCGCACACCCGCCGACCTGGGGCGAAGCCGTCCACGACGACGTGAGCCGATGCCCCACCCGCGCGCGGGCCGGAGCCCCGTCACCCCGGGGCGGACGCAGCCGGACGCGCAGATCTCCCCGACCGCGCCGCACGCGCACCCCTCCCGGCCGCGCCGGACGCTCACCCGTCCGAGGTGAGGACCAGGCCCGACGTCGGCACGCCCGTTCCCGCCGTCACCAGGACGCGGGCCGCACCGGGCAGTTGGTTCACGGCCGTGCCGCGCACCTGCCGTACGGCCTCCGCGATGCCGTTCATCCCGTGGAGGTACGCCTCCCCGAGCTGACCGCCGTGGGTGTTGAGCGGCAGCCGGTCCTCCGCCACGAAGGCGGCGGCCTCACCGCGGGCGCAGAAGCCGAACTCCTCCAGCTGCATCAGCACGAACGGCGTGAAGTGGTCGTACAGGATGCCGACGTCGATGTCGTCCGGCGCCAGCCCGGAGCCGTCCCACAGCCGCCGGGCGACCACGGACGACTCCGGCAGCCCGGTCAGGTCGTCCCGGTAGTAGCTGGTCATCTGCTCCTGGGCCCGGCCCGCGCCCTGCGCCGCCGCCGCGATCACGGCGGGCGGCCGGGGCAGGTCGCGGGCCCGCTCCAGGGAGGTGACGACCAGCGCCTGGCCGCCGTCCGTCTCCTGGCAGCAGTCCAGCAGCCTCAGCGGCTCGGCGATCCAGCGCGAGGCCGCATGGTCGGCGAGGGTGATCGGGCGGCCGTGGAAGTACGCCGCCGGGTTGGTCGCCGCGTGCCGCCGGGCGGTGACGGCGACGGGCCCGAAGGCCTCCTCCGCGCTCAGCCCGTAGGCGTACAGGTAGCGCTGCGCCGCCATCGCCACCCAGGAGGCCGGCGTGAGCAGCCCGAACGGCAGCGACCAGCCGAGCGCCGCCCCCTCCGCCGACGGCTCCCGCTGCCGCACGCCCGACCCGAAACGGCGCCCGGAGCGCTCGTTGAACGCGCGATAGCAGACGACGACCTCGGCCGCGCCCGTCGCCACGGCGAGCGCCGCCTGCTGCACGGTCGCGCAGGCCGCACCGCCGCCGTAGTGGACGCGGGAGAAGAAGGACAGCTCGCCCATGCCGCAGGCCTGCGCCACGGTGATCTCCGGGCTGGTGTCCATCGTGAAGGTCACCATGCCGTCCACGTCGGCGGGCGTGAGGCCCGCGTCGGCCAGAGCCGACCGCACCGCCTCCGCCGCCAGCCGCAGCTCGCTGCGCCCCGAGTCCTTGGAGAACTCCGTGGCCCCGATCCCGGCGATCGCGGCCCGGCCGCCCAGCCGGTCCCGCACGCGCGCGTTCACGCCCCGGCCTCCTTCGCAAGGAGGAGCGTGACCGTCCCCGTGACGTGCCGGCCCACGCCGTTGTCCCCGGTGACCCGCACCACGGCCGTGTCGCCGTCGACCTCCTCGACGCGGCCCCTCAACACCATGGTGTCGCCGGGGTGGTTGGGCGCGCCCAGCCGGATCGCCACCTTGCGGAGCACCGCCGTGGGGCCGAAGCAGTCGGTGAGGTAGCGGCCGACCAGGCCGTTGGTGGTGAGGATGTTCATGAAGATGTCGGGGGACCCCTTGGCCCGGGCCAGCTCGTGGTCGTGATGGACGTCCTGGTAGTCGCGCGAGGCGATGGCGCCGGCGACGATCAGGGTCCGGGTGACCGCGATCTCCAGCGGCGGCAGTTCGTCACCGGCCTTCACGCGGCGCCCTCCCGCGCGCGGAACACGGGCAACGTCAGCCCGTCGTCGAAGACCTGGAACTCCAGCTCCACCGGCATCCCGATGCGCACCTTGTCGTAGGGCACGCCGACCACGCCACTGATCACACGGACGCCCTCCGCCAGTTCGACCAGCCCCACCGCGTAGGGCGGGGAGAACGCCGGGAACGGCGGATGGTGCATCACGACGTACGAGAACACCGTGCCCCGGCCGCCCGCCTCGACCGTGTCCCACTCGGCCGAACCGCAGGCGTTGCAGCCGGGCAGCCAGGGAAAGCGCAGGGTGGCGCAGGCGGCACACCGCTGGATGAGGAAACGCCGCTCGCCGACCCCCGCCCAGAATCCGGCGTTGTCCCGGTTGACGACGGGCCGCGGCCGAAGCCCGGCCGCCCCCGCGGCCTCCACGGGCTGCCTGGGCGGCGCGGACTCCACGGGCTCACCTGGCTGCCTGGGCGGCGCGGGTTCTCCGGGCCCCATGGACCGCGCGGACTCGGGCCGATGCGCCTCCGCCACCGCGGCGACAGGGGCGGCCGCGGCAGGGGCCGGTGTGGCCGCGGCAGGGGTCGGCGCGGCCGCTGCCGTGCCCGTGGCTGCTGCCGCCGTCCCCGCTTGGGGCCTGCCCGACGACCCGGCCGGCGCGTACTTGAGGATGCGGAAGCGATGGGTGCCGACAAGCGCCCCGCCCACCCGGACCTCGGTCCGCGTCGTCACGAAGTACCCGGCGCCCAGCCTGGTCGTCTTGCGCGACGAGACCGACTCGATCACGGTGTCGAAGGCGACCTCGTCCCCGGGCCGCAGCGGACGCGCGTACTCCTGCTCGCAGTCCGTGGCGACGACCGCGGTGCAGCCCGCCCCGTCGAGCAGGGACAGCAGTTCCTCATAGGCCCGCGCCCGCCCCTCGTGCGTGCCCCCCGGACCGCCCGGACCGCCCGGACCGCCCAGACCACCCATGATCCACGCCTGGAGCATGGTGGGCGGGGCGATCGCGTCGGGGCCGGTGTACGCGGGGTTGGCGTCGCCCATCGCCTCGCACCAGTGCCTGATCATGGGCGCGTTGACGGGATCCCGGCCCACGCCGGCGACCGCGGCGGGGCGCCCCTCGTAGGCCTTGAGCCGCAGGTGGAGATGGTCGTCGTCCACGGCCGCACTCCTTCCAGACGGTTTCTGACTGTCCGTCAGATCGGGTCGCCTGTCAAGGTCGTCGCAGCACCGGAAACGCCTGTGCGGCGACGCCGAAGCACCGCCGCACAGCCGCACCGCCCCCTCCCTCCCCTCCGAAGCCGCGCCCCCAGCCCCCGGCGCCCCTCCCCCTTTCCCTCCCCTCCCCCCTCTCCTCTCTCCCTTCTCCCTCCCCTCCCCGAAGTGCGGACGCAAGTCGGTTTCCATCCAGGGCAGTCCGCCGACCACCCCGCCCCTGCGACGACGTCGCGAGATCAGAGTTGCCCACCAAATCCCTGACGAACCACCCCACATGCCCTGATTACCACGCAAGCGTGAGGGACGGCCGATAAACCTCCTTGATGCCATATACCGAACGTCACGCGGTACGAGACGCCAAGCGCCAGGCCAGCCGAGCGCCCGGCACGGCTCGCGCCGGGCGCGGCACCGCGCACCCCTTCCTTTTATCGAACATGCGTACGACACTGAGAGCATGGCCACCACCGACCGGTATCCACGGCAGGCCGCCACCCTGGCCCTCGCCCACGCCCTGTCGGCCGCAGAACGCGGCCTGGCCGTCATCCCCCTGTCCCGCACGAAGCTCCCGGCCCTTCGCTCCCCTCACCGCGACGCCACCGCACCGGCCGGGACGCCGTGTCACGGCGAGTGCGGCCGCTTCGGGCACGGCGTCCACGACGCCTCGACCGACCCGGCCCGCATCCGCGAACTGTTCGCCGCCGCGCCCTGGGCCACCGGTTACGGCATCGCCTGCGGCTTGCCCCCGCACCACCTCGTCGGCGTCGACCTGGACATCAAGTCGGACACGGACTCCGCCGCCGCGCTGCGCGCCCTCGCCCAGCGCCACCGGTTCACGATCCCGCCGACGATCATCGTCCTCACCCCGTCCGGCGGACGGCACCTGTGGCTCACCGGGCCGCCTGAGGTGGTCGTCCCCAACTCGGCCGGCCGTCTCGCCCCCGGCATCGACATCCGGGGCGCCGGCGGCTACCTGGTCGGCCCCGGCTCCCGCACCGCCCACGGCGCCTACACGACGGCGCCCGGCACCGCACACCTCACCCCGGCGCCCTGCCCCCGTCCGCTGCTGCGCCTGCTGCTGCCGCCGCCGCGCGCGTCCCGGCCCGGCCGCGCCGGACCCACGGCGGGCGGCGCGCACGGCCGCGGCCTGGTCCAGTTCGTCCTGGCCGCCCACGAGGGGCAGCGCAACACCCGCCTGTTCTGGGCGGCCTGCCGGGCCTACGAGGACGGCATCGGCGCGGAGCTGACCGCGGACCTGATCGCCGCCGCGGAACGCACGGGCCTGACGCCGAAAGAGGCCCGCAGCACCATCGCCTCAGCAGCCCGCATGACCACTCACCGCACACCTGACACGACCCCGAGCCGGCCGGACACCCCGGGCACACCGGACTGAGGCGCGCCGACGAGAACCCGCCATCCGGCGCCCGGCACCCGTTGCCCTGGCATGCCCGTGCCCCTGCCCCTGCCGTGCCCGATCGCCCGGTAACCGGCGGGGAGCCACGGGCGTTGACGGGCGCCCACACGAGAGCGGCCCCCGACCGATTCACCCGGTCAGGGGCCGTTCACCTGCGGTGGGTGTGGGATTTGAACCCACGGTGACATCGCTGCCACGACGGTTTTCAAGACCGACCGCTATTCCCCCGGAGCATCCTCGTGACCTGCTGTTTCACCTAGATTAGGTGGCCATCTTTGGCTTCTTGGCCGGAGGATGGCCAGAGACCACTGTGGAGGGCCTACGGAGTCTCGCGGTCCGCGAGTCCCCTACCAGGTGTCGTTGCCTTCCAAATTCCCTGCGCCAGCGGCAGGGCTACCGCCGCGACACCTGCGGCCGTCCCAATCGGAGCAGCAAGCGCCGGGATCATGAGCACAGCCAGGCCTGCGGTAGCTGCCAGTCCAACGACGACGATCACTGCCGCAATACGCCGAGTTCGCCATGCTGCTTCAAGCCGTGCCAGTCGCGACTGGGTCGCAGGGTCGGACTCAACGCTGAGGGACTCGCGTTGAAT
The DNA here is from genome assembly GCF_036226605.1 of Streptomyces sp. NBC_00704. Taxonomy (NCBI): domain Bacteria; kingdom Bacillati; phylum Actinomycetota; class Actinomycetes; order Kitasatosporales; family Streptomycetaceae; genus Streptomyces; species Streptomyces sp. NBC_00704. The sequence continues at coordinate 3,992,335 of NZ_CP109000.1, forward strand.
GGGTAACGTCATCTCTGACCTTTCTCTGCCAAGGGACTAGGTCAGCCCGCCCTCGCGCTCAGGGAGCCAACCATGAGCGAGGGCGGGCACCGCATCAGTGTGCCTTGACAGTTCGCCCCATGGGCCTCGGGTGACTCCGCTCCACAACCGGAACATTCCATCTCGATTTCCACACGTGAACCATCTGGCAAATTGGGGTTGTTCATCAAACCCCTGAACAGAGCGGTAGATGAACGACCTTCGAGATAACCCATATCCCATTGCAACGCAATAGGTTTGGGTGTGCGGGAGCGAGATACCCCTGGTAGTGCCGATGCTGTCGCGACCTGGACCTTCTGTTCAGGCCCCGCTCTAGCGGCTCAACACACGGACCCCCTGAACACTGCGCCGCCCGAGCACCCTTTTTGTGGCGCACCACGTTGCCCCCGCATAGAGGCCCTGAGGGGGTTTAGATCGGTCGACTAGTGACGCATTTCACACGACCAATAGTCGTGCGACCTTCAAGCCGCGAGCCGGAGTCGCTTAGGTGCTGGTGCGCGGTCCGTGAATTCATGGCTCGCCCGCGCTGCGGGCCGTTGTCCTAGCCACCCGGAGACTCGTGGACCGCCATTCACGGCACCGCCCTCGCGGACCGTGCGGATGTGCACGAACCCTCGCTCTAGGTAGTACCGCTGGAGAGCTTCATTCGTCGTCCAAGCGTCCAGACGCAGCCACCGAGCACCCGCGCGGCACGCACGGTCACCAGCCCAGTCGAGCAGCCGACCGCCAAGATTCTGTCCGGCGTACTCACGGGCCACCGTGAGCTTGTTGACGAACATCGAAGGTTCGGTCAATTCCTCGTCCGTCCACAAACCGTCTTCAGCGTCCGGGGTGAGCGTGATGGTGCCAGCCGTCGTGTGGCCGTCGCGCAGCATGAAAACTGTGCCTGCCTCGATGGTGGCCAGAAGCTTGTCGGCCGGGTACGGGCGACTCCACTGGTCGGACCCAAGGGCTCGTAGCCAAGATGCGGCCTCCTCACGGAAAGCCAGCAACTTGGCTACGTCGTGCGGCTCTGCGGGCGTGATGATCACGTGTTCTCGCTCCGGGCGGCAAGGTCGCCGATCTCGTAGTTCATCCGGTTCAGGTCCCCCCGAAACGTTGTGATCGTGCAGCGGATGGGGCGATCTGTCGAGTAGCCGGTTCGCGTCCAGAGCATGACCGGCACCCCCGCTCCGATCTCCAAGAGGCGAGCCTCATCCGGCGTGGGCATCCGGGCCGAGATCTCATCGAAGTACCCGACCTGCTCGATCCCTTGAGCAGCCAGGTACCGCGTTGTTCCCTCGTCGATGTCCCCAGGCTCAGCCAGTCGCGGCGACACATCGACCAGCCACGACGGATAGTAGGTCGCCTGGGTAGACCAGGGGACGTCGTCCACGTAGCGATGACAGAACCGCAATACCGTCTTCGTACTCGGCTCGACCTTGAGACGCTCAGCGATCTCCTGTGATGCCGGCAGCATCTCGACGCGGAACGTCTGGTGCGGCCGTCGCCCCGCGTTCGTCACGTCCGTGTTGTAGGCGTCGCCGTTCTGCGGAAACGTCAGGTTCTCGAACCGGGACGCGTTGAGTTCGAACACCTCATGAGACTTGACCTCGTATCCAAGCCCTTGGCTGGATGAGACGAGACCCTCGCTGACCAGCAGACTCAGCCCGTTACGGATGGTGTTCCGCGACGCGTCGAAGCGCTGCGATAGGTCGCTCTCAGAGGGCAGCCTCGACCCCGGCGCGTAGGTGCCGTTGTCGATCTCGCGACGCAGGACGTCGGCAACTTGCCGGTACTTCGGCTGCTTGTTCATGCCCTCATCATGACGCACTCGCGCAACTTGTTGGTACATGTAGGCCCCAATCCCTTGACGGCTCACGGTGCGTGGGTGCAGCATCACTACATCAGCTTGTACCAACAAGCTGAGCAGGTGGTGCAACACCCTCAAGTGTGCTCCCTCCTGCCTACAACTCCACAGCGTGATCCACCGCAGGCAGGACGGCCGTGACGACCCCGGCCGAGGCGAGTGGAGACCAGTCGGTCACCTCCCGTCAGGGACACGCACCGACTCAAAAGAACGGATCTGCCCAAGGGCACCTACGCCGCGCGAAGAGACCGAGACGCGATTCCTCGGAGGAGCGGGACTGAGGCACAGATCCATATCGCGCAGTACGGGCCGTCACCTCCCGCAAAAGGTGTCCGGCGCGGCTCAGGCCCGCGCATCTCTGACTTCCGCCGCATCCGTGCGACGGCCGGTTGCCTCCGCTGCTCGTCTCGTACGAGTAGCGCTGAGGGGAGCCGGACATTCCGACTTCAACGGCGCGCGGCCCCGGTGCGCGAACACCGGGGCCGCTGTTCGGGCCGTTTCACCTGCTAGGGAGACCACGACCCATGGAACACATCGTCACTGTTCAGGACGCTGTTACGGCGTTCGCCGACTTCATGGAACCGACCAGCGCTGAGCTGGACGCGATCGAGCTGGAGTCCTCCGTCATTGCGGCGGAGGTCGACCTGCTCGACGCGCAGATCATGACCCTTGACCGCCCCGTGAACGAGGTGGACGCCCGCCGGGTCCGCCGGGCCCGTAACCGGGTGCTGGCGGCCCGTCGGGACCTGGCCAACGGCCCGGCCGGCGCGCTGCTGCCGGGCGGTGCAGCATGAGCGCGCCGGCCGAGAAGCTGACGGCGGCGCATGCTGAGGTGAAGGCGGAGATCGCCCGGACCGACGCCAAGACGGCCCTGCTGCTCGCGTTCGTCGGCGCAGTCCTGGCCGGCGCGTGGACGATCGCCCGCGACCTCCCGCTGAACGTCCCCGCCGCCGTCGCGGGCGGTCTGGGCATGGCGGTGCTGGTCGGCGCGGCCGGCCTGCTGCTGCGCTCGACCCGCCCGAACCTGGGCGGCCGGCACGGCTTCCCGCTGTGGGCGACCCTTACCGCGGACGAGATCACCGCCACCGTCAACGGCGGGAACCTGGCCGCGGACGTCGCCGGGCTGTCCCGTCTGGCGGTGGCCAAGTTCACCTGCCTGCGCCGTGCGGTCGACCTGACCATGGCCGGCGGGGCCCTGCTCCTGCTCGCCGTGCTGATCGCGGCAGGTGGTGCGCTGTGAAGGCGCGCACCGTTCTGCCGGCCGTCGCGATGACGGCCGTGTCCATGGTGCTCACCCTGGCCGTGGTCGTGATGTGGCTGGGCGGCGCGATGCCGTGGCCGGTCGCGCTGGTCGTCGGTCTGGGCATCGACGGGGGATGGCTGGCCACCCTCGCCTATGAGCGCAGGTTGGCCGCGCAGGGCGACCACAGCCGCACTGTGACCGGCGTCGGCTGGGGCTTCGGCCTGATCGCCACCGGCGTTCTGGTCGCCCACGCGCTCACCGCCGACCAGTCCACCGGGGCGTGGCTGGCTGTGGCGTGGCTGCCGGTCGCGGCCAAGGCCTTGTGGCTGGTGCACGGTCTGTGGGAGCGCACCGCGCTCACCCCGGTCGCGCTGGACGCGATCGCGGGCATTCAGCAGGAAGCCCGCGACGAGGCGGCCGTGGCGCGTGCCCGGCTGCGCGCTGAAGCGGCCACCGAGGAGACGCGGCTGACGGCCGTGACGCAGGCCGGGGCGAGCGTCGCACGCGTGCAGGCCAAGACCGCAGAGACCCTCGCCGGGGCGTGGTCGACGCTGGAGGCGGCGCGGCGCGGCGAGGACACCGGTAGGGCGCTGACCAGCGTGACGACCCCCGTCACACCGGACGTCACGCCCCGCTGGGAGCTGCCCGTGTGGGGCCCGGTGGAGACGGTTCCCGTGCTCGCTCTCGCGCTCACCGATGAGGCACTCGACCGGCTGGTGTACGAGATCCGGCACAGCCAGACCCCCGCCCTGTCGTACCGCGAGATGGCCGCCCGCTTCCGCGCGGCCGGCCATTCCGCATCCGAGGTCCGCTTGCGCGAGGCGTGGAAGCGCGTGGTCGCCGCGTGAGCGTGCGGTTCTGGGATCCGGACGGTGCGACGTTCGGCATCCCCACCTACCCGCTGCGCATGGCCCCCGCCGGGCTCGCCACCCGCCGCCAACTGAGGGCGCGTGGCCTGCGGCCCGGTGGTCAGCAGGTGGCCGCTCAAGTGCTGTGGCGCTACCCGCGCGGCATCGCGGCCGCCTACCTGTACCGGATCGACCTGGCCAAGCCGGTGCGTCCGATGACGGCGGGCCGGTGGCGGGCGCACGAGGCGATGATGCGCCGCCGCCGCACCTGCCCCGTCTGCCGGCGCGACGTCGGCTACGTGATCCGCACGTCCATCGGCACGTGCGAGCCCTGCGACCCCACCCTTCCCGCCGCCGACCAGCGGCGATCCCCTGCTTTGAGGAGTAGCTGACCATGGGCAACGCCGACACCCGCCGCCTTGACCGCGAGATCAGCAAGACCACCCGCAAGCTGGAAGCGGTCCGCAAGGGCGAGATGTGGCCGCTGACCAGCGCGGAGCGCCGCGCCGTGATCGGCGCGCTCGCCGGCGGCTCCTACCGCGTCCTGCGCGGCAAGAGCACCGGCCGCGAGGAGAACCGCCTCGACTCCGTCGCCAGCTCCGCCGAGACGCGCTTGACCGCCGAGCTGACGGCGCTGCACATGGAGCGTCAGCGGATCGTGCGCGAGGCCGCACGTGCCAAGGCCGCCAAGAAGTCCCAGGGCTGGTGGTGACCATGACCGTCAAGCCGACGCCGCCGGGCGAGTGCCCGCAGTGCTGGCAGCACGCCCACGACCGCAGCATCCACCGCAGGCTCGCACCGCGCGAGGACTGCCCCCAGTGCGTCGACCACATGCGCAACGGCCACCCCCACCTCGTGCCGAAGAAGCCGTCGCGCTGGTGGTGACACCCGCCCGCCGCGCCTGAACAGCTCTGCCGGGACGGCCCCGCCCGTCCCGGCCCTCACCCTTCCCGCCGCCTTCCCCGCCCCGCCGTGGGGCGTTGAGGAGACTTCCGCATGTCCGACAACGTCGTTCACCTGCACAAAGACACCACCCCCGCCGCGCCGACCGTGCTCACCGTCGTGCCCGACCCCTCCCCGCCCGCCCCGGTGCCCCTGTGGGTGCGCTCCGGGCGCGCCGTGAAGATGGCCGTCACGCACGACCGCACGAGGACCGCCGGCCGCGCGGTCGCCCGGCACTCCCTCTACGTGGCCGGTGGGGCGCGCATCGTGGCCCGCCGCACCTGGGACGGCAAGACCGCCGCCCGCTACGAGCGGTTCATGCGCGCGGCGGAGGCCGCGGGGAACATGGACGCGGCCATGGAGTGGGAGGAGCGCGCCCAGCGCTACCGCGACGCCCGCCACCGCCGCCGCATGGACCTCCTCCACTCCCCGCTCGACGCCGCCAAGGGCCTGGCCGTGGGCACCGGAATGGGCATCGGGTCCCTGGTCGCCCTCGGGATCGTCATGGCCATCGCGAACAAGGACGTCACCGACGTCATCACCCCCATCGCGGCCGTGATCGAGTTCATCAACCTGCTGATCACGATCGTCCGCGTGGTGTGGGGGCCGCTGGTCTCGCTGGGCCCGTTCCTCGCGCTGCTGGCGCTGTGGGCGGTCGGCAGCAAGCAGCAGGCCGCGCCCGCGTGGGCGATGCCCGCCAACGTCCGATCGGGCGAGGGCGAGCCGATCACGCCCTCGATCGTGGTCAAGGCCCTGCGCGACCTCGGAGTGTCGACTCTGGCCAAGGCCATCAAGGAGATGGGCGACGCCGGCGCGTCCATGCTCGGGCCCATCCGGATCGCCGGATGCGGCGTGGAAGTCGACGTCACGCTTCCGTCCGGGGTGTCGACGAACGAGGTACAGGCCAGGCGGCGCAAGCTCGCCGAGAACCTCACCCGGCACGAGCACGAGGTGTTCATCACCATCCCGGAAGCGGCCCGCACGGTGCGGCTGTGGGTCGCCGACTCCGGGGCGCTGGACGAGCCGATCGGCCCGTCCCCTCTGGTGACCGACGAGACGATCACGGCCGACTACGCCAAGGGCCGCGCCCCCTGGGGACAGGACCTGCGCGGCGACGCCGCATCGCTGAGCCTGTATCAGCGCCACCTGCTCATCACGGGATTGTCCAACCAGGGCAAGACGGCCGCGCTGCGCTCGCTCGCGCTGTGGGCGGCGCTGGACCGTCGGGTGGAGTTCCGGATCGCCGACCTCAAGGGCGCGGGTGACTGGGCCATGTTCGACGGGCTCGCCACCGTCCTCATCCAGGGGCCGACCGATGAGCACGTGATCGAGGCGACCGAGATGGTCGAGAGCCTGGTCGACGAGATGAACCGGCGCATCGCGGCGCGCCAGGCCGACCCCACCGTGGTGTTCGATCCGCTGATCGGCATCGTGGACGAGGCGCAGGTGGCGTTCATGTGCCCGGCCGTGGACGACGAGAAGCGGCCCTACGGCGGGTCCAAGGCCACGTCCCGCTACTTCATGGCCGTGCGCAAGGTCCACAACCAGGGCCGCGTGGTCGACGTGCTCATGTACGAGGGCACGCAGGACCCAACCGACCAGAACCTTCCCAAGCTGGTCCGCGAGGGCGCGCACACCCGCGCCTCCCTCGCGCTGGGCACCGAGGCGCAGGCCGTCATGGCCCTCGGCGAGAAGGCCGTCAACGGCGGCGCCGCACCGCACCTGCTCCGCCAAGGTCTGGACAAGGGGACCCTGGTCGTCGCCTCCGACGGCATCGAGATCCCCAAGGGCCAGTCGTCCATCACCGTGCGCACGCACTTCATCGGCGACAAGGATGCCAAGGCCATCACGGACCGGGCCAAGGCCCTGCGCAACGGTGTCATCACCCTGCGCGCCGTCGACCGGGGCGAGAAGCGCGACCCGCTCGCCGACATCCTCGCCGTCCTCGGAGACGAGAAGCGGGTGTTCACGCAGGACGTCATCAAGCGTCTGTCCGTGCTCGACGCGGAGGCCTACGGCCGCTGGTCGTTCGGCGACCTCACCCGCGTTCTGGACGCGGCCGGCACGGAAGCCAAGAAGTCCCACGGTCGCATGGTCGTGCGCGCCGACGACATCGCCCGCGCTCTCGCCGACCGCGACGCCGACGGTTCCGCTTCCGTCTCCCACTAACGGGGAGGAACAGGCCCCCGGTCCGGGGAGGCGGGGAGAACTCCCCAACCGCCTCCCCAACCCTGCCTCCCCCACGGTGATCAGCGAAAACACCGTTTCGGGGAGGCGGGGAGGCCCGCAGGTCAGCACCCCCGAAACCCCCTCCACCACGCCCCCGGCAGGGGGTGTGTCCGCCTCCCCCACCGAGCACCGGAAGGGATTCCGCATGTACCCCGAACCTGCCCACAACCAGCCCGCCGTCCGGGCTTCGGAAGTCCACCACCCCACCCCGCTCGCCCCCGCCACGTCCTACGCGGCACCCCTCATGCCGGTGCAGCCGGCCGCCCTCCCGACGGTCGCCAGCGTGGTCCTGCCGGACGGGCGAATCGTCACCGGGTACGCCGTCGAACCCGCCCAGCCGGATCCGATCGCGCACCGGCCGGCAGTCTCGCGAACGGCGATGAACGTCGCCCTGGGGGGCATCGGGTTCCTCGCCGTGTGCGGCGGACTGCTGCTGCTGACCACGTTCATCGCCGCACTCACCGCGCTGATCACCCAGCTCATCACGCTGGCCGCGGTCATCTTCGGCGGATGGATCGCCGTGCAGATCTTCGGCAGCACCCGCCACGCGAGCGGCGGCAACACCTTCCACATCCGCAAAGCCACCTTCAAGCGCAACCACTTCAACGGCTGACAGGAGCCCTTTCGTGTTCGAGATCCGCGTCATCTGCGACCCCGCCGACTCCGACCGCGTCACCGCCGCACTGGAGACCGCGTTCAAGGCCGGACGGGTCACCGTCCATCCGGCCCGCGACGGCAACCGCGTGCGCCTCTACCTCGACGCCGACCACGCCGACGTCTGGCCCGAGCCCGAGCAGGCCTACGCCGACGCCCCCAGCATCCACAGTGAAATCGACTGGATCACTCACGCCCTCGGCACCGCCGCTTGCTACACCAAGCTGGAACGCGGCTTCTACCTGCGCAAGGCCGCCGTCCTCGACCGCATCGCGCTCGCCGACGGAGCCGACTACCGCGACGACGACACCGCCCACATCGCGGCGAAGTTCCTGGTCGTGCTCGACGACGCCGACGCCGACTGCGACCCGCGCGCCTACGTCCGTCAGCAGTACGCCCACTGGGCCGCGAACGGCCAGTAGCTACGCCAAGGGCGGCCCCCGCATCTCGCCAAAGAACCGGGGCCGCCCTTGTCCACCAGCACCCATCACAGGACTGGAGACCTCCAGCATGACCCATGACGCACGATCCGCGCTGTTACGTGCAGCGCTCGACGCCGCCGCACGCGGATGGCACGTCTTCCCCCTGCGCCCCGGCACTAAGCGCCCCTCCCTGCACGGCGAAGCCTCCTGCCCCGGCACCGGGCCCTGCGCGAGCGGGCACCGCAAGTGGGAGCAGCGCGCCACGACCGACCCGGACCGCATTCGCGCTGCCTGGTCACACGGCCCGTTCAACGTCGGCATCGCCACCGGCCCATCCGGGCTGCTGGTCGTCGACCTCGACGTGCCGAAGGACAAGGGCTGTTCGGACGCGCCGTGCGGCGCGGCCATCTTCGGAGCGCTCTGCGAGCGCGCCGGGCACGCCGTCCCCGCCACCTATCGAGCGCGGACCGCGAGCGGCGGAGAGCACCTGTACTTCACCGCCCCCACCGGGGCCCGACTGACCAACACCGCAGGCACCGTTGGGTCGTTGGTCGACACCAGGGCGTGGGGTGGATACGTCGTCGCGGCCGGCTCCATCACCCCCACGGGGCCCTACGAAGCGCTGTGCGGCTCTGAGGCGGCTCCGCTGCCCCGATGGCTGCAAGGCATCCTGCGGCCCGCCCCCAGGGCGTCTCAAGCCCCCTCGCGGTCCGTAACGACGCAATCCCGCACATACGCGGATGTAGCGCTCGCCAACGAGACGCGGAACGTCGCCGCCGCCCAACACGGCGCACGCGAAGCGACGTTGTTCCGCGCAGCGCGAGCACTCGGACGGTTCGTCGCGTGGGGTGACCTCCCCCGGCCCGTGGTGGAGCAGGCTCTTCAGGAGGCGGGAGAGGCGACCGGACTCACCGTCGCCGAGTGCCGCTCCACCCTGCGCAGCGCCCTGGACTGGTCCATCGCCCACAACCAGCGCAGCCGGCGGGCGGCATGAGCACCCCTCCACGCCCCCGCCTGAAGAGCATCACCCCCACCCCCACCGGGTCGGATGCCGCTGCAAAGCCTGTGGACACGACGGCCGTGGGCGGGCCCAAGGTCGTCGCCCGTAAGGGCGTCCCCATCGGTACTGACCCGACGCCCGAACGACCTGGGATCCGCGTCTACGCCCCGCCGGTGTACCACCATCACTGGGACGGGGCCCGCTGGTCCAAGCGCTACGGCGACACCCCCACCGCCGCGTACGCCTGCCCCTGTGGCCACACCGCCACCGCCACCGGCCAACAGAACGTGGCCGACCTGGTCGCCGACTACGCCGCCCACAAGCACTTCTGCACCGGCACCCCCGCCACGCTCACCGAACGGAGGACCGCCGCATGACCCCGCCCGCCATCGACGGCGCTGCCCTGCTCGACGAGGTGGAAGCCTTCCACCGCCGCTTCAACGTCTTCCCCACCGAAGCCGCGTTCGTCGCCGTCGCCCTGTGGGACGCGCACGCCCACCTGCTCGACTGCTTCGACTCCACCCCCCGCATCGCCTTCCTGTCCCCCGAGCCGGGGTCGGGCAAGACACGGGCGCTGGAGATCGTGGAAACCCTCGTGCCGCAGCCGATGACGGCCGTGAACGCGTCCGCCGCCGCCCTGTTCCGGTCCGTCTCCGGACCCGGCGGGAAGCCCACGATCCTGTTCGACGAGATCGACACCGTCTTCGGCCCCAAGGCAGGCGACAACGAGGAGTTGCGCGGGTTCCTCAACGCCGGTCACCGTCGCACCGGGGTCACCTACCGGTGCATCGGCGACGGCGGCAACCAGACCGTGCAGGCCTTCCCCTCGTACTGCGCGGTCGCGGTCGCCGGTCTCGGCTCGCTGCCGGACACGATCCTGACCCGCTCCGTCATCATCCGCATGCGTCGGCGGGCCAGGAACGAGAAGGTCGAACCCTTCCGGGCCCGCATCCACGAGGCGGAAGGCCACAAGCTCCGCGACCGGCTCGCCGAGTGGGCGGAACAGGCCCGAGGGTTCGTCATGGGGGCATGGCCGGACATGCCTGACGGAGTCGCCGACCGGCCCGCCGACGTGTGGGAACCACTCCTCGCCATCGCCGACGCGGCCGGCGGAACCTGGCCCGACCGGGCCCGCGAAGCCTGCCTGACCCTGGTCAAGGCCTCACGCGCCAACGACAAGGGCAGCATGGGCGTGCGGCTGCTGACCGACCTGCGCGACCACGTCATGGTCGGCATCGACCGCCTGCCCACCGTCGCCATCCTCGACCGCCTCAACGCCCTCGACGACGCGCCATGGGCCGACCTGGGCGGCAAGCCGCTCGACAACCGGCGGCTTTCCAAGATGCTCGCCGAGTACATGACGGCCGACAACGAGCCGATCACCTCCCGCAACATCAAGGCCGCCGGCAGCGTCCTCAAGGGCTACTACGCCACCGATCTCTGGGACGCCTGGGCCCGCTACTGCCCCCCACCCCCCGAAAGTCCGCTACCTCCGCTACCCGGCATGGAAAATGCTGCCTGACCAGCAGTGATGCGGTAGCGGCAAGCACCGGATTTTGCCGCTACCTCGCCGCTACCCATCCGCTACCGCTACCCCTTCCCGCTACCTCAACAGGGCCCCTGACCTGCGAGGTAGCGGCGGTAGCGGAAGTAGCGGCCCTCAGAGGTACCCCCTCCGCAGAAGCAGAGAAGGAGTCTTCACCTTGGCCCGCCCCAAGATGCTCAAGCTCCCCGAAGTCCTCGAAGAGATCGAGATGAGCCGCGCCGCCTTCTACCGCATGCGCGCCCGCGGCAAGGCCCCCAAGCTCATCAAGTTGCCCAACGGGCAACTCCGCTGCCGCCGCACCGACCTCGACGCCTGGTGGGCCATGCACGAGATCGCAGCCTGACGTCGACCCATCGAGGGGGCCCCTGCCGCGCGGCAGGGGCCCCTTCACCGTGAGGGAGCAAAGATGCACAGCTATGACGTGCGCATTTGGAGCGTCCGGAAGCGTGCCAGCAAGGCCGCTCCGTTCCAGCTCCGTTGGCAAGTAGACGGGACGGAGCATCAGGAGAAGTTCGCCACCAAGACGCTCGCCGATGCCCGCCGGGCGGAGTTGCTGACCGCGACCCGCAAGGGCGAGCCCTTCGACACGGAGACCGGTCTGCCGGTCTCCGAGGTGCGCGAGCGGAACCGCACGAGCTGGTACGCCCACGCTCGCGCGCATGCCGCACGGAAGTGGCCGACTGCGGCAGCAAAGCACCGAGCGAGCATTGCGGAAAGCCTCACCATCGCCACTATGGCGCTCTGCCCGGCGGGAAAGGGACGGCCGACGGACGACCTCTTGCGCCGCGCCCTCTACCAGTGGGGATTCAACGCCGGACGCCACGGCGAGGAGCCCCCGGAAGCGGAAGCCAAGGCCTTGGCGTGGGTGGAACGCAACGCCCCGGCCGTGGTCGACCTGGACAGTGCGAAGCGTGTGCGCATGGTCCTGGAACACCTGGCCAAGCGACAGGATGGCAAAGCGGCCGCAGCCAACACCTTCCGACGCCGCCGGGCGGTACTGAGCAACTGCCTGCGCCTCGCCGTCGAACACGAATTGCTGCCCGGCAACCCCCTGCACCGCGTGCATTGGGAAACCCCAAAAGCGGTAGAGGAGTTGGACGTCCGAAGCGTCGCTACGCCGGCGCAAGCACGAGCGCTGCTGGACGCCGTTCGCGCCCAGGGCCCGCGCGGCGCGCACTTGGCCGCGTTCTTCGCGTGCATCTACTACGCCGCACTGCGCCCCGAAGAAGTGTCCATGCTGAGCGCTGACCAGTGCGACCTTCCCACCGAAGGCTGGGGACGACTCATGCTCGCCGGTGCCCGGCCGCAGGTGGGTTCCGCCTGGACCGACGACGGCAAGCCGTACGAGGAGAGGCAACTCAAGCACCGGGCCCGCCGTGCGGTTCGGCCAGTGCCTATCCCGCCAGTGCTGGTCTCCATTCTGCGATCCCACATCGAAGCGTCCGGGAGGACCGACGACGGTCGGCTGTTCAGCGCAGTGCGGGGCGGGCCCATCCGGTCGCAGGAGTACGGCTCGGTATGGAAGGAAGCCCGCCGTAAGGCTCTCACCGCCGCGCAGGTGGCCTCTCCGCTCGCCGCCATCCCATACGACCTGCGGCACGCCTGCGTGTCGTTCTGGCTCCGTTCGGGGGTGAGCCTGGCAGAGACCGCCCGGCGGGCTGGGCAAAGCGTCGCCGTGCTCCAGCGCTACTACGCCAAGGTCTTGGACGGCGAGGAAGCGAGGATGAACGCGCTGATCGAGCAGGGATTGGCGGAGCAGGAAAGCGGGTCCGAAGAGCCCTAGATCCTGGCCGCAGGTTGGCCGCACGCGCTGGTCAAAGCCGGGATACGGGCGAATCAGGGTGAGACAGGGTGCACGCAGAAGGGGTGCCGCTCCGGAGAGGGCACCCCTTCTGACCTGCAATCCTCTGACCTGCTACGCGGTGGGTGTGGGATTTGAACCCACGGTGACTCGCGCCACGACGGTTTTCAAGACCGTTCCCTTAGGCCGCTCGGGCAACCCACCCGCGCCCCGGCCCACCTGGGGCGGAGCGGGTACAGACTACCGGGCGCGGGCTCGAAGCGGGGAGCATGGTCCACGCGGGTTCACAGGCTCCCGTCTCCGGTGCCGGCCCTCCGCGGGAGCATGAGCGCACCACACTTCGGTACTTCAGGTGACGCCGAGTCGGTCTTGTCACGGGGTCGTTACGGCGTTGTCCTGGGTCAAGGACCGAGGCATCCGATCGGATCCTGGACCGCTCATAATGATCAAGCACGGGCCGGGGAACGCCCGCACCTCAGCCCCAACCCATTGATCACGCAGGGGAATTGACACATGATCCGCAACCGCCGCAAGGCCTTCCTTGTCTCCGCCGCGCTTCTGGGCGGCACCCTGCTGATGACGGCGTGCAACCAGAGCGACGACGCCGACAGCTCCTCCGGCAAGGCCGACGTGTCCGCGGCGGCGAGCAAGTCTGGCGCCACAGGCGTCAGCGGTGCCTCCGGCTCTCCCTCCGGTTCCGGGAGCACGTCCGGCGGCAGCACGTCCGGTCCCGGGAGCAAGACCGGTGGCAGCACGTCCGGTGTCGGGAAGACGTCCGGCGGTGGCAGCACGTCCGGTTCCGGGGGCACGTCCGAGTCCGGCGAGACCGTCGTGGAGGGCCTCGACAAGGGCAAGGGCGTCAGCGGCACCTGGTACGGCATCGTGCGGTACGTGGCGCCCGGCAAGTACCTGGTCGACGGTCCTGCGGCCCAGGGCGCCGGCGGTGAGCAGCAGGCGTTCTTCCTCGCCGAGGACACCGTGATCCTGGGCGGGGGCCAGATCTGCGGCACCGCCGGCTCGAAGGTGGACGCTCCCTGCGAGGAGGCCGACCTGGAGAAGGCCGCCAAGAAGGGTGTGGAGGCCGAGGTCGTGGTCAAGAACGGCGTGGCCACTCAGATCACCGACGGTGCGCTCCGCTGATCCGACAGCTTGGACGAGCGGAGGCGGTCTGCCGGAAGCCACACTTCCGGCAGGCCGCCTCACTCATTGCCGCGCACGCGCGTATGGGGGCGGTGGTTGCCGCGTCCCGGGAGGCACGCGCGCGTGGGGTCAGCTGTCGCCCTTGCGGGAGCCGAGGGTGAGGTCGACGGTGTGGGTCTTGCCGCCGCGTTCGTAGGTGATCGTGACCTTGTCGCCGGGCTGGTGGGTCCAGATCTCGCCGATGAGGGTGGGGCCGCTGTCGATCACCATGTCGTCGAGCTTGGTGATGACGTCGCCGGGCTTGAGGCCGGCCCGGTCGGCGGGGCCACCGGACTCGACCGCCGAGGAGCCGCCCTCGGCGGTGTCGGTGATCTTCGCGCCGCCCGAGCCCTCCTGGAGGGAGACCGACGCGCCGATCTTGGCGTAGACGGGCTCGCCGGTCCTGATCAGCTGCTGGGCGACGTTCTTGGCCTGGTTGATCGGGATGGCGAAGCCGAGGCCGATCGAGCCGGACTGGGCGGTGCCGCCGAGCCCGCCGCCGCCGGTGGACTGGATCGCGGAGTTGATGCCGATGACGTTGCCCGAGGCGTCCAGCAGCGGGCCGCCGGAGTTGCCCGGGTTGATCGAGGCGTCCGTCTGCAGGGCGCTCATGTAGGAGGCGGAGCTGCCGGAGCCGTCGCTGGAGGCCACCGGGCGGTTCTTCGCGCTGATGATGCCCGTGGTGACCGTGTTGGACAGTCCGAAGGGGGCGCCGATCGCGATCGTCGAGTCGCCGACCGCCACCTTGTCGGAGTTGCCGAGGGTGAGCGGCTTGAGGTCCGAGGGGGCGTTCTTCAGCTTGATGACGGCGACGTCGTAGCCCTTGGCGTGCCCGACGACCTCGGCGTTGTACTTCTTGCCGTCGGGGAAGGTCGCCGTCAGCTTGCCTCCGTCGACCGCCTCCGCCACCACGTGGTTGTTGGTGACGATGTGGCCCTGGGTGTCGAAGACGAACCCGGTGCCGGTGCCGCCCTCGCCGCTGCTGGACTCGGCCTCGATGGTGACCGTGCTGGGCAGGGCCCTGGCGGCCACGCCCGCGACCGTGCCGGGATCGCGCTTCACCGCGCCGCCCTCGGTGGAGGCGGAGACGGTGGTGGAGCCGCTGTCGTCGTCGTTCCTGGCGAGGGTGTAGCCGAGGCCGCCGCCCAGACCGCCGGCGACCAGCGCGGCGATCAGGACCGCTGCGACGAGCCCGCCGCGGCCACGGCCCGACTTCGGCGCGGGCTGCTGGTAGGAGGCTCCCCAGACGGTGCCGCTGCCGCCGCCCGCGCCGCCCGCACCGGACCCGTCGGCGCCGTACGCGTGCGTGCCCGCACCGGCGTCGGCGTACAGGGGGGTCGCCGGGGGCGGGTTCTGCCAGTCGTTCCCGGACGCGGCCGGGGGGCCCTGGGGCGCGGCGGACTCGTGCGCGGCGGAGGCGTGGGGGACGGTCGGCGGCGGCCAGTCGCCGTCGACCGGAGCGGTCGGCGCGGGCGCCGCCGGGGGCGTACTGGGCGGCGGCCAGGCGCCCTCGGGCGCGCCGGTCGCACCGGCCGCCCCCGCGGGGACGTGCTCGGGCGCCTGCGGGGGCGCCGCCGGGAGCGGGGTGGTGGGCGCGCCGGCGTCCGGCGCGGACGCCTGCGAGGCGGCCGAGGGAGACTCCACCGGCACGGGAGGTGCGGACGGGGCCGGGGGTACCTGAGTGCCCTCGCTCTTGCCCTCGTTCTCGGTGCTCACAGCTCTTCTCCTCGATCCACGGCTGTTTTCGGCGGTCGCACTGGGTGGCACGGGGTCGTGCTCGTCGGCGCTCGACGCGCTTCGTCGCACGCTTCGTCCACTACCCGGCGCGCTGAAGCTGTTGCCTGTCCTTTTGTACGTCTCAGCTTTTCCCACGGGCCGTCAGAGCACCATAAGCGGTGCCTGTGGGTCCACGGTCTTTCTTTATAAGGGTCAATACGCACAATAAGCGCGCATCTTCAAAAGATCTCAGAGGGTTCTCAGACGACGGTCCGACGGTGGCACGATGACGCGGTGACTCACGCACGGCAGCACCACATTCAAGTCGTCGCCCACCGGGGCGCCTCCGAGGAGGCCCCCGAGCACACCCTGGCCGCGTACAAGAAGGCGATCGAGGACGGTGCGGACGCCCTCGAATGCGATGTACGGCTCACCGCGGACGGTCACCTCGTGTGCGTGCACGACCGCCGCGTCAACCGTACGTCCAACGGACGCGGCGCGGTCTCCGCCCTGGAACTCGCCGACCTGGCGGCGCTGGACTTCGGCTCCTGGAAGACCAAGGAGGCGCACGAGGCCTGGCACGCGCGCGAGGAGGACCCCGACTGGGAGGTCCGGCCCGAGGACCGCGAGGAGACCTCCGTCCTGACCCTCGAGCGGCTCCTGGAGCTGGTCTCCGACGCGGGACGGCGGGTCGAGCTGGCCATCGAGACGAAGCATCCGACCCGCTGGGCCGGACAGGTGGAGGAGCGGCTGCTGACGCTGCTCAAGCGCTTCGGCCTGGACGCGCCCGCCTCCCCGGCCGAGTCACCGGTGCGGATCATGAGCTTCTCGGCGCGCTCGCTGCACCGGGTGCACGCCGCCGCGCCCACGATCCCGGCCGTCTACCTGATGCAGTTCGTCTCGCCCCGGCTGCGCGACGGACGGCTGCCCGCGGGAGTCGGGATCGCCGGCCCCTCGATCCGCATCGTGCGCGGTCACCCGGCGTACGTCGAGCGGCTGAAGCGGGCCGGTCACCAGGTGCACGTGTGGACCGTGAACGAGCCGCGGGACGTCGACCTCTGCGTCGGGCTGGGCGTCGACGCCATCATCACCAACCGTCCGCGCGCGACCCTGCGACGCCTGGGCCGCTGAATCGCCCCCGCCCCGCCCGGCCAGGCCCGGTCAGCCCGGCTCGGCCCGGCTGCGACTCCTCCGCACGGGCCGGAATCGAGCGGTCGTACGGCTCTGCCGGAAGCCCTCCGGAAGCCGTCCGGGAGCCCTCGTTGTCCCTCGGAGGCCACACACGTCCCAGAAGCCCCATCCATACCTCTTGACCCACAGCGCCACCTACAGCATTCTCCGTTCTCAGCCATACCGCCCAGATTCAGCCACTCGCTGACCAGCCCCTCACAGGGAGTGCTCCGGCGCGTTCGGTCCGTGTTCGGTCGTGCCGAATGCGTCCCCGGACCTGCGCCGGCCGGTTTCCGGTACAGGCCAATGGGGCATCCACACCGTGGCGTGGGGCGAAGGAGGTCTCGGGGGTGGCGTTGGTGGTGGCACAGGAGGTGCCCGCGTCGTCGAGCATGGCCGTACCCCATGGCCCTGCGGGCGTGGGGAACGCGAGACACCGCATGCGCGATCAGCTGCGCAGGGGCGGGGTGTCGGAATCGGTCATCGACGACGCCGTACTGATCCTTTCCGAACTCTTGAGCAACGCCTGCAAGCACGGCAGACCACTGGGCGACGCCCTGTCCGGGGACGGGGACGTCCGGGCCGCCTGGCGCGTCGATCCGGGCGGCCGGCTGGTGGTCGAGGTGACCGACGGCGGCGGCCCGACCCGCCCCGCCCCGGCGACCCCGTCCGTCACCGCCCACGGCGGCCGCGGGCTCAACATCATCACGGCGCTGGCCGACGACTGGGGCGTCCGCGACGACGCGCGCGGCGAGGTCACGGTGTGGGTCGTCGTCCACGCGGACGTGTACGACCCCGACGCGGGCTGCCGGCGCGACGACTTCGCGTCCCGGGTCGCGGCCCCTTCGGTCGCGTCCATGGCCGGCCTGGACTTCGCGGACGTCTTCGACGACATGGACTAGCTGTACTGCCCTGAGAGGTTCGACGACGTGGTCTAGCCAGCCAGGGCCTGTCGTTCGGATCACCGCGCGGCCGCAGCCGCGTCTGCCCCCGTGCCGTCCGCCGTCTGCCGTCCGCGAGCCGGGCGTTGTCCACAGGTTCCGGTGACGGAGCGTGCGAACGGTTAGGCTCCCGGCGTATCAGACGAGCCGTACCCGGGAGACACCCAGTGGCCAAGAAGCGACCCCAGACGAAGGCCAAGCGGCCGCAGCTCACCGACGGGGACATCCCGGTCGTCGGCGCGCGGGAGCCCTGCCCCTGCGGCAGTGGCCGCCGCTACAAGGCCTGTCACGGCCGGGCCGCCGCGCACGCCGTGACCGAGCTGGTGCAGCGCCCCTTCGAGGGGCTGCCGGGCGAGGGCGACTGGGTGGCGCTGCGCGAGCTGGTGCCGGCCGCCACGGTGGAACTGGCGCTCAGGGACGGCCTGCCCGAGGGCGTTCCGTCGGTCACGCTCGCCACGGTGCTGCCGATGGCGTGGCCCGCCCTGCGCCGGGACGACGGCTCGGTGCTGCTCGGCCTCCAGAACGACACGCCGTCCGGGGACATCAGCCGCGACCTGGCCGACACCCTGACGCGCGCCCTGGAAGCGGAGCCGGGGACCCCGGTCCAGGCGCGCCGCGCCCCGGCCGACGGTCCGCGGATGCAGGACCTGCTCGACCCGGAGGGCACGTTCGCGCCAGTTGTGCACAGCGGTTTCGAGTTCTGGGTGCCGGACCCGGAGAACGCCGCGCCCGAGGTGGCCGCCTCCCTGGAGCGGGCGAACGCCGCGGCCATCCCCACCGTCAAGCTGACCGGGGTGGACGCCGCGTACTGGTGCGAGACGCCGGAGAAGAACCATCTGCGCTGGGTCATGCCGCACCCGGAGGAGCGGCTTCTGGACGCTCTCGCGCGGCTGCACGCCGCGGGCGCGGCCGGTCTCGGGGAGGGCACGCGGCTGGTGGGCTCCTTCCGGGCGCACGGTCTGACGGTGCCGGTGTGGGACCTGCCGAGCGCGGTCACCGCGGACGACGTGGAGAAGCCGGCCGCGGAGTTCGCCGAGCGGCTCGCCGTCGCCCTGGCCTCGGACGCGCCGCTCACGGCGGACGAGCGTCGCGCGCGGGGCGGCCTCACCAACCGACAGGTGACGCTCAGCTGACGCACAGGGTTCCAACAGGCCCCGGTGGAAGGGCCGTTCGGGACTGAGGTGCGGGCGGCCGGGGTGAGTCCGCTCACAACTGCCGTCCGCACAAGGCGAGTCGACGCCACAAGCACCGATTCGCCCGTGTCCGGAAAGCCGATGAAAACTAGAGATCGAATTTGCGCAGGGCCGATCTCTTGTTACCGTTCGAGTAGCCCGGTTGCTGGTGCATCCCCCGTCGCCAGCAACCGGGTTTTTCCGTGCGCGAATCCGCTCACGCGGAGACAGCGCACGTCAACTCCCCGTGTCCGTCGGCGAGTTGCTGCCGGAGCGCAACAGCAGCCGTCCGCCCTCCGATGCTCGTGCGAACTCCGCGACCGCCGTGTAGGCGGGCAGATCGCCACGGCTGCGTTCGTGGGGCGTCTCGCAGGACAGCGGTTCGTCCTCGGCGCCCACCGCGCATTTCGTCTGCACCGTGCGGCCCGCGGGACCCATGAGGCTCAGGAAGGCGCCCAGGGCGCGCCCGGTGGCGTTGCGGTAGTACGTGCGCGCCCAGGTGTCCTCGCCCTGGGACAGCACGCAGGTCTGCGCCTCCACGCCGTCGGGGGAGGTCAGCTCGGGGCCGCAGCGGGCGGCGGTGGCCAGCCCCAGGCCGAGCAGCAGCGGAGACCGGGAGGGCGCGGCGTAGGGCGCCTTGCGGTCGCCGTGCTCCCCGGCGCGCGGACGGTGAGGTTCCGCGGCTCGCGGGCCGTGACGTTCCGCGCCGGGCGGGCCGGCCGGTCCGGCGGCGCGCGGGTCGCTCAGGTCGAGGGCGCGGGTGACGGCCGTGTCGGCCGTGCGTCCCTCGTCGCCGACCGGCCCCGCGGACGCCATGGCCAGAGGCAGTGCGATCGCGCCGGCCACGGCGCCCCCGAGGGCGAGGAGACGAAGGTTCATGCACCGGAAGATAGAGGGCGAACCCGGGCTTGCCGCCCGGTGCGCGCCCGACACCCCTACAACTCGGGGGCGCTCACACCCGTACGAGTGAGGGCGTCGACGACGGCGTCCACGAGGGCCTCGACGTCGGGCACCCAGGGCGAGGCCGAGCCGGGCAGCGGCGCGCGTTCCCAGCGGATGCCGCCGCGGCCGGTCTCCGACGGCGGCAGGGCGATGTATCCGCCGTCGCCGTGGAAGCGCAGCGAGCCGGGGACGAAGTCCTTGGCGTAGAGCAGCTCACCGAGCTGCTCCATCGAGTACGGCCGCACCAGGAAGAACCAGCGGGTGGGGGAGGCCACCACCGGGCCGAGGCGCATGCCCTGCAGGTCGAGCGCCACGAGCGCGCGCGAGGCGGCGAGGGCCGGGAGGCTGACCGCGCAGGGGGCGGCGCCCCCGGTGGCCAGGATGATCGGCGACGCCGGCCGGTTGCCCCACCACCAGCGCACCATGCGGGCGTCGGTGGTGGCCGCGAGGAGGCCGGGATCGAAGGGATGGGCGCCGGGGACCGTGCACTCCGGGTCGGGGCAGGTGCAGCGGGACGTGCTCCGCTGGTCCGCCGTCGCCCCTGGGAGGACGGGCCACTGCCATCGCGTCGCGAACGTCAGGGCCGCGTCGAGCAAGTCGGGCCCTCCGTCGTCGCGCCGGGACAGCAGCCTGCGTCGCTTTCCGAGGATCTCGCGCATGAGCGCTCGTTCCTTTCCGTTGCACCGCTGGCAACACCGTGGGTCTCATCACACCATGTGTCGATCACTTCACTGTGCGTACCTTGTGGCGCATCACACCCCTGTCCTGGACAAGGGAGACCCCTCAGGGTCGAGGTGGCGGCTGCCTCCGCGGCCGCTCCGTCCGACTTGCGTCCCTCTCGTGCCTGGGTGTGGCGTGGGGTGGCGAAGTCTGGCGTTTGGCGTCGCGCGTATTTCTCTCCGCCTCCACCACGGGAGGATGGGGCACGGTCGTCGATGACTATGACGCCCGGTCCGGTCACCGGGTTCCGGGAGGCTCCCTACGAGCCCCCGACGACCCCGGCCCTTACCGAGTACGTACCCACCGCGTCCGCTGTGACGCTCCGTCGAGCAAACCCAGTCGACCGCAATCACCCCTTACCCGAGGCAGTTTTAGGCCAACTTCGCATTTTCGCAAGGGAGCCGGAAGAACCATGCGTGATTCTCCCAAAGACCCAGCGGACACCAGTAATCCCAGCAGGACAATGCTGGACATCCCCTCACGAGTGCGTGTACATGTGGAGACACCGCTAGCGGCGCAGAATGACATGGGGGTTTGCGATGCTTTTGAGCAATACGCTCCGGTCCGAGAGCCGGACGCCATGAACGCCCCTCACCCTCCGAAAGTGGCCGGAATCGATTCAACGGTTCCCTCGCCCGCACACACTGTCCCGCCCGCGCCCGCCGCCCCGGGCCACGCGACCCTCCCCGCGCCTCCCCCCGGCCCCCCGCTTGCCTCCGGTCCCGGAGCCGTGCTGACGGACCGGCTCGCCGGCTGGGTCTCGGACCTCACCACCCTGCACGAACTCACCGAACGCCTGGCGCGCACCGACGTGCTGGCGGACGCCCTGACGGAGCTGCTGCACGCCGGAGCCGCCCTCGTGGGCGCCCGCCGCGGCCTCGTGGTCCTGGAGCCCGCCGACCGGCTCGGCCCCGACACCACGATCGGCCTGGGCCTCGGCCGAGCCGACCTCGGCCACATCGAGACCGTGCCCCGCAGCGCCCTGGCCTACGGCCGCATCCTCGACGGACTGCCCGGCGGCGAGGGGGAGATCGCCGAGCCCGACCTGCTCGCCGGGGACGGCCTGGACCCCCGCCACCGCGAGGTGGCCGCCCGCCTCGGCTACGCCGCGAGCTACGCGCTGCCGCTGCGGGCGGACGGCGCGCCGGGCCGGCTCGGCGCCGCCGTCTGGCTCTACGACGAGCCCGCCGAACCGGGCGAACGCCGGCGCCACCTGGCCGGCCTGTACGTCCGGTACGCCGCCGAGCACCTCGCCCGGCTCGTGGAACTCGAGCGCACACGCGCGTGCATGCGCACGATGGCCGAGGAACTCCTGCCGTCCCGGCTGCCGCGGGTGCCCGGCGTCCAGCTCGCCGCCCGGCACCGCACCGGCCCGCGCGGCGGCGGCGACTGGTACGACGCGCTGCCGCTGCCGGACGCCGCGCTGGGGCTTGCCGTGGGCTCCGTCACCGGGTCCGGGCCGAGCGCGGTCGCCGCGATGGGCCGGCTGCGCGCCTCCCTGCGGGCGTACGCCGTGATGGAGGGCGAGGACCCCGTCGCCGTCCTGTCCGATCTGGAGCTGCTGCTGCGGCTCACCGAGCCCGCACGGTCCGCCACCGCGCTGTTCGCCTACTGCGAGCCCGCCCTGCGCAAGATCACCCTGGCCGGCGCGGGGCACTGCCCGCCGCTGCTGGTCGGCGAGCGGCGCACGGAGTTCGTGGAGACCTCCGTCTCCGCGCCGCTGGGCATGCTCGCCTGCTGGGAGGCGCCCAGCGTGGAACTGGAGGCGGAGCCCGGCGAGACGGTCCTGCTCTACACCGACGGCCTCCTGCACCGCACCGGCGAGCCCGTCGACCGCGCCTTCGCCCGCCTGCACGCGGCCGCCGCGAGCGTGCCCAGACCGCTGCGCGGCGACCCGGGCGCGATCGCCGACCACGTGCTGCGCACGCTCCTGCCCGACGGACCGGACGGACGGAGCGCACCGGGCGGAGCCGACGGACGGGGCGGGCCGGACGGGCAGGACGGCGACGAGGACGTCGTGCTGCTGGCGGCCCGCTTCGAGTAGGACGGCGACGACAGTCCGTGACCGGCCCGGCGACAGGTCCTTCTCCTCTGGGCCCTCTTACGTACGACCGTACGATGGAGGGGGTCCAGTGCCGTATCTAGGAGGATGACCGTGGCCGACGAGCTCACCCCGGAGACCCCGGAAGAGTCGGAAGAGCCCATCAAGCAGCGGAAGAACGGCCTGTACCCGGGCGTGTCCGACGAGCTGGCCGAGAACATGAAGTCCGGCTGGGCCGACACGGAGCTGCGCGATCTGGAGCCGATCGCCCAGTCCGCGCAGACCGCCGCCCGCCGCGCCGCGCTCTCGGCGCGCTTCCCGGGCGAGCGTCTGGTGATCCCCGCGGGCAACCTGAAGACGCGCTCCAACGACACGGAGTACGCCTTCCGCGCGTCCGTCGAGTACGCCTACCTGACCGGCAACCAGACGGAGGACGGCGTCCTCGTCCTGGAGCCCGTCGCCGGCGGCCACCAGGCGACGATCTACCTGCTGCCCCGCTCCGACCGGGAGAACGGCGAGTTCTGGCTGTCCGGCCAGGGCGAGCTGTGGGTGGGCCGCCGGCACTCGCTCGGCGAGGCCGAGCAGCTGTACGGCATCCCCGCCTCCGACGTGCGCGAGCTGCCCGGCCGGCTGCGCGAGGCCACCGGGCCCGTGCGGGTCGTGCGCGGCCACGACGCGGGCATCGAGGCCGCCCTGACCGACAAGGTCACCGCCGAGCGCGACGCGGAGCTGCGCGTCTTCCTCTCCGAGGCCCGTCTGGTCAAGGACGAGTTCGAGATCGGCGAGCTGCAGAAGGCCGTGGACTCGACGGTGCGCGGCTTCGAGGACGTCGTGAAGGTCCTCGACCGGGCCGAGGCCACGAGCGAGCGCTACATCGAGGGCACGTTCTTCCTCCGCGCGCGCGTGGAGGGCAACGACGTGGGCTACGGCACCATCGCCGCCTCGGGCCCGCACGCCTGCACGCTGCACTGGGTGCGCAACGACGGACCGGTGCGCAAGGGCCACCTGCTCCTGCTCGACGCGGGCGTCGAGACCCACACGTACTACACGGCCGACGTCACGCGCACGCTGCCGGTCGACGGCCGCTACACGGAGATCCAGAAGAAGATCTACGACGCGGTGTACGACGCCCAGGAGGCCGGCATCGCCGCGGTGAAGCCGGGCGCCAAGTACCGCGACTTCCACGACGCTGCACAGCGCGTGCTGACCGAGCGGCTCGTCGAGTGGGGCCTGGTCGAAGGGCCGGTCGAGCGGGTCCTGGAACTCGGTCTCCAGCGCCGCTGGACGCTGCACGGCACCGGGCACATGCTCGGCATGGACGTCCACGACTGCGCCGCCGCGCGCGTGGAGTCCTACGTCGACGGCACCCTGGAGCCCGGCATGGTGCTGACCGTCGAGCCCGGCCTGTACTTCCAGGCCGACGACCTCACCGTGCCCGAGGAGTACCGGGGCATCGGCGTCCGCATCGAGGACGACATCCTCGTCACCGAGGACGGCAACCGGAACCTCAGCGCCGCGCTGCCCCGGACGTCGGACGAGGTCGAGCGCTGGATGGCGTCGCTGACCGGCTGACGCGGGTCACGCACGACGACGGCCGGGCACTCGGCGGGCGGACGCCCGGCGGGTGCCCGGCCGTCGCACGACAGGGGCCCGTGAACCCCGCGGGGGCGTGGGGACCGCCGGGCGGGGAGATGCGGGGCGCGGAGGCCGGGGCGTGCGGGGCGCTCCCGCGGGCGCCCGGCCCGGAAGGGGTGGTCGTGGACCTGCACGTGGAGGCGGACTCCGCCGAGGGGCGCCGCGCCGGGCTCGAACGCGCCCTGCGGGACGCCGTGCGCGACGGACGGCTCCCGCCCGGCGCCCTGCTGCCCGCCACGCGGCGGCTCGCGGCCGAGCTCGGGATGTCGCGCAACACCGTCAAGGCGGCCTACGACCAACTCGTCGCCGAGGGCTACCTCACCGCCCGGCAGGGCTCCGGCACCCAGGTCGCACCCCTGCCCCCCGCCGCCGCCGAACCGCCCGAGGCCGCCGCACGCGCGCGTGCGCCGCGCTTCGACCTGCGGCCCGGCAGCCCCGACGTGGGGGCGTTCCCGGCCGCGGCCTGGCTGCGCGCGATGCGCCGCGCCCTCGCGGCGGCGCCCTCCCCCGCGTACGACTACGGCGACCCGCGCGGCCGCATCGAACTGCGCACCGCCCTGTCCGGGTACCTGGGACGGGCCCGTGGCGTCCTCGCGCCGCCCGAGCGGATCGTCGTCACCGCCGGGTACGTGCAGGGTCTCGCCCTCCTCACGCGCGTGCTGGGCGACGCCCCGATCGCGATGGAGGACCCCGGTCTGCCCTTCCACCGCGAGGTCGTACGGCACAACGGCGGAACCGTGACCGCGGCCCCGGTCGACGACGACGGCGTGCGCGTCGCGGAACTCGGCGACGCGGGCGCGGTCGTCGTCACGCCGGCCCACCAGTACCCGACCGGCGGGACACTGCACCCCGGGCGGCGGCGGGCGCTGACCGAATGGGCACGCGCGCGTGACGGCCTCATCGTCGAGGACGACTACGACGGGGAGTTCCGCTACGACCGCCAGCCCGTCGGCGCGCTGCAGGGCATGGCGCCGGGACAGGTCGTCTACCTGGGCACCGCCTCCAAGACGCTCGGGCCGGCGCTGCGGCTCGGCTGGATGGTGCTGCCGCCGCGGCTGGTGGACGCCGTCGTCGACGCCAAGCTGCACAGCGACCACCACACCGAGTCCCTCGGGCAGCTCGCGCTCACCGAAATGATCACCGCCCACGCCTACGACCGTCACGTGCGCGCGTGCCGTCTGCGCTACCGGCGCCGCCGCGACCTGCTGCTCGACCGGCTGGGCGCGGACCGGCGCGTGCGCGGGATCGCGGCCGGGCTGCACGCGCTGGTGGACGTGGCCGACGAGGAGGAGGCGCTGGCGCGGGCGGCCGCGGAGGGGCTCGCGGTGGGCCGCCTCGGCGAACACTGGCACGACGCCGCCCCGGACGGGGCGGAGCGACGGCCCCAGGGGCTGGTCGTCGGCTACGGCACGCCCAGGGAGGGCGCCTACCCCGAGGCGCTGGAAGCGCTCGCGCGGGCGCTCGAAGGGATGTGCTCCGGGGCACCTGCTCCGGAGCAGGTGCCCCGGAGCAGGTGACCCGCAGCGCCGCGCCGGGAGCGAGCGCGGGCGGGCGCGCCGGTCCTCTCCGGCCGCCCTCGGGCCGGGGTGTCTACTGGCCGGCTGTCTGCCGGCCGGCGTCTGGCGGCCGGCGTCTGCCGGCCGGCGTCTGGCGGCCGGCGTCTGGCGGCCGACCTCGCCTGCTGTCTGGCCGCCTGATGTCTCGCCGTCTGCTCGTCGGCCGTCTGCTCGTCAGCCGTGTGCTCGTCGGCTGTCTTCCCTTCGGGCGCGATTGGGCCAATGAACCTGTTCTCCATTGGTTCTGCCCATCGGTCCAACGCACCCCTAGCGTCGTTCCCATGACGACGAAGACTCCCGCGCGGCGGGCGGCGGCGCGGCGGACGGGCCCGCAACGGCTGCTCGCGCTGGCGCAGTTGAGCAACTCGGTCGGGGACGGCGCCTTTTACACGACGTCGGCCCTGTACTTCACCCAGGTGATCGGTCTCGCCCCCGCGCGCGTGGGGCTGGGGCTGACCCTCGGGTGGGCGGTGGGCTCGCTGGCGGGGGTGCCGCTGGGACGGCTGGCCGACCGGCGTGGAGCGCGCGGCACGGCGGTGCTGCTGGCGCTGGCGACCGGGCTCACCGTGGCGTCCTTCGCCCTGGTGCGCGGCTTCGTGCCGTTCGTCCTCGTGGCGTGCGCGTACGCGGCCGCTCAGTCGGGGCTCGCGGCGGCCCGCCAGGCGCTGCTGGCCGGCCTCGCGCCGGCCGGGGAGCGGACAGGGCTGCTGGCGCGGCTCCAGGCGACGCTGAACGCCGGTCTGGCGGTCGGCGCGGGCCTCGGCGGACTCGCGCTGCACGCCGGGACGCGGGAGGCGTACCTCGCGGTGTTCGCGGTCGACGCGGTGAGCTTCCTGGTGTGCGCGCTGCTGCTGGCCGCGCTGCCGCGGGTGGCTCCGCGAGCGGCCCGGCCGGGCGGAAGCGCGCTGGGCGTGCTGAGGGACCGGCCGTACGCGGTCGTGGCGCTCCTGAACACCGTGCTGCTGCTGAGGATGCCGTTGCTCAGCCTCGTCCTGCCGCTGTGGATCACCCGGCGGACGGACGCGCCCGCCTGGCTGGTGTCGGCGCTGTTCGTGCTCAACACCGCCGCGGTGACCGTGTTCCAGGTGCGGATGGCGCGGGGTGTGCGGGGGCCCGCTAGCGCCACGCGCGCGGTGCGCCGTGCGGGCTGGGTGATGTGCGGTGCGTGCGCGGTGTTCGCGCTGTCCGCCGGGGCCTCGCCGTGGGTGGCGGCGGGTGTGCTGGTGCTGGGGTCGGCGTTGCAGGCGGCGGCCGAGATGGGGCAGTCGGCGGGTTCCTGGCAGCTGTCCTTCGACCTGGCGCCGGCCGACCGCGTCGGCGAGTACCAGGGGCTGTTCGGGACCGGGGTGACGGTGGCCCGCACGCTCGGCCCCCTGGTCCTGACCTGGCTGCTGGTCGAGTGGGGCACGCCCGGCTGGCTGCTGCTGGGCGCGGCGACGGTGGCGGCGTCGTACGCGATGGGCCCGGCGGCCCGCCGAGCGGCCGCCGTCCGGACGCCGCCGTCGTCGTCGCCGCCGTCGCCGTCGCCGTCGCTGCGGCCGGCCGCAGCGGCGGCGTGACGTCACCTGCCCACGCCGCCGCACGGCCCTCGGCCGCATCCCGCTCGCGCCCTCGGTGACGCGCACCGGCGCGCCGTCGAGGTGTCGGCGAAGGCCGAGCGGTGGTCACGCCGGGAGTAACCCGTGAGCGCGCGCATGGATCGCGAAGTCCCCTGCCGGACGGGCGGCCTGACGGGCGGTCGTGCGGTCCGAGGAGGGCCGGACGGCGTGGGTCGGACGACGTGGGTCGGACGGCGTGGGTCGGACGGCGTGGGTCAGACGGCGATCAGCGGGGCGTCCTTGCGCCACTTGAGGATCTTGTCGAAGCTCACCACGGCGCCGGCGCGCCCCGGCTTGTTGCCGATGTGGACGTGGTCGGCGAGCTCCTGGATGAGGAAGAGGCCCCGGCCGTGTTCGGCGTCGGTGTTCGTGCGCGTCGGTGCGGGCGCGGGGCGTTCGGCGGTGAATCCGGGGCCCGAGTCGGCCACCTCGATCCGGCACGTCTGGCCGTCGAGGTAGGCGGTGACGCGGTACGCCTCCGAACAGCCGCCGTACGCGGTCTCGCCGCCGTGTTCGACGGCGTTGGCGCAGGCCTCGCTCAGGGCCACGGAGAGGTCGTAGCTGACGTCGGGATCGACGCCCGCCGTCTCCATGGTGCCGAGCAGCAGGCGGCGGGCGAGCGGCACGCTCGCGGCTTCGCGCCGCAGATGCAGTGACCACCAGATGCTCATGCTCCAGCCTCCTGGCTGCGGCTCGACATACCGATACGTATTGCCGCACCGGGCCGTATGTAAGCGCGATTTCCGCGTGATGCCGCCCATATGGGGGATGCACGCAGGCCTGGAATCGGTGTATGCGGGACCCATCGGCACCAGGAGCACCTGCCCTGACGGAAAGTGATCTTCCGCTTCTGGCGGGCCCCCGGGGATCTTTGCGACCTTGTGGACCTGCCGTACGGCGGTCGTGGGGCCAGTGCGATGATGAGCCCGCCATGACTGCCCCCCACAGCGCGTGCTCCGGTCGCGATCTACGGCTGCTGCGGGCCGCGGTGTTCGCCGCGGTCTGCGTCGTGCTGGCCGCTGTCGGGCATTCGGTGGCCTCCTGCGCCGTCGTCCCGCTGTGGACGCTGGGCGCGGGGTTCCTGGGCGTCCTCGCGGTCGTGGTGCCGCTCGCCGGGCGCGAGCGCTCGCTGCCGGGCATCGCGGCCCTGCTCGCGGTCGGGCAGAGCGCGCTGCACACCCTCTTCGGGCTCGGCCAGCACACCGTCGCGGCGACCGCCCCGCTCTCCGCCGACGTCTCCGCCCCGCTGGCCGGGACGGACGCCGCGCTCGTCGCCCGGGCGGCCCGGCTGGTGTGCGGGGCCACGGCGGCCGCGATCAGCCCGGCCGAGGCGCAGAAGATCCTGGTGAACGCCCGGCTCCACCCCGGCGCTACGGGCGGCGGCGGTGCGACGGCCATGGACGGCATGACCGGGATGGGGTCGATGCGCCATTCCGCGGACGTCCTGTCCACGTCCGGCTCGCCGATCCCCCTGCTGCCGTCCCTGCCGATGCTGCTGGGCCACGTCCTGGCGGCCGTCGCCGCCGGCTGGCTGCTGCGGCGCGGCGACAAGGCCCTGCTGCGGCTGCTCGCCCTGTCGGCCCACGGAGTCGCCGAGGGGGCGCTCGTACGGTCCCTGCGCGGGGCGCTCGCGCTGGTGCGCGCCCTGCTCGCGGGTCTGCCGGCCGCGCCCGGAGCGGGACCGCGCGTCCCGTGCGCCGGTCTGCCCGCTCCGGCCGCTCCCCGCATCACCGCACTCCAGCACTCGGTGATCCGTCGAGGCCCGCCGCACCCGGCCGCCCTCGCCCTCGCTGCCTGACACGACACGACCAGCACTCCACCACGACCGGGGAGAGCGGCCGCCGTCGTGCGGCACGCGCGCGTGCGCACCACCGTGCCCACGCCTCCCCAGCCACAGACTCACTCAGAGTGGAGTGCTCCCTGCCATGAAGGCCTCTCGTATCGCCACCCGTGTCGCCGCCGCCGCTGCCGCCGCCGGGGCCGGCGTCCTGGCCCTGTCCTCGCCCGCCCTCGCCCACGTGAGCGTCGCCGCCGAAGGCGCCGCGGCCAAGGGCGGCTACGCGGTCGTCGACTTCAAGGTCCCCAACGAGCGGGACGACGCCTCGACCGCCAAGCTCGAGGTCGCCTTCCCGGCCGACCACCCGCTGGCCTCCGCGATGCCGGAGCCGATCCCGGGCTGGAAGATCGTCGTCACCAAGGCCAAGCTCGCCAAGCCCCTCGAGGTCCACGGCAAGCAGATCTCCGAAGCCGTCTCCAAGATCACCTGGACCGCCACCGGCGGCGGCGTCCAGCCCGGCTTCTTCCAGAAGTTCCCGGTGTCCGTCGGCGCGCTCCCCGAGGACGCCGACGAACTGGTCTTCAAGGCGATCCAGACGTACTCCGACAAGGAGGTCGTGCGCTGGATCGAGGTCAAGGAGGACGGCGCGGAGGAGCCCGAGAACCCGGCCCCCGTGCTCGCCCTGACCGCCCCCGCCAAGGACGGCCACCACGGCGCCGCCGCCGACGACGCCTCCGACAAGTCCGACGACGCCAAGGCGACCGCCGCCACGACCGCCGCCGCCGGCTCCGACGGCAGCGACACCACCGCCCGGGTCCTCGGCGTGGTCGGCATCGTGGTCGGCGCCGCCGGCGTCGCCTACGGCGTGCTCGCCGGACGCCGCCGCACCCCCGCCACCGAGGCCTGATCCCCCGCCGCGCCGGACGGCCGCCGCCGTCCGACGCCGGCTCCCCGCGGTGCGCACCGGGACGCACCGGGGCGCGGAGGCCGCCGTACTCCTATCCGTACGGCGGGCCGTGCACCCCGCCGAGCACCCGGTGCGCGCCGAATTCCATACATCTGGGACATTTCTCTATGCGTAACAAGACGTTCGCCGCGGCCGCGCTGATCGCGGCCGCCACCCTCACCCTCTCCGCCTGCGGCAACGACGACAGCGGCAGTTCCGTGGCCTCCGTCTCCCAGGACACCGCCCAGCGGCCCGTGACCGTGCTCGACCAGCCCTTCACCAAGCCCGCCCTGGTGCTCACCGACACCCAGGGCAAGCCGTACGACCTCCGCAAGGAGACCGCCGGCCACCCCACGCTGATCTACTTCGGCTACACCAACTGCCCCGACGTCTGCCCGCTGACGATGAACAACATCGCCGTCGCCAAGAAGCAACTGCCCAAGGCCCAGCAGGACGCCCTGCGCGTCGTGTTCGTCACCACCGACCCGGACCGCGACACCCCGGCCGCGCTCGGCAAATGGCTCCAGGGCATCGACCCCCAGGTCGTCGGCCTGAGCGGAAAGTTCGCCACTGTCCAGGCCGCCGCCCGCCGCCTCGGCATCACCGTCGAACCCCCTCACAAGGACAAGAACGGCAAGATCGTCTCCACCCACGGAACCCAGGTCGTCGCCTTCTCCCCGAAGACGGACGCGGGCTACCTCCTGTACGGCGAGAGCGCCACGGTCGACGACTACACCAAGGACCTCCCCAAGATCGTCAAGGGGGAGAACCCGTGAGGCCGACGCGGTCCGCACGACTGCTCGCCGTACCCGCCACGATGGTCACGGGCGCACTCCTGCTGGCGGGCTGCGGATCGGACGCCGACGGCACCGCCGACCTGTCCGTCCAGGCCGCCTACATCCCGCAGCCCGTCTCCGACACCATGGCCGCCGGCTTCCTCACCATCGTGAACAAGGGCGACGCCCAGGACGAGCTGACCTCCGTCACCAGCCCGGCCGCGGGCCAGGTGACCCTCCACAGGACCGCCGGATCCTCAATGGAGCAGGTCGGCTCCTTCGACGTGCCCGCACACGGTCGACTCGTGTTCAACAGCGGCGGCAACCACCTGATGTTCGAGATGCTGAAGACGAAGCCGGTACAGGGCGACACCGTGACCGTCCGGCTCCACTTCGCCTCCTCCGACCCCCTCACGGTCGAGATGCCGGTGAAGTCCGCCACGTACACCCCCAAGACCGGCCACTGAGGGAGGGACCACCTTGACGCAGACCATCGCCCCCCGCGTCCGGATGCTCGTGCTGCTGTTCCTGGCGGTCGCCGGCGCACTCCTGGCCGGCGCCGGACCCGCCTCCGCGCACGCCGCGCTGACCGGCAGCGACCCCGCGCAGGGGGTGGTGGTCGACAAGGCACCCACGCAGGTGTCGCTCACCTTCTCCGAGACCGTCTCGATGAACGACGACTCCGTGCGCGTCCTGGACCCCAAGGGCACCCGCGTCGACACCGGCAAACCGTCCGAGGTCGGCGGCGCCACCTACGCCGTCCAGCTGCACACCGGGCTGCCCGACGGCACCTACACCGTGACCTACCAGGTCGTCTCCGCCGACAGCCACCCCGTCGCCGGCGCCTACACCTTCTCCATCGGCTCCCCCTCCGAGACCACCGTGTCGGTGTCCGACCAGGTGGCCGGCGGCGGAGTCGTCGGCTGGCTCTACGGCCTCGGCCGGTACGCCTCGTACGCCGGGTTCATCGTGATGGCCGGCGGGGCCGTCTTCGTCCTCGCCTGCTGGCCACGCGGCACCGGAGTGCGGGCCATGCAACGCCTCGTCCTCTCCGGCTGGCTCGCCATGACCGCCGCCACTCTCTTCCTGCTGCTCCTGCGCGGCTCCTACGCCGGATCCGGAAAACTCGGGGACGTCTTCGACCTCGACCTCCTCGGACAGGTCCTCCAGACCAAGACCGGCGCCGCCCTCGTCTCCCGGCTGCTGCTGCTCGCCGCCGCCGCACTGTTCATCGCCGTGCTCTTCGGCGCCTACGACAAGCGCGAGGACGAGGAGAAGCGGGACCTGACCTTCGGGCTCGCGATCGGCGGAACCGTCGTGTCCGCCGGGCTGGCGGCGAGCTGGGCCATGGCCGAACACGCCTCCACCGGCTTGCAGCCGGGCATCGCCATGCCCGTCGACGTGCTGCACCTGCTGGCCGTCGCGACCTGGCTCGGCGGACTCACCGCCCTCCTCGTCGCCCTCTACCGCGCGCCCGCCGACCGGCCCGTCGAGGGCGCCGCCGTCCGCCGGTTCTCCCAGGTCGCCTTCGGCAGCGTCGTCACCCTCGTCGCCACCGGCGTCTACCAGTCCTGGCGCCAGCTCGGCTCCTGGTCCGCCTTCACCGACACCCGCTACGGCCAGCTGCTCCTCGTCAAGATCGGCCTCGTCGCACTGCTCGTGGGCATCGCCTGGATCTCCCGCCGGTGGACCTCCCGCCTCACGGACACGACGGCCTCCACCGCACCCGCCGCGCAGACGGCCACGGCTCACCAGTCCGTGGTCACGGCGGGCCGGCGGTCGGGAGCCACGGCCGGCGCGACCACCGGCCCCGCCGCGGGCCAGGGCGACTCCAAGGGCGGGAAGGGCGCGAAGGGTGCCGAGACCGCCCCGGGAAGCGACGAACGCGCCGCGCAGCTCGCCCGGCAGCAGGCCGCCGTCGACGCCACCCGCGAGAAGAGACTGCGGGACTCCGACGCCGACCGCTTCGGCCTGCGCCGCTCGGTGTTCGCGGAGGCCGGCGTCGCCGTCGTGCTGCTCGCCGTCACCACCGTCCTGACCTCGACCGAGCCCGGCCGCACGGAGCAGGACGCCGCCAAGGCCACCAGCGCCTCGAAGTCCGCCTCGGCCTCCTCGGACTCCGCCTCCGGCGCGCTCACCCTGGACATGTCCTTCGACACCGGCGGCACGGACGGCAAGGGCGTGGTCAGCGTCGACCTCGACCCCGCACGCGCCGGCGCCAACGAGATGCACGTCTACGTCACCCGCCCCAACGGCCGCGCCTTCGACGTGCCCGAGGTCAAGGTCGCCTTCACCCTCGAGGCCAAGGACATCGGACCGCTGCCCGTCACCCCCGACCACATCACCACCGGCCACTGGGCGGCGAGCGCCGTGCAGATCCCCCTGGCCGGCGAATGGAAGGTCGCCGTCACCGTGCGCACCTCCGACATCGACCAGGTGACCGTGTCCAAGAACGCTCAGATCGGCTGACCGCACCATGCCCGACCCGTCCCTCCCCGACGCCCGCACACCCGACTCCCCCGGCCCCGGCGCCCACCCGAGCAGGAGCGGAACAGACAAGAGCGGAACAGAGAAGAGCGCGACAGCCAGGAGCGCCACGCCCAAGGCCAGGACGGGCACGGCCCGTGCGCCCAAGACTGCCGGGACGAAGGCCGCCCCGGCGAAGGACGGCGCGGCCCGCGCAAGCGCCGCCGCCTCCGCTCCTTCCCCCGCCGCCTCCTCGGGCGAGGGGCTCACCCGGCGCAAGCTGCTCGGCACCGCCGGAGCGACCGGACTCGTCCTCGGCGCTGCGGGCGCGGCCGCCGGATATGCCGCGGCCCCCGCCCAGGCGACCCCGCTCTCCTCCATCGGATCCGGGCAGGCGATGTTCCACGTGAAACATCAGCCCGGAATCACCCAGGGCCTCCAGGCACGCGGTCATCTCGTCGCGTTCGACCTCGCCGCGGGAGCCGGCCGCAAGGAGGCCGCCGCCCTGCTGCGCCGCTGGTCGGAGACGGCCCGGCGGCTGATGGCCGGTGAGGCCGCCCCCCACGGCGACACCGATGTGGCCCGCGACGCCGGCCCCTCGTCCCTGACGATCACCTTCGGCTTCGGCAACAGCTTCTTCGCCCGCACCGGCCTGGAGAAGCAGCGGCCGGTCGCCCTCGACCCGCTCCCGGACTTCTCCTCCGACCACCTCGACAAGGCCCGCAGCAACGGTGACCTCTGGGTGCAGATCGGCGCGGACGACGCCCTGGTCGCCTTTCACGCCCTGCGCGCCGTCCAGAAGGACGCGGGCAGCGCCGCGAAGGTCCGCTGGCAGATGAACGGCTTCAACCGGACGCCGGGCGCCACCGCCCACCCCATGACCGCCCGCAACCTGATGGGCCAGCTGGACGGGACCCGCAATCCCCGGACGACCGACTCCGACTTCGACGAGCGCATCTTCGTCCCGGCCTCCGGCACCAAGGACCCGGCCTGGATGGCCAACGGCTCCTACGCCGTCGTCCGCCGCATCCGCATGCTCCTCGACGACTGGGAGAAACTGTCGCTCGCGGCGCAGGAGCAGGTCATCGGGCGACGCAAGGCGGACGGGGCGGCCCTGTCCGGAGGGACCGAGACCACCGAGATGGACCTGGAGAAGACCGACGCCAACGGCGATCTGGTCGTCCCGATCAATGCACACGCGCGCATCACCCGTCCCGACCAGAACGGCGGCGCGGCCATGCTGCGGCGCCCCTTCTCCTACCACGACGGCATCGACCCCGACGGCGCCCCCGACGCGGGCCTGCTCTTCGTCTGCTGGCAGGCGGACCCGCTGCGCGGCTTCGTCACCGTGCAGCGCAAGCTGGACCGCGGCGACGCGCTCTCGCAGTACATCCGCCACGAGTCGAGCGGCCTGTTCGCGGTGCCCGGCGGGGCCGCGGAGGGGGAGTACGTGGGCCAGCGCCTCCTGGAGGCCTGAGGCCTGACGCGGGCGGACCCCGCGGAATCCGCGACGTCACGCCCCGCTGCGCGGATTCATTCCTGCGAGGGCACCTAGTGAGACGCACGCACCCCGCCGGGCGAGGGCCATTAGGGTGAGGTCATGCCAGCGAGCTATGCGTATCTCGGTCCCGAGGGCACCTTCACGGAGGTCGCCCTGCGCACGCTTCCGGAGGCGGCCACCCGGCAGCTCATGCCGTACGTGTCGGTGCAGTCCGCGCTCGACGCGGTCCGCTCCGGCGAGGCCGAGGCGGCGTTCGTGCCCATCGAGAACTCCGTCGAGGGCGGTATCACCACGACGCTGGACGAGCTGGTCGCGGGCGCCCCGCTGATGATCTACCGCGAGGTGCTGCTGTCCATCACGTTCGCCCTGCTGGTACGGCCCGGCACCGAGCTGGCGGACATCAAGACGGTCTCGGCCCACCCGGCCGCGCAGCCCCAGGTGCGCAACTGGCTGAAGGCGAACCTCCCGGACGCCGCCTGGGAGTCGGCCGCCTCCAACGCGGACGCCGCCCGGCTCGTCCAGGAGGGCCGCTACGACGCCGCCTTCGCCGGCGAGTTCGCCGCCGCCCGCTACGGACTGACCGCCCTGGAAACCGAGATCCACGACGCCGAGAACGCGCAGACCAGGTTCGTCCTGGTGGGGCGGCCCGCCCGGCCTGCGGCGCCGACCGGCGCGGACAAGACGTCCGTCGTGCTGTGGCAGCGCGACGACCATCCCGGCGGCCTGCGCGACCTTCTGGGCGAGTTCGCCACCCGCGGCGTCAACCTCATGCTGTTGCAGTCCCGCCCGACCGGCGCGGGCATCGGCAATTACTGCTTCTGCATCGACGCCGAAGGGCACATCTCCGACCGCCGGATGGCCGAGGCCCTCATGGGGCTGAAAAGGATCTGCCGAGAGGTGCGCTTTCTCGGTTCGTATCCGCGTGCGGAGGTCGACGCGGCGGATGTCGAGACCCCGCTGCCCGGAACCTCCGACGGGGAGTTCATGGCGGCCGCGGACTGGGTGGCGCGCTGCCAGGACGGCCGTTTCTGACCCTTCCGCGGGTCACCCGGCGCGAACCCGGAACCGACCCGGCACCGGCCGGACAGGCGTCCGGCAGGCGCTCGAGCGGGTCCGGGGCTGGTCCTACCTGCATATCTTCGTTATCCACAGAAGTTATCCACAGGGCGGCTTCTCGACCTGAGGACAAGTCGACAACGAAGCATCATTCAGTCGACAAATCGGTCCTCATCCCCTCAGGGTGACGGGCAACCCGCACGTCACCCCTCGTCCACCTGTTTCCTCCGATCAACCCTTCAGGGCGACCCATTTCCACCCGAAAGTGGGCTGAGGTCGGGTTTGGGAAGGGAATTCGCCGGTGCGGAAGGAGGCTTCGGAATGATCAATTCCGATGTCCACAGATCTTTCGCACACCCTGTGGATAACTCACACGGGGCGCGGGTTCCTGTGGACAACTCCGCCCTCAAATCCCGTGCGGCGCAAGGAAGTCGAGTCAATGCGACGCCCGTCACATGCTCCGTCCCACGGAGTGAGACGCGCTTTATTGACACGCTCGGCAATTGCCTCAAAACGCATCGTAAGGAGCAATCCCGAACACTGGCGGGAACACTCCGCCGGGGCGCCGGAACACTCGGCGGGCGACGCGGGAAACCGAGTCGTGAGCCGCAACCCCGCACGGGTAGCCTTGGCCGCGTGATTGACCTTCGCCTGCTCCGTGAGGACCCCGACCGTGCGCGCGCCTCCCAGCGTGCCCGTGGAGAGGACGTCGCGCTCGTCGACTCCCTCCTGTCCGCCGACGAGCGGCGCAGGTCGTCCGGCGTCCGCTTCGACGAGCTGCGCGCCGAGCAGCGATCGCTCGGCAAGCTCATCCCCAAGGCGTCCGCGGACGAGAAGGCCGAGCTGCTGAAGAAGGCGAGCCAGCTCGCCGCCGACGTCAAGGCCGCCGACGCCGAGCGCGACGCGGCCGTCGCCGAGACCCAGGAGCTGCTCCAGCGGCTCGGCAACCTCGTGCACCCCGACGTGCCCGTAGGCGGCGAGGAGGACTTCGTCACCCTCGAGACGCACGGCACGATCCGCGACTTCGGCGCCGAGGGCTTCGAGCCCAAGGACCACCTGGAACTCGGCCAGATCCTCGGCGCGATCGACGTGGAGCGCGGCGCGAAGGTCTCCGGCTCCCGCTTCTACTTCCTCACCGGCGTCGGCGCCCTGCTCGAGCTGGCCCTGGTCAACGCGGCGATCGCCCAGGCCACGGCGGTCGGCTTCACGCCGATGCTCACCCCGGCGCTGGTCCGTCCCCAGTCCATGGCGGGTACCGGCTTCCTCGGCCAGGCGGCCCAGGACGTCTACCACCTCGACAAGGACGACCTCTACCTGGTCGGCACGTCCGAGGTGCCGCTCGCCGCGTACCACATGGACGAGATCATCGACGCGGACAAGCTGCCGCTGCGCTACGCGGGCTTCTCGCCCTGCTTCCGCCGCGAGGCCGGTTCGCACGGCAAGGACACCAAGGGCATCTTCCGCGTCCACCAGTTCGACAAGGTCGAGATGTTCTCGTACGTCAAGCCCGAGGACTCGCAGGCCGAGCACCAGCGGCTGCTCGCCTGGGAGAAGCAGTGGCTGTCCGCCCTGGAGCTGCCGTTCCGGGTCATCGACGTCGCCTCCGGTGACCTCGGCTCCTCGGCCGCCCGCAAGTTCGACTGCGAGGCGTGGATCCCGACCC
Organism: Streptomyces sp. NBC_00704; assembly: GCF_036226605.1. Classification (NCBI taxonomy): domain Bacteria; kingdom Bacillati; phylum Actinomycetota; class Actinomycetes; order Kitasatosporales; family Streptomycetaceae; genus Streptomyces; species Streptomyces sp. NBC_00704. The sequence goes on from NZ_CP109000.1 coordinate 4,029,763, forward strand.
AGGGCAAGTACCGCGAGCTGACCTCGACCTCGGACTGCACCGAGTTCCAGTCCCGCCGTCTGTCGATCCGCGTCCGCGAGGGCAAGCAGGTCCGCCCGCTGGCCACGCTGAACGGCACCCTGTGCGCCGTCCCGCGCACCATCGTCGCCATCCTGGAGAACCACCAGCAGGCCGACGGTTCCGTGTACGTCCCCGAGGTGCTGCGCCCGTACCTCGGCGGCCGGGAGGTCCTGGAGCCGGTCGCCAGGTGAGCGCCGTGTCCGCCCCCGGGGAGTGCGGGGAGTCCGAGCAGTCCGGGGGCTTCCCGTACCGCCTGATCGCGACCGACCTGGACGGAACGCTGCTGCGCTCCGACGAGTCGGTCTCGCGGCGCACGCGTGACGCCCTGGCCGCGGCCACCGCGGCGGGCGCCGCGCACCTCGTCGTGACGGGCCGCGGGGTCCCGTGGACCCGGCACATCCTCGACGACCTCGGCTACGACGGTCTCGCCGTCTGCGGCCAGGGCGCCCAGGTCTACGACGCCAGCTCGCACCGCCTGCTGACCTCGGTCACCCTCGACCGCCGGCTCGCGGGCGTGGCCCTGGCCAAGATCGAGTCGGCGGTGGGCCCGCTGCACCTGGCGGCCAGCCGCGACGGGCTGGACGGTGACGTGCTGGTGGGCCCCGGTTACGCGGTCACCGGCAGTCTCCCGGCGACGCCGTTCACCGACGCCTCCGACCTGTGGTCGGCACCGCTGAACAAGATCTACATACAGCATCCCGATCTGTCGGACGACGAGCTGGCCGAGGCCGCCCGGCAGGCCGCCGGCGGCTTCGTCACGGTCGCGATGGCCGGCGCGGGCATCGTGGAACTGCTCCCGCTGGGCCTGTCCAAGGCCACGGGCCTCTCCCTGGCCGCCCGCCGCCTGGGCATCAGGAAGAGCGAGACCATCGCCTTCGGCGACATGCCCAACGACATCCCCATGTTCGCCTGGGCCGCCCACGGCGTGGCCATGGCCAACGCCCACCAGGAACTGCGCGCGGTCGCCGACGAGGTGACGTCCTCCAACGAGGACGACGGCATCGCGGAAGTCCTGGAACGCTTCCTGAAGTAGCCGAAAGCAGCCGTACGGTCCTGCCGACGGTCCCCTCACCGGCCCCGCCCGGACACCCGACGGCCCGGCTGGCCCCGCGTTCTCTCGCGGGGCAGGCCGCCGCTGGGGGACCGCTCGTGCACCCACGCGACGCAAGCGCCCGGTTCGCGCCGGCGGTCCGGGTCGCCGGAGGCGATCAGAGGCGCGGGGACTGGGGCGCGGGTCGCCGGCGGCGATCAGGAGCCCCGGGACTGGGGCGGCCGGCCACGACAGGTCGGCCCCCGTTCAGGCGCCGCCCTGCCGCACCCCACCCGGTGCGCGCGGAAGACGGCGGGCGGCAACCGGCGCACCACACCCGAAGCGCGGCGCGTCCGAGGGCAGGGGAGGCGGCCGGGCCGTGACCGAAACCGCGGGTGCGGCCGAGGCCGCCCGCAGGCGCCCCGGTCCGCACCCGGTCCGGTCTCCGTGGACCGATGACGCCGTCCCGCCCGGCGAGGTGCGAGGTGCGGGACGACGCCCGTCGCTCGGCAATTCTCCGGGAGGGCGGCCCACGCGAGAGCGACATCGCGTGCTCGAAGCGGCCGCCCCGGGCAGTTCGCCTGTGGGAGTGGGTCTCGACGGAGCCGTAACTACTCCGGAACCCGCCACAGGCTGCCCTGAAGGGAGTTCGACGGGCTGCCGTGCATGGGCATCCCCGAACTCCTCACCCAGTCCGTGTCGCCGGATGTCATCCGGCCGGCCCGCACCGTGCGGGCAGGACCACTGTGCCCGTCGGGCGAGCGGGACGCCACCGAATAAAACACCCGTGCGAAAGCCATGGGCCGGACGGCGGCTACCGGCGGCGCCACCTGCGTCGACGCGCCTTGCTGAAGAACCAGCCCGCCGGCGGCTCGTCGGAGCGCCAGGGCTGCGGCTCGGGCGACTCCGCCCGCCACCGCGCGGCGAGCATCCGGGCGCGGGCCGACGGTTCGGCCGTCTCGGCGGCCCGTATGAAGTCGTCGTCCAGGACGAGGTCGTCCCACACCGCGTCCTCGGACCGCTTCCGGCCGCCGTCCGTCGTGTCGTCGTCCGCCATCCGCGTCCTCCCCTTCCTCCGGTTCCGGGTGCCGCGTGCGGCAAGCCGCAAGCCGCAAGCCGCGCCAGTCTGCCGGGGCGCGGGTCAAGCCGCCGTCAAGGGCGGCCGTCCCGCGTCCCGGCAGGGCCGCTCACTCCTCGCCGGCGAGCGTCAGCGACCGCAGCTTCTGTCCCGCGTACCAGGTGGCCAGCACGGTCACGACGACCAGCAGCACCGTCGCCGTGGTCAGTCCGACGTCCGAGGTCACGAGGTCCCCGCCCGCGACCTTGTGGGCGACCGCCAGCGACCACTGCTGGACGCTGAGCGTGCGCGCGCCCGGCACGAGGGAGCCGAACAGGGCCTCCCAGACGAGGGCGTAGACGAGACCGAACACCACCGCGTGGCGCGAGACAATGCCGAGGAGCAGGAAGACGGCGGCGTAAGCGATGGAGGAGACCAGCGCGGCCACGGTGTAGGCGACGGCGATCTGCTGGCCGTTGCCGTTGAGGATGAACCCGGCGATCAACGTCGGCAGGGCCGAGAAGACCATCGTCACCGCGATCGCCACGATCAGCTTGGTGAAGATGATCGTGGGCCGCTTCAGCGGCTTGGACAGCAGATACACCACCGAGCCGTCGTCGATCTCGGGGCCGATCGCGCCGGTGCCCGCGATGACGCCGATGATCGGGACCATCGTGGCCAGTGCGAGGCCGCCGAGCAGGTCGGACGCCGTCTGGTCGTCCGCCCCGGCGAGGCCGCGCACGACCACGGAGATCGCGATCAGCAGCAGGGGCAGCGCGCCCAGGATGAGAGCCCGGCGACGGCCGAGCAGGGCCCGGTAGGTGAGCCGGGCGACTGTGGGGTCGTACATCTTGGGCCTCCTACGCCGCGACGAGATACGAGAAGACGGACTCGAGGGACTCGTCGGACGGCGAGACCGTGAGCAGCCGGATGCCGTGGTCCTTGGCGACCCTCGGCAACAGGGCCGTGAAGCGGCCGAAGTCGACGGCCTGGACGCGCAGCGCGCCCTCGGCGAGGTCGACCTCGATGCCCGCGGTCGACGGGTCGGCGATCAGCGCGGCCGCGAGGGCGCGGTCGTCGCTGGAGCGCACCAGATAGCGGTGCGGACGGTCCGTCATCAGACGGCGGATCTTGCGGAAGTCGCCGCTGGCGGCGTGCCGGCCGGCGACGACGACCTCGATGTGCCAGGCGAGTTGCTCGACCTCTTCGAGGATGTGCGACGAGAAGAGCACGGTGCGGCCCTCGTCGCCCATGCGCCGCAGCAGGTCCATGAGCTGCATGCGCTGGCGCGGGTCCATGCCGTTGAAGGGCTCGTCGAGCAGCAGCAGCGAGGGGTCGTGGACGAGCGCGCTGGCCATCTTGACCCGCTGGCGCATGCCCTTGGAGTACGTCTGGATCTTGCGGTCCTGCGCGTACTCCATCTCGACGGTGGCCAGCGCCTTCTGGGCGGCCTTGGCGCTCAGGCCGTGCAGTTCGGCGTTGGCGACGACGAATTCGCGGCCGGTGAGGAAGTCGTACATGGCCTCACGCTCGGGGACGATACCGATCTGCCGGTAGATCGTCTCGTTGCGCCAGACCGGCTGTCCGTCGAGGGTGACCGTGCCCGTGGAGGGGGCCAGGAAGCCGCCCATCATGTTGATGAGGGTGGACTTTCCGGCGCCGTTGGGGCCGAGCAGGCCGGTGACGCCGGGGCCGATGGTCATGGTGATGTCGTTGACGGCGACCACGTTGCCGAACCAGCGGGAGACGTGGTCGATGCTGAGCGTGGTCACAGGCCCACCTTCCGGTAGCGGCGGATCAGGAGGCCGTAGCCAGCGGCGATCAGGCCGAGGACGACGAGGACGTAGACGACGCCCTGTCCGTCGGAGGGTCCGACCCCGCCGGGGAAGGCGGAGGTGGCGCCCAGGAACGCCGACTGCACGCCGTCGATCAGCGTGACAGGGGAGAACAGGCCGATCCAGGGGATGGAACCGGTGCTGTCCTGCGCCTCGGCGATGGCCTGGAGCGTGGAGACCGCGCCGTAGGAGATGGTCAGCACGGCGATGACGGCGGCGATGCCGAAGCCACGGCGCGGGGTCACCGAGGCGATGACCAGGCCGATGCCGGCGAAGAGCAGCGAGAGCAGTGCCACGGAGACGAGCCCCTGACCGAATCCCTTGGTCTGGTCGGCGAAGTCGAGCTTGGCCAGCAACGCGCCCACGTACAGCACCAGCAGGGGAGCCGCGGTGAGCACGAAGAGCGCGGAGGCGAGCGCCGCGAACTTGGCGCGTACGTAGTCCGCGGTCTCGATGGGCCGCGAGAAGTACAGCGGCACGGTCTTGAAGCGCAGGTCGCGCGAGACGGACTGGGGCGCCTGGGAAGCGACGTACAGGCTGATGACGGCCTGCATGATGATCGCGTAGCGCGTGTAGTCGACGGGCAGGTCCTTGGCCTTCGTGGCGACCGCCACGGCGACCATGATGGCCGCGGGCACGCACATCACCACGAAGAGCAGCATCGGCAGCACCTTGGACTTCACCGAGCGGCCGAGGCCGTAGGCGCCGCGCAGGGACTGCGAGTAGAGGGAGCGGCGGGCGTAGGCGCGGCCCAGCCGGGGGCCGTCGTAGCTGCGGTAGCCGATGTTGTGGATGCGGGTCTGGTCTCCCGCGGGGGCGGTGACCTGGTGCTCAACTGCCATGGCCGACGGCCTCCTTCCGCTGCTGGTCGTTCTCGGCGTCGCGGTCGGTGAAGACCTCGGAGATGTGGTGTCTGCGCTGTTCCATGCGGACCAGGCCGAGGCCCAGGTCGGCGACCGCGTCGCGGACGACGTCGTACGTCTCCTCGCCCTGCGCGGTCAGCAGCAGGACGTGGCCGGCGCCGGGCAGGGCGCTGTTCGCGTCGAGGACCTCGACGCCGCGCGCGCGGAGCGCCTCGCGCACCGCGCGGGTGCCGTCGGGGTGGTCGTCGGTGTCGGTGACCTCGATCGCGAGGGTGGTCGTGGTCTGCGTGAAGTCGGTGGTGGAGCTGGAGCGCAGGAGTTTGCCGCCGTCGACGACCACGACGTGGTCGCAGGTGCGTTCCAGCTCGCCCAGCAGGTGGGAGGTGACCAGGACCGAGATGCCGAAGTCGGTGTGGATGCGGCGGATCAGGCCGAGCATCTCGTCACGGCCGACCGGGTCGAGGCCGTTGGTCGGCTCGTCGAGGAAGACCAGTTGGGGGTCGTGGACGAGGGCCTGGGCGAGCTTCACGCGCTGCTTCATGCCGGTCGAGTAGCCGCCGATGGGCCGGTAGCGCTCCTCGTACAGGCCGACGTGGCGCAGGGTGTCCGCGGTGCGTTCTCGTGCGGCGGTCGGGGGCAGGCCGGACATCCGGGCCATGTGCACGACGAACTCGGTTGCGGAGACGTCGGGCGGCAGGCAGTCGTGCTCCGGCATGTAGCCGACGCGCTCGCGGATGGCGGCGCCCTTGCTCGCGACGTCGAGGCCGAGCACCTCGGCTCGGCCCTCGGAGGCGGGCGACAGACCCAGCAGGATCTTGATCAGTGTGGACTTGCCGGCTCCGTTGGCTCCGACGAGCCCGGTCACACCGGGTCCGACGTCCACGGAGAGCCGGTCAAGAGCGGTTACCCGGGGGAACCGCTTGCTCAGGCTTTCGGTCGCGATCACAGTCACGTCCTCAAAAGTAGTGACGCACGCCACGGAATTCATCAGACCTCAGAGCCGTCTTGGCCTCAGACCTCAGATGTACGGGCACGTAGGGGATGCCATGCCTGAGAGCTACGGGGTCCGGAGGGCCGCGGCGGGGACTCTCCGCAGGCCGGACAGGCCGGGATCGCACCTATTGACGGAGCCTCTAACAACTGTCACATTCGGTGAGGTCAGGTTACGGGCGGTTCGATGGCAGGTCCGCGGGCCGAGGCCATGCCGAACCACAAGGCCGATGCACGGGGTCGATGCGCGAGGCCGAAGCACGAGGGGGAGGGCGAGTGACGTTGCCGCAGGGCGCTCGTGAGCGCCGGGTGCGAACCGGCGGGATCGATCTGTGCGTGGCCGAACTGGGCGACCCGAGCCGGCCGACGGTCGTCCTGGTGCACGGTTACCCGGACAGCAAGGAGGTGTGGTCCGAGGTCGCCACGCGGCTGGCGGACCGCTTCGGGCTGCATGTGGTGCTGTACGACGTCCGTGGCCACGGCCGGTCCGGCACGCCGAAGCCGCTGCGGGGCGGGTTCACCCTGGAGAAGCTCACGGACGACTTCCTGGCGGTGGCGGACGCCGTCAGCCCGGACCGGCCGGTCCACCTGGTGGGGCACGACTGGGGCAGCGTGCAGGCGTGGGAGTTCGTGACCGTGCGCCGCACCGAGGGCAGGATCGCGTCCTTCACGTCCATGTCCGGCCCGTCCCTCGACCACTTCGGCCACTGGATCGACAAGCGGGTCAAGCGGCCGACTCCGCGCCGGGTCGGCCAGCTCCTCGGCCAGGGCGCGAAGTCCTGGTACGTGTACCTGCTGCACACCCCCGCGCTGCCCGAACTCGCCTGGCGGGGCCCCCTCGGCAAAGCCTGGCCGGGCATCCTGCGGCGGATCGAGAAGGTCCCCACGGGCGCGTACCCGACGCCGTCGCTGCCGTCGGACGCCGCCCACGGCGCGTGGCTGTACCGGGACAACGTGCGCGTCCGGCTGCGGCGTCCGCGGTCCGACGCGTACGCGCACGCGCCCGTTCAGCTGATCACACCCCTGGAGGACAGGTTCCTCTCGGAGCGGCTGTACGACGAGTTGGAGGAGTGGGCGCCGAGGCTGACCCGGCGCACCGTCGCGGCCGGGCACTGGGTTCCGCGCACCCGCCCCGACCAGGTCGCCTCCTGGATCGACGACTTCGTCGCCACAGTGGAACGGGAACGGGAAGGGGACGGCGACGGGGAAGGGGACGGGGAAGGGGCGAGTGAGGCGGTCGGGCAGGGCCGGGCGGAGGCCGGGCGGGAGCGGAAGAACGCCGGTCGGGCGCGGGTGAAGGGCGGCGGGCCCGTGCGCACAGCCGACGCCGTCCGCTACGCCGAGCGCTTCGGCGGCCGGCTGGTGCTGGTCACGGGCGCGGGCAGCGGCATCGGGCGGGCCACGGCGGTCGCGTTCGCCGAGGCGGGCGCGCGGGTGATCGCCGTCGACCGGGACGGGGAGGCCGCCGCCCGGACGGCCGAGACGTCTCGCCTGATCGGCGCTGCCGGGGCCTGGGCGGAGACGGTCGACGTCTCCGACGAGCAGGCGATGGAGAAGCTCGCGGCGAGGGTCCACGCCGAACACGGCATCCTGGACGTGCTGGTGAACAACGCGGGCATCGGCATGTCGGGGTCCTTCTTCGACACCACGTCCGACGACTGGCGCAAGGTCCTCGACGTCAATCTGTGGGGCGTCATCCACGGTTGCCGTCTGTTCGGCCGGCGGATGGCCGAGCGGGGACAGGGCGGCCACATCGTCAACACGGCGTCGGCGGCCGCCTATCAGCCTTCCAAGGCGCTGCCCGCCTACAGCACGTCCAAGGCGGCCGTCCTGATGCTGAGCGAGTGCCTGCGCGCCGAACTGGCAGGCCGCGGCATCGGCGTCTCGGCGGTCTGCCCCGGCCTGGTGAAGACGAACATCACCGGCACGGCCAGGTTCGTGGGGGTGGACGCCGAGGAGGAGCGACGCCGTCAGCAGCGCTCCACACGCGCGTACAGCCTGCGCAACTACCCGCCGGAGAAGGTCGCGGACGCGATCCTGCGGGCGGTGCTGCTGGACGAGGCGGTGGTCCGGGTCACTCCGGAGGCGAAGGTGTCCTACGCCCTGTCCCGGTTCCTGCCGCGGGCGTTGAGGGCGCTGGCCCGAGTGGGGCCGCTGCTGTGAGCGGCCGGACGCTCCCGGGAGCAGGTGCGGGTGGGGCGCCGAAGGCCTGGGCAGGGGCGAGTTGACCTCCTCGCCGCCGCCCCGGCCGCCGTACCGCATCGAGACCCTCGCGCAATCTCTCGGGCGCGACCGTCCGCACCATCCGCGCCTACCAGGACCGCGGCCTCCTGCCCCGGCCGGAGCGCAAGGGGCGTGCCAACCACTACTCGGACGCCCATCCCGCCCGGCTCCACCAGATCGCGGGGTTCCTCGACCGCGGCTACACACTGGCCTCCATCAGGGAACTCCTCGACGCCCATGACACCGGCCGCGGTCTGGACCGCGCCCTCGGCCTGGTCGCGGAGGTGGACGGCCCGTGGACGGACGAGGAGCCCGCGCGGGTGTCCCTCGCCGAGCTGACGGCCCGCTTCGGCGGCGTCCCGGACGACCGGGCGATCACCGACGCGGTGGCCCTCGGCGTGCTCGAGCCGTCCCCGGCGACGACGACGGCTTCCTCGTACCCAACCCCCAAGAACTGGCGGTCGCAGTGGAGTTGCAGGCGGCCGTGGCTCCTCTCGCCGCAATGACCGCGCGGCTGCGGGAGTTGAGGGGCGAGGTCGAGCACATCGCCTCCTGTCTCCTGGAGTTCACCGCCGAGCACGTCTTCGCCCGATACCTCGACGGCGAGCACCGCCCCACCGAGGCCGAGACGACCGAGACGGCCGAGGCGGCCTCGCTCGTGCGACGGCTACGCCCGCTCGCCCGGCAGACCGTGGACGCCGAACTGGCGCGCGCCATGCGTCTGTTCGCCACCCGGCACCTGCGCCGGCGCCGCGGCCCCGGCGATCCCGAGAGCGGCCCGTCCGGAACGCGTTCCGTGGTGGTTCCCGAGGACACAATGCGGTTCGTGGAACGGCTGGTCGGCGCGGAGCACGCTGCCGAGCACCTCACGCTGGCCGCCGAACGCGAGCTGTGGGCAAGGCGGTTGGACCGCATGGCCTCAAGCCGGGGTGGAGTGGTAGCGGTTGACGAACGAGCCTGACAGACACCGTGGTTGTCCACAGAATCGCCAATTGAGCTGTGGATAACCGGAGTTGCTTGTGGACCAAACATCGGCCGCAAAACAAATCGCGTGATCCGCGTCTCTCCCGCCATGCTGAGCGGATGAACGAGAAGGACCATGCCGAGAGACGCACCGTGAAGGTGTCGAAGTACCTCTCCAAGCACCTGCGCCACCAGCCCGAACGCATCGGCCTCACGCTCGACGAGGCCGGCTGGGTCGAGATCGACGACCTGATCGCGGCGTGCGCCGCTCACGGTTTCCGCTTCACCCGCGACGAGCTGGACCACGTCGTCGCCGCCAACGACAAGAAGCGCTTCGCGATCGAGGGCACGCGGATCCGCGCCAGCCAGGGCCACAGCGTCGAGGTCGACCTCGGGCTGCCCCCGGCGACCCCGCCGCCGTACCTCTACCACGGGACCGTCGGCCGCTCGCTGGACGCGATCCGAGCGGAGGGGCTGCGCCCCATGAACCGCCACGACGTGCACCTTTCCGCCGACCGGGAGACCGCGACCCGCGTCGGCGCACGCCGGGGCCGCCCTGTGGTGCTTTCCGTGGACGCGGGAGCCATGCACCGCGACGGCCATGTCTTCCACGTGAGCGCCAACGGGGTGTGGCTGACGAAGTCCGTGCCGCCGCAGTACCTGCGGTTCCCCGAACGGCACTGAGGCGGGGCTCGCATCCACGGGGCGGCCCCTCGTTGGAGATGATCACGGACATGACTCACCTTCCCTCGACCGAGGCGGCTGTCACCGCCCTTCGCGCCATCGCCGCCGAGTACGCGCGCGAGATCGAGGTGACCCACGACATCGGAGCCGACCAGACCTCCCGGCGCACCTCCGCGGGCGTGGGCGTCACCGCCGACCCGGACGGGTCACTGCCGCACGAGGCTCATGTCGAGTTGGGTGGGCGACCGAACGTGAGGGTGCGGCTCTACCCCGACGAGGACGCCCTGATCACCGTCGACGGCGTCGAGTGCCCGGACATCGACCGCGACGACGTACCGGCCTTTCTGCGCTCCCTCTACGACGGCCACGCCTGGGTGAAGGCGCGCCGTTTTCCTCCTGGCCACTTCCTGATGGTGCCGCTGCCCCGCGACCGCGTGCACAAGGAGTACATCCTGGTCGGGCTCAGCCCGTGGCTCGCCCGACGCACCCGGTGACCGTTTCACGTGAAACCGGGCATCCGCATACGCTCGACAGCATGAGTCTGCGCCTGAGCACCGTGATCCTCCCCCATCGTCGCTGGCACGAGGGCGGCCGTTCCGCCTGGACGCGGGCCGAGCAGCTCGGCTTCCACGCCGCGTACACCTACGACCACCTGTCCTGGCGAAGCTTCCGGGACGGTCCCTGGTTCGGCGCCGTCCCCACGCTGACCGCCGCCGCCGGCGCCACCGAGCGACTGCGCCTGGGGACGCTGGTGACCTCGCCGAACTTCCGGCACCCGGTGACCCTCGCCAAGGAACTGATCTCCCTGGACGACATCTCCGGCGGGCGGGTGACCCTGGGCATCGGCGCCGGTGGCACCGGCTTCGACGCGACCGCCCTCGGCCAGGAACCGTGGACCCCGCGGGAGCGGGCCGACCGGCTCGGCGAGTTCGTGCCCCTGCTCGACCGGCTGCTCACCGAGGACTCGGTGTCCTACGAGGGCGACCACTACTCGGCGCACGAGGCACGCAACATCCCCGGCTGTGTTCAGCGGCCCCGGCTCCCCTTTGCGATCGCCGCGACCGGCCCGCGTGGGCTGCGGCTCGCCGCCCGGTACGGCCAGGCGTGGGTGACCACCGGTGACCCCAAGCTGTACGAGAACGGCACGCCCGAGCAGTCGGTGCGGGCCCTGCGTGATCAGACCGAGAAGCTCGCCGACGCCTGCGCCGCCCGCGGGCGGGAGGTGACCGAGCTGGACAGGATCCTGCTCACCGGGTTCACCCCGGACCGTGCCCGGCCGCTGGCTTCGCTGGACGCCTTCGTCGAGTTCGCGGGCCGGCACCAGGAGCTCGGCTTCACGGAGATCGTGGTCCACTGGCCGATCCCGGACTCCGACTTCGCCACCGACGAGAAGGTCTTCGAGCGGATCGCCATGGAGGCCCCGGCGCAGCTGCGCTGACCCGCCGGCGTCCGGCCCGGGCGGCGGTCTTGCTCCCGCCCGGGCCTGCCGCGGCCGCGCCGCCGCCCCGGTCTGCCGTGAGCGGGCTCTCGCACGGCCGTGCGGGCCGATGCGCGAGAATGACCCGGTGACCTCAGCGACTCGACAGCCCGTGACCCCGGCCGCAGCCCTCCCGCCGCGGCTGATCGCCACCGATCTCGACGGCACCCTGCTGCGCGACGACAAGTCGGTGTCCGACCGCACGGTCGCCGCGCTCGCCGCCGCCGAGGAGGCGGGCATCGAGGTCTTCTTCGTCACCGGCCGCCCGGCGCGCTGGATGGACGTCGTCAGCGACCACGTCCACGGGCACGGCCTGGCGATCTGCGGCAACGGCGCCGCCGTGGTCGACCTGCACGGCGGTCCGGGCGCACACCGGTTCGTGAAGGTGCGCGAGCTGGCGCGCGACAACGCGCTCGACGCCGTCCGGCTGCTGCGGGAGGCCGCGCCGGGGACCATGTACGCCATCGAGCAGACCTACGGCTTCTACCAGGAGCCGGAGTACCCGAAGATGCACATGGAGGTCCCCGACCACCTCGCGCCGGCCGAGCTCCTGCTGGCGCCGGACGCCCCCGGGGCCGACGAGCCGGTGCTGAAGATCCTCGCGTTCCATCCCACGATCGACCCGGACGCCTTCCTCACGCTGGCCCGGCTCGCCATCGGCGACCGCGCCAACGTCACCCGCTCCAGCCCCAGCGCCCTGCTGGAGATCAGCGGCCCCGACGTGTCCAAGGCCAGCACGCTCGCCCTGTGCTGTGCGGAGCGCGGCATCTCCCACGAGGAGGTCGTGGCGTTCGGGGACATGCCGAACGACGTCGAGATGCTCACCTGGGCCGGACGGTCGTACGCGATGGGCAACGCCCACCCGGACGTCCTCGCGGCGGCATCCGGCCGGACCGCCGCCAACAACGAGGACGGGGTCGCCCTCGTCATCGAGCGGCTGCTCACCGAGCGGGCGTAGCGCTCACGGGCCGACGTGCGCGCCGTGAGCCCTCGTGAGCGGGTACCGGGCCGCTGATCAGCTCCGCGGCCTCCTCCCGTTCGGCCATCCGCCGCAACGGGCCGTCCACGGCGGTCAGTTCCGCGTACGACCCTCGCTGCACCACGCGGCCCTCGTCGAGCACGATCACCTCGTCGACGGCGTCGAGTCCCGCCAGGCGGTGGGTGATCAGCAGCGTGGTGCGGCCCTCGGTCGCGGCCAGCAGGTCCCGGGTCAGCGCGTCGGCGGTCGGCAGGTCAAGGTGCTCGGCGGGCTCGTCGAGCACCAGGACGGGGAAGTCGGCGAGCAGTGCCCGTGCCAGGGCGAGCCGCTGTCGCTGGCCGCCGGAGAGCTTCGCCCCGTGCTCGCCGACGAGGGTGTCGAGGCCGTCGGGCAGGCCGTCGGCCCACTCCAGCAGCCGGGCCCGCGCCAGCGCGTCCCGCAGGTCGTCCTCACTCGCCCCCTTCCGTGCGAGCAGCAGGTTCTCGCGCACCGAGCTGTCGAAGAGGTGCGCGTCCTGTGCGCAGAGCCCGACCAGCGCGCGCACGTCGTCGCCGTCCAGGGACCGGGCGTCGATCCCGGCCAGCGTGTACGAGCCCGCGTCGGCGTCCAGGAACCGCAGCAGCACCTGGGCGAGCGTGGTCTTGCCGGACCCGGAGGGTCCCACGACCGCGATCCGGCGGCCCCGGGTCAGGGTCAGGGCCACGCCGGTGAGCGCGTCCCGGTCCTGACCGGCGTAGCGGGCCGACAGCTCCTCGACGACGAGCGGGAAGGGCGACGCGGGCGCCTGGCGGGGCCGCTCCGGCTCCCGTACGGGCTCGGGGGAGTCCAGCACCTCGAAGACCCGCTCCGCGCTCCTGCGCACCCGCTGGCGGTACTGCACGGCGAGCGGCAGGCCCATGACGGCCTCGAAGGCGGCCAGCGGGGTCAGGACGACCACGGCCATGATCACGCCGTCCAGCCGCCCCTCGGCCACCGCCCGGGCGCCCACGAGGGCCGCCGCCGTGACCGTCAGGCCGGAGACGAGGGCGGTCAGTCCGTCACCGAGCGCTGTGGCGGTCGCCGCACGCGAGGCGATGCGGGTGAGCACGCCGTCGGCCGCGCGCACCCCGGCCGCACGGGCGGGCAGAGCGCCCGCCACGGTGAGTTCGGCGGTGCCGGTGAGCAGGTCCGCCGTGCGGGTGGCGAGCACGCCCCGGGCGGGGGCGAGCCGGTGCTCCGCCCGCCGTGCGACCGCGCCGGTGACCAGCGGGATCCCCGCTCCCGCCACGAGCAGGCCGAGGGCGAGCACGGCTCCGGCCTCGGGCAGCAGCCACGCCGTGAAGGCGACCGACCCGGCCGAGACGAGGACGGCCGACCCGGCGGGCAGCAGCCAGCGCAGCCAGTAGTCCTGAAGGGCGTCCACGTCGGCGACCAGCCGGGTCAGCAGATCGCCCCGGCGGGTCGCACGCAGCCCGGCCGGCGCCAGCCGCTCCAGCCGCCGGTAGACGGCGACCCTGGTGTCGGCCAGCATCCGCAGCACGGCGTCGTGGGAGACGAGGCGCTCCGCGTACCGGAAGACCGCGCGTCCGATGCCGAAGGCACGGGTCGCGGTCACGGCCACCATCAGATACAGGACAGGCGGCTGCTGCGCGGCGCGCGAGATCAGCCACCCGGAGGTGGCCATGAGGCCCACGGCGCTGCCTAGGGCCAGACTGCCCAGCAGCAGGGCGAGGCCCAGCCGCCCCCGCCGGGCCCCCGCCATGGCGCGGACCCGGGCGAGGACACCGCGCTCCGGCGTCGTGTCGCGGGTCTCGGCGTCCCGTCCGGCGGGCGCCGCCGCCATCGGCTCCGCCGGACGGGCGGGTGCGTCCCTGAGGGTGGCCGGCAGCGGCTCGCTGGACTCGGTCCCGGCCAGCCGCACGACGCGGTCGGCCACCGCCAGGAGCGCCGGCCGGTGCACGACGAGCACCACGGTGCGCCCGGCCGCGAGCCGCCGTACGGCCGCCACGACGTCCGCCTCGGTCTTCCCGTCGAGTGCGGCGGTCGGCTCGTCCAGCAGCAGGACGGGACGGTCGGCGAGGAACGCCCGGGCGAGCGCGAGGCGCTGGCGCTGCCCGGCGGACAGTCCCGTCCCGTCCTCGCCGAGCACGGTGTCGGCCCCGTCGGGCAGGGCGTCGACGAACTCCAGCGCGCCCGCGTCCGCCAGCGCCCGGCGCAGTGCAGGGGCGTCGGCGTCGGGGCGCGCCAGGCGTACGTTCTCGGCGACCGTCCCCGCGAACAGATGCGGCCGCTGTGGCACCCACGCGATCCGCGACCGCCACTGCTCCAGATCGGCCGCCGGGAGGTCGACTCCCCCGGCCAGCACCCGGCCCTCGGCCGGCTCCACGAAGCCCAGCAGGGCGTGCAGCAACGTCGACTTGCCCGCGCCGCTGGGGCCGACCAGGGCGACCGTCTCACCGGGTTCGACGGTGAAGCTCACGTCCGTGACGGCGTCGCCGGAGCGGCCCGGGTAGCGGACGGTCACCCCCTCGAAGGCCACTCCGCCCTCGGTCACCGCGATCGTCCCCGGCGTCGGCAGCGGCGTCTCCAGCACCTGGAAGATCTCCTCCGCGGCCGCCAGGCCCTCGGCCGCCGCGTGGTACTGCGCGCCGACCTGCCGCAGCGGGAGGTACGCCTCGGGGGCGAGCACGAGGATCACCAGCCCGACGTACAGATCCATCTCCCCGTGGACGAGCCGCATGCCGATCGTGACGGCGACCAATGCCACCGAGAGCGTCGACAGCAGTTCCAGCGCGAACGACGAAATGAACGCGATGCGCAGCGTTCGCATGGTCGCGCGGCGGTATTCGCCGGTGATGCGGCGGATGGACTCGGCCTGTGCTGTGGCCCGTCCGAACACCTTCAGCGTGGGCAGCCCGGCGACGACGTCCAGGAAGTGGCCGGACAGGCGGGACAGCAGCCGCCACTGGCGGTCCATCCGGGACTGGGTGGCCCAGCCGATCAGCATCATGAAGACGGGGATCAGCGGCAGGGTACCGACGATGATCGCGGCGGACACCCAGTCCTCGGTCACGATCCTCGCGAGCACCGCCACCGGCACGACCACGGCCAGACCGAGCTGGGGCAGGTAGCGCGAGAAATAGTCGTCGAGGGCGTCCACGCCCCGAGTGGCGAGGGCCACCAGCGAACCGGTGCGCTGTCCGCCGAGCCAGCCGGGTCCCAGGGCCGCGGCCCGCTCCAGCAGCCGCCCCCGCAGCTCGGACTTCACGGCCGCGCTCGCGCGATGTGCGGCGAGTTCGGTGCACCAGGCGACCAGCGCCCTACCGCCCGCGACGGCCCCCAACAGCAGCAGGGGAGTGCGCAGTTCGGAGACCGACATTCCGTGCTGGAACGCGCCGACCACCGCCTCGGCGATGAGCATGGCCTGGGCGATGACCAGCGCGGCCCCGACAGCGCCCAGGCCGACGACCGCCGCCAGGAAGACGCGGGTGGCACCGGCGTACCGCAGCAGACGCGGGTCGATCGGTTTCACGTGAAACACCCTTTCGAAGAGCATGTTCCACGTGAAACACGCTCTCTCCTCATGAGGGGTGTTTCACGTGAAACGCCCCTCAGTGGGGTCAGTGAACGGACTCGGCGATGTGCTGCGTACCGATCCGCTTGCGGAACACCCAGTAGGTCCACCCCTGGTAGAGCATCACCAGCGGTGTGGCGATCCCCGCGCACCAGGTCATGATCTTCAGGGTGTACGGACTGGACGAGGCGTTGGTCACCGTCAGGCTCCAGTCCGCGTTCAGCGTGGACGGCATGACGTTCGGGAAGAGCGTGAGGAAGAGCATCGCCACGGTGGCCACGATGGTGACCCCGGAGTAGGCGAACGACCAGCCTTCACGCCCTGCCTGGTTCGCCACCAGCGCGGCGACCAGTGCGGCCACCGCCACCGCGGCCGCGACCAGGCTCTTGGCGTCGCCGCTGTCGATCTGCGTCCACAGCAGGAAGACCAGCGCGAGCACAGCGGTCACGACGCCTACCTTCAGCGCCAGCTTCCGGGCCCGTTCGCGTATGTCGCCGACGGTCTTGAGCGCCGTGAACACCGCGCCGTGGAAGGTGAACAGGGTCAGCGTCACCAGGCCGCCGAGCAGCGCGTACGGGTTGAGGAGATCCCAGACATCGCCCACGTAGTCGAAGTTCCGGTCGAGCTTCACGCCCCTCACGATGTTGCCGAAGGCGACACCCCACAGGAACGCGGGCAGCAGCGAGGTCCAGAAGATCGTGGTCTCCCAGTTGCGCTGCCAGTTCTCCTCGGGCCGCTTGGCCCGGTACTCGAAGGCGACGCCGCGCAGGATCAGACAGACCAGGATGAGCAGCAGGGGCAGGTAGAAGCCGGAGAAGAGCGTGGCGTACCACTCGGGGAAGGCGGCGAAGGTCGCGCCGCCCGCGGTGAGCAGCCATACCTCGTTGCCGTCCCAGACCGGTCCGATGGTGTTGATCAGCACCCGCCGCTCGGGCCGGTCACGGGCGAGCAGCCGGGTGAGGATGCCGACCCCGAAGTCGAAGCCCTCCAGGAAGAAGTAGCCGGTCCACAGGACGGCGATGAGGACGAACCAGACGTCGTGAAGTTCCATGACTGTGCAGCTCCCTCGGCCTAGTAGGAGAAGGCCATCGGCTTGTCGGCGTCACGGGAGTCGCCGCCGATCTTCGTGGGCGGGGTGAGGTCGGCCTCGGTGAGTTCGGGCGGGCCGGCCTTCACGTACTTGACCAGCAGCTTGACCTCCACGACGGCGAGGGCCGCGTACAGGGCCGTGAACACGATCATCGAGGTGAGCACCTCGCCCTGGGAGACACCGGGGGAGACCGCGTCACGGGTCTGCAGGACGCCGTAGACGACCCAGGGCTGGCGGCCCATCTCCGTGAAGATCCAGCCCCAGGAGTTGGCGATCAGCGGGAAGCCCAGGGTCCAGATCGCCGCGAGCCAGTAGAGCCTGGTGAGCTGCGGGCCCAGTGCCTTGTTCCGGAAGAGCACCACGTGCGGCACCTCGTCCTCGCCGACCCGCAGGTGCTGCGGGAGCAGGAACTTCTTCCGGGTGAGCCACAGTCCGGCCAGGCCGATGGCGAAGGACGTCATGCCGAAGCCGATCATCCAGCGGAAGCCCCAGTAGGCCACCGGGATGTTGGGCCGGTAGTCGCCGGGACCGAACTTCTCCTGTTCGGCCTTGTTCACGTCGTTGATGCCGGGGACGTACGAGCTGAAGTCGTCGTTGGCGAGGAAGGAGAGCAGGCCCGGGATCTCGATGGCGACCTTGTTGTGCCCCTCCTCGACGTCGCCGTAGGCGAAGACCGAGAAGGGCGCGGGCGCCTCGCCGTCCCACAGCGCCTCGGCCGCGGCCATCTTCATCGGCTGCTGCTTGAACATGACCTTGCCGAGCACGTCTCCGCTGACGGCGGTGAGGAGGCCGGCGACGACCACGGTGACCAGGCCCAGCCGCAGCGAGGTCTTCATCACGGGGATGTGCTTACCGCGGTACAGGTGGAAGGCGGCGATGCCGACCATGAAGGCGCCGCCGGTGAGGAAGGCCGCGGACATGGTGTGGAAGACCTGGCTGAGCGCGGTGTTCTGGGTCAGCACGGCCCAGAAGTCGGTGAGCTCGGCCCGGCCCTTCTCCTTGTTGATCCGGTAGCCGACCGGGTGCTGCATCCACGAGTTGGCCGCGAGGATGAAGTAGGCCGACAGGATCGTGCCGATCGAGACCATCCATATGCAGGCCAGGTGGATCTTCTTCGGCAGCTTGTCCCAGCCGAAGATCCACAGGCCGATGAAGGTGGACTCGAAGAAGAAGGCGATCAGGGCCTCGAAGGCCAGCGGCGCGCCGAACACGTCGCCGACGAAGCGCGAGTAGTCGGACCAGTTCATGCCGAACTGGAACTCCTGCACGATGCCGGTGACGACCCCCATCGCGATGTTGATCAGGAAGAGCTTGCCCCAGAACTTCGTCGCCCTCAGGTACTTCTCGTTCTCCGTCCGCACCCAGGCGGTCTGCAACCCGGCGGTGAGCGCCGCGAGGGAGATCGTCAGGGGAACGAAGAGGAAGTGGTAGACGGTGGTGATGCCGAACTGCCAGCGCGCCAGTGTCTCCGGCGCCAGAGCCAGGTCCACGTCGTCACTCCTAACCTCACGCTCGTGGATCACGCTTGTGAAAGCGTTCACATTCACAAGCTAGTATGCCGCAAGGATTTTCGACATGCCAAAGGGGGTCCCCTTACCCGCGGGAACCCCCTTGGCCACACACCCGCGCACCGCTCCGACCAGCACAAAGCCGAAGGCGCGCGCCTTACAGGTCCTTGCGGAACCCTTCGGCCGCCTTCAGGAAGATGTCGTTCGCCTCGTTCTCGCCGATCGTCACCCGCACGCCCTCGTCCGGGAACGGCCGCACCACGACGCCGGCCTGCTCACACGCCCCCGCGAAGGGAACCGTGTGCTCGCCCAGGCGCAGCCAGACGAAGTTGGCCTGCGTGTCGGGCACCGTCCAGCCCTGCGCGCGCAGGGCCTCGACCACCCGCAGCCGCTCGCACACCAGGGAGCCGACCCGGCCGAGCAGCGCGTCCTCGGCGCGCAGCGACGCGATCGCGGCCTCCTGCGCCAGCTGGCTGACCCCGAACGGCACCGCCGTCTTGCGCAGCGCCTCCGCCACCGGCTCGTGGGCGATGGCGAAGCCGACGCGCAGGCCCGCGAGCCCGTACGCCTTGGAGAAGGTCCGCAGGACGCACACGTTGGGCCGGCCCCGGTACAGCTCGACGCCGTCGGGCACCTCGGGGTCGCGGATGAACTCCCGGTAGGCCTCGTCGAGCACGACCAGCACATCGCCCGGCACGCGGTCGAGGAACCGTTCCAGCTCGGCCCGCCGCACGACGGTGCCGGTGGGGTTGTTGGGGTTGCAGACGAAGATCAACCGGGTGCGGTCGGTGATCGCGTCGGCCATCGCGTCCAGATCGTGCACGTCACCCGGCGTCAGCGGCACCTGCACGGCCGTCGCGCCGCTGATCTGCGTGATGATCGGATACGCCTCGAAGGACCGCCAGGCGTACATCACCTCGTCGCCGGGGCCCGCCGTCGCCTGCACCAGCTGCTGGGCGACCCCGACGGAGCCGGTGCCCGTGGCCAGGTGGGACGCCGGGACCCCGAAACGCTCGGACAGCTCGCTCACCAGACCCGTGCAGGCGAGGTCCGGGTAGCGGTTGAAGGAGGCGGCCGCGGCCGTCACCGACTCCATCACGCCCGGCAGCGGCGGATAGGGGTTCTCGTTGGAGGACAGCTTGTAGGCCACGGGACCACCGACCATGGCCGGCCTGCCCGGCTTGTAGGTGGGGACCCCCTCCAGCTCGGCGCGCAGCTTCGGGCTCGTCTCGCTCACCGCAGTCCTCCTCATGACCACCACCGGCTTCAATACTGCTCACCTTATGAGGATTCGGCCCGCGTGCGTACAGGTCGTCGGCCACAGACCGGCTCCCGGAGCGGAGGGACCTCTACGACTTCTGAGGACGAAGACGCACGAAGGCGTACGCGTCGGGGGGCGCGCTCTACATATATCTACGCGCCGGTGGCTCACTCCGTGGCGCGCATCCCTCGTGCAGGTGAGTTGAGACCTCTTCGAAACATCCGCGCCTTGGCAGGCTCACCCGTGCAGACAGGTCACGTCCTGGCATGGAAGCAGCCAATCGGCTTTGTTTCCAAGGCACTTGGCCCCGATGAGCCTTGCAGAAACGTGCCTGTCAACGCGTGCATATGCGTCCGCCCTACCCCACCCAATGAGCCCTACTATCGGCTCGCCATGACAGCAGCAGGGAAGCACCAGGTGAGCCGCGCGGAAACCTCACGCCGAGGCAACCGGCCGGGCCGGGCGGGCATCAGGGACGTGGCCGCCGCCGCCGGAGTCTCCATCACGACCGTAAGCGACGCCCTCAACGGCAAGGGCAGGCTCCCGGACGCCACCCGCCGCCATGTCCGCGAGGTCGCCGACCGACTGGGCTACCGCCCCTCCGCGGCCGCCCGGACCCTTCGTACCGGCAAGTCAGGACTCATCGGCCTGACCGTGACCACGTACGGGGATGAACCTTTCACCTTCACCGAATTCGCGTACTTCGCGGAGATGGCACGCGCCGCCACCTCGGCGGCGCTCGCCCGCGGCTACGCACTCGTCATCCTGCCGGCGACCTCACGCCACGACGTGTGGTCGAACGTCGCCCTGGACGGCACGGTCGTCATCGACCCCTCCGACCAGGATCCGGTGGTCAGCGAACTGGTCCGGCAGGGGTTACCGGTCGTCTCCGACGGCCGCCCCGCCGGCGCGCTCCCGGTCACCGCCTGGGTGGACAACGACCACGAGACCGCCGTCCTCGACATCCTCGACCATCTGGCCGCCGCCGGCGCACGCCGCATCGGCCTGCTCACCGGCACCACGACCGACACGTACACACACCTGTCGACCAGCGCGTATCTGCGGTGGTGCGAGCGGGTGGGCCAGGAACCCGTCTACGAGGCCTACCCCGCGCACGACCCCTGCGCCGGCGCCGTCGCCGCCGACCGGCTGCTGGCCCGGCCCGACCGCCCCGACGCCGTCTACGGCCTGTTCGACCCCAACGGCACGGATCTGCTCGCCGCCGCCCGCCGCTACGGGCTGCGGGTGCCGGAGGAACTGCTGATCGTCTGCTGCAGCGAGTCCACGGTCTACGCCAACACCGAACCGCCCGTGACGACCCTCTCGCTGAAGCCCCGCCGCATCGGCACCGCTGTCGTCCAGCTCCTCATCGACGCGATCGAAGGCGTACAGGCGGAGGAAACGGTCGAGCAGGTCATACCGACCGAACTGATCGTGCGGACCTCGTCCCAGCGACGCCCTCCCCGCACGACGGTCAGCCCACCGAGGGGCCCGGAGGGCAAGTAGCCCGCCGCCCGACCGAGCCGCATACCCGAACCGCATACCCAGACCCACTGACCCACCCGCATGCCCGAGCCGCCGCCGCGCCACGCTCGCCCCTTCCGGGGGCGGGAGGACGGCGGCGGTTCGGGTTCGTCGGGTATGTCGGGTCGCCGGGGTCGTCGAGCTTCCGTCCGCGGCCAGCATGTGCGCGTATGTGTAGAAGCTTGTCCGGCTGGTCAGCCCATGTCGGTCCGCATCAGTCCATGTCAGTCCGTGTCGGTGCTGCCCGCGGTCGTCAACGCGGTTGAGCGAAGGGCACGTACGGGCGATTTCCGCGAGACCGCCGTGGTCGCCGCCGATAGCGTGGAGCGCTTGCCCGGAGCGGCGGCGAACGGCTCGCCGACCCCGTTGTCCTCCGGCTGCGGCGACCCCGGACCTCCACCCGCGAAAGCCGCGAAACGCGCTCCGCAGCCCGCCGAAGACGGCTTGCGGCCCGCCGGGAAGCGCCTCCGCGGCATCGCCGGAGCCCCGCGTCCCGGCCGGAACAGACCGCCGCGCCGACCGGCGGAGCCGATCGCGGGGACAGTGCGCGGGTCCGGCCACCGTGCGCGTCGGGTGAGTTCCGGCTGACGAAGCCCGGTCCAATCGGGGCGAAAGCCGCGATGAACTGGAGCCTTGCTCCGATTCAGCACCCCTGGGTCATCACACGGCACGATCCGCATTCCTATGATGGGCGAACGGCACCGCGGGCCGCTGCGACCAAGCAGCCCGCAGGGTGCAGATGCGGCGCGATGGTGGAGGGGTCTGATGACTCAGGGGGCCGGTCAGGGACCCGAGGTGGAGCGGACGGCGACGTTGCGTGACTTCCGGGTGCCCGCGTACGTCAACGAGACCGGTCCGTACGCCCACGGCACACAGCCCGGCGATGCGGCGCCGCCCCTCGAGGAGCCCCTTGAGCACCCCGACGGCTACACGCCCACCCAACGTGACCTGCCCGTCATCAACCGCCGCGGAGACACCCTCCAGGTCGTGGTGGACCCGGCGTCCGCGCAGGCTCCGCTGCCCGCGACCGGCCCGGGCCCGCTCTTCGTCGTCGGCGACGTGCACGGCTACCTCGACGAACTGGTGGCCGCACTGCAGGAGAAGGGCCTGATCGACGACGCCGGAAACTGGTGCGCGGGCACCGCCCGGCTGTGGTTCCTCGGAGACTTCACCGACCGCGGGCCCGACGGCATCGGCGTCATCGACCTCGTCATGCGGCTGTCCGCGGAAGCCGCCGCGGCCGGCGGATACTGCAAGGCGCTCATGGGCAACCACGAACTGCTGCTGCTCGGCGCCAAGCGCTTCGGCGACACCCCGGTCAACTCCGGCGCCGGCACCGCCACCTTCCAGGCGGCCTGGCTGCTCAACGGCGGCCAGAAGCACGACATGGACCGTCTCCAGGACCACCACCTGCAGTGGATGGCCCGGCTCGACGCCGTCGAGGAGGTCGACGGCCACCTGCTCGTCCACTCCGACACCACCGCCTACCTGGACTACGGCGACTCGATCGAGGCGGTCAACGACACCGTCCGCGAGACCATCACGCGCAACGACGCGGACGAGGTGTGGGATCTGTTCCGCAAGTTCACCAAGCGCTTCTCCTTCCGCGACGAGGGGGGCGCGGACGCCGTCCGCTCCCTGCTCGATACGTACGGCGGCACCCGAATCGTTCACGGCCACAGCCCGATTCCCTACCTGCTCGGCGAAGTCGGCTCCGAGGAGGACGAGGACAACGGCGGCCCGCACGTCGCCGGCCCGCACGTCTACGCCGACGGGCTGGCCATCGCGATGGACGGTGGCGTGACGATGGCCGGAAAGCTGCTGGTCCAGCAACTCCCCCTGCAGAACTGAACATTCGGGGCCTGCCCGAGTCTTCCAGAAGGGCTCCCGAAGCCTCCCTACGGCCGTCCGGAGTATCACCGGAGCCTCCGGAACTTTTCCTTCCCCGGCGCTTCGCGCGCCTTCCCGTGGCACCCGAACGCCGTTACCGGGGCTGGTCGAGCCCCGCCCCGGGCGGTGCCGGCGAGACCGCAGACCGGGGGCCAATTTCGGCAAACCCCCTGTCACCGCATGCCGTCGCCGCTCTACCATCGGCTTATCCGTAGCAGGCTCCCCTCCGTTTCTGCCCGACGGCTCGTTGGCATGCGAGCCCCAAGCCCTACGGAGCATCGGGGGATGCAGATGAACAGCGTTCCGCAGCACCTGCACAGCGAGGACCGCCAGGAGTACGAGCGGATCCTCGACGAGGCGCTGCGCTCCGCCCCACACCACCCGGACCTGGCCGCTGTCGGACAGCGGCTCAACTCCGAGCAACTGCGCACCATGGCCCTCAACGCCTCCGCGCTCATCACGGTGGCCGCGGCGGCCGAGTACCAGCACTACGTGAAGGTCCGCGAGGAACTGCGCCACCCCGCGCCGTCCACCGCGGCCACCGTGCCCGAATCAGGCTCCGCCGAAACCGGTGTCGCCACGATGGACCTGGCCAACACCATGGGCGAGGCGACCCACGCCGCCGAAGCCGCCGGAGCGGGCGCCGTGGCCGCCGTCCTGACTCCCGTACTCGCCGGGACGGCCGCGGTGATCTTCCTGCTCGTCGGTTACACACTCAGAGCACTCGCCCCGGAGCAGGCGTTCGCCCGGACCATGATCGCGGCGGGCTGGGCATTCGGAGCCGTGGCCGCCGCGGCGATCCTCGTCGCCACCGTCGCTCTTCTGCTCACCGCACTGCGCAACCGGCCGTCTCTGGAGGCCGCATCGTACGGCGAACAGAACGAGGAGGTCACCCAGGCCAGGGAAGCCTGGCGTGAAGCCCTGCTGGAACGCGGCATCCTGCCGTTTCTCCGCGAGGCGCTCGCCAACCCCGGGGTGGCGACCGCCCTGCACACCGAACCCTCCCCTCCCGCTCCCACCGGCCGCCTCCCGAAGATCGGCTACGGTCGCCCGGGGTTCAGCAGCCCCGACGACGGACGCTCGACCGGCCCCCGGCCGAGCTTCAGCAGCCCTGACTACACCAGCCCCGAGTTCGGCGGCCCGGAACACCACCCGGAATAGCCGCCCCCGCGCCACTTCGACGCGGGCAGGACTCGGGCAGGGCAGGGTTCGGGACATCGGCGCACCGGACCAAGGAGGCATCCCAGGTACGGAGGCTCGGAAGCGCTCCGGTCAGGAAGGGAGCGGGCAGGAAGGGATCGCCAGGAAGGGATCGGGTAGGCAGGTCGGGCAGGGAGGGATCACGAGACAGGCCATGCGCTGCGCCCACGCCCTGGACCCGGTCGGTTGGGGCGGGGCGGGCCGCGTCGAGGCCCGTAGGGCCCGGTCTGCCTCAAGGGCGGCCGGCCCCGAAGGGACGGCCCACGGACGACTGCGTCGTGCCGGCGCCTGGGTCTCCCGTTGCGGCGAGCTGCCCTGCCCGGGTTCTTCGACGCGGCTCGACACCAGCCGGTTACCCAGCGCCCTCCGGCCAGGACAGATGGCCGGACCCCAAAGACCGACCGGCTGCACCGACCGACCGGCCGACCAGACGAATGCACCGGACGCACTAAACGGACCACACTGAACAGACCGAGCGGAACGTGCCAGGCGGGCCGGGCGTGCCAGGCGGGACGTGCTGGGCGAGCCAGGCGGGCCGGAAGTGCCGCCTGGCTCGCGGCCAACCGAACCGGCTCAGACCGACCGGGACCCTCAGAGGATGCCCGCCTGGCTCGCCGCCTTGATCCAGTCGGGGAACTCCGACAGGAGTCGGTCGTAGAGCTCCTGATCAGGGACGGTGCTGATGTCGTCCACCGCGAAGAACCCCACGTTGTCGACGCGCCGTCCGGGAAGCGTGTCGAACCGCTCCAGCACCCCGTAGTTGGACCGCCCGAGCCCCACGAACTGCCAGAAGATGGGTTCCTCGACCGCCGCTCTCAGCTCCCGCTCGATCGCCGCGTCGCGGTACACCCCGCCGTCGGAGAAGAACAGCACCAGGGTCGGAGCATCCGCCGGATGCGCCCGGACGAAGTCTCTGACCTGCGCGATCGCCTTTTGCTCCTCGTTTTGGATACCGACCGTGCGCATGTCGACCTGCCCCGGTTCCATGCCCTTGCGAGGCTTCTTGGACCGACGGAACAGACTCATCTCACCCACTCGCACATGCAGCCGCAGCCACTCGGGAAGTTCACCGATCCGCAGGTCGGGCAATCGGGCCGTCTCACTGGCGAACGTCCAGGCCTGCATCTCCCCGTCGTCGTCGAGTTGCGCCGCCACCGCTGCCATCCGCTCCACGACGTCCGCCACCACGCCCTTGGAATACAGGAACGACATGGACCCTGAGGCGTCGAGAACGAGCAGGATGCGCGCGCTGATGCCGGCCGCTCCACGCTTGCTCAGACTGACGGCGACCTGCTCCTTCCGCAACGACAGCCGTTTGCGCATGTCGACGGGTAGCCGCTCCTCGCCCTTGGTCAGACGAGGTCCCGGAGCCGAGCCGGAAGGAGCCTGGCCCGGCCGGTCCGGCGGAGGTGCCGCAGGGGTTCCGACCGAAGACGCATGGCCCGGACCGCCGTGTGACGGTGGGCCCGCAGGAGCGGGACCCGACTGCCCAGGCCGCACCGACGCAGCGGACGCGGCAGGGGCGACGGGCGGCTTCGACGGGACGGGCGGGACCGGCGAGGCCGCCGCCACACTCGTCTCCCCCGGCTCCTCGTCGACGGTGATGCCGAAGTCGGTGGCCAGCCCCGCCAGTCCGGAGGCGTAGCCCTGACCGATCGCCCGGAACTTCCAGCGCCCCTCGCGCAGGTACAACTCGCCGCCGATGAAGGCCGTCTCCGTATCGGCCTGCATTTCGAAGCGCGCCATCTCGGACCGGCCGCCGGTACCGAACAGTCGCAGCGTCAGGCCGGTCACCTGCCCGAAGGCTCCACCGTCGGCGGACGCACACAGCACCACCCGGGTGATCGCGCTCTCCAGCGAGCGGAAGTCGACCTGGACGGCGTCCGTCACGACTCCGGCCTCGCGACGCTTGCCGAGGTGTCTCACGGCGCCGGACGCGTGGAGCGGCTGGTTGTAGAAGACGAAGTCCCCGTCGTTCCGGACCCGCCCGCCGTCGGTCAGCAGCAGCGCCGAGACGTCGATGTCCGGCCCACCGGCTCCCTCGGCCCAACTGAGTTCGACCCGGACATCCGGTGAGTCGATCGGCAGATTGGCGCCCTTGCTCATGGATCGCGCTGTCATGGGGGCAAGTGTGCCGAGTCGCCGTCTGACTTCAACCGACCGGACGACCCCAATCGAACGGAAGACTTCAACCGGCTCGAGGGCTCCAACCGGCTGGACGACTTCAGCCGAACGGACACGACCCCCTCCTCTCGGATCGCCGCCCGTCCGACGTCCCTCGCGGCGGCGCTTCTCCCCCTCCTCTCGCCGGCCATCCCGACGATCTCCGCGCATTCGGCGGCCTCGGCGCGCTCGGCGAACTCGGCGAATCGGAACCGCAGTTCCGTCGGCACCCCCCGGCCGGACCCTGCGGCGCCCCTGCGCCCGACCGCCCATCCACCGGCCCCCACCGGTTCCTCCATCGGTCCCCCGTCCCCGTCACTTCCCGCCGATTCCCGTGAGTTCCCGCCAGTCCCCACCGGCGCCGCCCGGACGGCCAGGCCCGACGGGCAGCGCCGACGGGGGACGGGCTTTCAGTCGGCCAGCGGCAGATACACCCGATTCCCGCTCGCGGCGAACTCCTTCGATTTCTGCAACATCCCCTCGGCGATGTCGTCCGCCGAAGCGCCTTCGGTCGCACCACCGCCGAAGCGCTCGTTGATGCTCTGGCTGATCTTCATCGAGCAGAACTTCGGCCCGCACATCGAGCAGAAATGTGCTGTCTTCGCGGGCTCTGCCGGCAACGTCTCATCGTGGAACTCCCTTGCCGTGTCCGGGTCGAGAGCGAGATTGAACTGGTCTTCCCAGCGGAATTCGAAACGCGCGTCGGACAGCGCGTCGTCCCATTCCTGCGCACCGGGATGGCCTTTGGCAAGGTCTGCCGCGTGGGCGGCGATCTTGTAGGTGATGACACCGGTCTTGACGTCGTCCCGGTTGGGCAGCCCCAGGTGTTCCTTGGGGGTGACATAGCAGAGCATGGCCGTGCCCCACCACGCGATCATCGCGGCGCCGATGCCTGAGGTGATGTGGTCGTACGCGGGCGCGACGTCCGTCGTCAGCGGGCCGAGCGTATAGAACGGAGCTTCATCACAGATCTCCTGCTGAAGGTCGATGTTCTCCTTGATCTTGTGCATCGGGACGTGTCCCGGGCCTTCGATCATCGTCTGTACATGGAAACGCTTGGCGATCGTGTTGAGTTCCCCGAGCGTCCTCAATTCCGCGAACTGGGCTTCGTCATTGGCGTCGGCGATCGAGCCCGGTCGCAGGCCGTCGCCGAGCGAGTAGGTGACGTCATAGGCGGCGAGGATTTCGCAGAGTTCCTCGAAGTTCTCGTACAGGAAAGACTCTTTGTGGTGCGCCAGGCACCAGGCCGCCATGATCGAGCCGCCGCGCGACACGATGCCGGTCTTGCGGTTGGCGGTGAGCGGAACGTACGCGAGACGCACGCCTGCGTGGACGGTCATGTAGTCGACGCCCTGTTCGGCCTGCTCCACGACCGTGTCCCTGTAGATCTCCCAGGTCAGCTCCTCGGCGCGCCCGTCGACCTTCTCCAGCGCCTGGTACAGCGGCACGGTGCCGATGGGAACGGGGGAGTTGCGCAGCACCCACTCGCGGGTGGTGTGGATATTGCGCCCCGTGGACAGGTCCATGACCGTGTCGGCGCCCCACCGGGTAGCCCAGGTCATCTTCTCGACCTCCTCCTCGATGGAGGACGTCACGGCCGAGTTTCCGATGTTGGCGTTGACCTTGACCAGGAACCTCTTGCCGATGATCATCGGCTCGATCTCCGGGTGATTGACGTTGGCCGGCAGCACGGCACGGCCGGCAGCGATCTCCTCACGGACCACCTCGGGAGAAACGTTCTCCCGGATGGCCACGAACTCCATCTCGGGCGTGATCTCCCCCCGCCGCGCATACGCGAGCTGGGTGACTGCCTTGCCGTCCCGGCTGCGGCGCGGGAGCCGGGGCCGACCGGGGAAGACGGCGTCGAGGTTGCGCAGACCGCCACGCGGCGAGGTGTGCTTGATGCCGTCGTCCTCGGGGCGGACCGGACGTCCCGCGTACTCCTCGGTGTCTCCACGGGCGATGATCCAGCTCTCACGCAACGGCGAAAGGCCCCTGCGGACGTCGGTCTCGACGAGTGGATCGGTGTACGGGCCGGAGGTGTCGTAGAGCGTGACCGACTTCCCGTTGGTCAGATGCACCTGACGGACCGGCACTCGGAGGTCGGCGCGAGCGCCCTCGACATACCCCTTGTGCCAGCCGATGGACTTCCTGGCCTCCGCGTCGCTCCCGTCGACGGCAGTCGCGCCGACCACAGGCGCGTCGAGCGGGCTTTCGGTGGGCGCGTTCGCGTCGAGCGGGCTCTTGTCCACCGTGCTCTCGCTGGTCGCGTTCTGCACGGAGGCAGGCGTGCGTGCGTCCTTCTTGGTCATGAGACCTACTCCCTACGCCGGCATTACCCGGTAACAGGTTCGGCGGTCGACGCAGCGGCTACCGTCCACCGACGTTTCATGTGAAACATCCCTCGATGTGAGGGACGTTCCACGTGAAACATCGCGAAGACGGAGGTCAGCGCCCTCTCAGCCCGGTGCTCCGAGCTCCCGCGTGTGCAAAAGTGCCTCCACGCTAGCGTCAATCCGGGCGCGGTGAACAGAGGGCCCCCCTCGTTCTTGCGATGATCGGTCGGTGACCACGCCACCCCCTCCCCCGCTCCCGTCCGAGCCGCACGGTCGTCCAGGTGCCGGAAACGGTCCAGCCGACAGCCCTGGTGGTGTCTCCGGGGACGGTCAGAGAAGTCCTCGGGACATCGGCCGCGGCGGCAGTGGCAGTGATAGCGACTTTGGGCAGCCTCACCACCCCGGGCGGGCTCAGGGGCAGGGGCTCGGCCAGGAACCGGGGTACGCGGGAGGGCTGGGCGGCCTGAGGCGCGACCGGACGCCGGACGGTCAGGGACCTGACGCCGGCACTGGCAGGAACCCCGGCACGGCGCAGGGCCGCAGGGACGGCTACGAGGGCGGCTACGCGTACGGATACGGCAGCGACGGGGGCGGCAACGGCCTCCACGAGGGCCCGTCCCGTCACGACGGGCGAGATGAGCGCGGCCGTGGTCCCGGACCCGGAACCGGTTCCCACCCCGTTCCAGGTCCTGGTGCCGGCTTCGACTCCGCCCCGGGCCGGGGACATGGCCTCGGCCTCGGCCTCGACCCGCAGAGCGGGCACCGGGTGGGGCCCGGCGTCCGTGGACCGGGGCCTGGAGCCACGCAGCGGACCGGATCCGCCGACGAACGTGGCCCCGCCCACCACGGTGAACACCAGCTCGGGCCGGGCGAGGTGCAAGCCCGCGGCGAGCGACACCGGCACGGGGACAGGCAGGGTGACGGGCACGAGAGCGACGTCGGTGACCGACCTGGACGCGGGGGCGGGCACGGTGCGGAGCGCCGACCCGACCACGGCGAAGGGCACGGGCACGAGCACGGGCACGGGCACGGGCACGGGAATCATGGTCACAGCCACAGCCACGGTCCGGCCGCTCCCGTCTCCCGGCATCTGCGGAAGGTCATCGCGGCCATCCTCATCCCGTTCGGCGTCGCCGTCCTGGCCGGGCTGGTGGTGCTGTGGCCCGGCGGCGCGCCGGCGCACGAACGCACCGGGGTCGGTTTCGACCGGCAGACCCAGCAGGCCACAGTCACCGAGGTCGTGAGCGTGAGCTGCGCCTCGGTGAACGCCTCGGGCGCCACTCCGACGGGTGACACGTCGACGGCCGAGGGCTCTTCGGCGCAGCAGCAGGCGAAGGGCACCTGCAAGAAGGCGACGATCCGGGTGGACACCGGCGACGACAAGGGCCGTACGTTCACCGAGATCGTCCAGCCGGACCAGACCCGGCAGTTGGAGCAGGGCGAGAAGGTCGTGGTCGCCTACGAGCCCTCCGCGCCGAAGGACCTGCAGTACTCGGTCACCGACGTGAACCGCCGCATGCCGATGTCCGTGCTGGCCGGCATCTTCGCGATCGCCGTCGTGGTCGTCGGGCGGCTCCGGGGTGTGATGGCTCTGGTCGCGCTGGCCATCAGCTTCCTGGTGCTGAACTTCTTCGTGCTGCCGGCGATCCTTCAGGGCTCGAACCCGTTGGTCGTGGCGGTGGTGGGATCGAGCGCCATCATGTTGATCGCCCTCTACCTGTGTCACGGGCTGTCGGCCCGCACCTCCGTCGCGGTACTCGGCACCCTGGTCTCCCTGCTGCTCATCGGCGTTCTCGGTTCTCTGTTCATCGACTGGGCGGCGCTGACCGGCAACACGGACGACAACACGGGCCTGATCCACGGTCTGTACCCGTCGATCGACATGAGCGGCCTGCTGCTCGCCGGCATCATCATCGGCTCACTCGGCGTCCTCGACGACGTGACGGTCACTCAGACGTCGGCGGTCTGGGAACTGCACGAGGCCAACCCCTCGATGGGCCGACGAGGGCTCTACCGGGCGGGCATCCGTATCGGTCGTGACCACATCGCTTCGGTCGTCAACACCCTGGTCCTCGCCTACGCCGGCGCCGCCCTGCCGCTGCTGCTGCTCTTCTCGATCGCGCAGAGCAGCGTGGGCGGCGTCGCCAACAGCGAGTTGGTGGCGGAGGAGATCGTCCGGACGCTGGTGGGCTCGATCGGCCTCGTGGCCTCCGTGCCGGTCACCACGCTGCTGGCCGCCCTCGTGGTCTCCGCCGACCGACCGGGGACCGATTCGGTGGCCGCGACAGCGCCGGCAGCGGCTCCGGCGGGTGCGACGGCTTCTACCAGCCCCACTGGTCCGTCTGGTCCGTCTGGTCCGACGGCTCAGGTGGGAGCGGCGGCCGGCCTCGCCGCCGGCCGGGGCGGCCGCGGCAGGCGCCGCAAGCGCTGACCCGCGCTCGTGACGTCCGACGTCGGCGCCCGACCTTTGTGCGTGAGGGCGAGCGGGCGCGCGCCCGTCCGCCCCTCCAGCGGACCGGAGGACGGACGGGCCGACATGCCGACGGCCGGACGAGTGAACGGGCCGCTGGGTGGAAGGGCGACTGCACTGCTGGAGAAGCGTTCCTGCGCATGCCCGCCTTGTGACGAAGCGTTACGCCACAGCTGGTCGCCGTCCGTCAACCCGCGCTCTGCTCCTCCGCGAGGATGCGGTCCAGTGCCTCGTCCAGATGCGCGTCGAAGTCGGCGAGCGCGCCTTCCTGCCCCAGAGGCACGAGCTTGTCGGTGCGATCGAGGAACGCCACCAAGGGGGCGGCCGACGAACGGAACACAGCCTGGTCTCCGCAGACCTGAAGCCGGATCAGCACTTCTCCGAGCACATCCGGATCGACGGGCGAGACGCGGACGTCGCCCTCACCGCACGGCCTGCCCACCCCGTCGATGAGCAGCTCCCGACCGAAGGTCCAGGTCACCGGGGCATCACCGGGCAAGTGAAAGGTGAGCCGCACCGCATAGGGATCGCACGACTCGTAACCCAGCTCGACCGGGATGCGGAACGAGAGCTCCTCGGAGACGAGGAAACTCATCATGACCTCTGCTTGTACTGCCTGCACGGACTCGCGCATCGCCTAACCCCGTCATTTGCCGTCGATTGGCCGGGAATGAACCTTCTGACACTGCAGGCATCTTGCTGAACGTACACAACAGATCACAAGGAGTGAGTTTTCAGATACTGATAGAGATCGCGAGAGACCCCAGCAGCCGTCCGACCTCGCTCTGCAGTTGCCGGGCCGCGGCGTGCAGCCGGTCGGCGTGATGCACGGGGAGTGACATCGCCATCGTCGCCGCCGTGGTGCCCACCGTGATCGGAATGGCGGCGCATACGGTGCCGAGCGCGTACTCCTGTCGTTCGACGACCGGTTCCATGCGCGGCATCCGCTCCAGGCGCCGCAGCAGCGTGTGGTTGTCACGCACCGTGTACGGGGTGATCGACTGAGCCGGATAGCGGCCCAGGTGGTCGCGCCGGGCCTCCTCGTCCAGTTGGGAGAGCAGGCACTGACCGATGGCGTGCGCGTGTCCCGTCTCGCGGAAGTCGGCCCATTCCTCCACCGCCGGGTTGCCCGGGGTGTCGGAGACGCACATGATCTCGATCTCGCCGTCCCGGTACCGCGCGTAGTACACGGGGACACCGATCGAATCGCGCCACTGGGCGAGAGTGTCGGCGACGGTGCTGCGACGTTTCTGCGCGGCTCCACTGCTGCCGAGCCGTTCAGCGGCCTCGCCGAGGAAGAACAGCCCCTTGTCCCGGCGCAGGTAGCCCTCGTGCACGAGGGTGCGCAGGAGATGGTAGGCCGTGGGCAGGGCGAGACCCGTCTCGCGGGCCAGTTGCTTCGCCGGAGCTCCGAACTCGTGCTCGGCGACGGTTTCCAGCAGCCTCATCGCGCGCTGCACGGAACCGATCAGGGTGGCCGCCGGGTGCGGTTGCCCGGGGACCGCCGGGTCGGGCGGCCGCTGGAGCGGAGGTGCGAGGGAACGCTGCGGGGTGGGGGGCGCGTACGTGGTGGCGGTTGCGGTGTCGACCGTGGACAAGGGGGGCACTCCCGGAGCGCGAGGGGGCGGTCCGTGCGGGGGAACACGGGAGGGGGCGTACTCCGCTCGCGGGGCGTCGTCCCCGCGTCGAATTCCGGACTTTAACCGTCTGCCACCGCTTGCAGACGGGCTGTGGGAAAACTTCCCCCGGCCGAGGGAACCGGTATTTTCTGTTACCGCCACCGGCCTTCGGCGCCGCTACCGGCCCCCGCGCCTCACCAGTCGCTGCGCGACGAGGAACTCGACATGAACTTCCGCACGACGTAGACCAGTCCGCCGACCAGCGCCACGAAGACCAGCAGCTTGAAGAGCAGGCCGATCACGAAGCCGACGACGCTGGCTATCAGTCCGCCGAACACGACCAGCGCGATGACCGGCACCGCGACCCACTTCACCCACCACGGCAGTCCCGAGAAGATCTCTTGCATGGCCCTGGTCCTCATCCTCTTCGATCGACTTCCGGTGCTCTGTGGCACCGGATCATTCGATGTCCTGGGTCGATGCTAGGTCCGACGAGGGGCCGGCGGGGGCGTCGCACCCCTTGTCCTCCCCTGATCGAACCCTTAGGGAACCCCGAGGCCGCGGGTCGGCGGCAAGGCGGAGGAGGTCAGCTCTCGGGCGGCGAGAACACCACCAGGACCCGCAGGTCCTCGCTGATGTGATGGAACTTGTGGGCGACGCCGGCCGGGACGTACACCACGCTCCCGCGGGCCACCTGTGTGGTCTCCAGGCCGACGGTGATCGAGGCACGGCCGCTCACCACGAAGTACACCTCGTCCTGGGCGTGCGGATTCTGTGGATCATGAGTGCCGGCTTCGAGCGCGTACAGGCCGACCGACATGTTCCGCTCGCGCAGAAACTGCAGGTAGGCGCCGTCGTTGGCGGCTCGTTCCGCCTCCAGTTCATCCAACCGGAATGCCTTCATCGACCTTGTCCGCTCTCGTCCGGTGCTCATTGGCGATCTCTCTGCCACGATCAGACACATGAAGAATTTCGTAGTCAAGACGATCGCCAACGCAGGCGCCCTGGCGGTCGCCGTCTGGCTGCTCGACAAGATCACCCTGACCGGTGACAGCACGGGCAAGAAGATCGGCACCCTCCTTGTCGTCGCCCTCCTCTTCGGCCTGGTGAACTTCCTGGTCAAGCCGATCGTCAAGGTGCTGACCTTCCCGTTGTTCATCCTTACGCTCGGTCTGATCACCCTGGTGGTCAACGCCCTGATGCTGCTGCTCACTTCGTGGCTGGCCGACAAATTCGACCTGAGTTTTCACGTGGAGGGCTTCTGGACCGCCGTTCTCGGCGGCCTGATCATCTCCGTCGTCTCCTGGGCGCTCAACGTCGTGCTGCCCGACGAGGACTGACCGGCGATGGCGTACCGCGTCTGTTTCGTCTGCACGGGCAACATCTGCCGCTCGCCGATCGCCGAGTCGGTCTTCCGCGCGCGGGTGGAGGAGGCCGGGCTCGACGCCCTGGTCGAGGTCGACAGCGCCGGCACGGGCGACTGGCACGAGGGCGAGAAGGCCGACCCGCGTGCTCAGTACGTCCTCGAGGGGCACGGCTACGCGCTCGACCACACGGCCCGGCGTTTCGAGGCGTCCTGGTTCTCCCGCCTCGACGTGATCGTCGCCCTGGACCTCGGGCACCTCAAGGCGCTGCGCAGCCTCGCGCCCTCCGCGCAGGATGCGGCGAAGGTGCGCCTGCTGCGTTCGTACGACCCTGCGGCGGGCGACGACCTCGACGTCCCCGACCCCTACTACGGGGGCCGTGAGGGCTTCGAGGAATGCCTTGAGATGGTGGAGGCGGCGAGCACCGGTCTGCTCGCCGCCGTGCGTGAGGACGTGGAAGGACAGGTGGCATGAACGGTTCCGCTACGAACGAGGGGGTTCCTCCGGACTCCGGCGACGGCACGCGCGCGGTGCGCGCCGGGCTGCCCGAGCCCGTGAAGTACGAGCCCACCCTCCCCGGTCCGGTGTTCGCGGCGCACTTCCACCTGCCGGGAGAGCCCACGGGCCCCTATACCTACGGCCGTGACGAGAACCCGACCTGGACGCATCTGGAGCACGCCATCGGCGAGCTGGAGGCGCCGGGCCGGGACGGCGTCGAGACGCTCGTCTTCGCCTCCGGCATGGCCGCGATCTCGTCGGTGCTCTTCTCGCAGCTGCGCGCCGGCGACGCGGTCGTGCTGCCGGGCGACGGCTACCAGGCGCTGCCGCTGGCCCGCGCCCAGCTGGAGGCGTACGGCATCGAGGTGCGCACCGCTCCGACCGGCGCGGACGCCCAGATCGAGGTGCTCGACGGTGCGAAGCTGCTGTTGATCGAGACCCCCTCGAACCCGGGTCTCGACGTGTGCGACATCCGCAGGCTCGCCGAGGCGGCGCACGCGCAGGGCGCACTGGTCGCCGTGGACAACACGCTCGCCACCCCTCTCGGGCAACGCCCGCTGGAACTGGGCGCCGACTTCTCGGTGGCCAGCGGCACCAAGCAGCTCACCGGTCACGGCGACATCCTCCTCGGGTACGTCTGCGGGCGCGCCGGCGAGCCGATGACCGCCGTCCGGCGCTGGCGAAAGATCATCGGAGCGATTCCGGGGCCGATGGAGGCCTGGCTCGCCCATCGCTCGATCTCCACCCTGCAGATGCGGGTCGACCGGCAGGACACGACCGCTCTGGCCCTGGCCGAGGCACTGCGGGCGAGGCCCGAGGTGAGCGGCCTGCGATACCCGGGACTGCCCGACGATCCCTCCCACAAGGTGGCCTCGCAGCAGATGCGGCGCTACGGGTGCGTGGTCTCCTTCACGCTGGCCACCCGCGCCCGGGCCGAGCGGTTCCTGGACGCGCTGCGGCTCGTCGACGAGGCGACGAGCTTCGGGGGAGTGCGTTCCACCGCGGAACGGCGCGGGCGCTGGGGCGGGGACGCCGTGCCGGAGGGGTTCATCCGGCTGTCCGTGGGCGCCGAGGACCCCGAGGATCTCGTGGCGGACGTTCTGCGCGCCCTGGAGGAATCGGGTCGGTGACCGGCTGACGAACGCCTCGCCGGTGCCCCTCCTGCGGCGCAGAGCGGTCCGAGCCTCCCCCCTCGTGGCTCGGACCGCCCTCGGTTCTGCGCGCGAAGAACCGCGTCCACAAGGCTAGTTGACTCTCTGTCAGTGTCCAATCACCGTAGCGACAGTGGCCTATCGACTTATTTATAGTTGGATCCTGTCCGAGAGCCCGGCGAAAGGCGGGAAGGGGGAGGACGCCCGATGGATCTGGCCCTGCTGCGCACCTTCGTGACCGTGCACCGAGCCGGCTCGTTCACCCGCGCCGCCGCGTTGCTGGGCCTGTCCCAGCCGGCCGTCACCTCCCAGATCCGCACACTGGAGCGGCAGGTGGGCCGCCCCCTGTTCCTGCGGCAGCCCCGCGGTGTGACGCCGACGAGCATCGGGAACGAACTCGCCCACAAGGCCGCTCCTCACCTCGACGCTCTCGTGGGCATCGCCGAGGCCGGTCTCGACGATGAGTCCGCCGCACGGACACTGCATCTCGCCGGTCCACCCGAGTTCACCGCCGAGCGGGCTCTCCCGGCCCTGGCCGGACTGTCCGGCGACGACGGTCAGGGGTTCGCCCTGCGCGCCTCTTTCGGTACCTCCGAGGAGGTCCTGGAAGGTCTGGCCGCAGGCCACCACGACCTGGCCATCAGCACGGCCAGGCCCCGCGGGGCGTTGCTCACGGCGAGCCCGTTGTGCGACGAGGAGCACGTGCTGGTCGCCGGTTCTCAGTGGGCCGGACGGATCGACTCGGGCAAGTTGCGCCGCAAGGACGCGTCCGCGCTGGCGAAACTCCCTGTCATCGAGGTACACGAGTCGCTGCCCCTGGTCACCCGCTACTGGGCGTCCGTCTTCGACGCCCGCCCCACCGCCTCGGGCACCGTCATCGTGCCCGATCTACGGGCGGTCCTCGCCTGTGCGGTCGCGGGAGCCGGTCTGGCGGTCCTTCCGCGGTATCTGTGCGCGTCCGCGCTCGCACGCGGGGACGTCGTCGCGGTGTACGAGCCGGTGGTGCCGCCGCTGCGGACTTATGTTCTGGCGGTGCGCACCGGGACGCTCGCGATGCCGCATGTCGCACGAGCGCACCACATGCTGCTGGGCGCAGCCGCCGCTTGGTGCTGAGCCCTGGGACGGCGGCGTCACGAGATGGGCCCGACCAGTGACCTCTCGGGATGTTTCACGTGGAACCAGCGGGGCCACATTTCTCCCATGACCGTACGCCCCGTGGTCAAGCGCACCGCACGAGCTGTTCTTCTCGACGGCGACAACCTGATCCTGATCAAGCGCACCAAGCCCGGTGTCGATCCCTACTGGGTGACGCCCGGTGGCGGGGTCGAGCCGGACGACGCGACGGTCGTGGACGCACTGCATCGCGAGGTGTACGAGGAACTCGGCGCCAAGATCACGGATGTGGTGCCCTGCTTCGTCGACACCGTCGAACACATCGGCGCGGACGCCGGCACGACAGGCGTGAAAGTGCAGCACTTCTTCGTCTGTCGTCTGGAGTCCATGAACCCGGCGCTGCGGCACGGGCCAGAAGTGGAGGAACCGGCCGGCGAGTACGAGATCGTGCGGGTGCCGTTCACCCGGGTCGGCATCGCCTCCGTCCACCTCGTCCCGCTGTCCTTGCGGCACTATCTGGACGGCAATATCGAGGGCGTCCGGGCCATGCACGCCCCCGACCTCGGCTGAGGTCCGGCCGACCGCCGTCCGCTCGCGTCGGAATGACCAGGGTCGGCCCGGGGCGCTGCTTGGACCCTCGTCACCTTCCGGGGACGACGAGTTCCTCGACCGCGTCATGGCGTATCCGCTCCCGGGAGACACCAGCTTCTCGCAGGGCCTTCACCGCACTGCGGATCAGGCCCGGCGGACCGGCGACACAGGCGTCGCAATCGGTCCAGGGACCGAAGGTGCGTAAGGCGTCGGGCAACTGCGTCAGCCCGTTCCTGTCGATCACGGGGCGAACCTCCAGCCAGGAGTGTGCCCGCTGGAGACCGCGCATCGTCTCGATGTCGTAGAGGTCGTGAACACTGCGGGCACCGTAGAACACCTCGACCGGGCGCCGTCTGCCATGCTCCGCGGCCTCCTCGACCAGCGCTTTGACGGGGGCTATGCCCGTACCGCCGCACAGACAGAGCAGCCCGCTGCCTCGGTTGTGGTCCACGGTCATCGAACCGGTCGCCTGCCCGAGCCGGAGGACGTCGCCCGGCCGGACGCGATGTACCAGTGCGGTGGAAACCCAGCCTGCCGGGACGGCCTTCACGTGGAACGTCAGCAGACCGTCGGAGCGGGGCGCGGAGGCGAAGGAATAGTGCCGCCAGATGCGCGGCCACCAGGGCGTCTCGAGGCTGGTGTACTGCCCCGCGCGAAAGGCGTAGGGCTGGTCGGGACGAACGGTCAGGATCGCGACGTCCGGTGTCCTCAGCTCGTGCGAGACGACCTCCGCGTGCCACAAGGCCGGTGCACGCAGTTCGTCGGCGGCCGCCGCGTCGATCATGACCTGGGAGAGCCTGGTATAGGTCCGCACCCACGCCGCTTCTGTCCGGCCGTCCCACACGGCACCGGCGTACCTGCTCAGCGCGCCGAGGAGACATTCGCCGACGGCCGGATAGTGCTCTGCCCGCGTGCCGTACTTGCGGTGACCGAGCCCCAGGTTCTGCAGGTACTCGATCAAGAACGGTGCGTCGTCGATGCGCTCGGCGGCGGTCAGCAGGGCCTTCAGGAGCCGGTCCCGCTGAACGTTCATGGCGGGAGGGAAGAGAGCACGCAGGTCGGGGTGGCGGACGAAGAGTGTCGCGTAGAAGTACGAGGTGAACTCGTCTGCGACCGGGGCCACCTCGGCCATCGTGCGGCGGACGAGCACGGCGTCCGGGGACGCTTCTCCGGCGGGTGCGGACCGCTGGAGGGGGCCGAGGTGACCACCTGGCGCGACGGCCGGCCGCGGCTCGCCCTCCGTGGCAGCGTTCGGCCGCTCCGGCTGCCTCGGTAAGGCGAACCATCGGCCTTCGCCACCGGGCGTGCCGTCGTCAGCCGACCTGGTGGCCGGAACGTCCATGATGTGCCTCGCCTCGAACGTCTTCTCTTTCGGTCGGCGCCCTCCCGGAAAGACGACGTTCCCGTGTCCCCTCGCGTCTCGCGCGCCTCGTTCCGGAAGCGAACCGGATTCGACCCTACCGGCCACCGCCAGCCGTACGAGTACCCCTCGGGCACACCCGGGTGCGTGGAAGGTGTATCGGCGCTTGCGCCCGATCGCCTTATGGGGCAGGGGAATTCAAGACGGATGCGATCGCGCCTTTCCGGTTGTCGATGAACACACGGCTGTGCCAAGGCGCTTCGAGCTTCCGCGACGGCCGCACGTTTCACGTGAAACGTGCGCGGCGCTCCGGGAGAGGGCGGGCCGGCCGCTCTGTTTCACGTGAAACGCTGCCGGTCTGCCGACATGGTGTTCTGTGGGCCATGGCATGGCCAAAAGGGCGCTCGTCCAGGGGAATCGGGTGGACGTGGATCACCCGATTCGGACAGCCTGACATGCGTGCCGACTCCTTCTCCCACCGCTTGGCCCATCCGCCGTCTGACACGCCGCGATCTCAACGCCTGTGCCGACTTGTCCGAGGATCGGGGGTGGCCTCGCGAGGAGCACAAGTGGGGCTTCCTCCTTTCCGCAGGACAGGGCTACGGCATCGACGACCCGGCCGGAGGCCTCGTCGCCGCGTGCATCGTCACCGAGTACGGTCCGCACGGGCGTCCTCGTCTTGGCGCCATCGGCATGGTGCTGGTCGCCGAACGGCACGCCCGTCAAGGCATCGGCCGGCGCTTGATGCGCCATGTCGTGTCGTTGATGGACGCCACGCCTCTCACTCTGCACGCCACCCCGAACGGCCGTCCGCTCTACGAGGAGCTGGGCTTCAAGTCCACGGGCCGGGCGGAGATGGTGCGCGGGCGCTTCACCACGCCGGAACCGGCCTCAGCTGTGGCCACCCGTTCGGCCACGGCCGAGGACCTGACCTCGATCCTGCGACTCGACGAAGAGGTCTTCGGCGCCGATCGCACGCAGGTGATCGCCCGCCTGCCCGCCTTCGCCGATCAGTTGCGGGTCGCCGAGGAAGAGGGCCGGATCATCGGATACGCGGCCGCATGGCCCAACATGGAGACCCAGGTCGTGGGCCCGCTGATCGCCCGCGACACGGAGACCGCGAAGGCCCTTCTGGCCTCGCTCGCTTCAGGCACGGACCGGCCGCTGCGCACCGACATCGACGTACGGCACGAGGAACTTCTGGACTGGGTGAAGGCGCGGGGCCTGGAAACCGTGGCGTTCAACTCCGTCATGACCTATGGGGTCGCGGAACTCCCGGGCGACTGGCGTCGCCGCTTCGCTCCGCTGACGGTGGCGGCCGGCTGACAGCACACGGCCGTCCTGTGACGGGTGCCGTTTGCCCGGACCGGCAAACGGCACCCTTCGTGGGACGGTGTCCCTGTCAGACGAGTTCCTTCACCGCCGCCGTGGCGAAGCCGTGGTCCTGCTCGGGGGCTCCGCCGCCCACTCCGAGCGCTCCGATCAGACGCCCGTCGCGGTGGATGGGCACTCCGCCCGCGATGAACAGCAGCGGCCGGTCGAGCGCGGTGGGCAGGGTGTGGAAGAGGCCGCCGGGCTGAACGGCGTCCACGAGGTCGGCGGTGGCGGCATTCAGCTGAAGAGCGGTGTACGCCTTGCGGGTGCTCGTCTCTCCGGAGATCAGCACCGCTCGGTCGTCCCTCCGGAAGGCCAGCAGATGACCGCCCGCGTCCAGCACGGTGACGCTGACCGTGACCCCGGCGGCCTCGGCGGCGGTGTGCGCCGCCGCCACGAGGGTCTCGGCGTCGTGGATCGTCAGGGGCGCGGCGGTGATGGTGTTCATGCGGAGGTACTCCTCGAAACGGGGGAAGGCGGTCGGGAACGCACGGGAGGGCGCGGGACGGGTGGCTGCGCCGCGGGGGCGGCCTCGGCCGTGTGAATCGGGCGGGCTCAGTGCTGGACGGCCGCCTCACGCTCAGCGGAGGGACTGCCGGCGACGACGTGCCCGGAGTGGGCGCGTGTGTTGTCACGGCGCTCCAGCGCGGCCGATGCGACGGCGAGCAGCAGGGCGCCCGCTGCCAGGGCGGCGCCGACCCAGTTGGGCGCGGTGTAGCCCAGTCCGGCCGCGATCACGAGACCGCCGAGCCAGGCGGACAGCGCGTTGCCGAGGTTGAAGGCGCCGATGTTCACGGCCGACGCCAGCGTGGGGGCGCCGTGCGCCTGGTCCAGGACGCGCTTCTGCAGCGGGGGAACGGTCGCGAACCCCAGGGCGCCGATCAGGGCGATCGTGACGGCCGCCAGGACCTTGTGATGGGCGGTGAGGGTGAAGAGCGCCAGGACGACGGCCAGGGCCCCCAGAGAGACGTAGAGCATGGGCATCAGCGCCCGGTCGGCGTACCTGCCGCCGATCAGGTTTCCGCCCACCATGCCGAGACCGAAGAGGACCAGCAGCCAGGTCACGGAACCGTCGGCGAAGCCGGCCACGTGCGTCATCATCGGCGCGATGTAGGTGATCGCCGCGAAGACACCGCCGAAGCCGAGAACGGTCATCGCCATCGCGAGCAGGACCTGGGCGTTCTTGAGAGCGGCCAGCTCGTGCCGCAGACGCACGCCTTCCGCGCGCGGCATCTCGGGCACCAGCCGGGCGATGCCGATGAGACCGACGACACCGAGCACGGCGACGACGGCGAAGGTGACCCGCCATCCGACGTTCTGTCCGACGAGGGTGCCCAGGGGCACGCCGACCACGTTCGCGACGGTGAGGCCGGTGAACATCATCGCGATGGCGCCGGCCTTCTTGTCCGGTGCGACCAGGTCGGCAGCGACGACCGAGCCGATGCCGAAGAACGCGCCGTGGGCGAGGGACGCGACCACGCGGCCGATCAGCATCACCGCGAAGACCGGGGCGACCGCGGAGAGCAGATTGCCGGCGATGAACAGGCCCATCAGCAGCATCAACATCCTCTTACGGGAGATCTTGGTGCCGAGGACCGTCATGAGGGGGGCGCCGAACAGGACGCCGAGGGCGTAGCCGGTCACGAGGAACCCGGCGGTGGGGATCGAGACGGCGAAGTCGTCCGCGATCTCGGGCAGCAAGCCCATGATCACGAATTCGGTCGTCCCGATTCCGAAGGCCCCGATCGCGAGGGCCAGAAGCGCGAGAGGCATAGGGGTGACACCTTCCCAGATGATTGCAGGAGCGCTTTGCGTGCTTCGACAATAGTTGCACACGCGGGCTAATGGCAAACGCTGGCAATTGCAGATGTGCTCTACCCTGGGTGTCAGCCGTTCCGGGACGGAGGAGAAACCCCATGACTGCCACGGACCCCGCGCTCACCGCCCTAGCCCAGGGCTGGTGCGCCCTCTCGCTCCTGCACGGGAGGATCGAGGCCCATATAGAACGGGCGCTGCAGGCACGCCACGACCTGAGCGTGCGCGAGTACTCCCTGCTCGACGTCCTCAGCCGACAGCACGACGGCGACGGCGGGCATCTGCAGATGAAGCAGGTGGCCGAGGCGGTCGTCCTCAGCCAGAGCGCGACCACCCGGCTGGTGACCCGGCTGGAGGACCGCGGCCTGCTCGAGCGCTACCTGTGCCCCACCGATCGCCGCGGCATCTACACCAACGTCACCGCGGCCGGCCTGGCACTGCTCGGCGAAGCCCGTCCGACCAACGACGCCGCCCTGCGCGAGGCTCTCGACGAAGCGGCCAGGAA
This sequence comes from Streptomyces sp. NBC_00704, assembly GCF_036226605.1. Classification (NCBI taxonomy): domain Bacteria; kingdom Bacillati; phylum Actinomycetota; class Actinomycetes; order Kitasatosporales; family Streptomycetaceae; genus Streptomyces; species Streptomyces sp. NBC_00704. Next base: position 4,072,309 of record NZ_CP109000.1, read on the forward strand.
CCCGGAGCTGGCCCCTCTCGTCAGGGTCGTGGAATCCCTCAAGGAGCCGGTCACCCTGCCTGCATAGAGTGGCGGCCATGGGAGATCTTGAAATACGCGCTGCCATCGCCGAGGACGTTCCCGCGATCGTCGCGATGCTCGCGGACGACGCTCTGGGCGCACAGCGTGAGTCACCGGACGACCTCGGCCCGTACCTTGCCGCGCTGGAACGGCTCACCGCCGACCCGAACCAGCGCCTGGTCGTCGCCGTTCGTGAGGGACGGGTGGTCGGCACCCTCCAGCTGACGATCGTTCCGGGCCTGTCCCGGCGGGGCTCGACCAGATCCATCGTCGAGGGTGTCCGTGTCCACGCCGACGAGCGCGGCAGCGGCCTGGGCACACGGTTCATCGAGTGGGCGATCGAGGAGTCCCGGCGGGCGAACTGCCAACTGGTTCAGCTGACATCCGACAACACCCGCACGGACGCCCACCGCTTCTACGAACGGCTCGGCTTCGTCGCCTCCCACGTGGGTTTCAAGCTGCAGCTATGAAACTTCCTCCCGGAGAGCACATCGCTCGTGGTGGGGAGTCCTGTTTCACGTGAAACAGGACTCCCCACCACAGCGAGAGCGTCTAGCCGATCCCCCGCCACCCGGCCGGGTCGACACCGCCCGGCACCCCAGTGCCCTCCTCATAAGGCCGGCGCGTGAAGACGAACGACCCCAGGTCCAGGTGATCCACACTCCCGTCCGGACGCCGTACCGCCCGCAGGATCTCTCCTGCGTAGTAGCCGTCCAGCCCGGTCCAGGTGCCGTCCCTGTTCGGCCGGAACCGGGAGCGCCGGCCGCCGCCGGACAGGGGCCCCAGGGAGAGAAGCCCATCGGCGGACACGCGCAACGCGACGGGACCGGTTCCCCAGTACCACTGACCCGCCAGCTCCAGGACGGAATCCTCGATCTCCGGCATCGGACGCCACGGCTCGGGAATCCGTGGCTCGGACTCAGCGACGATCCGCACGAGATCGGCCGCCACCTGGGAGGTCAGCAGCCCCGACGTGCAGTTCGCGAGCACGACCGCGGCCACGTCGTCCTCGACCCCGACGACGAGCGTGGCCAGAAAGCCGGGAACCGATCCGGAATGGCCCACGAGCAGCCGTCCGTCCCGGTGCTGGATCTGCAGCCCCAGTCCGTAGGACGCGCCGTCCGCCAGGTCCGCCGGTCCGGCCGGAGCGGCGGGGGTTCCCATCTCGCGCAGTGTCTCCACACTCAGCACCCGGTCGTCGCCCCGCGCCAGGAAGACGGCGAACCTCGCCAGATCGCCTGTGGTGGACCAGAGCTGCCCCGCCGGCGCCATCCGCCCGAAGTCCTCGGAGGGCTCCGCCAGCATGACGTCGGCCCAGGGATGCACCGCCCAGCCGCCCGCAGCCGGAGCCTCGGGGTGGGCGCTCGTGCGGCGGAGCTCCAGGGGTTCGAGGACTTCACGCCGCAGCACCTCTTTCCAGGGTGCACCGCGCAGCCGCTCCACCAGGGCTCCGAGAACGGTGTAGCCGGGGTTGGAGTAGTGGAACCGCCGACCGGCCTGATGCGCAGCCGGTCGGTCGCCGAGGACGTCGCCGAGTTCGGGCCGCAGTGAGCCCGGGGTCCTTTCCCACCACGGGCCAGGCGACTCGGCCGCCAGCCCGCCGGTGTGCGCGAGCAGTTCGGCGATCGTGGCCTCACCCACGCCCGTTCCGGGCAGGTGATTCTCCAACGGGTCGCCGAGCTCGAGCGCCCCTTCGTCCCGCAGTCGCAGCACGAGGACGGCGGTGAAGGTCTTGGTGATGGAACCGATCCGGTACTGCACGTTCTCGTCCGGGGCATGCCCGTCGACCGAGGTCCGCGCCCCGTGCCACACGGCCCGCCCGTCCCTCACGACGGCGGCGACCAGCGACGGCGCACGCCCCTCGGTCTGGGCCACGGCGATCCGGTGGAGCAGCGCACGTCGAGTACCGGGCAGCAGCTCTTCCTGAGGTGTCGTCATGGGGCCAGTCCACCCGGCCCGGCGACCGGCGTCGAGTCCATTTCACCCTGGTCGCCCGGGACGTGTCCGATCGCGCGTGACGCGCCGCCTCCCCACGCCGGCGCCGTCCGGACGCCAACGCGGTCCGAACCCTGGCGAAGCACAGGCGATCTGCGGCCCTGCGGCCTATCGAGGGGTCAGCACACAGAACTCGTGACCGTCGGGGTCGGCCATCACCACCCAGTCGACGTCTCCCTGGCCTACGTCGATGCGCGTCGCTCCGAGGGAGACGAGCCGTTCGACCTCGGACTGCTGGTCACCGCCGACCGGTGGAGCGAGGTCGAAGTGCAGCCGTTCCTTCCCCGTCTTCGGCATCAATGGGGGGCCACCCCACGTGACCTTCGGGCCACCGTGCGGTGAACGGATCGCGGTCTCCTGGTCCTGGTCCCAGACCAATGGCCAGCCCAGCGCCCGACTCCAGAAGTACCCGGCTTCCTGCGACCCATCGCCGGCCAGCGCTCCGATGAATCCGCACCCGGCGAGAAAGCTGTTGCCCGGCTCGATGACACAGAACTCATTGCCTTCGGGGTCAGCGAGCACCACATGCCCCTCTTCCGGGCGTTGCCCGATGTCGATGTGCCGGGCGCCGAGTCGGAGCGCCCTCTCCACCACCTGTCTCTGGTCGTCGAGGGACGTACTGGTCAGATCGAAGTGCATGTGGTTCCGGGCGGTCTTCGGCGTCGGGGACGGAAGGAAGCGGAGTCGGAACCCGGTCTCATCGCTGGGCAGCAGTGTGGTGTCGTCGGAGCGGCCCTCGTCTCTTCCCCAGCAGAGGAAATCCGCCCAGAAGCGCGCAAGACGGATCGGGTCCTGCGCATCGAAACAGAGCGCGTGCAGGCGAGAAGTCATCCGTGGGGCTCCCGGTAGAGGCAGACGGCTCGCGCTGGAGCCTGCCCATCCGGCGCCACCCGGTCAACTGATTAACACCGCCATCGAGCGGGGCGGCGCCCGCTCCGGTGCGCGGACCCTACACGGCCGTGTGTCAGGTCTGTGCCATGTCCACGAAGCGCGAGTAGTGGCCCTGGAAGGCGACGGTGATCGTGGCCGTGGGGCCGTTACGGTGCTTGCCCACGATGATGTCCGCCTCGCCCGCGCGCGGGGACTCCTTCTCGTAGGCGTCCTCGCGGTGCAGCAGGATGACCATGTCCGCGTCCTGCTCGATCGAGCCGGACTCACGCAGGTCGGACACCATCGGCTTCTTGTCCGTGCGCTGCTCGGGACCACGGTTCAGCTGCGAGAGAGCGATCACCGGCACCTCGAGCTCCTTGGCCAGCAGCTTGAGGTTACGTGACATGTCCGAGACCTCCTGCTGACGGCTCTCGGAGCGCTTGGAGCCACCGGCCTGCATCAGCTGGAGGTAGTCGATGATCACGAGCTTGATGTCGTTGCGCTGTTTCAGGCGGCGGCACTTCGCGCGGATCTCCATCATCGACAGGTTCGGGGAGTCGTCGATGTAGAGCGGCGCGGAGGACACCTCGGGCATCCGGCGCGCCAGACGGGTCCAGTCCTCGTCGGTCATCGTTCCCGAGCGCATGTGGTGCAGGGCGACCCGGGCCTCCGCGGACAGCAGACGCATCGCGATCTCGTTGCGCCCCATTTCCAGGGAGAAGATGACGCTCGGCAGGTTGTGCTTGATCGACGCCGCGCGTGCGAAGTCCAGCGCCAGGGTGGACTTGCCCATGGCGGGACGGGCCGCGATGACGATCATCTGCCCCGGATGCAGTCCGTTGGTGAGCGAGTCGAGGTCGGTGAAGCCGGTGGGCACGCCCGTCATCTCGCCGCTGCGCGAGCCGATCGCCTCGATCTCGTCGAGGGCGCCCTCCATGATGTCGCCGAGCGGGAGGTAGTCCTCGCTGGTGCGCTGTTCGGTGACCGCGTAGATCTCCGCCTGGGCGCGGTTGACGATCTCGTCGACGTCGTCGTCGCCCGCGTATCCCATCTGCGTGATGCGGGTGCCGGCCTCCACCAGGCGACGCAGGACGGCCCGCTCATGGACGATCTCGGCGTAGTACTCGGCATTGGCGGCGGTGGGCACCGTCTGCACGAGGGTGTGCAGGTAGGAGGCGCCGCCGACCTTGTTGATCTCGCCGCGTTTGGTGAGCTCGGCGGCGATCGTGATCGGGTCGGCCGGTTCGCCCTTGGCATAGACGTCGAGGATCGCCTGATAGATCGTCTCGTGCGCGGGTTTGTAGAAGTCGTGGCCCTTGAGCACCTCGACCACGTCGGCGATGGCGTCCTTGGACAGGAGCATGCCGCCCAGAACGGACTGTTCGGCGTCGAGGTCCTGCGGTGGCACCCGCTCGAAGGTGGTTCCGCCGCCCTCCCAGTCCTCGGTGTCGCGGCCACGGTCATGCTGATCGTCCCGGCCGCGGCCGACGTCACCGCGTCGGCGGGAAGCAGGGAGACGATCACTGGGGCCGGTGTCGGCCCACGGGTCGTCCAAGGGCTCGGAAATGCTCAACCGAGCCACCTCCTCCCGTCCGCCGAGCGGACCTCGCCGTGCCTCTTTTCTACGGCACGACACTGACAATTGAGAGGCCCAACTCCGTTTGTGGCGCGTCGTATTTGTGCGGGTTTCTTCAGCCGATGGACGGAGCGGGCGCCGGACCACGGTAGGCCCGCGGGCACCTTCAGCCAATCTGGTTATCCACAGGGCATGTGGACGACGGCCCCGATGCTGTGGACAACTCGGCGAAACCTGTGCACGAGCCGGTGGACAGTGCTGTGAACAAGCCCTCTACTTTTCTTGCCGAACACCTCTGACCTGCGGTTTCCTCATCCACCGGCTGTGCAGAAGAAAAAGTTGCCCTATCGGGCCAAGATCTCTTCGAACGAAGCGCGAGCGCGTGCGCCGACCACGCGCCAGTAAGGGTCACAAGGCGATTGCATCTCTTACCTGTGGACGATTAGATTGGTGCTCATGACACAGGCTCCCGCGCCCCTCAGGGCCGCCCGGCGACAGCACGATCGAGAGATCGTCGCACTGGCCGTCCCGGCCTTCGGCGCACTCGTCGCCGAGCCGCTGTTCGTCATGGCCGACAGCGCCATCGTGGGGCACCTCGGGACCGCCCAACTGGCCGGCCTCGGCGTCGCCTCCGCTCTCCTCATGACAGCCGTCAGCGTCTTCGTCTTCCTCGCCTACGCCACCACCGCCGCAGTCGCCCGCCGCGTAGGGGCCGGCGACCTCCCCGCGGCGATTCGGCAGGGCATGGACGGCATCTGGCTGGCACTCCTGCTCGGCGCCGTGGTCATCGCAGCCGTACTGCCCACCGCCCCCGCGCTGGTGCACCTTTTCGGCGCGTCGGACACAGCGGCGCCCTACGCGAGCACCTATCTGCGCATCTCGGCACTCGGCATCCCGGCCATGCTCGTCGTGCTGGCCGCGACCGGTGTGCTGCGCGGTCTCCAGGACACGAGGACGCCGCTCTTCGTCGCCGTCGCCGGGTTCGTCGCCAACGCCGGCTTGAACGCCGCCCTCGTCTACGGCGCAGGCCTGGGTATCGCCGGTTCTGCCTGGGGCACCGTCATCGCACAGTGGGGCATGGCCCTGGTCTATCTCGTGGTGGTCGTGCGAGGAGCCCGCCGTCATGGCGCGTCGTTGCGCCCCGACGCCGCTGGCATCAAGGCCTCCGCCCAGGCAGGTGCGCCCCTGCTGGTGCGCACGCTCTCTCTGCGGGCGATCCTGCTGATCGCCACCGCAGTGGCCGCCCGTCTGGGGGACGACGACATCGCGGCCCACCAGATCGCTCTGGGCCTGTGGAGTCTGCTCGCATTCGCGCTGGACGCCATTGCCATCGCGGGGCAGGCCATCATCGGCCGTTACCTCGGCGCCGACGACGCCCAGGGAGCCCGCAACGTCTGCCGCCGGATGGTCGAGTGGGGGATCGCCGTAGGGGTTCTCCTCGGCCTCCTGGTGGTGATCGCCCGGCCGCTGTTCCTGCCGTTGTTCACCGGTGACCCCGCCGTGAAGCATGCGGCGCTGCCGGCGCTTCTCGTCGTGGCTCTCTCGCAGCCCGTGTGCGGCGTCGTCTTCGTGCTGGACGGTGTCCTGATGGGAGCGGGCGACGGACCGTATCTGGCGTGGGCGATGGTCTTCACCTTGACTGTCTTCGCTCCGGCGGCACTGTTGGTACCGGTCCTGGGCGGGGGTCTCACCGCTGTGTGGGGGGCGATGACACTGATGATGGTCGTGCGGATGCTGACGCTCGGGCTGCGTGTCCGTTCCGGACGGTGGGTTGTCACCGGCGCGGCACGCTGACCGTTTCACGTGAAACGGACGACGCCCTCAGGTCCGGTGTTTCACGTGAAACACGGCAAGCGGAAGGGGCCGCACCCGGTGGGTGCGGCCCCTTCTCGGCTCGTCGAGCCGAACGCGGCGATCAGGCCGCGACAACCTCGATGCTGACCTTGGCGGCCACCTCGGGGTGCAGACGCACGGACGTCTCGTGAGCGCCCAGGGTCTTGATCGGCGAGCCGAGCTCGATGCGGCGCTTGTCGACCTCGGGGCCACCGGAAGCCTTGATCGCCGAAGCGACGTCGGCCGGGGTGACAGAACCGAAGAGACGACCGGCGTCGCCGGAGCGAACGGCCAGACGGACCTTGACGCCCTCGAGCTGGGCCTTCACAGCGTTGGCCTGCTCGATGGTCTGGATCTCGTGGATCTTGCGAGCACGACGGATCTGCTCGACGTCCTTCTCGCCGCCCTTGGTCCAGCGGATCGCGAAGTTCCGCGGGATCAGGTAGTTACGAGCGTAGCCGTCCTTGACGTCGACGACGTCGCCCGCGGCACCGAGGCCAGAGACCTCGTGGGTGAGGATGATCTTCATTTGTCGGTCACCCTTCCCTTATCGCGCCTGAGCGGTGTAGGGCAGCAGCGCCATCTCACGGCTGTTCTTCACGGCCGTGGCGACGTCACGCTGGTGCTGCGTGCAGTTGCCGGTCACGCGGCGGGCACGGATCTTGCCGCGGTCGGAAATGAACTTCCGCAGCATGTTCGTGTCCTTGTAGTCCACGTACGTGACCTTGTCCTTGCAGAATGCGCAGACCTTCTTCTTAGGCTTGCGCACAGGCGGCTTCGCCATGGTGTTTCTCCTGTGTGATCAAGAAGTTGGGATACGACCCGCCTTCGACCCGACCAGGCCCGGACAGCCGGACCCGTGGGCCTAGAAGGGGGGTTCGTCCGAGTAGCCGCCGCCGCTGCCGCTGCCGCTGCCGCTGCCGCTGCCGCTGCCGCCGGAGTTTCCACCCCAGCCGCCGCCACCGCCGCCGCCCTGGTTGCCACCGGCGGGAGCGCCGGTCGCCCACGGGTCGTCGGCGGGAGCGCCGCCGCCCTGCTGGCCGCCGCCGGAGTTCCCACCCCAGCCGCCGCCGGCCTGGCCGCCGCCGCCGAAACCACCCTGGCCGCCCTGGCCACCGCGGCCGGAGGCCTTGGTGACCTTGGCCGTGGCACTGCGAAGGCTGGCGCCGACTTCCTCGACGTCCAGCTCATAGACCGTGCGCTTGACGCCCTCACGGTCCTCGTAGGACCGCTGCTTCAGCCGGCCCTGCACGATGACGCGCATGCCTCGCTGGAGCGACTCCGCGACGTTCTCCGCCGCCTGACGCCAGACCGAGCAGGTCAGGAACAGGCTCTCGCCGTCCTTCCACTCGTTCGTCTGGCGGTCGAAGGTGCGGGGAGTGGACGCGACACGGAACTTCGCGACCGCCGCACCGGAGGGGGTGAAGCGCAGCTCGGGGTCGTCGACAAGATTGCCGACGACCGTGATGACGGTCTCGCCTGCCATGGGGGAACCTCTCGGCGGGTTTGCTGCTGGCTGCTAGTGCTGCTACTCAGAATCCCGAGATCGGCTGAGCTCGTGAGCTCAGTGAGTCTCGGGACGGAGGACCTTGGTCCGGAGGACCGACTCGTTCAGGTTCATCTGGCGGTCGAGCTCCTTGACGACCGCAGGCTCGGCCTGCAGGTCGATGACCGAGTAGATGCCCTCGGGCTTCTTCTTGATCTCGTACGAGAGACGACGACGGCCCCAGGTGTCGACCTTCTCCACCTTTCCGTTGCCCTCACGGACGACGGAGAGGAAGTTCTCGATCAGCGGAGAGACAGCGCGCTCTTCGAGATCGGGGTCGAGGATGACCATCACTTCGTAGTGACGCATGTGGAACCCACCTCCTTTGGACTCAGCGGCCACGGTCGATCCGTGGCAGGAGGGTTGTGATGCGTACGCAACGGTATCGGCCGCCACTGACAATGGGGATCGACAGGCGACTTCCCCTGGTCTGAGCTGGGTGGACCCCTGGCTCTGGCTGGGCAGACACCGGTGCAGAGGGTACAGACTACCTGCACACGCGCTTCCGGTTGAAATCCGGCGTGGTTGGCCCTCAATCTGTACACGTCGGGTGTGTATGGCGCTACGATGCGCCGCTTCCGCAGGAGGTGCCCCATGGCACAGACATTGCGACCGAACACCGCCGGTTCCCTCTTCGCCACCGACGGCAAACCCCATCCGCTCCAGCACGCCCTGCTCGCGGTGACGCTGGTACTGGGTGTGACGGCCCTCATCACGTCGTTCTTCCACAGCCTGCATCTGCTCAGCTCCTGGGCCGGGCTCGTGGGAATCCTGACCGGCGCCTACGGGCAGTGGGTCTCCGAGACCACACGCGAGCGTTTCGGCCTCATCCTCGGCCTCGGCGCCGCGGGCGTCGGTTTCTTCCTGGGCATGGCGCACGGCGGGCTCTTCGGCGGAGTCTGGTGACCTCACCGACGCCGGCCCGGGCACCGGCGGAACCGTCCTCGCCGAAGGACGCGTAGGACCGCCGTGGACCCACACGGAACGCCCCGGCCGCACGAGGGCCGGGGCGCAGGTGGCGTACGCCCAGTGAGGCCGCTCGCACGGCGCAGTAGGCTTCGGCGCGAGAGCCGGAGCCCCTACCCATGGGGACACCCCAGCCCGAGGAGCGCCCCGAATGAGCCTGACCCTGAGGACGATCAGCCGCGAGCAGCATCTGGCATACATCCAGAGCCTGCCGTCGGCGAGCCACATGCAGGTTCCGGCCTGGGCCGACGTCAAGGCCGAGTGGCGTTCTGAGAGCCTCGGCTGGTTCGACGAACGAACCGGTGAACTGGTCGGCGCGGGTCTGGTCCTCTACCGCCAACTGCCCAAGATCAAGCGCTACCTGGCCTATCTCCCCGAGGGCCCGGTCATCAACTGGTACGCGCCGAACCTGACCGAGTGGCTGGAACCGATGCTGGCGCACCTGAAGCAGCAGGGCGCCTTCTCGGTGAAGATGGGCCCGCCGGTGATCATCCGCCGCTGGGAGGCCACGTCCATCAAGGCGGGCATCCAGAACCCCGACGTCAAGCGACTGCGCGACATCGAGGCCGACTTCATCGAGCCGCGCGCCTTCGAGGTGGCCGACAAACTGCGCCGCATGGGCTGGCAGCAGGGTGAGGACGGCGGCGCCGGCTTCGGGGACGTCCAGCCGCGCTACGTCTACCAGGTGCCGCTGGCGAACCGCTCGCTGGAAGAGGTCCACAGGAACTTCAACCAGTTGTGGCGACGCAACATCAAGAAGGCCGAGAAGGCCGGGGTCGAGGTGGTCCAGGGCGGCTACCACGACCTCGAGGAATGGCAGCGGCTGTACGAGATCACGGCTGTCCGCGACCACTTCCGGCCGCGGCCCCTGTCGTACTTCCAGCGGATGTGGACGGCCCTCAACACCGAGGACCCCAACCGGATGCGGCTGTACTTCGCCCGTCACAACGGCGTGAACCTGTCGGCGGCCACCATGCTGATCGTGGGCGGCCACGTCTGGTACTCGTACGGGGCGTCCGACAACATCGGCCGCGAGTTCCGTCCCTCGAACGCGATGCAGTGGCGCATGCTGCGCGACGCCTACGCGCTGGGCGCCACCGTCTACGACCTGCGCGGCATCTCGGACTCGCTGGACGAGACCGACCACCTCTTCGGCCTGATCCAGTTCAAGGTCGGCACGGGCGGTCAGGCCGCGGAGTACCTCGGCGAGTGGGACTTCCCGCTGAACAAGCTGCTCCACAAGGCGCTCGACATCTACATGTCGCGCCGCTGACGTCACGTGCACTGATTCCACAACCTCCGACGCACCTCCCCCACACGGCAGCCACGAGAAAGGTCCCGGGTCCGGCCATGGCGCTCACGCTCTACGTCGACACCGCGCGCTGGCGGGCGCACCACAAGCACGTGCAGGAGCAGTTCCCGGGGCTGGTCCCGGTCTGCAAGGGCAACGGCTACGGCTTCGGGCACGACCGGCTGGCGGAGGAGGCCACCCGACTGGGCTCGGACGTCCTCGCCGTCGGCACGACGTACGAGGCCGCGCGCATCAAGGACTTCTTCGGCGGCGACCTGCTGGTGCTGACGCCCTACCGGCGCGGCGAGGAGCCCGTTCCGCTGCCCGACCGCGTCGTGCGCTCGGTGTCGTCGGTGGACGGCGTGTACGGCCTCGTGGGCGCGCGGGTGGTCATCGAGGTGATGTCGTCGATGAAGCGGCACGGGATCAGCGAGCAGGATCTGCCGCAGCTGCACTCCGCCATCGAGAACGTGCGGCTGGAGGGATTCGCCATCCATCTGCCGCTGGACCGCACCGACGGCTCCGACGCCGTCGAGGAGGTCATCGGCTGGATGGACCGGCTGCGTGCGGCCCGGCTGCCGCTGCACACGATGTTCGTCAGCCACCTCAAGGCCGACGAACTCGCGCGGCTGCAGCAGCAGTTCCCGCAGACGCGCTTTCGCGCACGCATCGGCACGCGGCTGTGGCTGGGGGATCACGAGGCCACGGAGTACCGCGGCGCGGTCCTGGACGTCACCAAGGTCACCAAGGGCGACCGGTTCGGTTACCGCCAGCAGAAGGCCGCCTCCGACGGCTTCCTGGTGGTCGTGGCGGGCGGCACGTCGCACGGGGTGGGCCTGGAGGCTCCGAAGGCCCTGCACGGGGTCATGCCCCGCGCCAAGGGTGTCGCCCGGGCCGGGCTCGCCACGGTGAACCGGAACCTGTCGCCGTTCGTGTGGGGCGGCAAGCAGCGCTGGTTCGCCGAGCCGCCGCACATGCAGGTGTCGATCCTGTTCGTGCCCTCGGACGCGCCCGAGCCGCACGTCGGTGACGAGCTGGTGGCCCATCTGCGCCACACCACCACGCAGTTCGACCGGATCGTGGATCGCTGAGCGTCCCGGAGCGCAGCGACAGCCGGAGCGCAGCGAAGAGGCCGTACGCGGATCACGCGTACGGCCTCTTGTGTGCCCGTCGCCGGACGAACCGGACGGGTTGGACGGAAGGCTGTTCGCTCACGGCGAACTGTCGACGGCGTCCTGCTTGCCCCACTCCACCGGTGGCCCGTCGAAGTGGGAGGCGTGCCGGGGCGGGTGCGCAGCGGCGCCGAGCACAAAGACGTCCTGCGCCCCGTCGAGCACACCGCCCGAGGGGTCGTCCTCGCCGGCTCGCCGTACGACGTCCCGTTCCGGCATGAGGATGTCGCGGACGACGACACCGCACAGGTAGAGGGTCCCCAGCAGGTGCACGCCGATGACCCAGTGGTAGCCGTCGGTCGGCAGTCCCTTGTGAGCGTCTCCGCTCATCGTGTACGCCAGGTACATCCAGATGCCGAGGAAGTAGGCGACCTCGCATGCCTGCCAGATCAGGAAGTCCCGCCACTTGGGCCGGGCCAGCACCGCCAGCGGCACCAGCCACAGGACGTACTGCGGCGAGTAGACCTTGTTGGTGACGATGAAGGCCGCCACGATCAGGAAGGCCAGCTGGGCGAAGCGGGGACGGCGGGGGGCGGTGAGCGCCAGGGCCGCGATGCCGACGGCGCACAGGACGACGAGGAGCGTGGCGAGGGTGTTGACGCTGTCGGTGGTGAGCGGGTCGCTGGAGTTCTGGGCCAGGATCAGCCAGAACGAGCCGAAGTCCACGCCTCGCTCCTGACTGAACCGGTAGAACTTCGACCAGCCCTCGAAGGCGAAGAGCATGACCGGCAGGTTCACCACCAGCCAGGCCACGACAGCGCCGCCCAGCGCCTTGCCGAAGTCCCGCCATTTGCCCGCGCGCCAGCAGAGCACGAACAGGGGGCCGAGGAGGAAGACGGGATAAAGCTTGGCGGCCGTCGCGAGCCCCAGCAGGACTCCGAAGGCCAGGGACCGGCCCCGGGACCACATGAGCATCGCGGCGGCCGTCAGGGCGACCGCCAGGAGGTCCCAGTTGATGGAGGCGGTGAGCGCGAAGGCAGGGGCCAGGGCGACCAGCAGACCGTCCCAGGGGCGCCGGGCGTGCGTGCGGGTCACACAGACGGCGATGACGGCCGCGCACGCCATGAGCATCCCCGCGTTGACGATCCAGTACCACTGCTCCTGGTCCTGGATGCTCCCCTCGCCCGGCGTCAGCCAGTTGGCCACCTCCATGAACACACCGGTGAGCACCGGGTACTCGAGGTAGTCCATGTCGCCGGGGAGCTTGTCGAAGTACGGCACGAGCCCGTCGGCGAAGCCACGCCCCTGGTAAAGGTGCGGGATGTCCGAATAGCAGGCGTGGGTGTACTGGGAGGTGGCGCCGAAGAACCAGCCTCCGTTGTAGCAGGGCGCCTTCTGGATCAGTCCGAGGGCGAACATCCCGATCGCCACGAGCGCGACGATCCGTACGGGAGTCCACCAGGACGTCCCCAGCAGGGCCCGCCGGCCGACAGGGCCGCCGATCAGCTCACTGCCGGCGGCAGCCACCGGGTCGTCGCTGGTCGGCCTTACCGGATCCGGCACGTGCACGCGCGCCGACGAGGATTCTGCACTGGGCATGGGCGCCATCCTGCCGTACAGACCCAGCAAAACGCCGAGGGCCGCCCCACCTGATGCGGTGGAGCGGCCCTCGTTTCACGTGAAACATGCGCATGTTTCACGTGAAACACGCAAGCCGGGCGAGAGCACGGTCAGCCGCCGGGGCCTCCGAAGAAGCCGCCTGTGGCGCCTCTGTCGTCACCTGGAGACTCCGACGGGCTCGGCGAGGGGCTCGGGTCGCCCGGGCCGCCGTTGCCGTTGCCATTGCTGTTGCCGTTGCTCGTCCCGCCGTCGTTCTCACACCCGAAGAACCTGCGGCAGGTCTCCGTCGCGGACGGCGACGGCTCGATCGCCGACCTGGTCGGCGTCGGGGAGGGCGACGTCTCCTCCTCCTCGGTCTCGGTGGCCGAGGGAGTCGGAGTCGGCGACGGTTCCGCGTTGACGACCTCACCGATGGGCTGGGGCTCCGGGAAGTCCTTCGCCGGTGTGCCCTTCAGCGCCTCGAGCATGTAGTCGTGCCAGATCTGCGCCGGGAACGAGGCGCCGTGGATCTTCTTCTGGCCACCGGTTCCGAACATCTTCAGGAACGTACGGTCCTTCTTGGACTCGTCGTCGTCGTAGCGGAACATCGAGACCGCCGTCGACAGCTGCGGGGTGTAGCCCACGAACCAGGCCGACTTGTTGCCGTCGGTGGTACCGGTCTTGCCCGCCACCTCACGACCCGGCAGCTGGGCGTTGGTACCGGTGCCCTTGTCGACCACGGTCTTCAGGACGTCGGTCACGTTGTCGGCGACCTTGTCCGTGAACGCCTGCTGCGTCTGCGTCTTGTGCGTGAAGATCTGGCCCTTCTCGCTCGTGACCTTCTCCACGGAGTACGGATCGCGCTGCTTGCCGCTGGCGGCGAAGGTGGCGTAGGCACCGGCCATCCGGATCGCGCTCGGGTCGGAGATGCCGATCGAGAACGACGGGAAGCCGCTGTTGGTCAGGCTGGACTCCTTCAGGCCCGCCTTGACGGCGGAGTCCTTCACCTTGTCCAGACCGACGTCCATGCCGAGCTGCACGAACGCGGAGTTCACGGACTCGCGCATCGCCTCGCGCAGGTCGATCTTGTAGTCGGGCGGGTTCCCCAGCGAGACGTTGCCGTCATTGGTCTGGAGCCACTCCTCGCCCTTCTCGTTCTTCCAGACCGTGTCGTCGTAGTTCCTGATCTTGAGCTTGTTCTGTCCGCTGAACAGGCTCTTCGGTGAGACGATGGTGCGCTCGTCCTGCGCCTGCGAGGACCCCAGGTCCGGGTCGCGCACGCCCCAGGTCATCGCCGCCGCCAGCACGAACGGCTTGAACGTCGAACCGACCTGGGCGCCGGTCTGGTCGGCGTTGTCGGTGAAGTGCTTGGTGGCGTCCTCACCGCCGTAGATGGCCCGGATCGCGCCGGTGGCCGGCTCCACGGAGGCTCCGCCGAACTGGACGTGCGTGTCCGTCCCCGGGCGCTGCTTCGGCTTGATGTTGGCGTCCTGGACCTTCTTGACCGACGCCTGCAGCTGGTTGACCTTGTTCTTGTCGAAGGTCGTGTAGATCGAGAAGCCGCCTTGCTGCAGTGTGTCCTGGGTGACCCCGGTCTCCTTGCTGTGGGTCACCAGGTAACCGTTGGCGAGGTCGACGAGGTAGCCGATCTGGCCCTTCAGGTCGGTGTTCGACCGGGGGTTCTGCCACTTGGGGAGCGTGTTGTACTTCGCCCGCACCGACGCGTCGAGGTGGCCGTACTCGACCATCTTGTCGAGGGTGTCCTGCATCTGGCGCAGGGCCCGCTTGCTGTTGGCCGCAGGCGTGGCGCCGACCGAGTCGACGGACGTCGCGCCCGCCGGGTCGTAGTACGTGGCGCCCTTCAGCATGGCGGCCAGGAACGCGCACTCACCCGGGTTGAGCTTGATCGCGTCCTTGTTGAAGTAGGCACGCGAGGCGGCCTGGATCCCGTAGGCGTTGCGCCCGTAGTACGCGGAGTTCAGGTAGCCGGCCATGATCTGGTCCTTGTCGACCTCCGCGCCCACCTTTATGGACACGAAGATCTCCTTGAACTTGCGGGAGATCGTCTGCGACTGGTCGTTCAGCATGGCGTTCTTGACGTACTGCTGGGTGATCGTCGACCCACCCTGCGTCTGTCCGCCCCGGGCCATGTTGAACACGGCGCGGGCGATGCCCTTGGGGTCGATGCCGCTGTCGTCGTAGAAGGTCTTGTTCTCCTGCGAGATCACCGCCCAGCGCATCTCCTCCGGGATCTGCGAGAGGTCGATGTTCTGCCTGTTCGTCTCACCACCGGTGGCAACCATCTGGCTGCCGTCCTTCCAGTAGTAGACGTTGTTCTGCGCCGTGGCGGTCTTGGCGATGTCCGGGATGCCGACCATGGCGTATCCGATGCCCGCGACGGCCACCAGACTGCCGACGAAGCCGACGAACAGACCCGCGACGAGCTTCCACGAGGGCATCCAGCGCTGCCAGCCGTACCTGTCGGCGCGCGGGTAGTCGATCAGGCGCGTCCGGTCGGGCGCCGAGCGCCCTCTGCCCCGTCCGGGGCCGCTCTGCCCACCGCGGCGGCCCGCCGCGGCCTCGGCTGCTCTGCGCCGACCACCACCCGCGTTCCTCTGGGACGCGCGTCGGGCGTCGGCGCGGCTGCCGGTCGGCTGCTCCTCGCTTGCGGACCCGTGGCCCAGCCCGTAGTCGGCAGGAGATCCGGTGGCGCCTCGCGGTGCCGCGCGGCGGCCGGAGGACGCACCGGACTGGCCGCGTCGGGCCGCGGCACGTCCGCCTCCCTGCGGCTGCGGCGGTTTGCGACGGTGCTCGCTCATCGAACGATTACTCCTCGGGCAGGCGCATCCGTGCGCGCCTGGAAAAGGCGGCTGGTTTCCTGTCCCCCCGATGTACGGATGCGGTAGCTCGCGCATTCACCCGTACGGCACCGAGGACCTCGACGCCCCCCGGCGTCTCATGGGTCCCGGTGGTGTGCATGGCGCACAGACTACGCACCGCCAAAACCCGCCTAGCCCCGAAGTTCACCCCAAATCAGGCAACTCGCCTGCAACGAATCAGTGATGTGATCCCGTTCACCATCCCCCCTCTTGTCGCATCCGGAAGGCCGTTCTATCGTCTAGATGTATCGAGTCGATACATCAGCGCGGCATAAGGCGAGAGGAGGCGACGATGAGCCGGCGTTCCGGGATCCTTGAGTTCGCCGTCCTCGGCCTGCTGCGCGAGTCACCGATGCACGGCTATGAGCTGCGCAAACGACTCAATACGTCATTGGGCGTGTTCCGTGCGTTCAGCTACGGCACGCTCTACCCCTGCCTCAAGACGCTGGTCGCCAACGGCTGGTTGATCGAAGAGCCGGGGAGCACCCCCGAGGACGCCCTCGCAGCTCCACTCGCAGGGCGACGCGCCAAGATCGTCTACCGGTTGACGGCGGAGGGCAAGGAGCACTTCGAGGAGCTCCTCTCCCAGACGGGTCCCGACGCGTACGAGGACGAGACCTTCGCCGCTCGTTTCGCCTTCTTCGGCCAGACGTCGCGCGATGTCCGCATGCGCGTACTGGAGGGCCGGCGCAGCCGGCTGGAGGAGCGTCTGGAGAAGATGCGCGCCTCCCTGGCGCGCACGCGGGAGCGCCTCGACGACTACACGCTTGAGCTCCAGCGCCACGGAATGGAGTCCGTGGAGCGCGAAGTGCGCTGGCTGAACGAGCTCATCGAGAGCGAGCGGGCCGGACGGGACCTGAAGGGTCCACCGTCCGGGGGGCCCGCTCAGCAGCACAACACATCTGGATCGACGGGCGGCCTGCCCCGCCCCGGGGACACCCCCGGGGCGGATACGCCCGACGAAACCGCCACGTGAGCGCCCATTCAGGGCCTCACTCGTACACACAGGGAGCAACCGGAATGGGTTCGGTTCGCGTAGCCATCGTCGGCGTGGGCAACTGCGCGGCGTCGCTGGTGCAGGGCGTCGAGTACTACAAGGACGCCGACCCGGCGACCAAGGTCCCGGGCCTGATGCATGTGCAGTTCGGGGACTACCACGTCGGTGACGTCGAGTTCGTCGCCGCCTTCGACGTCGACGCGAAGAAGGTCGGCCTCGACCTCTCGGACGCCATCGGTGCCAGCGAGAACAACACCATCAAGATCTGCGACGTCCCGAACAAGGGCGTCACGGTCCAGCGCGGTCACACCCTCGACGGTCTCGGCAAGTACTACCGCGAGACCATCGAGGAGTCCGCGGAGACCCCGGTCGACGTGGTGAAGATCCTCAAGGACAAGCAGGTCGACGTCCTCGTCTGCTACCTGCCCGTCGGTTCGGAGAACGCGGCGAAGTTCTACGCCCAGGCCGCCATCGACGCCAAGGTCGCCTTCGTCAACGCCCTCCCGGTCTTCATCGCCGGCACCAAGGAGTGGGCGGACAAGTTCACCGAGGCGGGCGTCCCGATCGTCGGCGACGACATCAAGTCCCAGGTCGGCGCCACCATCACGCACCGCGTGATGGCGAAGCTGTTCGAGGACCGCGGTGTCCGTCTCGAGCGCACCATGCAGCTCAACGTCGGCGGCAACATGGACTTCAAGAACATGCTGGAGCGCGACCGTCTCGAGTCCAAGAAGATCTCGAAGACGCAGGCCGTCACCTCGCAGATCCCCGACCGCGACCTGGGCGAGAAGAACGTCCACATCGGTCCGTCGGACTACGTGGCCTGGCTGGACGACCGCAAGTGGGCGTACGTCCGCCTCGAGGGTCGCGCCTTCGGTGACGTCCCGCTGAACCTGGAGTACAAGCTCGAGGTCTGGGACTCCCCGAACTCCGCGGGTGTCATCATCGACGCCCTGCGCGCCGCGAAGATCGCCAAGGACCGCGGCATCGGCGGCCCGATCCTGTCGGCGTCGAGCTACTTCATGAAGTCCCCGCCGGTGCAGTACTTCGACGACGAGGCCTACGCCAACGTCGAGAAGTTCATCCGCGGCGAGGTCGAGCGCTAACCCGACCCCGTACGGAAAATTCGCTCCTGCCAGGGCTGAGAAGGGTCCCCGGGTCCATGACCCGGGGACCCTCCCCGTATGTGAGGCTGTGCCCATGGCCGCCCGTGATCTGCGTGTTCTGCTGAGCCTGAGGAACTTCCGGCGACTGCTCGCCGTACGGCTGCTCTCCCAGTGCGCGGACGGCGTCTATCAGGTGGCGCTCGCCACGTACGTCGTGTTCTCGCCGGAGAAGCAGACCTCGGCCACCGCGGTCGCCTCGGCCATGGCGGTCCTGCTGCTGCCCTACTCGCTGGTCGGCCCCTTCGCGGGCGTCCTGCTGGACCGTTGGCGCCGCCGACAAGTGCTCCTGCACGGCAACCTCTTGCGTGCCCTGCTGGCGTCGATGACAGCCGTTCTGATGGTCAGCCAGGTTCCCGACCAGCTTTTCTACGCCTCGGCGCTCTGCGTGACCGCGGTCAACCGTTTCGTCCTGGCCGGACTGTCGGCTGCTCTGCCGCGTGTCGTCGACGGCGAACGCCTGGTGATGGCCAACTCGGTTTCGCCTACGGCCGGAACGCTGGCGGCGGTCGCGGGCGGCGGTCTCGCCTTCGTCGTCCGGCTGGCGGTCGCGGACACCGACGCGGCCGTGGTGCTGCTGGCGTGCGCGCTGTACCTGTGCGCCGCGCTGGTCGCCCTGTCGATGGCCGTGGATCTGCTCGGTCCCGACGAAGGTCCCGGCAGGCTGCGGCTGACGGCCGCTCTGCGGGGCACCGTTCGCGGCCTTTCGGCCGGCGTGCGTCACCTCGCCGAACCCCGGCGCGCGGAGGCCGCCGGGGCCCTCGCCGCGATCTCGCTGATGCGGTTCTGCTACGGCGCCCTGACCGTCATGCTGCTGATGCTGTGCCGGTACGCCTGGTCGTCCGACCCAAACGACGGGCTGGCCCTTCTGGGGCTGGCGGTGGGGATCTCCGGCGCCGGCTTCTTCGTCGCCGCGGTGGTGACCCCGTGGGTGACGGAGAGACTCGGTCCCCTCGGCTGGATCACCGCCTGCGCGGCGGTCGCCGCCGTACTGGAACTCGTCCTGATGCTTCCGTTCGCCCAGCTCCCCACGTTCGTCGCCGCGTTCGTGCTGGGGCTGGTCACCCAGGGCGCGAAAATCTCCACCGACACCGTCGTCCAGGCCCGCGTGGAGGACGGCTTCCGCGGCCGGATCTTCGCTCTCTACGACGTCCTGTTCAACGTCGCCTTCGTCGGCGCTGCGGCTGTCGCCGCCCTGATGCTGCCCGCTGACGGACGCTCACCCGCACTCGTGGTCACGGTCGCCGTTATCTACGGAGCGGTTGCTGGCACTATGGCCCGCTTTGCGCGCGGGCGAGTGTCACATCAATGACACAGACGCCCTCTCGGTTACAAGGTTGTCAGTGGGGCCCGGTAACTTACGTGCGTCTTACTTCGCGAGTGATTTCGCGCCACGTCCAGATTTCTAGGGGGACCCCCAAGTGTCGACTCCGCCGCCCCAGGGCCAGAACCCGTTCGCGCAGCCGGGCCAGCAGCCCTACGGCCAGCCCCAGGGTCAGGCTCCGTACCCGCCGCAGGGCGGCTACCCCCAGCAGCCCGGTCAGCCCGGCTACCCCACCGCCCCTTATGGCGCGGTCCCGCCGGAGCAGCCCCGCCGCAAGGTCAGCTTCAAGCTGGTCATGAAGGTGGTCGTTGTCATCGCGGTCATCGGTGCGGCCATTGGCGGCTACATATCAAGCCAGGACGACGCCAAGACGGCGGCTGTCGGCGACTGCATGCACCGTGGCAACAGCGACAACAACAACCCGGACCTCGAGGTCGTCAAGTGCGACTCGTCGCAGGCGCAGTACATCGTGCTGGCCAAGGTCAAGGGCACGTACTCGCGCATCTCGGCTGACACCAAGTGCCAGGCAGAGGCCAAGGACTTCCAGTACTCGTACACCGAGAGCGGCAAGCGCGACAACTTCCTGTTGTGCTTGAAGGACTACTCGAAGTAAGGCAGCTGTATCGAGACGATGTTTCACGTGAAACATCCGCACTGGCACCTCAAGGGCGTCGCACAGGACTCACGTGCGACGCTCTTGTATGGCCGGCGGTAGCGCAGAGTCTGCGACTCTCGCCTCACACCGACCTCTGAGCTTCCTCAACTCGCTTGTCCCTCAAGCCACTCGGGCGACAAGATCGATGTGTGCGGATCTGACCAGTCCGCCAGGCATGCCAGAGGGAAGCCTCTGAACGGCCCTGTCTTTCACATCGCATCAAGGGGGAACAACCATGAAACTGCGCACCCTCAGAGCGCTCGGAGCAACGGCCGCAACCGTGGCGGTGCTCGCGGGAACCGCTACCCAGGTGGCGGCCGCAGAGCCTGTCACCGCGAATGCATTCGCCAGCCCGACCGCGTACGCCGACTACCTGGAGCATTCAAAAGAAGAAGGCTCCCGCGCTACCCTTGCTGCGTTTCAGGCTCTCTCGCCGGACAAGCAGAGCCAATTCCTGCACTACCTCCAGGACCCTTCTCTGTACAAGGACTTCCTCACCGCGAGCACCGACGAGCCGAGCAACGTCACTGCTCTCACCACGAACATCAATCGGACCGTCCCACTCCGAAACGGCGACATCACCTTCGAGTCCGAGAGCGTCGTCAGTGCACCCTCGGCCGCCGCAGGTGGTGCGTTGCCCGTAGGTAACCACGAGGTGAAGCGCAGGAACACGATCAGAGTTTTGGGCATCCCTGCCCTGTCGCTCAGCATCTGGGTCCAGTTTCACAGCAACGGGAGTGACATCACCGAGGTGATCGACGCCGACGGCGCCTCACAGAGGGTGGGCCTCGTGATCGTCTCCAAGGAGAAGGCGAAGAAGTCTCGCGGTACTCAGCAGTTCTGCCGACGGGGCGCAAGCTGCGTGGGCGGCCACACAGCGATCGCCTCGATAATCTGGAACGTCTCGAGCACCACCTTCGCGTTTGACAAGAAGCAGACGCTCACGGTCAGCCGCAACGGCACCGGGACCGCCTCTCTGAAGAACGTGTAAGCCCGACGGGTCACGCCTACGCGCGGCTCGACGCACAGCGGCGACAGGTTGAAAGGGCGGGCATGTTTCACGTGAAACATGCCCGCCCTTTCAACCGTCAGCCCTGCTCGGCCCACCACTCCTTGAGGGCCGCCACCGCTGCGTCATACTCCATCGGGCCGTTCTCCAGCCGCAGTTCCAACAGGTGCTTGTAGGCCTTGCCGATGGCGGGGCCGGGGCCGACGCCCAGGATCTCCATGATCTGGTTGCCGTCCAGGTCGGGACGGATCGCGTCCAGCTCCTCCCGCTCCTTCAGCTGGGAGATGCGCTCCTCCAGGCCGTCGTAAGCGCGGGAGAGGGTGGCCGCCTTGCGCTTGTTGCGCGTCGTGCAGTCCGAGCGCGTCAGCTTGTGGAGCCGTTCGAGCAGCGGCCCCGCGTCCCGTACATAGCGGCGCACAGCGGAGTCCGTCCACTCGCCCGTGCCGTACCCGTGGAAGCGCAGGTGGAGTTCGACCAGGCGGGAGACGTCCTTCACCAGCTCGTTGGAGTACTTCAGCGCCGTCATCCGCTTCTTCGTCATCTTGGCGCCCACCACTTCGTGGTGGTGGAACGAGACGCGGCCGTCCTTCTCGAAGCGGCGGGTGCGGGGCTTGCCGATGTCGTGCAGCAGAGCGGCGAGCCGCAGGACGAGGTCGGGCCCTTCTTCTTCCAGCGCGATGGCCTGCTCGAGAACGATCAGGGTGTGCTCGTAGACGTCCTTGTGCCGGTGGTGCTCGTCGCTCTCCAACCGCAGCGCGGGCAGCTCGGGCAGCACCCGCTCGGCGATGCCGGTGTCGACCAGCAGCGAGAGTCCCTTGCGCGGGTGCGCGGAGAGGATCAGCTTGTTCAGCTCGTCCCTGACCCGCTCGGCCGAGACGATCTCGATGCGGTCGGACATCTCCTTCATGGCCGTGACGACGTCCGCGGCGACCTCGAAGTCGAGCTGGGCGGCGAAGCGGGCGGCGCGCATCATGCGCAGCGGGTCGTCCGAGAAGGACTCCTCCGGGGTGCCCGGGGTACGCAGCACACGTGCCGCCAGGTCACCGAGGCCCCCGTGCGGGTCGATGAACTCCTTCTCCGGCAGGGCCACCGCCATGGCGTTCACCGTGAAGTCGCGCCGCACGAGATCCTGCTCGATGCTGTCTCCGTAGGAGACCTCGGGCTTGCGCGAGGTGCGGTCGTACGCCTCCGAGCGGTAGGTGGTGACCTCGATCTGGAAGGACCGGTCGACGTCCCCGACCCGGGCCTCCTTCTGGACACCGACCGTACCGAAGGCGATCCCGACCTCCCACACGGAGTCCCCCCACGGCCGGACGATCTTCAGGACGTCCTCGGGCCGGGCGTCCGTCGTGAAGTCCAGGTCATTGCCGAGCCGGCCGAGCAGCGCGTCCCGGACCGAGCCGCCGACCAGGGCGAGGGAGAACCCGGCCTCCTGGAAGCGGCGGGCGAGGTCGTCGGCGACAGGGGCGACCCGCAGCAATTCACTCACCGCGCGGTGCTGCACCTGGCTGAGGGCACTGAGATTGTCTTCGTTGGCGTTCGGCACAACAAAAGAGGGTACGTGGCCGCGCGAACCGGAGCCGCCCCTATGAGCGACGCCGGGCGGCCCTGTCGGCAGGGCCGCAGGGCAGGTTTTCGACCGTTTGAGAACCGCTGCTCCTTATACCCGCACATAGCAGATGAATCGACCGCCGCTCGCGATCTCGTGGAGCAGTCCGCGGCACTTCCCCTCAGCGCGCATCGTTACGATGCGTGGACGCACATTCCGACGACCACTGACGACGACGAGGGACGGGCGAGCGCGTGGCCGAGGCGGCAGACTTTCCGGGGATGACTCCCTCACCTGCCCGCCGGTGGCTGCGGCGCACCGGCGCACTGCTCGCCGGCGCGCCCCTGCTGGCCGGTCTCCTCCAGCTGCCCGCCGTCACCGCGCAGGCCGCCGGACAGACCGGTGTCAGAGAGGCCTCCGACACGGGCACGGTCGCCGTCGCCGTCGACTCGCTCAGCCCCAGCGCCCCGGCCGACGGGGACACCCTGACCGTCTCGGGCACGGTCACCAACAACGGCAAGCAGGCCGTCACGGCCGCCCACGTGGACCTGCAGGTGGGCCAGGCGCTCGCCACCCGCTCGGCGATCGACAGGGCGGCCAAGCGGGCGGACTCCCTCTCCTCCGACGACGGCGTCACGGTCGGCGGCAAGTACGTCGCCAAGTTCGCCAAGCTCACGCCCGGCGTGGCCCAGCCCTTCAGCATCTCCGTCCCGGTCGACAAACTCGACCTCGGCAAGGACGGGGTCTACCCGCTGGGGGTCTCCCTCTCCGGCGAGACGTCCACGCAGCCGTGGGACCGGGTCCTTGGCGTACAGCGCACCTTCCTCCCGTGGCAGGACGGCGAGGCGGACACGCGCACGCCCACGACCGTGCTGTGGCCGCTGATGTCCACCGTCCACATGACGGCGGAGACCGGCTCGAACGCACAGCAGACCCCCGTCTTCCTCAACGAGGACCTGGCCAAGGAGATCGCCCCCGGCGGCCGCCTGGCCCAGCTGCTGGCCCTGGGCAAGCAGCTCGACGTCACGTGGGTGATCGACCCCGACCTGCTGGCGTCCGTCGACGCCATGACCGGCAGCTATCGCATCCGGGGCGCAGGCGACACCACGACGGCCGGCACGCAGCAGGCGGTCGCCAAGCAGTGGCTCGACGAGCTGCAGAGCGCGGTCACGGGCAAGGAAGTCGTCGCGCTGCCTTTCGCCGACCCCGACCTGGCCTCGCTCGCGCACAACGGCACCGGCGTCGCCGGCTCCCTGAGCCAGCTCAAGGAAGCCACGGACGTCGCCGCCACCACGGTGGAGACCGTGCTCCACGTGACCCCGAGCACCGACTTCGCCTGGCCGGTGGAAGGCGCCGTCGACCCGTCGATCGTCAAGGTCGCCACCTCCGCCGGCGCCGACAAGGTCATCGCCCGCGGCGACAGCCTCGCCGAGACCGGCGACCTCTCCTACACCCCGTCCGCCGCCCGCCCCATCGGCGGCGGCACCACCGCCGTGGTCGCCGACTCGTGGCTGTCCACGATCTTCGAGGGCGATCTCACGACAGCATCGGCGTCCACGCTCGCCGTGCAGGAGTTCCTCGCACAGAGTCTGGAGCTGAACCTCCAGACGGACAAGCAGCGCAGCATCGTCGTCGCCCCCCAGCGCATGCCGACCGCCGACCAGGCCCGCGCACTCGCTGAGGCCGTCACCCGGCTCCAGGGCGGCACCTGGTCGCAGCCCCAGCAGCTCACGGCGGCCGCCAAGGCCAAGCCCGACCCGGCCGCCAGCACGAAGGTGCCGTCCCGGGCCGCGTACCCGGCGTCGCTGCGCAAGCGGGAGCTGCCCCGGTCGGCGTTCGAGGAGATCGCGGACACCCAGGACAAGCTGGACAACTTCAAGGTGATCCTCGCCAACGAGGCAAGGGTCGTGACCCCCTTCGGGCGGGCGCTGAACCGGGAGATGTCCACCTCCTGGCGGGGCCGCAGCGCCGCGGCGAGCGCGTTCCGGGAGGGCGTGCGCGCGTATCTCGACACACTGACCGGACAGGTCAAGCTGATCGACAAGTCGGAGACCAAGCTCTCCGGGCGCAGCGCCACGATCCCGGTGACCGTGCAGAACAACCTGGTGCAGGGAGTGGACCACCTGGTCCTGAGGCTCACCTCCACCAACCCGACCCGCCTGGAGATCTCCGGCGAGCCGTACGCGGAGCAGCGGATCACGGTCTCCGGCGGCCATACGACGACGGTGAAGTTCAGCACGTCCGCCAAGGTCAACGGCCAGACGACGGTGATCGCCCAGCTGTACACCGAGGACGGACAGGAGTACGGGGCGCCGGTCACCTTCGACGTGAAGGTCACCGAGATCACCGCCACGGTGATGCTGGTCATCGGCGGCGGCGTCCTGCTCCTGGTGCTGGCCGGCTTCCGCATGTACACCCAGCGCAAGCGCGCCGCCGCCCGCGAGTCCGCGGAAGCCGACGAGGACGGTCCCGACGAGGGCGAAGGGCCCGCGGACGACCCGCAGGATTCCGCGGCCCCCCAGGACCGTCACACTGAAGAGTCCGGCGCGCAGGCCGGGGCAGACGACGATGAGCAGCCGAGTGACGAGAGCCCGGACACCCAAGCGGAAAGCGCAGACCCGTCCGGCACGGGTGAGAGAGTGGACCGTTGAGGATGTCGTGGCCGGTGGGCCCGGGACGATGAGGTGGGGTAGCCATGAACGCGCCGTACGACGGTGACCGCGGCCGGGCCGCGGGCGGCCCGGGGCGCCCCGAGGGCCCGCCGCCCGAGCAGGGCCAGGTGCCGCCGCAGCACCCCGCGGACATGTACCTCCAGGACGCCTACGACCAGGACCCCTACCGGGCCCAGGACCTCACCGCGCAGGACCCGGTCGCCGAGGCGCTCTACGACCGCGCGGCGCACCCTCCGCCGCCCCCGGGCTCCCAGGAGCCGCCGCAGCCCCTCTACGGCCGCCCCCCGCAGTCCCCGTACGCGCCCGACCCTCATGTGTGGGCCCAGACCCCCGCGCCCGAACCGGAGGGCCCCACGCAGTACCTCCCGTACGGCGACGACCCGCGCACCACCCAGTTCGTGGGCGTGGACGACCTGGTCACGCATTCCGGCGAGCAGCAGCACCAGCCGGACGCCTTCGCCCACCTGTTCCGGGACCAGCAGCAGAGCGGTTACCAGCAGGCCGGCTACCAGCAGGGCGACTCCCGCCCGCCGGCCGACGGCCCGGCCGTGCCCGGTCCGGCCCAGCCGCCGGGCGAGCAGGGCGCACCGCAGCAGTACCAGGCTCCGGTGGCCGCCACGCCCGCGATCGACCAGACCATGAACCTCACCGCGACACCCGACGCGCCCGCACCGGCCGCAGCCGCCGCTCCCGCCCCCAAGAAGGGCGGTCGCGCGTCCGGACTGCTGAAGTCCAGCGCCGTCATGGCGGCGGGCACGATGGTCTCCCGCCTCACCGGCTTCGTCCGCTCCGCGCTGATCGTCTCCGCGCTGGGCGTCGGCCTGCTCGGCGACACCTTCCAGGTGGCCTACCAGCTACCGACGATGATCTACATCCTGACCGTCGGCGGCGGACTCAACTCCGTCTTCGTGCCGCAGCTCGTGCGCGCCATGAAGGAGGACGAGGACGGCGGCGAGGCGTACGCCAACCGACTGCTCACCCTGGTCATGGTGGCGCTGGGCCTGCTCACGGTCGCCGCGATCGCCGCGGCCCCCGTCCTGATCCGCCTCCTGTCCGACTCGGTGGCCAGCAATCCGGCGGCCAACGACGTCGGCGTCACCTTCGTCCGCTACTTCCTGCCCTCGATCTTCTTCATGGGCGTCCACGTGGTGATGGGTCAGATCCTCAACGCCCGCGGCAAGTTCGGCGCCATGATGTGGACGCCCGTCCTGAACAACATCGTCATCATCGTGACGCTGGGCATGTTCATCTGGGTCTACGGCACCTCCGCCGACTCCGGCATGAAGGTCACGACCATCCCGCCGGAGGGCGAGCGCCTCCTCGGGATCGGAATCCTGCTGGGCCTGGTCGTCCAGGCCCTCGCCATGATCCCGTACCTGCGCGAGACCGGGTTCCGGCTGCGGCTGCGCTTCGACTGGAAGGGTCACGGCCTCGGCAAGGCCGCGACACTCGCCAAGTGGACCGTCCTGTTCGTCCTGGCCAACCAGGCCGGCGCGCTCGTCGTGACCCAGCTGTCCACGTCGGCCGGCGAGGAGTCGCCGGTCGACGGCACGGGCTTCGCCGCCTACGCCAACGCCCAGCTGATCTGGGGCCTGCCGCAGGCCATCATCACCGTCTCCCTGATGGCCGCACTGCTGCCGCGCATCTCCCGTTCCGCCGCCGAGGGCGACGGCGGCGCGGTCCGCGACGACATCTCCCAGGGCCTGCGCACCACGGCCGTCGCGATCGTGCCGATCGCCTTCGGCTTCCTCGCCCTCGGCATCCCGATGTGCACGCTGATCTTCGGTTCCTCGGGCACCAGCGAGGCCACGAACATGGGCTTCATGCTGATGGCCTTCGGCCTCGGCCTGATCCCCTACTCCGTGCAGTACGTCGTCCTGCGCGCCTTCTACGCCTACGAAGACACCCGCACCCCCTTCTACAACACGGTCATCGTGGCCGCCGTCAACGCGGGCGCCTCGGCGGTCTGCTACTTCGTCCTGCCCGCCCGCTGGGCCGTGGTCGGCATGGCGGCCTCCTACGGCCTGGCCTACGGGATCGGCGTCGGCGTCGCCTGGAACCGGCTGCGCAAGCGGCTCGACGGCGACCTCGACGGCTCCCACGTCCTGCGGACCTACGCCCGCCTGTGCATCGCCTCCCTGCCCGCCGCCCTGATCAGCGGCGCGGCCTGCTACGGCATCGGACACAGCCTGGGCCAGGGCGCCCTGGGCTCCTTCGCCGCACTGCTGGCCGGCGGCGCGCTCCTGCTCGGCGTCTTCTTCCTCGCCGCCCGCAGAATGCGCATCGAGGAACTCAACTCGCTGGTCGGCATGGTCCGCGGCCGCCTGGGGCGCTGACGACCACGGACGGACCGGGTCCGGGAAAGGAGCGCCGCCTGTTGAACGAAGGTGAGCGAGGGGCAGTCGCACAACCATCGTTCGCCGCCGCGTGTCGTGCATAGCGGCGGACTGTGGGCACAATTGGGTTCGGCGTCGGACGGCGCGCACGAGGTCGCACGGCGCGCTCTGAATGGGGAGGCAGGAACGACGGTGGCGGAACGGAGCACAGCTGCCGTCGACGTGGCAGACAACAGCGGTGACGAACCGCTGACCGCACAAGCGGACCAGTCCACGGCCGACGGGGTGGTCAAGAACCGGGAGCAGGACACGGACACCGACGAGGCACAGGGGAGTGGCGGGACGGAACGTCCCGGGAAGGCCTCACCGCCGGAACTGCACAGCGGCCACAAGCTCGCCAGACGCTACCGACTCGAAGAGTGCGTCACCCGTCTGGACGGTTTCAGCAGTTGGCGAGCCGTCGACGAGAAACTCCGCCGTGCCGTGGGCGTCCACGTCCTGCCCGCGGACCACGCAAGGGCCCGTTCGGTGCTGGCCGCGGCGCGCTCCTCGGCGCTCCTCGGTGATCCCCGATTCGTCCAGGTGCTGGACGCCGTCGAGGAGAACGACCTCGTCTACGTCGTCCACGAGTGGCTGCCCGACGCCACCGAGCTGACCGCGCTGCTCGCGGCCGGCCCGCTGGAGCCGCACGACGCCTACCAGATGGTCAGCCAGATCGCCTCCGCGATGGCCGCGGCCCACCGGGAGGGCCTGGCGCATCTGCGGCTCAGCCCCAACGCCGTGCTGCGGACCTCGTCGGGACAGTGGCGCATCCGCGGCCTCGCCGTGAACGCCGCCCTGCGCGGCATCACCACCGACACCCCCCAGCGCACCGACACCGAGGCGATCGGCGCACTGCTGTACGCGGCGCTCACCCAGCGCTGGCCGTACGAGAACGACGCCTACGGCCTGTCGGGGCTGCCCAAGGACGTCGGGCTGATCGCGCCCGACCAGGTACGGGCCGGCGTCCACCGGGGCCTGTCCGAGCTGTCCATGCGCGCGCTCGTCAACGACGGCGCGACCGCCTCCCGCCACGAGGCCCCCTGCACCACGCCGGAGGAACTGGTCAAGGCGATCGGCGAGATGCCCCGCATCCGACCGCCGGAGCCCGCGTTCACCGCGCCTCCGGAGTACCAGCGCACGACGTACCAGCAGGGCACCTACGGCCGGCCGGCTCCGCATCCGGGCGCCACGCAGGCCGTGCCGACACCTCCGCCTCCCTTGCAGAGCCGCACCGGCAGGGCCCTGAAATGGGCGGTCTCCGCCCTCCTCATCGCCGCGCTCGGCCTCGGCAGCTGGCAGCTCGCCGACGCCCTCGTGGACCGCACCCGCTCCGACGACACCAACCAGACCCGGACGACGGACGAGGGCGACAAGAACAGCGCCGCGCCCAAGCCCGTCAAGCAGCTGAAGATCCTCGACGCTGCCGAGTACGTGGTGAGCGGTGACTCCCAGCACCCCGGTGACGTCGGCGAGACCTACGACAACGACAGCGCGACCTACTGGCGGACGTCGAGCTTCAGGGCCGGTCCGCCCCTCGCGCCCTACAAGCCCGGCGTGGGCATCGTCTACGACCTCGGCTCGGCGCACGAGGTCTCGAAAGCCGCCATAGGGCTCTACTACGGCGGCAACCACACGACCGTGCACCTGTACGCCGCGGACTCCCTGAATCCGTCGCCGAGCGCCCTGAAGTCGATGCAGAAGATCGGCACACTCACCACGACCGGAACCAGCGCCACCGTGAAGGCGTCCAAGGCGGTCAAGACCCGCTATGTGCTCGTCTGGCTGACGGCCCTGCCGTACGCTGCCGGCGATCAGTACAGCGGCGACGGTTACAAGCAGGGCATCACCGACGTGAAATTCACGGGGTGACGCCGCACCGAAGGGGGAGGGGGTCCGATGGCGGAAGACTCCGGGTACGACGGAGTGAGCGACCAGGATCTCCTCACCCGCCACGTCGAGGGCGACCCCGACGCCTTCGGTGAGCTCGTGCGGCGTCACCGGGACCGGCTCTGGGCGGTGGCGCTGCGCACGCTGGGGGACCGCGAGGAGGCCGCTGACGCCGTCCAGGACGCCCTCGTCTCCGCCTACCGGGCCGCCCACACCTTCCGCGGCCAGTCCGCCGTCACGACCTGGCTGCACCGCATCACGGTGAACGCGTGCCTGGACCGGGCGCGCAAGGCGGCATCCCGCAAGACCTCTCCGGTGGACGACACCGAGCGCCTGGAGCAGCTCCTCGAACCGCACGAGTCGGCCGCCGCCCCGGCGGAACGCAACGACCTGCACCGCCAGCTCCTGGAAGCGCTCGGCACGCTCCCGCCCGATCAACGTTGCGCCCTGGTCCTCGTGGACATGCAGGGCTACCCGGTCGCCGAAGCCGCCCGCGTACTCGACGTGCCGACCGGAACGGTGAAGAGCCGCTGCGCACGGGGCAGAGCCAGACTCCTCCCCCTGCTCGCCCATCTGCGCCCCGAAGGCTCCCGAGCGGGGAGAGAAGGCGGCCCAGGACGGAACCGGGTCCAGGAGACATCCGTCCCACCGGCAGCGGACCCTCGCACCGAGGGCCCGGACAACGCCGGAACAGGCGATTCAGCTGCTGTGAAGGGCGGAGGTGGGCGAGCGTGACATCGACGACGGACACGACCGGACACCCGGACGTCACCGAGATCTCCGACCTCACCGAGGGCCTGCTCACCCCCGACCGAAGCGCCGCCGTACGTCGCCATCTGGAGTCCTGCGAACTCTGCGCCGACGTCCACGCCTCGCTGGAGGAGATCCGCGGCCTGCTGGGTGACCTTCCCGGGCCACCGCGCATGCCGGACGACGTCTCCCATCGCATCGACGCGGCACTGGCAGCCGAGGCCCTGCTCAACGCCACGGCAGCAGACGACCGCGACAACGCCCACGCACCAGCCGGCGTACACGAACCAGCCGACGTATTCGCCGCCGACAGCGATGGGACCACTGCCCCCGACGGGGTCGGTGTTTCACGTGAAACACCGTCGACGACGGACCGCCCTTCGGGACGACCCCGCGCCACGACCGGCCCGGGACGCAAAGACCGTCCGGGCCGGAGGCGCGGCAACCGGCGCAGGACGGCGTTCCTCGGTGCGGTCTTCACGGCCGCGGCTCTGGGGCTCGGCTCCGTGTTGGTGTCTTCCCTCACAGGCGGCGGCGGAACCCCGGACACGGCGGCCCACCAGACCGCGGCGCCCGACACCTTCTCCGCGAGCAAACTCAAGACGCAGGTCACCGATCTCCTGGCCGCATCCGGCGGCTCTCGCTCGCCGTCCAGCATGGGCATCCAGGGCGAGCCCGAGAACCGGACACCGAAGATCCTTCGGCAGCCCACGGTTCCGCCGTGTGTGCAGAAGGGCATCGGACGCAGCGAAGGAGCCCTGGCCACGGAGACGGGTACATATCAGGGGAAGGACGCCGTGCTCGTCGTGCTGCCCGACGCCACGGACAGCACACGGGTCGACGCCTACATCGTCGACACGGCCTGTGTGGATCATCCGTCGTCGGGCCCGGCCGCGGTGCTGCTGAAAACGAGCTACGTCCGCCGCTGACGAAGCGACGCTTCACCCCGATCCCACGCGGTGGTCACCTCGGGCCCCGCACGACGTCCTCCCTTCGTGTGCCCGGACACAGCGGGAATGTACGCCCCTTAGGATCCGTTGGGTGGGGTGAGAGTCTGCAGAGGCTCCCCCGGTCGACCGACGCTGTCCAGAGACGAGGAACCAAGCCGTGAGCGACGTCCGTAACGTGATCATCATCGGCTCCGGGCCCGCCGGCTACACCGCGGCCCTCTACACCGCGCGCGCCTCGCTGAAGCCGCTGGTGTTCGAAGGCGCCGTCACGGCGGGCGGCGCACTGATGAACACCACCGAGGTGGAGAACTTCCCCGGCTTCCAGGACGGCATCATGGGCCCCGAGCTCATGGACAACATGCGCGCCCAGGCCGAGCGTTTCGGCGCCGAGCTGATCCCCGACGACATCGTCTCCGTCGACCTCACCGGTGAGATCAAGACCGTCACGGACACCGCCGGCACGGTCCACCGCGCCAAGGCCGTCATCGTCACCACCGGCTCGCAGCACCGCAAGCTCGGGCTGCCGAACGAGGACGCCCTCTCCGGCCGCGGTGTCTCCTGGTGCGCCACGTGTGACGGGTTCTTCTTCAAGGACCAGGACATCGCCGTCATCGGCGGCGGTGACACCGCCATGGAGGAGGCCACCTTCCTCTCCCGGTTCGCCAAGTCCGTGACGATCGTCCACCGCCGCGACACCCTGCGCGCCTCCAAGGCGATGCAAGAGCGCGCCTTCGCCGACCCGAAGATCAAGTTCATCTGGGACAGCGAGGTCGCCGAGATCCAGGGCGACCCCAAGCTGGCCGGGCTGAAGCTACGCAACCTCAAGACCGGCGAACTCTCGGACCTGCCGGTGACGGGCCTGTTCATCGCGATCGGCCACGACCCGCGTACCGAGCTCTTCAAGGGGCAGCTGGACCTCGATGAGGAGGGCTACCTGAAGGTCGCCGCGCCCTCCACCCGGACGAACGTGACGGGCGTCTTCGCCGCCGGTGACGTCGTGGACCACACCTACCGTCAGGCGATCACCGCGGCCGGCACCGGCTGCTCCTCCGCTCTCGACGCCGAGCGCTACCTCGCCGCCCTCGCGGACGAGGAGCAGGCCGAGCCCGAGAAGACCTCCGTCTGATCCCCTCCCCCGCACAAGAATGAAGGAGCCCCCTGTGGCCGGCACCCTGAAGAATGTGACCGACGCCGACTTCGAAGAGGTCGT
The DNA here is from genome assembly GCF_036226605.1 of Streptomyces sp. NBC_00704. Lineage (NCBI taxonomy): Bacteria > Bacillati > Actinomycetota > Actinomycetes > Kitasatosporales > Streptomycetaceae > Streptomyces > Streptomyces sp. NBC_00704. The sequence goes on from NZ_CP109000.1 coordinate 4,104,580, forward strand.
CCTCAAGAGCGACAAGCCTGTCCTGGTGGACTTCTGGGCCGAGTGGTGCGGCCCGTGCCGTCAGATCGCGCCCTCCCTCGAGGCCATCGCGGCCGAGCACGGCGAGAAGATCGAGATCGTCAAGCTCAACATCGACGAGAACCCGAACACGGCCGCCAAGTACGGCGTCATGTCGATCCCGACCCTGAACGTGTACCAGGGCGGCGAGGTCGCCAAGACGATCGTCGGCGCCAAGCCCAAGGCCGCGCTCGTCCGCGACCTGGAGACCTTCATCTCCGAGTGACGCGCCGTTCCGTCGTGCCGACGGTCGATGTTTCACGTGAAACAGGGAAGGGCCGGTCCTCACGGACCGGCCCTTCCCTGTGTCGGATGTCGGAGACCGTCAGAGCGGTCGCAACACCGGCTCCTTCTGGACCGCTCCCAGCAAACGGTCGAGCGCCATCTCCACGTCTTCCTTCCAGGAGAGCGTGCTCCTCAACTCCAGTCTCAGCCGGGGGTGGGCGGGATGAGGGCGCACGGTCTTGAAGCCCACCGCCAGCAGATGATCGGCCGGGAGCAGACAGGCCGGTTCCTTCCATCGGGTGTCGCCGAACGCCTCGATGGCCTTGAAGCCCCGTCTCAGCAGATCCTTGGCGACCGTCTGCACCATCACCCGGCCCAGCCCCTGCCCCTGGTAGCCCGGCATGATGAACGCCGTCATGAGCTGGACGGCGTCCGGTGACACCGGGCTGGTGGGGAAGGCCGTCGAGCGGGGGACATAGGCGGGGGGTGCGTAGAGCACGAAGCCCACGGGGACGTCGTCCACGTAGACGACACGACCGCACGATCCCCAGTCCAACAGGACGGCGGAGATCCAGGCCTCTTTCTCCAGTGCGGTCGTCCCGGCCTTCAGCGCGGCTTCGCCGCTGACGGGATCGAGTTCCCAGAAGACGCACGAGCGACAGCGCTGGGGAAGGTCCTGAACGTTGTCCAGCGTGAGCGGTACGAGCCGACGCCCCATGAAGGCTGTTCCTCGCTTCCTTGGCCCGCTCCACCGCGAGCTGCCGTCAGAGCGCTCCGTTCCCTGAGCAGACTGCCGACGAACCCGCCGACCACGCCCAGCCCCAGTCCGGCGCTCACCAGTCCGGTCCGGCCCATCGTTCGCATGGCCCCCGCCTCCCGCTCCGAGGTACTGCCAGGTGGACGCGCCAAAGCCTTATCGCATCGTATCCACGATGCGATCCCCTCGACAGCGCACGCAAGCAAAGAGCGAGCCGTGTCCGGTACTCACCGGACAACGGCTCGCTCTGAACGGCTCAAGCACGGCACTGTCACTGCCGAGGCCGGGCTCAGCCCTCCGTGTCCTCGCTGTCGCCGTCGCCCAAGCCCTTCGGCAGGACCGGGCCCTCACCGGGAGCAAGGGTGCCGAGGATGCGCTCAAGATCCTCCATCGAGGCGAACTCGACGGTGATCTTGCCCTTCTTCTGGCCGAGGTCGACCTTCACCCGCGTTTCGAAGCGATCCGAAAGCCGGGTCGCGAGCTCGGTCAACGCCGGGGAGACCCGACCGCCGGCCCGCGGCCCCTTGGCCCGCTGGGCCGCCTGCGGACGTGACCCCATGAGGGTCACGATCTCCTCGACGGCCCGCACCGACAGTCCCTCGGCCACGATGCGATGGGCCAGCCGATCCTGCTCCTCCGAGTCGTCGACCGAGAGCAGCGCCCGCGCGTGACCGGCGGAGAGCACACCCGCAGCGACCCGGCGCTGGACCGCCGGAGAGAGCCTCAGCAGACGCAGTGTGTTGGAGACCTGCGGGCGGGACCGACCGATGCGGTCCGCCAACTGGTCATGGGTGCAGTTGAAGTCCTTCAGCAACTGGTCGTAGGCGGCAGCCTCTTCCAACGGATTGAGCTGAGCCCGGTGGAGGTTCTCCAGAAGAGCGTCCAGGAGGAGCTTCTCGTCGTCCGTGGCCCGTACGATCGCCGGGATCGCTTCCAGTCCCGCCATGCGGCAGGCCCGCCAACGCCGCTCACCCATGATCAGCTCATAGCGTGCGGTGTCGACCTGGCGCACGACGACCGGCTGCAGCAGACCGACCTCCTTGATGGAGGTGATCAGCTCGTGCAAGGCGTCGTCGTCGAAGACCTCACGCGGCTGGCGCGGGTTCGGCGTGATCTGGTCGAGGGGAATCTCCGCGAAGTGGGCGCCGATGGGCGGTGCCGGCATCTCCAGGAGATCGCCCGCAGGAATCTCCTCTGTTTCACGTGAAACAGGCGGGAGCGTGGCCACCTTGGCGGCTGCCACCCCCCTCTCCGCCGTCAGGACCGGAACAGCGGCGGGTGACGAGGAGCCCCCGCCTCCCACCGCGGCCTGCGCCGGCGTCTTCTCCGTGGGGGCAGCAGGGATCAATGCCCCCAGGCCACGGCCCAACCCCCTCCGTCGCTCACTCACTGGATCCCCTCCACCATGTTCGGGTTGTTCTGGGCGCCGACATGGGCGTGCGTCGCGTCGTAACTGACGTCGACGCCCTTCAGCGCGAGTTCTCGTGCAGCCTCAAGGTAGGACAGGGCGCCGCTCGATCCCGGATCGTAGGTCAGCACCGTCTGCCCGTAGCTCGGCGCCTCGGAGATACGCACGGAGCGGGGAATGCTCGTTCGCAGCACCTCTTCGCCGAAGTGGGTGCGCACCTCCTCCGCGACCTGCGACGCGAGCCGTGTCCGGCCGTCGTACATGGTGAGCAGGATGGTCGACACATGCAGCTCGGGGTTGAGGTGCCCCCGTACCAGGTCGACGTTACGCAGCAGCTGTCCCAGTCCTTCGAGCGCGTAGTACTCGCACTGGATCGGGATCAGGACCTCGGCGCCGGCCACCAGAGCGTTGACCGTCAGCAGGCCCAGCGACGGCGGACAGTCGATGAGGATGTAGTCCAGCGGCTGTTCGTATGCCTGGATCGCTCTCTGCAAGCGGCTCTCACGCGCCACCAGGGAGACCAGTTCGATCTCGGCACCCGCGAGGTCGATGGTGGCGGGAGCGCAGAAGAGGCCTTCCACGTCCGGCACGGGCTGTACGACTTCAGCGAGGGGGCGGCTGTCGACGAGCACGTCGTAGATGGACGGCACCTCGGCGTGGTGGTCGATTCCCAGAGCCGTGGACGCGTTGCCCTGAGGGTCGAGGTCGACCACCAGGACACGTCCGCCGTGCAGGGCAAGGGACGCGGCGAGGTTGACCGTCGTCGTCGTCTTGCCCACCCCACCCTTCTGGTTGGCGACCACGATCACACGGGTGTGCTCAGGACGTGGCAGGCCCTCGCCGGCTCGACCCAGAGCCTCTACCGCGAGTTGGGCAGCACGACCGATCGGGGTGTCGTCCATCGGAGGCGGTGTTTCACGTGAAACATCCTCCCCAAACGACGACTCGGTACGGGGACCGGGGACCGGATCGGTCATCGGTCCCGCGATGTTGGCGTCGGACCGCAAGGATTCACTCTCCTCGACTTCAGGCTCGCAATGAACAGAGCCTCCCATGCCTTCGGGGTGGTGAACCAGTGAGGCCTGTCGTTCTGTGGAGAAATCCACCTCTGTGGACAACTCCCGTCCCTCATCGAGTGAACCGAGAGGCTTGCGGTCGCGCGGTTCGGCAGCAGCGCGGCCGCGACTGATGATGCCGTGGAGCAAGGAGCGACGTTTCACGTGAAACACGATGCCTGGCGGCCAGGTCGCCGTCTGCGCGACACCCCGGTATGTGCACGTTTGGCTTCTTGAGCCGGATATGCCCTCCGCCAGCCACACCCCGCCAGGGCGCACCCTGCCACCCGGCCCTGAGCACCGAGCACCGAGCACCCGGAACCGTCAGCAGCCGAGGGTTCGGCAGGGCTCGGGCGCGCAGTCCACCAGCCATGCCCGGCCAGGCAGCGCCCTGCCACCCGACCCCTGGCCGGGCCGCACCCGGCCACCCGGCCCCGGTCTGGCTCCCCCCGCCGTCAGCGACGTCGTCTGGTGCGGCCTGTTCGTGCCGCCTTGGCACGCTTGGCCGCGAACCGCACGCCGCCCGGGCTCTCCCCGACCTCGACCCGCACCACCGTGGAGAGGGGATCGACGACGCCCTCCCCGACCTGGAGGATCGAGGTGCCCACGGCACCGAGCTTGCTCAGCGCCGTCGCGGCGCTCTTCAGCTCCTCCTCGGCGGTGTCGCCCTTGAGGGCGAGCATCTCGCCGTAGGGTCGCAGCAGCGGGATGCCCCACGTGGCCAGACGGTCCAGCGGCGCCACGGCACGGGCGGTCACCACGTGGACCGGCGGGATCTTGCCCATGACCTCCTCCGCACGGCCGCGCGCGACGGTCACATGGTCCAGGCCGAGGAGTTCGACGACCTCGGTGAGGAAGTTGGTACGCCGCAGCAGTGGCTCCAGCAGGGTGATCTTCAGGTCCTCCCGCACGAGCGCCAGGGGAATGCCGGGCAGCCCCGCACCCGAACCGACGTCGCACACGGTCACCCCCTCGGGCACGACCTCGGAGAGCACCGCGCAGTTCAGAATGTGCCTCTCCCACAGGCGCGGCACCTCACGCGGACCGATGAGCCCACGCTGCACGCCTGCCTCGGCCAGCAGCTCGGCATACCGGACCGCATCGCCGTAGCGATCGCCGAACACCTCGCGGGCCACTTCGGGCGCGGGGGGGAGCTCCGCTGCCTCCGTCACGGGGACCGTCCTTCCGTACCGCCTCGGCGCCGCTTCGGGCGCCGACCACCAGAACTACCGGGCTGACAAAGACCGGCCCCGTCTGCGCGACAGACGGGGCCGGGGAACGCGTGGATACCGAATCAGTCGGGCAGCACGACGACGAAGCGCTGCGGCTCCTCGCCCTCGGACTCGCTGCGCAGGCCGGCCGCCTTGACCGCGTCGTGGACGACCTTGCGCTCGAAGGGCGTCATCGGCTTCAGCCGCACCGGCTCACCGCTGTTCTTCGCGTCGGCCGCGGCCTTCGCGCCCAGCTCGGAGAGCTCGGAACGCTTGCCCGCACGGTAGCCCGCGATGTCCAGCATCAGCCGACTGCGGTCACCGGTCTCCCGGTGCACGGCCAGGCGCGTCAGCTCCTGCAACGCCTCCAGCACCTCACCGTCCCGGCCGACCAGCTTCTGCAGGTCACGGGTGCCCGCGTCGCTGATGATCGACACAGCGGCGCGATCGGCCTCGACGTCCATGTCGATGTCACCGTCGAGGTCGGCGATGTCCAGCAGACCTTCGAGGTAGTCCGCCGCGATCTCGCCCTCCTGCTCGAGGCGGGTCAGGGTGTCTGCACCCTCGGCGGCGGAGGAGGTGGTGCCTTCCGTCACGGGATGGGCTCCTTCTACTTCTTGGACGGCTACTTCTTGGACGGGGACTTGGGACGCTGCGGACCGCCCTTGCGCTGCCCGGACTGGGCCTTGCTGCGACCCGCGGAACCGGGCTTGGCGGCAGGCTTGGCCCCGGCGGCGCCGGCGGTTCCGGAGGGCTTGTCGTCCTCCGGCTCCTCGGACTTGACCAGCGAGGTGGTCTCACCGGCCGCCTTCGGCGTCGCCGACTGGCGCCGGGACTTCGACTGCCGCTTCGGCTGCTGGCGCTTCGCGGCGGCCCCGCCCGTAGGCGTGCCGTCCTCGGTCTGACCGACGGCCTGGGCCTCGCCCTTGGTCACGACGCCATCGGCCTGGGCCACGAAACCGGCCTTCGACAGGGCGTTGATGAACTTGCGCTCGGCCTCGTTGCGGTCCCGGCCCTTGGCGACGATGGCCTTGACGATGGCCTTCTCGCTGCGCCGGCGCGTCCCGCCGTGGTGCGTGACGTTCTTGTGCAGACGCTCCAGGTAGGCGGCCTGGGCCTTGGAACCCGGCGTCGGGTTGTTGCGGATCACGTACATCTGCTGGCCCATGGTCCACACGTTGGTGGTGAGCCAGTAGACGAGGACACCCACGGGGAAGTTGATGCCGAAGACCGCGAACATGACCGGGAAGACGTACATCAGCATCTTCTGCTGCTGCATGAACGGCGTCTTGACGGAGGTGTCGACGTTCTTCGTCATCAGCTGGCGCTGCGTGAAGAACTGCGAGGCCGACATCAGGACGATCATGATCGCGGTGACCACGCGGACGTCCGTCAGCGAGGCGCCGAGCGCCTCCACCTTCGCCGAGCCGTCGGTGAACTTCGCCGCCAGCGGAGCGCCGAAGATGTGCGCCTTGCGCGCGCTCTCCAGCAGCTGCTCGTTGATGACGCCGATCTTGTCGCCCGTCGCGATGCCGTTGAGCACGTGATACAGGGCGAAGAAGAACGGGGACTGCGCCAGGATGGGAAGGCACGAGGAGAGCGGGTTGGTGCCCGTCTCCTTGTACAGCTTCATCATCTCTTCGGACTGACGCTGTTTGTCGTTCTTGTAGCGCTCCTGGATCTTCTTCATCTCGGGCTGCAGTGTCTGCATGGCCCGGGTCGACTTGATCTGCTTCACGAAGAGCGGGATCAGGCAGATACGGATCAGGATCACCAGGGACACGATCGACAGGCCCCAGGCCCACCCGGTGTCAGGGCCGAAGATCGACCCGTACACCTTGTGGAACTGGACGATGACCCAGGAGACAGGTGTCGTGATGAAGCTGAAGAGGCTGGCAATCGTGTCCACTAATCATGCTCCTTGGGCATGGGACGGTGTCTCTGCGGCCGGGCTCGAAGAGAGGTTCTCGTCGGTGGCCGTTTCGGCGGCGGAGGTCCCGCCCTTGCGTGCACGCCAGGCGTCACGCAGCATTTCGTGCCACCGCGGGCGCTTGCGCGGCGGGACATGGTCCACGCCACCCAGCGACCACGGATTGCACCGCAGGACGCGCCAGGCGGTGAGTGCCGTTCCCTTGATCGCGCCGTGCCGGTCGATGGCCGTGTAGCCGTAGTGAGAGCACGACGGGTAGTACTTGCACACCGGCCCGAGCAGCGGACTGATCGTCCACTGGTAGAGCTTGATGAGAGCCAGCAGCGGGTACTTCATCGCGCGCCCCCTCCCAGTAGCCGTTGAAGGGCGGCGTCCAGGTCTTGGGCCAGCTGTGCGTGGTCGGCGTCGCCCGCCCCGGGCAGCGCCCGTACGACTACCAGGCTACCGGGGGGCAACAGCGTGACCCGGTCGCGCATCAGGTGACGCAGTCTGCGCTTCACCTTGTTGCGCACGACGGCGCCGCCCACGGCCTTGCTGACGACGAAACCCGCACGCGTCGGGGGAGCGCTCTCCCCAGGCGCGTGCGGGTCCGTGGCACCGCTTCGAAGGTGGACGACGAGAGTCGGGCGTCCGGCCCGACGGCCCCGTCGTACCGCGGTCGCGAAGTCCTCGCGCCGCCTCAGCCGATGCTCGGTAGGCAGCACGACGTCATGACCTGATCAGGCTCAGGCGGACAGGTTGGCGCGACCCTTGCTGCGGCGGTTCGCGAGAATCGCGCGGCCGGCACGGGTGCGCATCCGCAGGCGGAAGCCGTGGGTCTTGGCGCGACGACGGTTGTTCGGCTGGAAGGTGCGCTTGCTCACTCGGGGGCTCCAGAAATCAATCGGTGGTGGCGGGGTGCCGTCCTGGCTGTCACCGTGCGCCCACGAGGTAGCTCGCGGTCAACGCCCGAGTGCACCGCTTCCCGATCACCTGACGTGATCTGTGCCCATCGGAGGCAGGCGGCAGCAGCCATCGACAACTCGACCTGGTTACGGTACGCGCGGCTGCGCCATCCGGTCAAACCGGCGGTCGCGGGGAGACACTGTCCACAGGCTGGGGACAACAACTTGAACCGTACCCGCCGCCCTGACTACCGTGGCCGGACTCCGATTCGTTCCTTTGTCCCTGCCCCCGCCCGATATGAATCCCCACCGTCCCACCACCACACGAACGTGGGACCCACGAGAGAGCGTGCCCTGTGGCTGACGTGCCTGCCGATCTTGCCGCAGTGTGGCCACGAGTACTGGAACAGTTCCTCGGTGAGGGCCGTGGCCAGGGCGTCGAGGTGAAGGACGGACACTGGATCCGGCGCTGCCAGCCGCTCGCGCTGGTGGCGGACACGGCCCTGCTGGCCGTCCCCAACGAATTCGCGAAGAACGTCCTCGAAGGACGCCTCGCCCCGATCATCAGCGAGACGCTGAGCCGCGAGTGCGGCCGCCCGATCCGCATCGCGATCACCGTCGACGACTCGGCGGGCGAACCCCCGGCACCGCCGTCCAACTCCGCCCAGCAGCAGCCGCGCTACGAGGAGCCCGAGCTCCCCGCCGGCCCCTACGAGGCACAGGACGGCGGCCGGTACGAGGGACAGGACGGCCGGTACGAGAACCAGTACGAGGGCTACGGCCGGCACCGCGCCGACCAGCTGCCCCCCACGCCGGGCGACCAGCTCCCCGGCTCACGCGCCGACCAGCTGCCCACCGCGCGCCCCGCCTACCCCTCCGAGTACCAGCGCCCGGAACCCGGCGCCTGGCCGCGCCCCCAGCAGGACGAGTACAGCTGGCAGCAGCAGCGGCTCGGCTTCCCCGAGCGCGACCCCTACGCGTCGCCGTCGTCGCAGGACTCCTACGGCGGCCCCGCCGCCCAGGACCCGTACGCCTCCTCCCGCCCGCAGGACTACCGCCCGCAGTCCGCGGAACGGCCGCCCTACGACACCTCGCCCTACGAGCAGAAGCGCCCCGAGTACGACAAGCCCCGCTCCGACTACGACCAGCGCGACGCCGGCCGCCGGGAGCTGTCCGACCCGTCGTCGCAGGGACCCGGCCACCACCACCGCGGCGGACCCGGCGGACCGGGACAGGGCGGCATGGGCGCGCCCGGGCCGTCGGCCGCGCAGTCCTCGCCGACACCCGGACCGGGCGAGCCGACCGCACGCCTGAACCCCAAGTACCTCTTCGACACGTTCGTCATCGGCGCCTCCAACCGCTTCGCGCACGCGGCCGCCGTGGCCGTCGCCGAAGCACCCGCGAAGGCCTACAACCCCCTGTTCATCTACGGGGAGTCAGGCCTCGGCAAGACACACCTGCTGCACGCCATCGGGCACTACGCGCGAAGCCTCTACCCCGGCACGCGCGTGCGGTACGTCAGCTCGGAGGAGTTCACCAACGAGTTCATCAACTCCATCCGCGACGGCAAGGGCGACAGCTTCCGCAAGCGGTACCGCGAGATGGACATCCTGCTCGTCGACGACATCCAGTTCCTCGCGGACAAGGAGTCGACGCAGGAGGAGTTCTTCCACACCTTCAACACCCTCCACAACGCCAACAAGCAGATCGTGCTGTCCAGCGACCGGCCGCCGAAGCAGCTGGTCACGCTGGAGGACCGGCTGCGGAACCGTTTCGAGTGGGGTCTGATCACCGACGTCCAGCCGCCGGAACTGGAGACGCGGATCGCGATCCTGCGCAAGAAGGCGGTGCAGGAACAGCTCAACGCCCCGCCGGAGGTGCTGGAGTTCATCGCCTCACGGATCTCGCGCAACATCCGCGAACTGGAGGGCGCCCTGATCCGGGTGACGGCGTTCGCCTCGCTGAACCGGCAGCCCGTGGACCTGGGCCTGACGGAGATCGTCCTGAAGGACCTGATCCCCGGCGGCGACGACTCCACCCCGGAGATCACCTCGACGGCCATCATGAGCGCGACCGCCGACTACTTCGGGCTCACCATCGAGGACCTGTGCGGCAGCTCGCGCGGCCGCCAGCTCGTCACGGCCCGGCAGATCGCCATGTACCTGTGCCGCGAGCTGACCGACCTGTCGCTGCCGAAGATCGGCGCGCTGTTCGGCGGCCGCGACCACACCACGGTCATGCACGCGGACCGCAAGATCCGCAATCTGATGGCCGAGCGGCGCTCCATCTACAACCAGGTCACCGAGCTGACCAACCGCATCAAGAACGGCTGACGGCGCACCGCGGAGCGCGGCGGCCCGGCCCGGCCGGGGCACCGGCTCACCGCCGCGCGCATCGTGCCTCTGCTGCACGCGGGCCACGCGCGTCCTGGACGTCCGCGAAGGGCGTCCCCGGAACTCCTCCGGGGACGCCCTTCGCCGTTTACCCCAACCTCCGGGCCTCCGGGCCGCCAGGCCCCGCCCAGGGCCATCCCCGCCCAAGGCCACTCGCGGCCCCGCCAGGCAACCCGAAGCCGGGCCGGGGCGGGCCGGGGGTGGGGCGACGCGGCGCCGGGGGTCGGACTCGAGGTGGGCGGCGCACGCCCCGAGGCGGGTCTGCGGAGGGCCTGACGAGGGCCGAGGAAGCCCGAGGAGGGCCGTGGCGGGCTGGATGCGGGCGGGATGCGGGCCGGATGCGGGCCCCGTCGCGGTCGTACAGCGGTCGCTCACCGGTCACCCGGTGTTCGATTAAAGGCCCGGGTTACGGCCTCCCTCCACAGATTCGGTGACTTTTTCCCGTCCACACCCTGGGGACTGCGAAGTTGTCCAGACTGTGTCCACAGGCGTCCCGCGTGCGAGACGATCGAGCGAGGTCAACCGGCTGTGGATTAGTGGACAAAGGTTATCCACAGCCTGTGGACGAAGAAATGATCCACAGGCTGTGCACGGAGTTGTCCACCGGCCGCCCACAGGCTGAAGCCGGTTGTCCCCAGCGATCACCGGCTTCTCCACATGTCTGTCCACTGTTCGGCAACGTGACGCGGCTCCTCACCGCGCCGAGTGAAAGGCGTCACACGAAGTTGCCGAGGCGGGCTGTGGGAAAGCCAACGAAACCTGGGGACGGAGTTGGGGACAAGTCGGCCCTCCCTGTGTACGGAGTGTGCAGAACTTTCTGTTCTCCACAGAAGGCCCGAGTTATCCACTGGCTCCGCCCACAGGGTCGGTGGATAAAAAACCGGCCCTGAGCTGGGAAAACGGGGTTATCCACGGTATCCACAGGCCCTACTACTACTGACAACTAGAGAGAGCGAGGAATCCGTTTCGAAGTGGGACCTGTGCACAACTCGCTGTTCGGCGTCCGGCTGCCCCTCGTCACGACTTGACCCCGAGGGGCACCGACTGACAGTGCGGTGCGTCAGACTGGTCCCCGATGGTCCTTCCCCTCACCGGGGCCGGCCACACCGAGACAGACGACGAAGGCCAGGCAGGGCGAGAAGCGCCGGCAACAGCAGGAGGCGGCAAGAGTGAAGATCCGGGTGGAACGCGACGTACTCGCGGAGGCCGTGGCCTGGGCGGCGCGCAGCCTCCCGGCCCGTCCGCCGGCGCCTGTCCTCGCCGGCCTGCTGCTGAAGGCCGAGGACGGCCAGCTGAGCCTGTCGAGCTTCGACTACGAGGTGTCCGCGCGGGTCTCCGTCGAGACCGAGGTCGAGGAGGAGGGCACCGTCCTCGTCTCGGGCCGTCTGCTCGCGGACATCTGCCGTGCCCTGCCGAACCGTCCGGTGGAGATCTCCACAGACGGTGTGCGGGCCACGGTGGTCTGCGGCCCCTCGCGCTTCACCCTCCACACCCTGCCCGTGGAGGAGTACCCGTCGCTGCCGCAGATGCCGAACGCGACGGGCACCGTCCCCGGTGACGTCTTCGCCTCCGCCGCCGCCCAGGTCGCCATCGCCGCGGGCCGCGACGACACGCTGCCCGTGCTCACCGGTGTGCGCATCGAGATCGAGGGCGACACCGTCACGCTGGCCTCCACCGACCGCTACCGCTTCGCGGTCCGCGAGTTCCTGTGGAAGCCGGAGAACCCGGACGCGTCCGCGGTCGCCCTGGTGCCCGCCAAGACGCTCCTGGACACGGCCAAGGCGCTCACGAGCGGCGACAGCGTCACCCTGGCGCTGTCCGGCGGCGGCTCGGGCGAGGGCCTGATCGGCTTCGAGGGCGCGGGCCGGCGGACGACGACCCGTCTCCTGGAGGGCGACCTCCCGAAGTACCGCACGCTGTTCCCGACCGAGTTCAACTCCGTCGCCGTGATCGAGACCGCCCCCTTCGTGGAGGCCGTGAAGCGCGTGGCCCTGGTCGCCGAGCGCAACACCCCGGTGCGCCTCAGCTTCGAGCAGGGCGTGCTCATCCTGGAGGCCGGCTCCAGCGACGACGCACAGGCTGTGGAGAGGGTCGACGCCCAGCTGGAGGGCGACGACATCTCGATCGCCTTCAACCCGACCTTCCTGCTGGACGGCCTGAGCGCCATCGACTCGCCCGTGGCCCAGCTGTCCTTCACGACGTCCACCAAGCCCGCGCTGCTCAGCGGCAAGCCGGCCCTGGACGCCGAGGCGGACGACGCCTACAAGTACCTGATCATGCCGGTGCGGCTGAGCGGCTGAGCGGGTCCGGCTCGGGCCCCGGCGTCCGGGCGGGCGCCGTTGCCGGGCCGGTCGGTGCCGGTCGGTGCCGGAGGTCGTCCACAGGCTGTGGCCGACGGGGCTCGGTCTGTGGACGAAGCCGCTGGTGAGCGGCGTGCGGGGCGGTACGTCTGAGCGCGTATGCCCACAGGTGTGCGTGACCGTCCGGGTTTAGGCTCGGAGGGGGCACGAGGTGCCCCACACGCCACACAGCGACCTAAGGAACAACTGATGGAGCTCGGTCTCGTCGGCCTCGGCAAGATGGGCGGCAACATGCGCGAGCGGATCCGCCGCGCCGGCCACACCGTCGTCGGATACGACCGCAACCCGGACCTCGCGGACGTCCACAGCCTCGAAGAGCTGGTGGGCAAGCTCAAGGGCCCGCGGGTGGTCTGGGTGATGGTCCCGGCCGGCGCCGCCACCCAGTCGACCGTCGACGAGCTCGGCGAGTTGCTGGAGCCGGGCGACGTCGTCGTCGACGGCGGCAACTCCCGCTGGACGGACGACGAGAAGCACGCCGAGGAGCTCGCGGCCAAGGGCATCGGGTTCGTCGACTGCGGCGTCTCCGGGGGCGTCTGGGGCCTGGAGAACGGCTACGCGCTGATGTACGGCGGTGACGCGGAGAACGTCGCCAAGGTGCAGCCGGTCTTCGACGCGCTCAAGCCCGAGGGCGACTTCGGCGCGGTGCACGCCGGCAAGGTCGGCGCCGGTCACTTCGCCAAGATGGTCCACAACGGCATCGAGTACGCCATGATGCAGGCCTACGCCGAGGGCTGGGAGCTGCTGGAGAAGGTCGACTCGGTCACGGACGTGCGCGAGGTCTTCCGGTCCTGGCAGGAGGGCACGGTCATCCGGTCCTGGCTGCTGGACCTGGCCGTCAACGCCCTCGACGAGGACGAGCACCTGGACCGGCTGCGCGGCTTCGCCCAGGACTCCGGCGAGGGCCGGTGGACGGTCGAGGCGGCCATCGACAACGCCGTGCCGCTGCCCGCGATCACGGCCTCGCTGTTCGCCCGGTTCGCCTCCCGGCAGGACGACTCGCCGCAGATGAAGATGATCGCGGCGCTGCGCAACCAGTTCGGCGGCCACGCCGTCGAGAAGAAGTAATCCACAGGGTCGCGTCCGCGATCCACAACCCGCGATCCACACCCTGGGGAGGTCGGCGAACGACCATGCACGTCACGCATCTGTCGCTGGCCGACTTCCGCTCGTACGCCCGGGTCGAAGTTCCGCTCGATCCGGGCGTCACCGCTTTCGTGGGGCCCAACGGGCAGGGCAAGACCAATCTCGTCGAGGCCGTCGGCTATCTGGCCACGCTGGGCAGCCACCGGGTCGCTTCGGACGCGCCCTTGGTGCGGATGGGCGCCGACCGTGCGATCGTGCGGGCGCAGGTCAGGCAGGGCGAGCGGCAGCAGCTGGTCGAGCTGGAGCTGAACCCGGGCCGGGCCAACCGGGCTCGTATCAACCGGTCTTCGCAGGTCAAGCCGCGTGATGTGCTGGGCATCGTCAGGACGGTGCTGTTCGCGCCGGAGGATCTGGCGCTGGTGAAGGGCGACCCCGGTGAGCGGCGCCGCTTCCTCGACGAGCTGATCACCGCGCGCTCGCCGCGGATGGCGGGGGTGCGGGCGGACTACGAGCGGGTGCTCAAGCAGCGCAACACGCTGCTGAAGTCGGCGGCGCTGGCGCGCCGGCACGGGGGCCGTTCCATGGACCTGTCGACGCTGGACGTGTGGGACCAGCATCTCGCGCGCGTGGGTGCGGAGTTGCTGGCTCAGCGGCTCGATCTGGTGGCCGCGATCCAGCCGCTGGCCGACAAGGCGTACGAGCAGCTCGCGCCCGGTGGCGGTCCCGTGGGCCTGGAGTACAGGCCGTCGGCGCCGGGTGAGGCGCACACGCGTGAGGATCTGTACGAGCAGTTGACGGCGGCGCTCGTGGAGGCGCGCAAGCAGGAGATCGAGCGGGGCGTCACGCTGGTGGGTCCGCACCGGGACGATCTGACGCTGAAGCTGGGTCCGCTGCCCGCCAAGGGGTACGCCTCGCACGGGGAGTCCTGGTCGTACGCGCTGGCGCTGCGGCTGGCCTCGTACGACCTGCTGCGGGCGGAGGGCAACGAGCCGGTGCTGGTCCTGGACGACGTGTTCGCGGAGCTGGACGCCCGTCGGCGGGAGCGGTTGGCGGAGCTGGTGGCGCCGGGTGAGCAGGTGTTGGTGACGGCGGCGGTCGACGACGACGTGCCGGGGGTGCTCGCGGGGGCGCGGTACAGCGTGTCCGAGGGGTCGGTGGAGCGCGTATGAGCGGTGACGAGGCCGAGGCGAAGGGGGCGCCGGAGCGGGTGCCGGAGCCTTCGGGCGTCGATCTCGCGCGCGTGGCGCTGAGGGCGGCGCGGGAGCAGGCACGCGCGCGTGGGGACGCGGCGCAGCAGAAGAAGCAGGCCCGGCGCGGGGGAGGGCTGCGCTCCGGGGCGGGCGCGGACGGCCGTGATCCTCTGGCGCTGGGGGCCGCGATCAACCGGCTGCTGACCGAGCGGGGCTGGGAGGCGCCGGCGGCGGTGGGCGGGGTGATGGGCCGGTGGCCGCAGATCGTCGGGGAGGACGTGGCCAAGCACTGTGAGCCGGAGCGGTACGACGAGGAGGAGCGGGCGTTGATCGTGCGCTGTGACTCCACGGCGTGGGCGACGAACCTGCGGCTGCTCGCCCCGACGCTCGTGGCGCGGCTGAACGAGGATCTCGGTCATGGCACGGTCCGGTTGATCAAGGTTCTCGGTCCGGGGGGTCCGCAGCGTCGCTACGGTCCCTTGAGGGCGCCGGGGAGCACTGGTCCCGGTGATACCTACGGGTGACGTGTATCACGTCTTGGTGCGGCCGGGCGGTCCTGACGGGACCGTCCGGCCTTCTTTTCGCGCGCCCGCGTGCGAGTGCGAATCGGGACGTGACTCCCAAGTAGCCAAGGGTTGACACCTGGAAGCGCTGAGTGCCTCCGTGAGCCTCTTGGAGCCCCCTTCCGTATATCGGGACCCGGAAGAGACCGGTTGAGGGCGGCACATGCGGACTCAGGTACCGGCAAACCCCCATCAGTGTCAGTGCTACCGGTAGACTGGAAGCCAATCCCGCCCCGAACGTGGGGACCGCCCGGGAAAAGCTGAGCAACGCTGATCAAGGCTTACCAACGCAACATGCCGCAGCCGCTCCGGCAACCCGCCGACGAGCCTGGCTGGTGCTGTGCCAGAAAGGGCGCTTCGTGGCCGATTCCGGCAACCCCAACGAGAACATCCCGTCCACCGACGCCGGCGCGAGCAGCGGGGCGTCCGCCTCGTCGAGCCACGAGGTCACCGCCTCGTACGACGCCAGCGCCATTACCGTCCTCGAGGGCCTGGACGCCGTCCGCAAGCGACCCGGTATGTACATCGGTTCCACCGGTGAGCGCGGTCTGCACCACCTCGTGTACGAGGTCGTCGACAACTCGGTCGACGAGGCGCTGGCCGGTCACGCGGACACCATCGACGTGACGATCCTGGCCGACGGCGGTGTACGGGTCACCGACAACGGCCGCGGCATCCCGGTGGGCATCGTCGCCTCCGAGGGCAAGCCGGCCCTCGAGGTCGTGCTGACCGTGCTGCACGCGGGCGGCAAGTTCGGCGGCGGCGGTTACGCGGTCTCCGGCGGTCTGCACGGCGTCGGCGTGTCCGTCGTCAACGCGCTGTCCAGCAAGGTCGCCGTCGAGGTCAGGACGGACGGCCACCGCTGGACGCAGGACTACAAGATGGGCGTTCCGACGGCGCCGCTGGCCAAGCACGAGGCCATCGCGGACACGGGCACGTCGGTCACCTTCTGGGCCGACGCGGACATCTTCGAGACGACCGAGTACTCCTTCGAGACGCTGTCGCGGCGCTTCCAGGAGATGGCGTTCCTCAACAAGGGCCTGACGATCAGGCTCACCGACGAGCGCGAGTCGGCGAAGGCGACCGCCGGGGCGGACGAGGCGGGTGCGGACGAGAAGGACGAGGTCAAGACCGTCACGTACCACTACGAGGGCGGCATCGTCGACTTCGTGAAGTACCTCAACTCCCGCAAGGGTGAGGCGGTTCACCCGACGGTCATCGACTTGGAGGCGGAGGACAAGGACAAGAGCCTGTCCCTCGAGGTCGCCATGCAGTGGAACAGCGGTTACAGCGAGGGCGTGTACTCCTTCGCCAACATCATTCACACGCATGAGGGCGGCACGCACGAGGAGGGCTTCCGTGCGGCGCTGACGAACCTGGTCAACAAGTACGCGCGTGACAAGAAGCTGCTGCGCGAGAAGGACGACAACCTCACGGGCGACGACATCCGCGAGGGTCTGACGGCGATCATCTCGGTGAAGCTGAGCGAGCCTCAGTTCGAGGGCCAGACCAAGACCAAGCTGGGCAACACGGAGGCCAAGACCTTCGTCCAGAAGGCGGTCTACGAGCACCTCAACGACTGGCTGGACCGTAATCCGGTGGAGGCGGCGGACATCGTCCGCAAGGGCATCCAGGCGGCCACCGCGCGCGTGGCGGCCCGCAAGGCCCGCGACCTGACGCGCCGCAAGGGGCTGCTGGAGTCGGCGTCGCTGCCGGGCAAGCTCTCCGACTGCCAGTCGAACGACCCGACCAAGTGCGAGATCTTCATCGTCGAGGGCGACTCGGCCGGCGGTTCGGCCAAGTCCGGCCGCAACCCGCAGTACCAGGCGATCCTCCCGATCCGCGGCAAGATCCTCAACGTCGAGAAGGCGCGGATCGACAAGATCCTGCAGAACCAGGAGATCCAGGCGCTGATCTCCGCCTTCGGCACCGGTGTGCACGAGGACTTCGACATCGAGAAGCTCCGCTATCACAAGATCATCCTGATGGCGGACGCCGACGTCGACGGTCAGCACATCAGCACCCTGCTGCTGACCTTCCTGTTCCGCTTCATGCGGCCGCTGGTCGAGTCCGGGCACGTGTACCTCTCCCGTCCGCCGCTCTACAAGATCAAGTGGGGCCGGGACGACATCGAGTACGCGTACTCGGACCGTGAGCGCGACGCGCTGATCGAGATGGGCCGCCAGCGTGGCAAGCGGGTGCGCGAGGACTCCATCCAGCGCTTCAAGGGCCTCGGCGAGATGAACGCCGAGGAGCTGCGCATCACGACGATGGACCAGGAGCACCGCGTCCTCGGCCAGGTCACCCTCGACGACGCGGCGCAGGCCGACGACCTGTTCTCGGTCCTCATGGGCGAGGACGTGGAGGCGCGTCGCGCCTTCATCCAGCGCAACGCCAAGGACGTCCGCTTCCTCGACATCTGAGTCGGTCTCAGCTGACCGCACCAGGAAGGATCCCCACCAGCAATGACCGACGAGAACACTCCCGTCACCCCTGAAGAGGGCGGCGACATCGCCATGCGCATCGAGCCCGTGGGGCTCGAGACGGAGATGCAGCGCTCGTACCTCGACTACGCGATGTCCGTCATCGTCTCGCGCGCGCTGCCGGACGTCCGCGACGGCCTCAAGCCCGTCCACCGCCGCGTGCTGTACGCGATGTACGACGGCGGCTACCGGCCCGAGCGCGGCTTCTACAAGTGCGCCCGCGTCGTGGGCGACGTCATGGGCAACTACCATCCGCACGGCGACAGTTCGATCTACGACGCCCTGGTGCGGCTGGCCCAGCCGTGGTCGATGCGCATGCCGCTCGTGGACTCCAACGGCAACTTCGGCTCGCCGGGCAACGACCCGGCGGCGGCCATGCGCTACACCGAGTGCAAGATGGCGCCGCTGTCGATGGAGATGGTCCGCGACATCGACGAGGAGACCGTCGACTTCACGGACAACTACGACGGCCGCTCCAAGGAGCCGACCGTCCTGCCGGCCCGCTTCCCGAACCTGCTGATCAACGGCTCGGCCGGTATCGCGGTCGGCATGGCGACGAACATCCCCTCGCACAACCTGCGCGAGGTCGCGTCCGGCGCCCAGTGGTACCTGGAGAACCCGGAGGCCTCCCACGAGGAGCTCCTGGACGCGCTGATGGAGCGCATCAAGGGCCCCGACTTCCCGACCGGCGCGCTCGTCGTGGGCCGCAAGGGCATCGAGGAGGCGTACCGCACGGGCCGCGGCTCGATCACCATGCGGGCGGTCGTCGAGGTCGAGGAGATCCAGAACCGCCAGTGCCTGGTGGTCACCGAGCTGCCCTACCAGGTCAACCCGGACAACCTCGCGCAGAAGATCGCCGACCTGGTGAAGGACAGCAAGATCGGCGGCATCGCGGACGTCCGCGACGAGACGTCCTCGCGCACCGGTCAGCGGCTGGTCATCGTCCTCAAGAGGGACGCGGTCGCCAAGGTCGTCCTGAACAACCTGTACAAGCACACGGACCTGCAGACGAACTTCGGCGCGAACATGCTGGCGCTCGTCGACGGCGTTCCGCGCACGCTGTCCCTGGACGCGTTCATCCGCCACTGGGTGACGCACCAGATCGAGGTCATCGTTCGCCGTACGCGCTTCCGGCTGCGCAAGGCCGAGGAGCGGGCGCACATCCTGCGCGGTCTGCTGAAGGCCCTGGACGCCATCGATGAGGTCATCGCGCTGATCCGGCGCAGCGACACCGTCGACATCGCGCGCACGGGCCTGATGGAGCTCCTGGAGATCGACGAGATCCAGGCCAACGCCATCCTCGAGATGCAGCTGCGCCGGCTGGCGGCCCTGGAGCGCCAGAAGATCATCCAGGAGCACGACGAGCTTCAGGCGAAGATCACCGAGTACAACGCGATCCTCGCGTCCCCGGAGCGCCAGCGCTCGATCGTGAGCGCGGAGCTGGCGGCGATCGTCGAGAAGTACGGCGACGACCGCAAGACGATGCTGGTGCCCTACGACGGCGACATGTCCATCGAGGACCTCATCGCCGAGGAGGACATCGTCGTCACCGTCACGCGCGGGGGCTACGTCAAGCGCACCAAGACGGACGACTACCGCGCCCAGAAGCGCGGCGGCAAGGGCGTGCGTGGCGCGAAGCTGAAGGAAGACGACATCGTCGACCACTTCTTCGTCTCCACGACGCACCACTGGCTGCTGTTCTTCACCAACAAGGGCCGCGTCTACCGCGCGAAGGCGTACGAGCTGCCGGACGCCGGGCGGGACGCGCGCGGGCAGCACGTCGCGAACCTGCTGGCGTTCCAGCCGGACGAGGCGATCGCCGAGATCCTCGCGATCCGCACCTACGAGGTGGCGCCCTACCTGGTCCTGGCCACCAAGGGCGGCTTGGTGAAGAAGACGCCTCTGAAGGATTACGATTCGCCGCGTTCCGGTGGTGTCATCGCCATCAACCTCCGTGAGACGGAGGACGGTTCCGACGACGAACTGATCGGCGCCGAACTCGTCTCGGCCGACGATGATCTGCTTCTGATCAGCAAGAAGGCACAGTCGATCAGGTTCACCGCCACGGACGAAAGTCTGCGGCCCATGGGCCGTGCGACCTCGGGTGTCAAGGGCATGAGCTTCCGCGAGGGAGACCAGCTGCTCTCGATGAATGTTGTTCGACCCGGTACGTTCGTGTTCACTGCCACAGACGGCGGGTACGCGAAGCGGACCGCCGTCGACGAGTACCGCGTCCAGGGTCGCGGCGGCCTCGGCATCAAGGCCGCCAAGATCGTCGAGGACCGTGGCTCCCTCGTCGGCGCGCTGGTGGTCGAGGAGACCGACGAGATCCTCGCCATCACGCTGGGCGGCGGTGTGATTCGTACGCGAGTCAACGAGATCAGGGAGACGGGCCGTGACACCATGGGCGTCCAACTGATCAACCTGGGCAAGCGCGATGCCGTCGTCGGCATCGCACGTAACGCCGAGGCGGGGCGCGAGGCGGAGGAGGTCGACGGCGACATCGCCGCCGACGAGACCGCCGACGGCGCCACGACCGCCGGCACGGACGAGGGTGAGGCGCCCTCGGCCGAGTAGCACGAGGAGTGAGTCATCGTGAGCGGAGCCACGGGCGCCGGTACGTCTGCCGGTACGGACAAGAGCGGCGGCGGCCGTGGCTCCGCCTCGCCCCAGGGGGACGCGCGCAAGACCGACGCGCGGGGCGCCGAGGGGCGTGCGGCGGACACCCACACGACCCAGCTGAAGGCCATCAAGGCGCCCGTGGCCGGCTCGTCCTCCTCCCCCTCGACCCCGACCGACCCACAAGGCCCGAAGGGCTCCCAGGGGGGAACCGTGACGGACACCAGAGGCCCGCAGGCCACGCAGCCCGACCCGTCGCCGCTTCCCGGCGAGCGTCAGCCGCAGCAGCCCGCCGGGCCCTACCACCCGCCGCAGGCCTACCCGCCCCAGGCGGCCCCGGCCTCGACCGGCGCGGTACGACGACCGCGGACCGGCGCCCGCACCGCGCCACGCGTGCGCAAGGCGCGCCTGCGCGTGGCCAAGGCCGACCCGTGGTCGGTGATGAAGGTCAGCTTCCTGCTCTCCATCGCCCTCGGCATCTGCACGATCGTCGCGGCCGCCGTGCTGTGGATGGTCATGGACGCGATGGGCGTCTTCTCGACGGTCGGCGGCACGATCTCCGAGGCCACCGGCTCCAACGAGTCGAACGGCTTCGACCTCCAGTCGTTCCTCTCGCTCCCTCACGTGCTGATGTTCACGGCGATCATCGCGGTCATCGACGTCGTCCTCGCGACGGCCCTGGCGACCCTCGGCGCGTTCATCTACAACCTCTCCGCGGGCTTCGTCGGCGGCGTCGAACTGACGCTGGCCGAGGACGAGTGACCCGGCCCTCACCAGGCCCGCGCACCCCCGCGCAGAACCCCGCGCGTATCGATTTTGGGACTGCCCAGGTCGTGCGCTAATCTTCAGGAGTCAGCGCGCGGGACACACCCCGCACAGCGCGGCGGGGCTATAGCTCAGTTGGTTAGAGCGCATCCCTGATAAGGATGAGGCCACAGGTTCAAATCCTGTTAGCCCCACATGCGAGAAGGCCCCCGGTCCAGTGGACCGGGGGCCTTTTTGACATCCACGGCTGACATCCACGGCTGACACCAATGGCGTCGGACGGCTGCGGTCAGCCGTCGGGCGGGTCCTCCGGCAAGCTCTGCGAGCAGCGCCACAGCTTCACTACGCCGAGCCCGGTCGCCCGTTTCCGGCTTTGCGTGCCGGAGCGGCCTCCTGCGCTGCTAACGTCCGCGCATGGTGAGCATTCGGATCGGCTTCCCCGGGATCTCCGTCGGGCTGGAGAACGTCACTCTCTCGGCATGGCGGAAGAAGAAGACCGATCCGGCTGGGCCGTTCCTGATCATCGCGCGTGACTGCGGACTGGCCCTCGACACGGCGTGGCGCAACCAGCAGGGCGAAGAACCCCACTTGTGGGCACCGCATGCGGAGAGGCAGCAGTTGTGGCTTCTTCGTCCGAGCGGGGTGAAGGGGGAGGTCCTCATCGTCTCGGCGGACAACGGACTCGCGCTCGACTCCACACGTGACTCTCAGAAGCCAGATCTGCTGATGTGCGAGCCCACCGCGGAAGCTCCCCAGCGCTGGCGGCTGAAGAAGTCGCCCGACGGGGCCGCGTTCGAAGTGGAGGCAGTGCACAGCCGACGTCTGCTGACGGCTGGCGGAGACTTCAGGCCGACGTACAAACCGTGGTTCGACGACCGCCGATCCGTACGGGCGCAGCAATGGCTCTTCGCCCTTCCCCACGGCGGCGACCCGACCACACGGTGAGCGAACGACACCGCTCCCCCTGCCGGCCGTCCGAACCCGTGCATGATGGCGCAGGGGAATCAGCCTCCGGTCAGCGCGGACGACGGGGGAATCGTGGATTACCGACTCAGCTTCTTTGGCCGGTCCGGGGAAGAGGGGGGCGCCGAGGCGCTTGATCGCCTGCTGGACCGGCTGCTGGAGAGCGGTGACGGTCTGTGGGGCGAGTCGTCGGAGCCGTTGGAGGACTCGGTGGCCGCGTTCAGGCTCGGCACGATCAGCGGTGACGGCCTCGGCCCGGTCGCGGACCTGCTGACGCTGGACGTGCGTGTCGGCGTGGCCGAGATCGCCGAGTCCGTGATCGCCGCGTCACCCCATGACGAGCGGGGCATATGGGGATGCGACCTGCTGGTCACCGTCGCCCTCGGCGGGGACGACCCGGACTGGGCTCTGCTGCACCGCATCTGGACTGCGGTGGTGGACCTGTGGGCAGCGGTTGCGTGGGACGAGTCCTCCGGTTTCGGGGTCGCTGCCGGCGCAGTACCCAAGCCTTGACCTCTCGTCCCGGCGCGGGGTCCCGGACATGGCGAAGGCCCGGGTGCTCCTGGGGGAGCTGCCGGGCCTGTCCGTGCGGGCTGTACGCAGGTTCGCCGTTACGTCTGCTTCGAAGTCGGGAAGGCGCCCGAGGCTCAGCGCAGGAGCGGGACGGCCGGTTCGGCGGGGTCGGCCGGCTCGGCCGGTTCGCAGGAGGTCGCGGTCTGCTCCGTCTGGTCCGCGTCGGGGAGGCCGCGGTGGCGGCAGCTGGGGGACTTGCCGTGGGCCTCGGCCCGGATGCGCTGCTTCATCGTGGGGGGAAGCGAGCGGGCCTGGGACCAGAGCCAGGGTGAGGCCGCCGCGGGCCGCTCGGGCGTCCGGACGGTGGCCGCGCTCTCGCCGGTGCGTGCCGGCCCGGTCTGCGCCGGCGCCGCCGCGGCGGTCGTCGTGATGAGTCCGAGCGCCGTGCACAGCGCCAGGACGGCGGTGACGACGGCGGTCCACAGTTTCATGACCCGGTTCTCGGTCATGGCCCCTCACTTTCGGGTTGGGCGATTTGCGTACTTTCCTCATGATGTGTATGGGCGGCACGAAGTGGTGGACCGACGCTCGCGGCGTGGCGTTGTTCTGATGAACACCACCCGGATGGCCGCAAGAGGGCGAAAAAGCGGAGGAAGAGGGGCTCTCCTGGCGATCTCGGGCGAAAATCACCCTCCGTGGAGGTGTGATCACCCTCCGATCGGAGCGGCGTCCTCCGCTCCTACTGAGCTGCCGGGAGCGGGAGTTGGGGGCGGGACGCAGGTCACCGATCGGTATCGGCCGGTGTGTATAGTCGGGCGCCAGAGGTCCCCAACGTCAAGGAAAGACGAGGTCGCGCGGTGAAGAAGCTTCTCCTGGTCGCACTGGCCGCTATCGGCGGGCTCCTCGTGTACCGCCAGATCCAGGCGGATCGCGCCGAGCAGGATCTGTGGACGGAGGCGACCGACTCCGTGCCCACGGGTTCGTGAGTACCGATACCGAAGACTGAGCAGACCCCGGCCGCCGTAGCGGTCGGGGTCTTGTGTTGCACGCACGCCCGGGCGGGGTTACATGCGGGCTTTTCGGACGCCCGTACGCAATGCGCGGGTGCCGTGGGCGCGAGCGGGGCAGGATGGCCCACGTTCGGTCGAAGGCGAGGGGGCGGGGTCGATGGACCGGCGTGCGGGACGGCGGAGCGGGCTGGGCGAGGGCGCCGGCCGGCGGGCCGTCGTACGGATCACGGCCGTGTGCGCGACGCTCTGCGCGGCCGCCGTGGCGCTGCCCGCACCGGCCGCCCTGGCCGCGCCCGACGTCCCGTCCTACGCCTTCTCCGACGACGCCCGCACCGTCCCGGCGGCCACGGGCACCACCGGCGCCGCCGGACTCGAACCCGGCGCGACCTACCGCAGCTCCCTCGTCCTTCCCTCCCCGCCGGGAACCGGGAGCGAGAGCCCCGACGGCAGCCAGGGCGAAGGACAGGGCGGCAGCCAGGACGACAGCGAGGACGGCGGCCAGGAGGACGGGCGGGGACACGCGGGGGGAGAAGTCGCGAAGGCCTACTTCCGGCTCGAACTCGACGACGTCTCCAACGTCTACGTCGGCGTGACGGCCATCCCGCGCGCGGGATCGGAACTCGCCGTCGGCGACGGGATCAGCGTCTCCGTGCAGGACGCGGACAGCACCGCCTGCTCCCGCGACTCGGCGATCGTCGGAGCGTCCAAGAGCCCGCACCCGATCACCGCATGGGCCGCACGCGAGCTCCAGCCGGGCCGGGGCGCCTGCCAGAAGGCGGGGACGTACTACGTCGTCGTCGAACGCACCCGCACCAGAGCCGCAGCGACCACCGGGACCGGGACCGGTGCCACGACCGGCGAGGGCGTCGGCGCCGGTGAGGAGCCGTGGGAGCTGGAGATCGCGCCCGTCTCCGAACCGGCCCTCACCAAGGACGCCGCCGCCCGCGTGCCCGAGAAGCCCGGGACGTGGGACTCCGCCACGCCCGCGCCGCCCACCGGCGCACCCGCCGCCGTCCGGGGCGGGGCCGGCTTCACCCGGGCGACCGTCGTGGAACCCGGCGTCCTGCGCGACGGGATCGTCCCCGGACAGACCCTCTTCTACAAGGTCCCCGTCGACTGGGGCCAGCAGGTCTCCGCCTCCGTCGACCTCGGCAGCGCGGACGAGGACTCCGGGTACGTCGTCGAGGCCCTCGACATGACGCTCTACAACCCGGTCCGAGCCGAGGTGAAGGACGTGAGCGTCGGCTACGGCGGCCGTCAGAAGTCGGCGGCGCTCGCGCCCGTGCCGCCGGTCGGATACGCCAACCGCCGCGCGTCTGCGAGCGCCACCAAGGCCCTGCGGTTCGCCGGCTCCTACTACCTCGTCGTGCACCTCGCCGCCCAGGTGCGCGAGCGCTTCGGAGCGGGCCCCTACGGCCTGACCCTGCGCGTGCGCGTCGACGGCGGCGCACAGCCCGCCCCGGGCTACGCCGGACGCTCCGCGCCGCGCGGATTCTTCGACGTCGGCGCCCGCGACCCCGAGCTGACGGCGGGGCCCGCACCGGCGCGCGCCGGAGCCTCAGGAGGAGGCGGCGGCGTGGACGGCGACCCCGCCATGACGGCGGTCGCCGTGGGCGGCATCGGCGCGGGAAGCGTCCTGCTGGCGGTGCTCGGGGCCTGGACGCTGGCCGCTCGGCGCAGGGCCGCGGCTCAGATGCGCGCCAACGCCCAGAACCCCACGGCGTAGCAGGCCAGCGCCAGCAGCAGCATCGGCACCGCGACCTTGACGGGCGGCCCCGGCCGCCCCGGGCGCACCGCGCGATGCCCCCGACGACGTCCGCCCCGCACCGGACCCGATGCGGCCGACCCGACCGACCCGACCGACCCGGCCGGCGGGAGCGGGTCCTGCGCGGTGTACGAGGCGGTGGAGGAGTCCGGTTGGCGGCCGCTCCGGGAGGGCGGCGTGAACGGCTGTCCCGGCGCGTGGGAAGGGCCGGGGGAGCCGAGCGGGGCCCGGTGCGGCGGCGCCGGGACCTGCGGGGGCGCGGGCGGCGGTGCGTAGGCGGGCGGCCGCGGAACGGGCGTCCGCTCCGACGTGAACGCGGACGCCGGCGTGGTCGGCGGCGTGGTCGGCGGTGTGGTCGTGGTCGGCGGTGTGGGCGTCGGCGTGAGGGAGGACGCTCCCGTCGGCTGCGGTGGGGGCAGGTGGAAGCTTCCGGTGTCCGACATCGAGGGGGGCGCTGCCCGCCGCGAGTCGATCGGCGCCGAGTCGGTGCCGGGCCACGCCGAACCGGAGCCCGAACCGGAGCCCGTACCGCCGTCACCGGTGCCGCCGTCCCTCCCACTGCCGGTACCGGTGCCGGTACCAGGGGTGAGGCGACCGGCGCCGAATCCGTTGCCCGCGCCCGTGCCGGCCGGAACGCCCGTGCCGGGCCACGCCGTGCCGGAGGGGAGGGCTCCGCTGCCCCCGGGGGCCGATTCGGGGGCGATCGTTTCCGGCCGCGAGGGCAGGGATCCGGCGTCCGGGCGGGCCGTGTCGGCGCCGGAACCGCCCACGGCGCCGGGCGGGGCGGGCAGCGAGCCCGTGCCGCGCGCGGCACGCAGGGGGCCTTCGGGGCCGAACCCCGCAGGCAGGGGCCCCAGTTGGTCGAAGATCTCGATCGTCTCGTCGTCCGGGCCCGGCTCCGGCAGCAGTTCGACGGCGGCGGCGAGCGCCTTGCGCGCCCCCGTGGCCGAGCGGAAACGTGCCTGCGGATCCGGCTGGAGCAGGGTGGCTATGACCTGCCAGAGCGGCTCGGGGACCGTCTTGGGAGCGCTCGGCGTTCCGTGCTCCGCGAAGTACTGCACGAGCGCCTTGGCGTCGGGTTTGGCGCCCTCCAGCAGATACAGCGCCACCAGGCCGACGGCGAACAGGTCGGCCGGGAAGTCCGGATCCGCGCCGAGCATCTGCTCGGGCGCGAGGTAACCGGGCGTGCCCACCACGAGGTTGGTGTCCGTCAGACGGGGTTCGCCCAGCCGCATCGCGATGCCGAAGTCGGACAGCCGCAGACGCGGCCGGCCCGTTCCCGTGGCCTCCAGCAGGATGTTGGCCGGTTTGATGTCACGATGCACGACGCCTTCGGCGTGCACCGCCGTGAGACCGGCCAGAAGCTGGTCGAGCAGCGTGCACACGAACACCGGGGGCAGCGGCCCGTAGTCGTTGACGAGGTGGACCAGCGAACCCCCCGCCACCAGGTCCATCGTGAACAGGACCTTGTCGTCGTCGGCGGCCCAGCTGGCGGGGGCGAGCACATGGGGATGGTCGATCCGCAACGCCTGCTCGCGCACGAAGCGCAGCAGCGCGTGCGCGTCGCTCTGCTGGAGCACCTTGGCGGCCACGTAACGGCGCCGGCGGTGGTCCCAGGCGCGCCAGACCGCGCCGACCCCGCCCCGGCCGATCGGATCTGCCAGTTCGTACCGTGCGGCGAAGACCTCACCCATGGCAGTGCGTCGCTCCTCCCCCTCGGTCCCCCCGGGATTCGCAGGTCCCGGGTCTCTTCGTTCCGGGTCTCTCCGGTCCCCCCGGGCCCCCGGTCGCGGAGGTGTCCTCTTCTGCCACTTCCCCCGTGCGGAGCGCCACGACCCTCCGCGGCGAGCCGACTGCACGACCCCCCGTGCGCTCGCCGTCGTTCCCTGCGGTTCCATGTGGTTCCGCGCCGTGCCGTGTCGTTCCGTGTCGTTTCCGTTCCCTGCGGCCGTGCCGCGTCGCAGCAGTCCCCCGACTGCTCCGGCTCCCTCCGGCCGCTTCGGTCTTACCTGGTCGCCACCGGTCCCCCGACCACTGGCCGACCACCCGTCCGCCCGACTGCCGAACCCCCTTCGGCGACCGGGCCGAGGGCTCAGTTCTGGTGGGACTGGTAGTGCGCCACCGCGTCGGACGTCCGGCCCGCGCCGTACACCCGGAGGAACTCTGCCAGTTCCGGGTGGGTCGGGGCGAGGGTGTCGGCCGCCTCGATGATGTCGCCCGCGGCGGCCACCGAGCGCAGCAGCGACTGGATCTCGCGGACCACCCGCTTGACCGTGGGCGCCCCCGAACTGTTCGTCGTGTGTGTGGTGTTGCTGAGCACCGAACCCCCCTGGGACCGCTTGATCTCGTCCATGCGCTCGGTCGCCTCGGCAGCGCTGACGCTGCCGTCCGCGACCTGCGCCGCCAACTCCTGCAGCAGTTGCACCCGCTGCACCACGGCCGGGTTGCCGATCTTCGCCCGCTGACCGCTCATCAGCTGCGACAGCATCGGCGCCGACAGTCCCAGCACCCCCGCGAGACGAGCCTGGTTGAGACCAAGATCGTCGATGAGCTTACGGAAGAGCGCCCCCAGCGGCTCCCCGTACCAGTTCCGCTGCAGTTCCCGCGCTCTCGCGGTCGCTTCCTGCTGTGCGGCGTCCATTGCGTCTCCCCATCGCTTCCCCAGAAACGCGGTTCGCTGTAGCGAACCGCGTTTCTGCATCCTACGGAGAGTGGTCATCCGCGGGGACCCCCCATGTTTTTGCGAGATACCCCGGGTGACCCGGTACTCTGGTCTGCGGCGCCCGCCGGTACGAGATCCACACCGGCCGGACGTCCGTCGCGGGGCCTTAGCTCAGTTGGTAGAGCGCTGTCTTTGCATGGCAGATGTCAGGGGTTCGACTCCCCTAGGCTCCACACGAAGAAGACCCCTCCTACCTGCGCAGATGCAGGTAGGAGGGGTCTTCGGCGTGACAGGGGCGGGGTGCGGGGACCGCGTCGCCGTCCGTGCCGCGTGGTGCCCGGCGCCGGCCGGTCAGGTGCGGTCGTCGCGATGCGCGGCCTCCTCCTCGGCCTGCTTGGCCTGTACCTCGGGGTCCAGGACGGCGGGTTCGCCGCTGCCGTCCACGGCGGCGGCGGGTTCGCCGCTGCCGTCCACGGCGGTCAGACCGCCCGAGGCGGGAACCTCCGTGGCCGCGGGCGGCTCGACGAGCCAGTCCGGGTTGGCCTGCTTGTCCCACCACTTCCAGGCCGCGAAGGCGCCGCCCGCGACCAGGCCGATCAGGGCCAGGGACTTGGCGACCCGGCCCGCCTTGGCGCGACGCCGGTGCTTGCGCACCAGCTTCTCGATCTCCTTCGGCGTCACCTGACCGCGCAGTGCGGCCAGCGCGGCGGCGCCCCGGGCGGCGGCCTCCTCCTTCACGGGGCCGGCCGCGGCGACCGCCTGTTCGATCCGCGGTCGGGAGTACTCGGCGGCCTGCCGCGCGGCCAGGCGGGTCCGTGCGGCCGCCTCCTGCGCGGCCAGATCGACCTTCGGCGGGACATGGGTCTTCGCTTGCTCCAGGCGCGGGGCGACGTGGGCGTCATACTGCACGCGGGCCTGTTCGGCGGCCTGCGACACCTTGGGCGCGAGCCGTACGCGGGCCTCATGCGCGTAAAGCGCGGCCCGCTCCTTGGCCGTGTCGGCGTAGGGCGCCACCACTTCCGCGGCGTGCAGCACGCTGTCCTTCGCCGAGCCGGTCGCGGCGCGCACGCTGTCGATGCGGGTCACGTGTTCCTCCTCCTCGGTGGCGTACGGTATTTCGACTTTCCACCCTTTTACGGATCATGCCTGCCGACGGCCTTCTCGGCATGTGCGGACGGGCATCCGGGTGCCGGTCACGAGTCATCGTGGGCACATCGTGGCCGGATCGTGGGTGAATGACATCCAATAGTGGATCTATTCGGGTCATATTCCGGGGAATGCCGACAGAGCATCGGTCAAACGACAAAGCCGACGATGCCACGGATCGGCCCCGACCGCTCCCGTCCCGGACGACCCGGACGCAATTCCGTGCCCGATCCGTCGGTTCCGGTCCCGGAACGAGCCGTCAGGCACCGCCCGTCCCCGGCCGTGCGAGGATCGGGTCGTCACAGGAACAACGGAAGGCAGATCGTGGCCGAGCAGCTGTACGCCACCCTGAAGACCAACCACGGCGACATCGAGATCCGGCTCTTCCCGGACCACACCCCGAAGACGGTCAGGAACTTCGTCGAACTCGCCACCGGCGAGCGGGCCTGGGTCAACCCCGAGACGGGCGCGAAGTCCACGGACAAGCTGTACGACGGCACCGTCTTCCACCGGGTGATCAGCGGATTCATGATCCAGGGCGGTGACCCGCTCGGCAACGGCACCGGAGGCCCCGGCTACCAGTTCGAGGACGAGTTCCACCCCGACCTGCGCTTCGACCGCCCGTACCTGCTGGCCATGGCCAACGCCGGACCGGGCACCAACGGCTCGCAGTTCTTCATCACGGTCTCGCCGACGGCCTGGCTGACCCGCAAGCACACCATCTTCGGCGAGGTCAGCGGCGTGGCGAGCCAGAAGGTCGTGGACGCCATCGCCACCGCCCCGACCAACCCCCGCACCGACCGTCCGCTGAAGGACGTCGTCATCGAGTCGGTCGTCGTCGAGACCCGCCAGGTCTGAGCGAGCCCGAGCTCTCGTCCGCGGCCTCCAGCCCTCCGATCCGGGACGGAAGCCGCCGGAGCGGCGGCCCGGGAACCATGCGCCCTGCTCATCCGTATGGATGGGCAGGGCGGCTTCTTTCCCGTCCGACCCCATCGGATCCGGCCCCTGTGAGCCGACGTCCTTCGATCCCGTCCCATCCATCGCGACCATCGCCGCCTCGCACGACTCATCTGGGGGAGCCCATGGACCAGGCGCCAGGCAGCCGGCAGGACGACGCGCACAACGGCCTGCCCGTCTGCTACCGGCACCCCGACCGCGAGACCGGCATCCGCTGCACCCGCTGCGAGCGCCCGATCTGCCCCGAGTGCATGGTCAGCGCCTCCGTCGGCTTCCAGTGCCCGGCCTGCGTCCGCGACGGCTCCGGCACGGGACACGCACCGGACGCCTCACAGCCCCGCACCCTCGCGGGCGGCACGATCGCCGCCGACCCCCATCTGGTCACCAAGATCCTCGTCGGCCTCAACCTCGCGCTGTTCGTGGTCCAGCAGGCCGTCGGCGACAGCTTCACGGAACGGTTCGAGCTGATCGGCCGCGCGGTGATGCCGGACCTCGGCTTCGGCGTGCTCCAGGGCGTGGCCGAAGGCCAGTGGTACCGGCTGCTGACCTCGATGTTCCTGCACCTCACCTACATCCACATCCTGTTCAACATGCTCAGTCTGTGGTGGATCGGCGGCCCCCTCGAACAGGCCCTCGGCCGCGCCCGGTACCTGGCGCTCTATCTGGTGTCCGGACTCGCCGGCAGCGCGCTGACCTACCTGATCACCGAGCCCAACGCGGCGTCCCTCGGCGCATCCGGAGCGATCTACGGCCTCTTCGGGGCGTTCGTCGTGCTGGTGCGCCGCCAGCGCTACGACATGCGGCCGGTCCTCGCCCTGCTGGCGATCAACCTGCTCTTCACGTTCCGCTGGGCCGGCATCGCCTGGCAGGCGCACATCGGCGGCCTGGCCGCCGGACTCGTCATCGGCGCCGTCATGATCTACGCCCCGCGCGAGCGCCGCGCCCTGATCCAGTACGGGACGTGCGCGCTCGTCCTGGTGGCCGTCCTGGTCATCACGCTCCTGAGAACGGCCCAGCTCACCTGAGCGCCTGGTTGTCCACAGTCTGTGGCGAATCTTGTGCACAACGTGCGGGAACGACCGCGCCCCCTGGCGCTGACCGCTATTCGTGCAGGTCAGGCAGGGGGCGAACGGGCATTCGAGTGAGAGCGACGACCGGTACTTCCGTCACACCGGCGTCAACCTCCGGTGAGTTATCCACAGATCGTCTTTCTTTTCCCCAGATCACTGTGGATAACTCAGTGGATAACCCTGGGCAGAGCTGGTCGCGCTACTTCCACTGGGTGGAGACGCCGAAGCCGGCGGCGATGAACCCGAAGCCCACGACGATGTTCCAGTTGTCCAACTGGTCGATGGGCAGCGAACCGTCGGTGACGTAGAAGACCACGATCCAGGCCAGTCCGATGAGGAACATGGCCAGCATCACGGGCGCGACCCAGGCGCGGCTGTTCAGCTTGATCGCGGTCGTCTGCTTCGCCGGCGGCGGCGTGTAGTCGGCCTTCTTGCGGATACGTGACTTCGGCACGAGGGTCTCTCCTGTCGATGCGCTGCGTGGCCGCGCAGGTGCTGGGTCGGGCTCGGGGGCTGCGTACTAGGGGACTGAAGGGCTCCCCCGGGCGTCCGTTAGCGTAGTGCTTCTACGGCGCTGAAGGAGATAAGGGTACGTTGAGCAATTCTGCCGACTCCCCCCGGACGGGATCAACGGGTTCCACCCCGGATCCCGCCCCCGTTTCCCCTTCCGCCCCCTCCCCCGCTCCCTCGGAGGGCCGCCGGGGCCGCTTCCGGCCCGTGCGCGTGCTCACCGCGGGCGTCTTCGCCCTCGCCGGACTGCTCTTCTTCACCAGCTTCACCACCGCCAAGGGCACGAACATCCGCACCGACGCCTCACTGCTGAAGCTGTCCGACCTCATCCAGGAGCGCAGCCACAGGAACGGCGAGCTGGACGAGGCGAACGGCCGCCTGCGCGAGGACGTCGAGTCCCTCGCCGAGGCCGACGACGGCAGCACGAAGGCGCAGGACGACAAGCTCGCCGGGCTGGAGAAGAGCGCGGGCACCCAGAAGGTCAGGGGCAGGGCGATCACCGTCACGCTCAACGACGCACCGCCGAACGCCACCGCCAAGCTCCCCGGCTACCCGGAGCCGCAGCCCGACTACCTGGTGATCCACCAGCAGGACCTGCAAGCGGTGGTGAACGCGCTCTGGCAGGGCGGGGCCCAGGGCATCAAGGTCATGGACCAGCGGCTGATCTCCACCAGCGCGGTGCGCTGCGTCGGCAACACCCTGATCCTCCAGGGCCGGGTCTACTCGCCGCCGTACAAGATCCAGGCGGTCGGGGATCCGCAGAGGATGCAGCGGGCGCTCGCGGAAGCGCCGTCGATCCAGAACTACATGGTGTACGTGAACGTGTACGGCCTCGGCTGGAAAGTCACCGAGGACGGGACGGTGACTCTGCCGGGCTACTCGGGCACAGTGGATCTGCACTACGCGAAGCCTGTGGAGTAGTCGAGCGTCGGCCGCCGGGGGGCGCCTGTGTCGGTGCGGGTCGTCGTCAGGACGGTGAGCGAGCTGTGCATCACCGCCGGAGCCGTCATCGTCCTGTTCGTCGTCTATGTGCTGTTCTGGACCGGGGTGCGGGCCGACCGGGCGATGGACGACCAGATCGACGCCCTGCACGACCAGTGGGCCCGGCAGGGGCGGGGGGCCGCCCCGAGCCCGGGCCCGAGCGCGGGTGCCGGCGGCGGTGCGGGGTCGGCCGTCCGGGTGACGCCGTACGGTGACGGCCGGCCCTTCGCGGTGATGTACATCCCGCGGCTCGGTTTCACGTGGAACAAACCGGTGCTGGAGGGGACGGCGACCGGCACCCTGAAGAAGGGGCTGGGCCACTATCGGGGGACCGCCCGGCTGGGTGGGACCGGGAACTTCTCCGTCGCGGGCCACCGCCGGACCTACGGCGATCCTTTCAAGGACTTCCCCGAGCTCAGACGGGGTGACGCGGTGGTGCTGACGGACGGGACCACCTGGTTCACGTATCGGATCGACAAAGGCCCCTACAAAACCGTGCCCTCGGACGTCGAGGTGATCGACGCTGTGCCACGTAAGTCGGGGTATACGCGTCCGGGCCGGTACCTGACGTTGACGACGTGCGATCCGGAATGGGGGCACAGTCACCGGCTGATCGTCTGGGCGCACCTGGACTCCACACAGCCTGTGGAGGCAGGCGAACCGAGGGCACTGCGCCGTTAGTCTGGTGGCGTACGGCGTGAGTCAGGTGCCGTGGTGCGACGGAAGGGACGGCATGTACGGCTGGATCTGGCGGCATCTGCCGGGAAACGCGTGGGTGAAGGCGCTGATCTCGATCATGCTGGTCGTGGCCGTGGTGTACGCGCTTTTCCAGTACGTCTTCCCGTGGGCCGAACCGCTGCTTCCCTTCAACGATGTGACGGTGGACAACCAGTGAGCGCGCGCATTCTCGTCGTCGACAACTACGACAGCTTCGTCTTCAACCTGGTCCAGTACCTGTACCAGCTGGGCGCCGAGTGCGAGGTCCTGCGCAACGACGAGGTCTCCACGGCCCATGCCCAGGACGGGTTCGACGGTGTGCTGCTCTCGCCCGGTCCGGGCACGCCCGAGGAGGCCGGGGTGTGCGTGGAGATGGTGCGGCACTGTGCGGCCACCGGGGTGCCCGTCTTCGGCGTCTGTCTGGGCATGCAGTCGATGCAGGTGGCCTACGGCGGGGTGGTGGACCGGGCGCCGGAGCTGCTGCACGGCAAGACGTCGCCGGTGGAGCACGGGGGCAGGGGCGTCTTCGCGGGGCTGCCCAGCCCGTTCACCGCGACCCGGTACCACTCGCTGGCCGCGGAGCCGGGGACGGTGCCGGCCGAGCTGGAGGTGACGGCCCGTACGCAGGACGGGATCATCATGGGGCTGCGCCACCGTGAACTGCCCGTCGAGGGCGTGCAGTTCCATCCCGAGTCGGTGCTGACCGAGCACGGGCACCGGATGCTGGCCAACTGGCTGGCGGAGTGCGGCGACCAGAGCGCGGTGGCGAGGTCGGCGGGGCTCGCCCCGGTGGTGGGCAGGGCCACGGCGTGACCGCGCTGCGTCCCGAGCGTGAGGACTCGTACGGCGCCGCGTCGTACGAGTCCTTCGGCGGTGACCGCCGTGCGGGGACGGGGCAGTCGTATCTGCCGCCGGCCGACGACGAGACGGTGGCGTTGCGGCTGCCGCCGGCGTCGGCGTTCGGCGGCGGCTCCCTACCGGCCTCTGGCGGCTCGGCGGCCTCCGCGGCCCCTGGATCTCCGGCGGGTGGGCGTGCGGCCCGCAGGAAGGCGGCCAAGGGGCGTCATGGCCGTCACGGGGGTCATGGCGGCCCCGAGGGGCACGGTGGGCGTGACGCGGGCGCCGGGGCGCGGGACGGGCTGGACGCGTCGTCCTCGTCCCGTGGCGAGCGGCCGCTGTCCCGTGTGGAGGCGCGGCGCCGGCAGCGGGCCCGCAGGCCGAGTGCGGCGGTGGTCGCCAGCCGGGCGGTGGGCGAGGTGTTCATCACCACGGGTGTGCTGATGCTGCTGTTCGTCACCTACCAGTTGTGGTGGACGAACGTGCGGGCCCATGCGCAGGCGGACCGGGAGGCCAGCAGCCTCCAGGACGACTGGGCGAGCGGGAAGGGCGCCCCCGGGGTGTTCTCGCCGGGGCAGGGTTTCGCGATCCTGCACATTCCCAAGCTGGACGTGGTGGTGCCGATCGCCGAGGGCGTGAGCAACAAGAAGGTGCTCGACAAGGGGATGGTGGGGCACTACGGCGAGGGTGCGCTGACGACGGCGATGCCGGACGCGAAGACCGGCAACTTCGGGCTCGCGGGTCACCGCAACACGCACGGCGAGCCGTTCCGGTACATCAACCGGTTGCAGGCGGGTGACGACATCGTCGTCGAGACGCAGGACGAGTACTTCGTCTACAAGATGGCGTCCTCGTTGCCGGTGACCTCGCCGGGCAACACGAGCGTGCTGGATCCGGTCCCGCCGGGCTCGGGGTTCACCGGGCCGGGCCGGTACATCACGCTCACGACGTGCACGCCGGAGTTCACCAGCAAGTACCGGCTGATCGTCTGGGGCAAGATGGTCGAGGAACGGCCGCGGAGCAAGGGCAAGCCGGACGCGCTCGTCGAGTAGGCGCGCGGTCCGGGTGGCATGCGGTCCGGGTGGCAGGCCCGGGCGGGCATGCAGTCGAGTAGGGGCGGATTGAACGTGGCAGCGACCACCGGCGACACCGGTCACGACGAGCACGCGCGCGTGGACGCGCCCGTCCCGGCGCCCGGGCCGCGGCGCCGAGCGGGCGGCCGGATCGCGTTCGCCGTCAGCGTCTTCGGTGAACTCCTCATCACGGCGGGCCTGGTGCTGGGCCTGTTCGTCGTCTACTCCCTGTGGTGGACCAACGTCGTGGCCGACCGGCACGCGCACCGGCAGGCCGACAAGGTGCGCGACGGCTGGGCGCGGCAGGACACCGGGCCGGGTGCGCTGGACACGCGGGACGGCATCGGGTTCCTGCACGTGCCCGCGATGCGCAACGGGGAGGTGCTGGTCGAGAAGGGCACGTCGTCGAAGATCCTCAACGAGGGTGTGGCCGGCTACTACACCGATCCGGTCAAGGCGGCCCTGCCGACGAGCGGCAGGGCGGGCAACTTCGCGCTGGCCGCGCACCGCGACGGCCACGGGGCGAAGTTCCACAACATCGACAAGCTGGAGAAGGGCGACCCGATCGTCTTCGAGACGAAGGACGACTGGTACGTCTACAAGGTGTACGCGATCCTGCCCGAGACCTCGAAGTACAACGTCGAGGTTCTCGGCGGGATCCCGAAGGAGTCCGGCAGGAAGAAGTCCGGTCACTACATCACGCTGACGACCTGCACGCCGGTGTACACGAGCCGCTACCGGTACGTGGTGTGGGGTGAGCTGGTGCGGGTGGACAAGGTCGATGCGGCCCGCACCCCCCCGAAGGAACTCTCCTGAGCGAACCGGCTCCTTCCGGGGGACACGCCCGACGCGGCGATCAGCGGAGGACGGCCAGGGGGGTCCCGGCGCTCCACTGCTCCACCAGGCCGCGGTGCAAGGCGGTGATGCCGGTCTCGGCGGCGATGTCGAGGGCCTCGCGGGTGAAGGGGCAGGTCGCGACGAACAGGGCGACGTCGGAGTGATGCAGGACCTTGGCCGCTCCGACGAACTTCTGCAGTTCGGGGCTGGTGATGGAGAGGTGGGGCGCGAACCTCTTGCACTGGACGACGAGGCGTCGTCCGTCGGCGGTGAGGGCGGTGACGTCGACGCCGCGGTCCCGTCCGCCGCCTCGTACGACGACGTCGGTGCAGCCGTCGCGGCGCAGCAGGGCGGCGACGTGCTCCTCGAACTCGCGGCCGTTCATGGCGTCCATGGCCGCCATGACTCCGGCGAGGGGCCGGTCGGCGCGGGGGGATTCCAGCCGTCGCAGTCGGGCGTGGTGTTGCTGGAGCCGTTTCTCGATGCGCTGGACGCCCGTCCGCAGGGCGATCAGTTCCCGTCGGTGGTCGGCCGACGTCTCGATCAGCGCGTTGAACATGGGGACGACGGTCTTGCCGAGGACGTGGGTGATGCGCTGGTCGATGCGGTCGTCGAGGGACTGGGGGTGCGGGTGGGCGGGGTTGTCCACAGCCTGTGTCCGCGCCCGGTACTCGCTGTCGAGAAGGTAGGCGCGGACCTGGCGGGCGACCTCGCTGTCGCGGAGGAGCATCGCGATGTTGAGGAGCGCGCGACGGGAGTAGAGAGTGAGGCTGGAACGGGGCTGTGGACAAGGGCCCGGATAGCGTGACAGGACGTCACGCTTGAATTGTGCGAGGTCGGGGCCTCGCAGGGTGCGCATTCCGTTGCCCGCCAGTTCCTCGTGGTGGCGTGCTTTGAGCTGGCGGACGGCTTCGATGGTGACGCCGAAGTACGCCGCCACCATCGCTGTGGTGACGTGGAGGCCGTCGGGCAGCAGGGAGAGGGTTTTCACTCTGTCGAGGACGTCGGTGCGTTCGAGTACGCCGTCTCGCAGGGTCCTGGATTCCAGCAGTGCCGATTCGTTGATCACGTGTGCCCCTCGGTCGGTGGCCGGGCCGTGCGGCCGGGGCGGAGCTGTGCCTGCGTTTCCACCCCGGGTGATCAACGAGTGGGGAGATATGACGACACGACCGAAGGGCGCGGGCCCTGCCGGATGCTTCCGGCAGGGCCCGCGTCGGGTCGTCTTCGTGGGGCGGTCAGCCGCCGCCTCCGCCGAAGAAGCCGCCGCCTCCGTTGTTGCCGCCGTTGCCGCCGTTCTTGATGGCGATGAGGTTGACGGTCTGGCCCTTGTTGACGGTGCTGCCGGGGGCCGGGTCGGAGCTGATGACCTGGGCGTCGTCGTCCTGGGAGCCGGCGACGTTGCCGACGTTCAGGCCGGCGTTCTTCAGGGCCTGCTTGGCGTCCTTGAGGTTCATGCCCTGGAGGTTGCCGGGGACCTGGACCTGTTCGGGCTGGGTGCTCTTGCCGATCTGGATCTGGACGGTGGAGCCCTTGTCAGCCTGGGAGCCGATGGACGGGACGGTCTGGACGACCTTGTCGACCTGGTTGGGGTCCTGGGTGTCGACCTCGACGCAGTTGCCCTTGAGCTCGTTCTGTTCCATCTGCGCCTTGGCCTCGTCGCAGCTCTTGTTCGAGACGTCGGGGACGGTCGCCTTCTGCTCGGCCTTGGCGACGGTGAGGGTGATGGTGGTGCCCTTCTCCACCTGGTCGCCGAGCTTGGGGTTCTGCTTCAGGACGGTGCCCTCCGGCTCGGTCGACACCTCCTGCTTCGTGTCGACCTGGAACTGGTACTGGTCGCCCTCCAGGAGGGTCTTCGCCTCGTCCAGGGTCTTGCCGAGGACGCTCGGCACGTCGACCTTGGGCGCGCCCGTGGAGACGACGAGGTTGACGGTGTCGCCCTTGTTGACGTCCTTGCCGGCGGCCGGGTCCTGCGAGCAGATGTTGCCCTTGGCGGTGCTCTCGCAGGGTTTCTGGGTGAAGACCGGGTTGAGGTCGCGGTTCTTGGCCATCGTCTCGGCCTCGGCCCGCGTCTTGTTGACGAAGTTGGGGGCGGCGAAGGGCTTGGAGCCGGGCCCGTCGCCGCTGAAGACCCATTTGCCGATGAGGACGGCGCCGACGAGGACCAGGACCGCCGCGAGGATCAGCAGGATCGTCGAGGTGTTGGACTTCTTCTGGCGGCGCCGGTCGGGGCGGTCGTCGTAGCCGTAGCCGCCGCCGTCGTCGGGGTTCATGGGCGGCAGCATCGACGTGGCGCCGGCGTCCGGGCGCATGGCGGTGGTCGCCTGGTCGTCGCCGTATCCGGCGTAGCCGACCGAGCCCATGGCGGCGGTCGCGGCGACCGGCTGGCCGTCGAGGCAGGCCTCGATGTCCAGGCGCATCTCGTCGGCGGACTGGTAGCGGTAGTTCGGGTCCTTGACCAGGGCCCGCAGGACGATGGCGTCCATCTCGGGGGTGATCTCGGGGTCGAAGACGCTGGGGGGCTGCGGTTCCTCGCGTACGTGCTGGTAGGCCACCGCGACCGGGGAGTCCCCGACGAAGGGCGGCCGGACGGTCAGCAGCTCGTAGAGGAGGCAGCCGGTCGAGTAGAGGTCGGAGCGTGCGTCGACCTGCTCGCCCTTGGCCTGCTCGGGGGAGAGGTACTGGGCGGTGCCGATGACCGCGGACGTCTGGGTCATGGTCATGCCGGAGTCGCCCATGGCGCGGGCGATGCCGAAGTCCATGACCTTGACCTGGCCGTTGCGCGTCAGCATGACGTTCGCGGGCTTGATGTCGCGGTGGACGATGCCGGCTCTGTGGGAGTACTCGAGCGCCTGGAGGATGCCGATGGTCATCTCCAGCGTCCGCTCGGGCAGCAGTTTGCGGCCGGAGTGGAGCAGCTCGCGGAGTGTGGAGCCGTCGACGTACTCCATGACGATGTACGGGATCGAGACCCCGTCGATGTAGTCCTCGCCCGTGTCGTAGACCGCGACGATCGCGGGGTGGTTGAGCGAGGCGGCAGACTGGGCCTCCCGGCGGAACCGGGCCTGGAAGGAAGGGTCGCGCGCGAGGTCCGCGCGCAGCGTCTTCACCGCCACGCTGCGGCCGAGACGGGTGTCATGCGCGAAGTAGACCTCCGCCATGCCACCACGACCGAGCACGTGGCCCAGTTCGTACCGGCCGCCGAGGCGACGCGGCTCTTCCATAGCTACCTACCAGCCCTCTCCGTCGGTCCCGACCGGCACACGTGTGCGGTCGGAGCTGCCGTCCGGGCATACCGTACCCGGACGGAGCTGTGTGACCTGGCCAAGCCCGTCACCCGATACAGGACCGGTATCGCAACGTGCACCGATGTGTAGGCGACGTGATGGGGGTCACTTCTTGCTGTCGATGACTGCCTTCATCACGTCGCGGGCGATCGGGCCGGCCAGGCCGCCGCCGGTGATGTCGCCGCGGTCGGCGGCGCCGTCCTCGACGACCACGGCGACCGCGACCGGCGCGCTGCCGTCGGACAGTTTCGCGTACGAGATGAACCAGGCGTACGGCTTCTCCTTGTTGTTGAGGCCGTGCTGCGCGGTGCCGGTCTTTCCGCCCACGGTGACGCCGTTGATCCTGGCCTTGGCGCCGGTGCCCTGGTCGTCGTTGACGACGGTCTCCATCATCTGCTGGAGGGCCTGTGCGGTCTTGGACGAGACGGGCTGGGAGAGCTGCTGCGGCTGGGTCGTCTCCAGGGTGTCCAGGTTGGGGGCCCGGAGCTGGTCGACCATGTACGGCTTCATGAGCTTGCCGTCGTTGGCGACCGCGGAGGCGACCATGGCCATCTGGAGCGGGGTGGCGCGGTTGGAGCCCTGTCCGATGCCGTCCAGGGCGTTCTGCGGCCGGTTGTCCTCGGGGAAGATCGACTCGGCGGCGCGTACCGGGGTGTCCAGCTCGGGTTCGTTGAAGCCGAACTTCTCGGCCTGCTCGATCATCTTCTTGTTGCCGACGTTGTCGGCCATCTTCGCGAAGACGGTGTTGCAGGACACCATGAGGGCGTAGCGCAGGCTGGCGTTCTCGCAGGCGCCGTGTTCGTTGGTGAGCTTGCTGGAGGACTGCGGCAGGGGGAACGGGTCGGGGGTCTTGGTCTTGGCGTCGATGCCGGAGACCTCGCCGTTCTCGAGTGCGGCGGCGGCGGTGACGACCTTGAAGGTGGAGCCCGGCGGGTAGGTCTCGCGCAGTGCGCGGTTGAGCATCGGGTCGTCGGGGTCGTTCTTCTTCTGGACCTTGTTCCAGGCTTCGGCGTCGGCGTTGGAGGAGCCGGCGAACTTGGAGGGGTCGTAGGAGGGGGTGGAGACGAGTGCCAGGATCTTGCCGGTGGACGGTTCGATCGCGGCGACGGCGCCCTTCTTGCTGCCGAGGCCCTGGTAGGCGGCCTTCTGTGCGGCGGCGTTGAGGGTGGTGACGACGCTGCCGCCCGCCTTGTCCTTGCCGGTGATCATGTCGAGGGTGTTGCGGAAGAAGAGGCGGTCGTCGTTGCCGCTGAGGATGCCGTCCTCGAGCCGTTCCAGCTGGTTGGCGCCGAAGGCCTGGGAGGAGTAGCCGGTGACGGGGGCCCACATGGCGCCGTTGGTCCAGGTGCGCTTGTACTTGTAGTCGCCGGTGGTCTCGACGGAGCCGGTGATGGCTTTGCCGTCGACGATGATGTCGCCGCGCGGGGTGGAGTAGCGCGTGATGTTGACGCGGCGGTTCTTGGTGTCGCTGGCGAGGCTGTCGGCCTTGACGTACTGCAGGTAGTTGTCGCGCAGCAGCAGGGTGAGGACCAGGAGGCCGCAGAAGATCGCGATCCGGCGCAGGGGTTTGTTCATGACGGGCGGACCACCTGGGTCATCTCGGCGTCGGGGTTGGAGGCGGGTGCGGGCGCCGGGCGGCGGGCGGTGTCGCTGATCCTGATGAGGATGCCGATCAGGGCCCAGTTGGCGATGACGGAGGAGCCGCCGTAGGCGAGGAACGGCATCGTCATGCCGGTGAGCGGGATGAGGCCCATCACACCGCCGGCGACGACGAAGACCTGGAGGGCGAAGGCGCCGGACAGGCCGATGGCGAGGAGCTTGCCGAAGGGGTCGCGGGCGGCGAGGGCGGTGCGCACGCCGCGTTCGGCGATCAGGCCGTAGAGCAGCAGGAGGGCCATGATGCCGGCGAGGCCGAGTTCCTCGCCGAAGGTGGCGAGGATGAAGTCGGAGTTGGCGGCGAAGCGGATCAGCTCGGAGTGGCCCTGGCCCCAGCCGGTGCCGAGGGTGCCGCCGGAGCCGAACGCCCACAGGGCTTGCATGGCCTGCTCGGAGTGGATGCCGGGGGCGCCGGACTGGCTGAGCTTGTACTCGCGCATGGGGTCGAGCCATGCCTGCACGCGCTGCTGGACGTGGCTTTCGAAGCTGGCCACGCCGACCGCACCGGCCGCGGACATCAGCATGCCGAAGACGATCCAGCTGGTCCGCTCGGTGGCGACGTACAGCATGATGACGAACATGCCGAAGAACAGCAGCGAGGTGCCGAGGTCCGTCTCGAAGACCAGGATCAGGATCGAGATGATCCAGACGACGATGATCGGGCCTAGGTCGCGGCCGCGGGGCAGGTACAGGCCGAGGACGCGGCGGCTGGCCAGGGCGAGCGCGTCGCGCTTCACCATCAGGTAGCCGGCGAAGAAGATGGCCAGCACGATCTTGGCGAACTCGCCGGGCTGGATGGAGAAGCCGGCGACGGAGATCCAGATCTTCGCGCCGTAGATGTTCTGGCCGAGGCCGGGGACCAGGGGGAGGAGCAGCAGGAGGACCGCGCCGACCATGGAGATGTAGGTGTAGCGCTGCAGGACGCGGTGGTCCTTGAGGAAGATCAGCACGACGACGAACAGGGCGATGCCCAGGGCCGTGTAGAGCAGCTGGCGTGGGGCGGCGGTGCCGGCCTGGTGGATCCCCTGGAGCAGCTTGGACTGGTCGAGGCGCCAGATGGCGACCAGTCCGAGTCCGTTGAGCAGGGTGGCCACGGGGAGCAGCAGCGGGTCCGCGTACGGCGCGAACTTGCGCACGACGAGGTGGGCGACGCCGGCGAGCAGCCCGAGGCCGAGCCCGTAGCTCAGGAGGCCGGACGGCACCTGCTCGTTGATGGCGAGGCCCACGTTGGCGTAGGCGAAGACCGGGATCACGACGGCGAACACGAGCAGCGCGAGCTCGGTGTTGCGCCGGCTCGGGGTGCCGATCGAGCCGATCGTGGACGTGTGGTGCGTCGGCGAGTTGGTTGTACTGCTCATCGTGTGACGGGGCCTCTCACGGCTTGCCTACTGCTCACCGCACCGCGAGACGACCTTCTGCTCTTCCTCCGACAGGCTCGGGCCGGGGGTGGGAGTGGTGGTCGCGGGTGCGCTCGGGGACGCGGTCGCCGAGGGGCTCGGCGATGCCTTGGACGTGAGGGAGGCGGGGGTGGTTCCCGTGGTGGCGGCCGCCTGGCCCTCTGCGGTCTTCGAGCCGGTCTTGGAGCCGGTCTTGGACGAGGTCTTGGAGCCGGTGGCGCCCGCGGCCGCGGTGCCGGCCTGCTTCTTGCAGGCGGAGGCCTGGACGGCCAGCTCGTCGACCTTCTTCCGGGCGGCGGACAGGTCGCCCTCGGCGATCGTGGCCTCCACCAGCTTGCGCTGGTACTCCGGGAGGTACTTGAGTTCGATCTCGGGGTGGTCCTTCTCGACCTTCGACAGCGACATCCATGCCAGGTCCTGGCTGATGCCCCGGTACAGCGCGACGTGTTCGCCCTTGGTGCCGACGTAGTACTGCGTCTGGGTCCAGCGGTAGCCGCCGTACAGTCCGCCGCCGATGACGGCGAGCGCCAGGACGCTGTAGAAGGATCTCTTCAGCCACTTGTGGCTCTTGCGCGGTTTGACGAAGTCGTCGTCGGTGTAGTCGCCGAAGCCGTCGGTGGGGATGAAGCCGGTGATGTCGCCGCCGGATCCGGGCGGGCCGAACTGGCCGCCGCCGCCGTGTCCCTGCTGGCGGCGGCCGAGGCCGGAGGCGCGGCCGGCGGGGGTCTGCATGATGCCGTTGTCGTGCTGCTGGAGCTGGTTCTCGGCGACGGCGCCGACGACGACGGGGGTGTCGGACAGCTGGCCGGCGAGGGTGTCCCCGGTGTCGAGGTCGAGGACGTCGGCGACGATCACGGTGATGTTGTCGGGGCCGCCGCCGCGCAGTGCGAGCTGGATCAGCTCCTGCACGGTCTCCTGGGGGCCCTGGTAGCTGGCGAGGGTGTCCTCGAGCGTCTGGTGGGAGACGACGCCGGACAGTCCGTCGGAGCAGATGAGGTAGCGGTCGCCGGCGCGGACCTCACGGATCGACAGGTCCGGCTCGACGTGTTCGCCGCTGCCCAGTGCCCGCATGAGCAGGGACCGCTGGGGGTGGGTGGTGGCCTCTTCCTCGGTGATGCGGCCCTCGTCGACGAGGCGCTGCACCCAGGTGTGGTCCTGGGTGATCTGGGTGAGGACGCCGTCGCGCAGCAGGTAGGCGCGCGAGTCGCCGACGTGGACGAGGCCGAGGCGCTGGCCCGTCCACAGCAGGGCGGTCAGGGTCGTCCCCATGCCTTCGAGCTGGGGGTCTTCCTCGACCAGGGCGCGCAGTTGGTCGTTGGCGCGCTGGACGGCGGTGCCGAGGGAGGTGAGGACGTCGGAGCCGGGGACGTCGTCGTCGAGGGCGACGATGGTGGAGATGGCCTCGGAGGAGGCGACCTCGCCGGCGGCGGCGCCGCCCATGCCGTCGGCGATGGCGAGCAGGCGCGGTCCGGCGTAACCGGAGTCCTCGTTGCCCTCCCGGATCATGCCCTTGTGCGATCCGGCGGCGAAGCGCAGTGACAGACTCATGCGCACCTCGCCCGTCGGCCCCGGGTACAGCCGGTCGTGTCGAGCCACACTGCCCACCCTCCGGTCGGGAGCACACCGGGGCCCTGGGTGCCGGCCGCCGCCGCGTGCTCGCTCCGCTCGCGCTCACTCATGATGTAGCACTACTTCCGAAGCTCGATGACGGTCTTGCCGATACGGATCGGCGCACCCAGCGGGATCGGTGTGGGAGTCGTCAGTCGCGATCGGTCGAGATAGGTGCCGTTGGTGGAGCCCAGGTCCTCGACGATCCACTGGCCGTCGCGGTCCGGGTAGATCCTGGCATGGCGGCTGGAGGCGTAGTCGTCGTCCAGCACGATCGTGCTGTCGTGCGCCCGGCCCAGGGTGATGGTCTGGCCCTGGAGTGCGACGG
The DNA here is from genome assembly GCF_036226605.1 of Streptomyces sp. NBC_00704. Lineage (NCBI taxonomy): Bacteria > Bacillati > Actinomycetota > Actinomycetes > Kitasatosporales > Streptomycetaceae > Streptomyces > Streptomyces sp. NBC_00704. Next base: position 4,148,877 of record NZ_CP109000.1, read on the forward strand.
TCGTGCCGGTGAGGGTGCCCTCGGACACCACCAGTTTCGTCGGTGCGTTGCGGCGCGTGCGGCCGGCGGCGGCCGGCTGCTGGCGCTGCTGCGGGGGCGCCTGCTGGCGCTGGGCCTGTTGCTGGGCCCGTCCCGCCTCTCGGCGCGCGCCGCGCTGGGTGACACGCGTACCGAAGAGGTCGCTGCGGATGACCTGCACGGCCACGATCACGAACAGCCACAGTACGGCCAGGAAACCCAGCCGCATGACCGTGAGGGTCAGCTCTGACATTGCCCCCGCTTCACCCTTCGGCTTGCCGGTAAATGATGGTGGTGCTGCCCACGACGATCCGCGAGCCGTCGCGGAGCGTAGCGCGGGTGGTGTGCTGCCCGTCCACCACGATGCCGTTGGTGGAGCCGAGATCCTGGATCGTCGAGGGCGAACCGGTCCGGATCTCGCAGTGCCGGCGGGAGACGCCGGGGTCGTCGATCCGCACGTCGGCCTCGGTGCTGCGGCCCAGCACGAGTGTCGCGCGGGAGATCTGGTGGCGGGTGCCGTTGATCTCGATCCAGTGGCGGGTGCGGGACCCGGGCTGTGGGGCTCCGGCGAGTCCGGCGCCCGCTCCGGGGCGCTGGGCGCCGGGGGCGGGCGGGTAGCCGTAGCCGCCGGGCCGGGCGCCGGGGGCGCCGGGCGGCGGGGCGGACGGCATGGGCGGAGCGGCTGCCGGGCCGGCGCCGGGGTAGGCGGCGCCGCCGGGGCGCGGCCGGCCGGCGGCGGGTGCGTCGTCCGCCTGGCTGGTGGAGGAGGCGAGGGTGCGGCTGCGCACCCGGTAGAGGCCGGTGTCGAGGTCGTCGGCCTTCTCCAGGTGGACCCTGATCGGTCCCATGAAGGTGTAGCGCTGCTGCTTGGCGTAGTCGCGCACCATGCCGGCCAGTTCGTCGCCGAGCTGGCCGGAGTAGGGGCTGAGGCGCTCGTAGTCGGGCGTGCTCAGTTCCACGATGAAGTCGTTGGGGACGACCGTGCGGTCGCGGTTCCAGATGGTGGCGTTGTTGTCGCACTCGCGCTGGAGCGCGCCGGCGATCTCCACGGGCTGGACCTCGGACTTGAAGACCTTGGCGAAGGTGCCGTTGACCAGACCCTCGAGACGCTGCTCGAACTTCTTCAGGACTCCCATGGGGCACCTCCTCCGTAGTGGCTGCCGTCCCGAACCGTGCTGCTTACCTGGTACTGCTTACTGATCGTATCCACGCGCGGGTGAATCGGCTGGTTCCCCCTGTCGGCCCCGTCGACGGGTGTCGACGCCCTCTCGCCCACCTGCTTCTCCCACTCACTGCTGCCCAGGATCGTAGAGGCGGCCATGGACCAGTGTCCCGCACCTGACTGTGCTCCTCGTCCGGCTCCCGGGGAGACGGCCGCCATAGGTACGAGGTTGATACGTGAACCAGTCAGGGCCGAGACGTACGGGGCCGTGGACGGGTCCCCACCTGCTCCCTGCCCGCCGAAAAGGGATGTGAACGCACCCTGGACCGCGTGCTAATGTTCTGCGTGTCGGAAGGCGGCAGGCCGAAAAGCCCACAAGCCCGAGGACACACCCAATGCGCGGGTGGCGGAATAGGCAGACGCGCTGGATTCAGGTTCCAGTGCCCGAAAGGGCGTGGGGGTTCAACTCCCCCCTCGCGCACCAGCTGAAAGCCCCGTAGGTCTCGGACCTACGGGGCTTTCGCATGTCCAGGCGCTTTTGGACCGCGGGGCTTTTCGCCCGTCCGGAGCGGGCGAGCGCGGGGAGAGCGGCGAGAGCGGCGTGAGCGGCGCGGTGGCTGGGTGAGCGCGGGGAGGGCGGCGCGGTGGGCGAGTGCGGGTTGGTACAGGCCATGGTCGCTCACCGTGTGTGAGGAACATCTCAGCGTTGTGGCCGGTGGGGGCGCGGGTGGGGAAGCGGCCGTGTTTCACGTGAAACATCCCGCTTGGGGCGACCTGGAGGGGGTCGATCCCGCGGGGGTCTGACGGGTCTGTGCCTGCGGCTGTACGGTCTGCCCACGAGTTGATGTTCGGCTCGCCGGGCGGCGGGCGTACGTGTGCGGGGGAGGCGGTCATGGCGACCGAGGCCGAGGGTCCGGCTGCGGGTGCGGGAACGGGTGAGGCGCGCAGGCTGCCCCGGGTGCGGGGGTTCGCCGAGTGGCCCGCCGGGCGTCGCGACGGCGCGGGAACGGACGGGGCTCCCGTGTCGCCCAAGGCGGTGGGCCGGGGGCTGCGGGACAGGGTGCCGCGGTCGGCACACGCCGGACTCGTCCTGGACACCTCCCGGCCGGACGCGGTGGCGGCGGTCGAGGAGTCCGGCCGGGGCCGGATCCCGCAGCTCACGCCGATAAGGGTCGGCCGGATGGCCGCGACCCCGTTCGCCTTCCTGCGCGGCTCCGCCGGTCTCATGGCCCACGACCTCGCCCGCACCCCCATGACCGCCGTGCGCGCCCAGATCTGCGGGGATGCCCACGCCGCCAACTTCGGCCTGTACGGCGACGCCCGGGGCGGTCTGGTCATCGACCTCAACGACTTCGACGAGACGGTCGAGGGCCCCTGGGAGTGGGACCTCAAGCGGCTCGCCGCCTCCCTGGTGCTCGCGGGCCGGGAGGCCGGCGCGGACGAGGACACCTGCCGCCGGGCGGCGCACGGCGCGGCCGGCTCCTACCGGCGCACCATGCGGCTGCTGGCCAAGCTCCCGGCGCTCGACGCGTGGAACGCCATCGCCGACGAGGAGCTGGTCTCCCACGCCGACGCCCACGACCTGCTCGGCACCCTGGAACGCGTCTCGGAGAAGGCGCGGGCCAACACCAGCGGACGGTTCGCGGCCCGATCGACCGAGGCCACGCAGGACGGCGGCCGCCGCTTCGTCGACGCGGCGCCGGTGCTGCGCCGGGTCCCGGACGCGGAGGCCCACGCGGTGGCCGCGTCCCTGGAGCACTATCTGACCACCGTGTCCGAGGACCGTCATCCGCTGCTGGCCCGTCACGCGGTGCACGACGTCGCCTTCCGCATCGTCGGCACGGGCAGCGTGGGCACGCGGTCGTACGTGGTCCTGCTGCTGGACCACCGGGGCGAGCCGCTGATCCTCCAGGTCAAGGAGGCCCGTGCGTCGGCGCTGGTCCCGCACCTGGCGACCGCCGGCTTCGAGACGCCCGAGGTGGATCACGAAGGCCGCCGGGTGGTCCTGGGACAGAAGCGCATGCAGGTCGTCAGCGACGTCCTGCTGGGCTGGACGACGGTCGACGGACGCCCCTTCCAGGTACGGCAGTTCCGCAACCGCAAGGGCAGCGTCGACCCGGCCGCGCTCGCCGCCGACCAGGTCGACGACTACGGCCGGATGACCGGCGCCCTGCTGGCCCGCGCCCACTCCCACAGCGCCGACCCGCGGCTCATCGCCGGCTACTGCGGCAAGAACGAGGAACTCGACGAGGCGATCGCCGCGTTCGCCGTGGCCTACGCCGACCGGAGCGAGGCGGACCACTCGGACCTCGTCGCGGCCGTCAGGGCCGGAAGGATCGCGGCCGAGACGGGCGTCTGAACCACGTGGGCGTCGCGGCGTCGCGGCGTCGTGGTGTTGGGGTGTCGCGGCGTTGTGCATCGCGGCGTCCATAGGGCGGTGCTGCGGCGGGCAGGTGGTGTTTCGGCGGTAGCGGGGGCGGTGCGGTGGGCCGGTGGCGGTGGGGGCGGCGGTGGTGGGCGCGCCGGTCGCCCCGGGGTCGGCCTGGCGGGCGGGCGCACCGCTTGCGCGGGCGTCCGGCCGGGCCGCGGTCCGGGGGCTGTCCGGCGTGATCCGCCGCGGAGGCCCTAGGCTGGGCGGGTGACGACCCCCGAAGCTGAGCAGCCCCGGCCCGAGGCGCGGCTGGAGCAGGCCGTGCGGGCCGCCGAGCAGGCGTTGATCGAGTTCGAGATCGCGGTGGAGACCTTCCGCGTCGAGGTCGAGAACTTCTCGCGGCTCCACCACCAGAAACTCGGTCCGATGTACGCCCGGCTCGACGAGCTGGAAGCGCAGATCGCCGAGGCCAGGGCGGCCCGCACCGGTGACCCCGAGGACGCGCGCAAGGCCGCCGAGGCGCGGGCCAGGGTGCTGCCGATGCCGGGCGTGGAGGAGCTGTTCCACGGCTGGATGGACGACCAGGGGCTGTTCCCGGAGGCCGTGGCGATGCTCACGGACCAGCCGGTGCGGCCCCCCGAGCGGGTCCGGCCCAGCGAGGAGGCCCGCAAGCTCTACCGCGAACTGGCCCGCAAGGCCCACCCCGACCTGGCCCAGGAGGACGAGGAACGGGCCCGGCGCGAGGAGTTCATCACCCGGGTCAACGCCGCCTACGCGCGCGGCGACGAGGCCCTGCTGCGTGAGCTGGCCGAGGAGTGGGCGGCCGGGCCCGCGCCCGCCGAGCGCCCCCCGAGCCCCAGCGAGGAACTCTACGCACGCCTGGAGTGGCTCTCCCAGCGCAAGGAACTGCTCACGCTGGTCGCCCGCGAGCTGGAGGACAGCGCGATCGGCTCGATGCTCCGGATGGCGCCGGACGACCCCGACCGCCTCCTCGACGAGATCGCCGACAAGCTTCTCGCCGACGTCGCCGCACGCGAGGCGGAACTGGCCGAGCTGGCCGGCTAGCCAGGCCGTGTTTCGTGGCGCCGGACGACCTGCCGGATGCGCACGGCCACCCGGCCGGCACGGGCCGCGCAGGACGGCACCGGGCGGCACCGGGCGGCCAGGCGACCGCCGGGCCCGGCGCGGGCCCGGCGCGGGCCCGGTGCGAGGCTGGGTGCTGCGCCGCGGAGTGGTGCCGCGCCAAGCGGTGGCGCGGACGGAGCGTGGTCGCGGTCTTGGGGGCCGTCGTGCCGCGGCCCGGGTCGGGTAGCGTCGGGGGCATGAGTTTCGGATCCGGTGTGCCCACGGTCGAGGTCGGGGACCTCAAGGACGACGACTTCCTGCTGGACGTCCGCGAGGACGACGAATGGCAGGCGGGGCACGCCGAGGGGGCGCTGCACATCCCTCTCAGCGAGTTCGTCGCCCGCTACGGGGAACTGACCCAGGCGGCTCCGCAGGACGGACGGATCCATGTGATCTGCCGCTCCGGCGGCCGTTCGGCCCAGGTCACCATGTACCTCGCGCAGCAGGGCATCGAGGCCGTCAACGTCGACGGCGGCATGCAGACCTGGGCCGCCACGGGCCGTCCGGTCGTCACGGACGCGGGCGAGCCCGGCTTCGTCCTCTAGCCGACGGTCCCCCGGATCCCGGTCCCCTCGGGCCGGGTCCGTCCCCCGGGTCCCGGTCCTCCGTCCTCCGTCCTGCGGTCCTCCGTCCTGCGGTGCGCGGTCGGGACGGACGCCGTCGTGGGTCAGGCGAGGCGGTGGGCGGCGAGCAGGTCGCCCAGCGCCTCTTCATGGGCCGCCGCCGGGCCCAGCGAGAGTTCCAGGTGTTTGGCCCAGGCGTGGTAGCGGTGCAGCGGGTACTCGACGTCGGCTCCGAAGCCGCCGTGCAGATGCTGTGCGGTCTGCACGATGCGCCGGACGCCGTCCGAGGCCCAGACCTTGGCGACGGCGACGTCCCCGGACGCCGGCAGGGCGCCCGACGCGCCGGAGGCGATCCGCCACGCGGCCTGCCACATGGTGACCTCCATCGCCCGCAGGTCGATGTAGCGGTCGGCGGTCTGCACGGCGACGGCCTGGAAACTGGCGACGGGGTGACCGAACTGCTCCCGCTTGCTGGTGTAGTCGGCGGTCATCCGCAGCACGCGCTCGCCCAGCCCGAGGGCCAGGGCGCACGTGCCCGTGGCCAGCAGGGTGCGCAGGTGCTCCCCCGCGCCGTCGGCGGTGATGACGTCCACGGCGGGGATCCGCGCCGACTCCAGCCGCAGTTCGCCGAGGCGTTCGCCGGTGGTGGAGATCTGCTCGGCGAGCGCGACCCCCGGGTGCTCGCGCGGCACGAGGGCGAGGATGCCGCGGCCCTCCCCGGTGCGCGCCGGTACGAGGGTGAAGTCCGCGTCGTACGCCCACGGCACGGCCGTCTGCACGCCGTCCAGCACCCACGCGCCATCGCCCTTGCCGCCCTTGCCGCGCGTGCCGCCCGTGCCGCTCTCCAGGCGGGCGGTGACGGCGAGTTCGGCCGGGTCGTGGCCGGTGCGGCCGTGGGCGGCGACCGTCAGGACCACCTCGCCCCGCCCCGCACGGGCGAGCAGGGCCGACCTCAGCTCCGGGCCGGCGTGGGCCTGCAGGGCGGCCAGGGCGGCGCTGTGCTCCAGCAGCGGCACCCGTGCCAGCACCTTCGCCGACTCGCGCAGCGCCAGGCAGAGCGCGACCGCGTCGAGGCCGGCGCCGCCGTACTCCTCGTCCAGCAGCAGACTGAGCAGGTCCGCCGCCGCGAGCCGCTCCCACAGCGCCCGGTCGAAGGAGTCGGCCACGGCGCCCCTGGTGAGCGCCGGGCTCGGTACGCCGTCGGGGGCGACCCCCGTGAAAACCCCCCGCGCCGCCTCGGCCGCGGCCTGCTGCTCCTCGGTGAAGGTGAAGTCCACGGCCTGTCCTCCCGACGGTCAGCTGATCTGACGGGTCGTCAAGATAGAACAGGTTCTAGAAGAAGGGAACGGGTGGTCGTCGCTCAGCGGTCGAAGTCGACCTCCACGGCCTCCGTCACCGGGTGCGACTGGCAGGCCAGTACGTATCCGGCGTCGGTCTCCTCCGGCTCCAGCGCGAAGTTGCGGTCCATGCGCACCTCGCCGGAGACCAGGAACGCCCGGCAGGTGCCGCACACCCCGCCCTTGCAGGCGTAGGGCGCGTCGGGGCGGTTGCGCAGCACCGTGTCCAGGACCGATTCCCCGGCCCGCACGGGCCAGCTGCCGCCCCGGCCGTCGAGCCGGGCGGTCACCGTGCTGTGGGCGGGCGCGGCCGTCCGCGCCGGTGTCGGTGCGGCGTCCACGTGGAAGATCTCCTCGTGGATCCGCGACCGCGGGACGTCCATCGCGCGCAGTGCCTGCTCGGCGCCCTGGACGAGGCCGAGCGGTCCGCACAGGAACCATCCGGCCACCTGGCGCACGGGCAGCAGCGAGGGCAGCAGTGCGGTCAGCCGTTCCCGGTCGATCCGCCCGGAGGGAAGTCCGGCCTGCTGTTCCTCGCGGGACAGGACGGTGACCAGCTGGAGGCGCTCGGGGAAGCGGTCCTTCAGGTCGGCGACCTCTTCGAGGAACATCGTCGAGGCGGCCGTCCGGTCGCTGCGCAGGAGGCAGAGTCGGGCGGAGGGCTCACGGGCCAGCAGCGTGGCGGCTATCGACAGCACCGGAGTGATGCCGCTGCCGCCGACGATCGCCGCGTAGAGGCCGGGCGCGGGGTCGAGGGTGAAGCGGCCCGCGGGAGTCATCACGTCGAGCCGGTCGCCGACGGCGATCTCCTTCATCGCGTACGTGGAGAAGGCTCCCCCCTCGACCAGCCGCACGCCCACTTGCAGGGTGCTGGGCCCCGGGCCGCCCGGATCGGGTGCGGGCGAGCAGATCGAGTACGTCCGCCGCACCTCGAACCCGTCGAACCCGTCGGTCCCGTCGGACCCGTCGGACCCGTCGATGTCGGCCGTACTGCTCGCTCTGTCCGTGCCGTCCGTGCCGGCCGCGCTCACGGTCGTCCCGGAGCCGACGGCGGTGTCCGTTGCGGCGGCGACCCGGCGCACGGCGAGGTGCTGTCCCGCGGCGTGCCGGAACTCCTCGCGCAGTTCCTCGGGGACCGCGAGGGTGAGGGCGACGGAGTCGTCCGTGAGGCGGTCCACCGCGGCCACGCGGAGCGGGTGGAAACGCGCCATCACAGCTCCTTGAAGTGGTCGAAGGGTTCACGGCAGGCCAGGCAGCGGCGCAACGCCTTGCAGGCGGTGGAGGAGAAGCGGCTCAGCAGTTCGGTGTCGGCGGAGCCGCACAGCGGGCAGCGGACCGGTTCCGGCACGGCGGCCGCCGTGGCGTGGGCGTCGGCGGCGCTGTGGCCGGACCGGGTCGGGCCGAGGGCCAGTGGCACCGGTCCCGGGGCGCGCACCGTGCGCGGTGGCGCTATGCCGAACTCCCGCAGCTTGCGCCGGCCTTCGGCGGAGATGTCGTCGGTCGACCAGGCGGGTGTCAGCACGGTGCGCACCGTCACCTCGCGCACCCCGTGCTCGCGCAACGCCCGCTCGATGTCCAGGGACATCGCCTCGATCGCGGGGCAGCCGGTGTAGGTGGGGGTCAGCTCCACCTCGACGGCGTTCTCGTGGCGCAGGCGCACCGAGCGCACCACGCCGAGTTCCTGGAGGGTGAGCACGGGCAGTTCGGGGTCGGGCACCGAGCCGGCGACCTCGAGGAGTTCCGCCTCCAGAGCGGTCGGCGTCACCATGTCGCCCCCGGGTGGCTGCGGTGCAGGTGCTGCATCTCGGCGAGCATCCGGCCGAACGACTCGGTGTGCAGGCCCTCGCGGCCCGCTCCGGCTGTCCAGGCCCCGGTGCGAGGTCCCTCGGGCGGCGTCAGGCCGGCGCGCTCCAGGATGCCGCCCACCGACTCCAGCCAGGCCGGTTCCAGGTCGGCCGGGTCGAGGTCGAGGCCGTCGAGGGGGCGGAACAGTTCGCCGGTGAACCGCCACAGGGCCGTGCAGGCGCGCTGCATGCGCTGATGGCTGTCCTCGGTGCCGTCGCCGAGCCGCAGCGCCCACTGCTCGGCGTGGTCGCGGTGGTAGGCGACCTCCTTGACGGCCTTGGCGGCCAGCCCCGCGAACGGACTCCGCCCGGCCGCGAGCCGGTCGTACAGCAGGTGCTGGTAGGTGGAGAAGTACAGCTGGCGGGCGATGGTGTGGGCGAAGTCGCCGTTGGGCTGCTCGACCAACTGGACGTTCCTGAAAGCCCGTTCCTCGCGCAGGTAGGCCAACTCGTCCTCGTCGCCGGCCATCGACAGCAGGATCCGGGCCTGGCCGAGCAGGTCGAGTGCGATGTTGCCGAGCGCGACCTCCTCCTCCAGCACGGGCGCGTGACCCATCCACTCCCCCAGACGGTGGGAGAGCACCAGGGCGTCGTCGCCCAGGGCGAGGGCGACGGTGGCCGTGCGGGCCGCGGTGGGAGCGGGCGCCTCGTGCGTCACAGGTGCTTCACCCCCTCCGGGATCTCGTAGAACGTCGGGTGACGGTAGGGCTTGTCGGCGGCCGGCTCGAAGAACGGGTCCTTCTCGTCCGGCGAGGAGGCCGTGATCGCCGAGGACGGCACGACCCAGAGGGAGACGCCCTCGCCGCGGCGGGTGTACAGGTCGCGGGCGTTGCGCAGCGCGAACTCGGCGTCCGGCGCGTGCAGGCTGCCGGCGTGGGTGTGGGAGAGGCCGCGCCGGGAGCGCACGAAGACCTCCCACAGGGGCCATTCGGTGTCGGTCATGCCTGCTCCACTTCCGTCCTGGGGCTGTGCTTGGCCGCGTAGGCCGCGGCTGCCTCGCGTACCCACGCGCCCTCGTCGTGTGCGTTTCTGCGCTGCGTGATGCGCTGCTCGTTGCACGGCCCGTTGCCCTTGAGGACTTCCTTGAACTCGGTCCAGTCGATCGGGCCGAAGTCGTAGTGGCCGCTCTCCTCGTTCCACCGCAGATCCGGGTCGGGCAGCGTCAGGCCGAGGGACTCCGCCTGCGGGACGCAGATGTCGACGAAGCGCCGGCGCAGTTCGTCGTTGGAGTGGCGTTTGATCTTCCAGGCCATCGACTGCGCGGAGTGCGCGGACTCGTCGTCGGGCGGGCCGAACATCATGAGCGACGGCCACCACCAGCGGTCCACCGCGTCCTGGGCCATCGCGTGCTGCTCGGGGGTGCCGCGGCTGAGGGCCAGCAGGAGTTCGTAGCCCTGGCGCTGGTGGAACGACTCCTCCTTGCAGACGCGGACCATGGCGCGCGCGTACGGGCCGTAGGAGCAGCGGCACAGGGGGACCTGGTTGGTGATCGCGGCGCCGTCCACCAGCCAGCCGATCGCGCCGACGTCCGCCCAGGTGAGGGTCGGGTAATTGAAGATCGACGAATACTTCTGGCGGCCGGTGTGCAGTTTGTCGAGCAGGTCGTCCCGACTGGCGCCGAGGGTCTCGGCCGCGCTGTACAGGTAGAGCCCGTGGCCCGCCTCGTCCTGGACCTTGGCCATGAGGATGGCCTTGCGGCGCAGCGAGGGCGCGCGCGTGATCCAGTTGGCCTCCGGCTGCATGCCGATGATCTCGGAGTGGGCGTGCTGGGCGATCTGGCGCACCAGCGTCGCGCGGTAGGCGTCGGGCATCCAGTCGCGCGGCTCGATGCGCTCGTCGGCGGCCACGGTGGCGTCGAAGGCGTGCTGGTACGCCTCGTCGCCCCCGATGCCGTCCGCCTGGCCGGTGTGCCCGCGTGTACGGGCCGTCTGGTGCGCGGCTGCTGTCGCCATGCGGTCCCCCTTGACCTAGGGCCTCGGCCGGCGCCGTGGCCTCGGCTCTGCCCGAGCCTTCTCCCGACCGATCGTTCGGTCCGTGCGATTCCATGGTGGGACGGCCGTCGTATGGTGTCAACCGCTGTGGATAACCTGCGGGCGTCCCCTGTGGACAACTGCTTCGCCCCGGCCCGTTCCCGGCGCTGCCGGGGGGAGGGCTGCGCCGAACGGGTGATGCTGAGTACCGTTCGCGATTGCGTGACGCAGCGCGAGGACGACCGGGATCGGGGAACGGGGCGGGATGAACGCGTACGACGGAGGCTCCGGCGCTCCACAGGGGCGCAGCGGACCGGGGGAGGCGCGGCCACCGCGCGCCGAGGGCGCCTCCGCACTTTCCGACGGCGCCCTGCCCGATGGCCCCCTCCCCGGCGGCGCCCTGCCCGGCCCGCGGTCTGAAGAGGCGAGCGCCGAAGACGGTCCGCACGCCGAACGTGGTGCCGCCGGGGGCGACGGCCCGGAAGCGGGCGGCCCGGAGGCCGGTGGTCCCGAGGCCGAGGGGGCGGGGACCGACGTCCTCGGGGCGGGTGATGCCCAGGCCGCGGGCGCCGAGGCAGGGGGCGCCGGGGTCGATGGTCCCGAGGCGGGTGGCCTCGAGGTGGGCGGCTCTCGGGGCGATGAGCCGAGGGCTTTTGAGGCCAATGCGCATGAGGCCAATGCACATGAGACCGGTGCACATGAGGCCGGTGCCGGTGCGGGTGAGGCCGGTGGTTCGCGGGACGGGGTGCGTGAGCCGCGGGCGGGGGTGGCGGCCCTCTCCCCCCGCTACCAGGTGTGCGCCGCGCTCGCGATCGCCGTCGTCGCGGTCGCCGTCTGCCTTCATGTCGGCATGGTGTTCCTGCACGTCGCGCCGTCGAACACGGTCACCAAGGCGCACGGCAAGGCGATCGACGACTGGATCTACCCGGAGTTCGAGCAGAACTGGAAACTGTTCGCGCCGAACCCGTTGCAGCAGAACATCGCCGTCCAGGTCCGCGCGCAGGTGCGCACCGCGGACGGCGGATCGCGGACCACCGGCTGGTACGACCTGTCCGCGCAGGACGGTCGCGCCATCGACGCCAACCTGGTGCCGAGCCACACCCAGCAGAACGAGTTGCGCCGCGCGTGGGACTTCTTCACCGCGACGCACGACAACGACAACCGCTCGGTAGGCGTCCGGGGCGCTCTCGCCGAGACGTATCTGCGCCGCATCGTGGTGCTGCGTCTGGAGCGCGGCGGCCTGACCGCGGGCGGCGGTGTCGTCGAGCGGGTCCAGGTCCGCTCCCGGACCATCAACGTGACCCCGCCGAAATGGAGCACCGAGAAGGTGTCGACGAGCCCGGTGTACCGCGAACTGTCCTGGTGGTCGGTGCCGGACCGCGCGATCGACGGAGGCACGCGGTGAACCGGGTCTCCTTGTCGGTGTCCGCCGGCATCGCCCGTGTCACGGGGTCGGCGCTCGGGCCGTACCAGAGCGCCGTGGTCCGCATCGGCTTCAGCCTGACCTGGCTGCTGTTCCTGTTGCGTGAGTTCCCCCACCGTGCGGAGCTGTACGGTCCCGACGGCCCGTGGAACTGGGAGCTGGCCCGGCAGCTGATCGACTCCAACGGGGCGTTCACGGTCCTGATGTGGTCCGACGGGCGGGCCTGGTTCGAGCTGGTGTACGCGCTCGCGCTGCTCTCCGGCGCGCTGCTGCTGCTGGGGTGGCGCACCCGCGCGATGTCGGTGCTGTTCATGGTGGGCGTGCTGTCGCTGCAGAACCGCAGCGTCTTCGTCGGCGACGGCGGCGACAACGTCCTGCACCTGATGTCGGTCTACCTGGTGTTCATGCGCTGCGGCCGGGTGTGGTCGCTGGACGCGCGGCGGGCCCGGCGCGAACAGGAGGCCCACGCGCGGGGGGAGCGTTTCTCCGACCGGGTCGGCCCGGCGCTGTGGGCCGTGTCGGGGTGTGTCCTGGTCGTCGCGACCGTGACGGACCGTTTCCACAGCGAGTGGACGATTCCCGCGCTCCTGTGGGCGGCCTGGTGCGTGCAGGGGCTCTGGTGGGCCGTCGGGCGGCTGAGGAGGTCGGCGGAGCCGCGGATCCTGTTCGACGTGATCGGCAACGTGCTGCACAACGGAGCACTGGTCGTGATCATGGTCGAGGCCTGTCTGATCTACGCGACGGCCGGCTGGTACAAGATCCAGGGTTCGCGCTGGCAGGACGGCACCGCCGTCTACTACCCGCTGCACCTGGACTACTTCTCGCCGTGGCCGATGCTCGCCGACCTGCTGTCCGCCAGCGGCACGATGGTCATGATCGCCACCTACGGGACCGTCATCGTGCAGGTGGCCTTCCCGTTCACCCTCTTCAACCGGCGGGTGAAGAACGTTCTGCTGGCGGTGATGATGACCGAGCACGCGGTGATCGCCGTCGTGCTGGGGCTGCCGTTCTTCTCGCTCGCGATGATCGCGACCGACGCCGTCTTCCTGCCCACTCCGTTCCTGCACCGGCTGGGCGGCTGGGCGGCACGCGCGCGTGAGCTGACGTTCTCCGGGGACGGCCGCAGCCGCGACGGCACAAGCGGCAGCGGCGACGGCCGTGGTGGTCAGGGCGACGACGGCGGGGGCGACGGGGGCGGGGCCGGGCAGGCGCCGGCGGACGGGGATGACGCGGCACCCGCGCGCGTAGGGTTCACGGCATGACCGACCCTGTGACCGGCGGCGATCCGCTCGGCCGGTGGCACCGTCTCGCCGGCGGCGCGGTGCTGCTCGACGGCTTTCACGCGCTCAAGCACGCCCTGCGTTTCGGGGCCGAGGTGCCGGTGGCGGTCGCCGTCGACCGGCCCGCGGCCCTGGCCCTCGCCGGGGAACTGGCCCCCGACGTGCGCGCGACGCTGGACGCTCTGCTGACGGAGGTCACGGAGGCGACGTACGCCTCCCTGGTGCCGCGCCCGCATCCCACCGGGGTCGCCGCGCTGGCCGTGCGGCCCACGCGTGCGGCCAACCTGGAGCGGCTGCGGCGCATGCCCCGGACCGCTCCCGTCGTCGTCCTCGACCACCCGCGCAACCTGGGCAACGCGGGTGCGGTGATCCGGCTGGCCGCCGGTTTCGGGGCGGCCGGCGTGCTCACCACCGGGACGCTCGACCCCTGGCACCCGACCGTGCTGCGGGGCGGGGCGGGACTGCACTTCGCGACCGCCGTGGAGCGGACGGGCGTCGACGAGCTGCCCGCCGGCCCGGTGTTCGCCCTCGACCCGGAGGGCGACGACATCCGGGGCGTGAAGCTCCCCGACGACGCCCTCCTCGCGTTCGGCTCCGAGCGCAGCGGGCTCTCCGCCGAGCTGCGCGCGCGGGCCGACCATCTGCTCGCCCTGCCGATGCGCCCCCAGGTCTCCAGTTACAACCTCGCGACCAGCGTGGCCATGACGCTGTACCACTGGAGCGCCCAGGGGGGCGGGCGGCCCGCAGCCCGGCCCGTTCCCTAGGGCCGCCTCACGCTCAGCCCTGGCTGCGGACCTCGACCACCCGGAAGCGGTTGGCGACGAACGCGCCGTCGGTGAGGGCCGCGTTGGCCGCCGGGTTGCCGCCCGAGCCGTGGAAGTCGGAAAAGGCGGCCGTCTGGTTGACGTACACGCCTCCCGTGAGGTTGAGGGAGAGCTGGGCCGCCTCCTCCAGGCAGGCCTCCTGGATCGCTTCCTCCATCTCGCCGTCGGTGGTGTACGCGCCGACCGTCATCGCGCCCTTCTCGCGCACCGTGCGCCGCAGCAGGGCGACGGCGTCGGCCGCCGAGTCGACGGCGACGGCGAAGGAGACCGGGCCGAAGCACTCGCTCATGTAGGCGGCCTCGTCGTCCGGCTTCGCCCCGTCCAGCTTGACGATCACCGGGGTGCGCACGACCGCGTCCGGGAAGTCCGGGTTGCTCACCTCGCGGGAGGCGAGGGCGACCTCGCCGAGGCCCGCGGCCGCCTCCAGGCGCGCCTTGACGTCCGGGTTGACGATCGCGCCGAGGAGGGCGTTGGCGCGGGCGTCGTCGCCGAGGAGTCCGTCGACCGAGCGGGCCAGGTCGGCGACGACCTCGTCGAAGCTCTTCGGGCCGTCGTCGGTGCGGATGCCCTCGCGGGGGATCAGCAGGTTCTGCGGGGTGGTGCACATCTGGCCGCTGTACAGGGACAGCGAGAACGCCAGGTTGGCGAGCATGCCCTTGTAGTCCGCGGTGGAGTGCACGATCACCGTGTTGACGCCGGCCTTCTCGGTGTAGACCTGCGCCTGGCGGGCGTTGGCCTCCAGCCAGTCGCCGAAGGCGGTCGATCCGGTGTAGTCGACGATCCTGATCTCGGGCCGGGTGGCGAGCGTCTTGGCGATGCCCTCGCCGGGACGTTCGGCGGCGAGCGCCACCATGTTCGGGTCGAAGCCGGCCGCGGCGAGGACCTCGCGGGCGACGCCCACGGTGAGCGCGAGCGGCAGCACCGCGCGCGGGTGGGGCTTGACCAGGACCGCGTTGCCGGTCGCCAGGGAGGCGAACAGGCCCGGGTAGCCGTTCCATGTGGGGAAGGTGTTGCAGCCGATGAGCAGGGCGATGCCGCGCGGGACCGGGGTGAAGCTCTTGGTCAGCGTGAGCGGGTCGCGCTTGCCCTGGGGCTTGCTCCACTCCGCGGCGTTGGGGGT
Organism: Streptomyces sp. NBC_00704; assembly: GCF_036226605.1. NCBI lineage: Bacteria > Bacillati > Actinomycetota > Actinomycetes > Kitasatosporales > Streptomycetaceae > Streptomyces > Streptomyces sp. NBC_00704. The sequence continues at coordinate 4,163,914 of NZ_CP109000.1, forward strand.
GCGGGCCTGCTCCGCGTACGCGTAGGCCACCGCTTCCAGGCCGCGGTCCTGCGCGTGCGGGCCGCCGGCCTGGAACGCCATCATGAAGGCCTGGCCGGAGGTGTGCATGACCGCGTGCGCGAACTCGTGCGTGCGGTCGCTGATCCGCTTGAGGATCTCCAGGCAGACCACCGCGCGGACCTCGGCGCCGGCGTCGCGCCAGGCGCGCTGTCCGGCCTTCATGGCGGGCAGCAGTTCGTCCACGTCCGCGTGCGGGTACGTCACGCCCAGTTCGACGCCGTACGGCGACACCTCACCGCCCACCCAGCCGTCGGTGCCGGGCTGGCCGAGGTCGAGGCGGGTGTTCAGGACGGCGTCGAAGGCGGCCTTGCCGGCCGCGGCGTCCAGACTGCCGTTCTCCCCGTATGCCTTGGGGTGTTCCGGGTGCGGGGACCAGTACGCGCGGGTACGGATCGCTTCCAGGGCCTGGTCGAGGGTGGGCCGGTGCTGGGCGATCAGAGCGTGCGCGGTCAGTTCGGCGGCGGCCATGCGGGACCAACTCCTCGTCTTGAGAACTCTCCGTCGAGCTCATGGCCTGGCGGAAACCTGGGCGGGAACAGCCAGTCACCGCTAGAGTAACCGAACGATCGGTCGGGACAAGGGGGCCTGCCGCATCTGTGGAAAACCCCGTGCGGGAGGATCGCGCACATGACAGCACTCGACCTCAGCAGCCCCGTGGCCGTCGTCGGCGCCGGCACCATGGGCCAGGGCATCGCCCAGGTCGCGTTGGTCGCGGGCCACCCGGTGCGGCTGTACGACGCCGTCCCGGGCCGGGCCCGTGAAGCGGCCGCCGCGATCGGCGCCCGCCTCGACCGGCTCGTCGAGAAGGACCGCTTCGCGGCCGGTGACCGCGACGAGGCACGCGCGCGTCTGCACGCCGCCGAGGACCTCGCCGACCTCGCCGACTGCTCCCTGGTCGTCGAGGCCGTCGTCGAACGGCTGGACGTCAAGCAGGAGCTGTTCCGGCAGCTGGAGGACGTGGTCGGCGAGGACTGTCTGCTCGCCACCAACACCTCGTCCCTGTCGGTGACCGCCGTCGGCGGAGCCCTGCGCAACCCCGGCCGCTTCGTGGGCCTGCACTTCTTCAACCCGGCGCCGCTGCTGCCGCTGGTCGAGGTCGTCTCCGGGTACGCCACCGACGTCACCTCGGCCACGCGCGCGTACGAGACCGCCCGCTCCTGGGGCAAGACGCCGGTCGCCTGCGCCGACACCCCCGGCTTCATCGTGAACCGCATCGCCCGGCCCTTCTACGCCGAGGCGTTCGCCGTATACGAGGCGCAGGGCGCCGACCCGGCCACCATCGACGCCGTGCTGCGCGAGTCGGGCGGCTTCCGGATGGGCGCGTTCGAGCTGACCGACCTGATCGGGCAGGACGTCAACGAGTCGGTGACGCACTCCGTGTGGCAGTCCTTCTTCCAGGACGCGCGCTTCACGCCCTCCCTCGCCCAGCGCCGCCTCGTCGAGTCGGGCCGGCTCGGCCGCAAGAGCGGCCAGGGCTGGTACGACTACCGCGAGGGGGCCGAGCGGGCCGAACCGCACACCGCGGAGAAGGCGCAGCCGCCCGCCTACGTCGTCGCCGAGGGCGACCTGGGCCCCGCCTCGGAGCTGCTCGCGCTGATCCGGGAGGCGGGCATCCAGGTCCGCGAGGAGGAAGAGGACCACGGCACCCGCCTGGTCCTGCCCAGCGGCGGTCAGCTGGCCCTCGCCGACGGCCAGACCTCCGTGGAGTTCCGGGACGTCGTCTACTTCGATCTGGCCCTGGACTACCGCAAGGCCACCCGCATCGCCCTGTCCGCCTCGCAGGACACCGCCGGGCAGACCATGTCCGAGGCGATCGGCCTCTTCCAGGCGCTCGGCAAGGACGTCAGCGTCATCGGCGACGTCCCCGGCATGATCGTCGCCCGCACGGTCGCCCGCATCGTCGACCTCGCGCACGACGCCGTCGCCAAGGGCGTCGCCACCGAGGAGGACATCGACACCGCGATGCGCCTGGGCGTGAACTACCCCCTCGGCCCCTTCGAGTGGAGCCGCAGGCTGGGCCGCATGTGGGCCTACTCGCTCCTGGACGACCTCCACGACCGCGACCCCGGCGGCCGCTACGCGCCGTCCCTCGCGCTCTACCGGCACTCCTACGCCACCGAGAAGCGGGAGGGCGCGTCGTGACCACCACCAAGCGCGACACCTACACCCCGGAGACCCTGCTCTCCGTCGCCGTCCAGGTCTTCAACGAGCGCGGCTACGACGGCACGTCCATGGAGCACCTCTCCCGGGCGGCCGGCATCTCCAAGTCGTCGATCTACCACCATGTCGCGGGCAAGGAGGAACTGCTGCGGCGGGCCGTCAGCCGCGCACTGGACGGGCTGTTCGGGATCCTCGGCGAGGAGCACGCGCGCGTGGGGCAGGCGTCGCACCGCCTGGAGTACGTCGTGCGGCGCATGGTCGAGGTGCTGATCGGCGAACTGCCGTACGTGACGCTGCTGCTGCGTGTGCGCGGCAACACCGACACCGAGCGCTGGGCCCTGGAACGGCGCCGGGACTTCGACCACCGGGTCGCCGAGCTGCTGCGCGCGGCCGCCGCCGACGGGGACGTCCGCGGCGACATGGAGGTGCGGCTCGCCACCCGCCTGGTCTTCGGGATGATCAACTCGATCGTCGAGTGGTACCGGCCCGGCGGCCGGGGGATGGTCGAGAGCGAAGTGGCGGACGCCGTGGTGCGGCTGGTCTTCGAGGGCCTGCGGACGGCCCCGGCCGACCCGGACACCGCCGCGTAGACGCCTGGACGTCCTGACGCCCTGGACGCCCTGACCGGCGGGCGCGGCCGGTCCGGCAGGTCCGAGGCACGTCCCCCGGCTCAGCTCTGGGGCTCCAGGTCCTCCTCCTCGAAGACCAGCAGGGTGCGGGTGCTGAGCACCTCCGGGATCGCCTGGAGCCGGGTCAGCACCACCTCGCGCAGCGCCCGGTTGTCGGGCGTGTGCACCAGCAGCAGGACGTCGAAGTCGCCCCCGACGAGAGCGATGTGGGAGGCGCCGGGCAGCTGTCTGAGCTGCTCGCGCACCGTCCGCCAGGAGTTCTGCACGATCTTCAGGGTGATGTAGGCGCTCGTGCCCTGCCCGGCGCGCTCGTGGTTCACACGGGCGCCGAAGCCGCGGATGACGCCGTCGTCGATGAGCCGGTTGATCCGCGCGTAGGCGTTGGCCCGCGACACGTGGACCCGTTCGGCGACCGACCGTATCGAGGCGCGCCCGTCGGCCTGGAGCATCTGCAGGATGTCCTGGTCGATGGCGTCGAGCGGGCGCGCCGGCGGCAGCGACGCGCCGGCCGGCGGCGGCAGCCCCGTCGACGGGGCCGGCCCGCCCGACGGCGCGGGTCCCGCCGTCGGGCCCCCGGGCGGCACAGGACCGGCCGACGGCCCGGGTCCCCCGGACGGCGCAGTGCCGGCCGTCGGCGGGGGCGCGCTCTGCGCGGGGCCGACCGGCGGAATCGCGGCACCGTTCTCCGGCCCCTCGGCCATTTGTTCAGGTGCCATGTCCCCCCGCCTTCCCCGCATGGACGTACTGCGTCCATCTCAGGTTGTGGAGAACCGTTTGTCCACAGCCTGAGGGGGCCTGTAGCCAAAATGTGCCGACGACCGAACAATCGGTAGGTGAGGCGGGTCACAGCCGACACGCCTCCCGTAGCCGCATCCCCGAGGAGGTGCCGTCATGACGGTCATGGAGCAGCGGGGCACGTACCGGCCGACTCCGCCGCCGGCCTGGCAGCCCCGTACCGACCCCGCGCCGCTGCTGCCCGACGCGGAGCCGTACCGCGTCCTCGGCACCGACGCGGCCGCACAGGCCGACCCGGAGCTGCTGCGCCGGCTGTATGCCCAGCTGGTGCGCGGCCGCCGCTACAACACCCAGGCCACCGCGCTCACCAAGCAGGGCAGACTCGCCGTCTACCCCTCCAGCACCGGCCAGGAGGCCTGCGAGGTCGCCGCCGCGCTGGTCCTGGAGGAGCGCGACTGGCTGTTCCCCAGCTACCGGGACACCCTCGCCGTCGTCGCACGCGGCGTGGACCCCGTCGAGGCCCTCACCCTGCTGCGCGGCGACTGGCACACCGGCTACGACCCGTACGAGCACCGGGTGGCGCCGCTGTGCACCCCGCTCGCCACCCAGCTCCCGCACGCCGTGGGCCTCGCGCACGCCGCCCGCCTCAAGGGCGACGACGTGGTCGCGCTCGCCATGGTCGGCGACGGCGGCACCAGCGAGGGCGACTTCCACGAGGCCCTGAACTTCGCCGCCGTCTGGCAGGCGCCGGTCGTCTTCCTCGTGCAGAACAACGGCTTCGCCATCTCCGTGCCGCTCGCCAAGCAGACCGCCGCGCCCTCGCTGGCCCACAAGGCCGTCGGATACGGCATGCCGGGCCGGCTGGTCGACGGCAACGACGCGGCCGCCGTGCACGAGGTGCTCGCCGACGCGGTGCGCCGCGCGCGGGAGGGCGGCGGCCCGACGCTCGTGGAGGCGGTCACCTACCGCATCGACGCCCACACCAACGCCGACGACGCCACCCGCTACCGCGGTGACGCCGAGGTGGAGACCTGGCGCGAGCACGACCCGATCCAGCTGCTGGAGCGCGAGCTGACCGCGCGCGGGCTGCTCGACGACGAGGCCAGGCAGTGCGCGCGGGACGCCGCCGAGGAGATGGCCGCCGACCTGCGCGCCCGGATGAACCAGGACCCGGTCCTCGACCCCATGGACCTGTTCTCGCACGTGTACGCCGAGCCCACTGCTCAGCTGCGCGAGCAGCAGGCGCTGCTGCGGGCCGAGCTCGAGGCCGAGCAGGAAGGCGCGCACTGATGACGACGGTCGCCCTCAAGCCCGCCACCATGGCGCAGGCCCTCACGCGCGCGTTGCGCGACGCCATGGCCGACGACCCGTCCGTCCACGTCCTGGGCGAGGACGTGGGCGCCCTCGGCGGCGTCTTCCGGGTCACCGACGGGCTGGCGAAGGAGTTCGGCGAGGACCGCTGCACGGACACCCCGCTCGCCGAGGCCGGCATCCTCGGCACCGCCGTCGGCATGGCCATGTACGGTCTGCGGCCGGTCGTCGAGATGCAGTTCGACGCGTTCGCCTACCCGGCGTTCGAGCAGCTCATCAGCCATGTCGCCCGGATGCGCAACCGCACCCGCGGCCGGATGCCCCTGCCGATCACCGTCCGGGTGCCCTACGGCGGCGGCATCGGCGGCGTGGAGCACCACAGCGACTCCTCCGAGGCCTACTACATGGCCACCCCGGGCCTGCACGTCGTCACGCCCGCCACGGTCGCCGACGCCTACGGCCTGCTGCGCGCCTCCATCGCCTCCGACGACCCGGTGGTCTTCCTCGAACCCAAGCGCCTGTACTGGTCCAAGGACGCCTGGAACCCGCAGGAGCCGACGGACGTCGAGCCCATCGGGCGTGCGGTGGTGCGGCGTCAGGGCCGCAGCGCCACGCTGATCACGTACGGGCCGTCGGTGCCGGTCTGCCTCGAAGCCGCCGAGGCGGCGCGGGCCGAGGGCTGGGACCTGGAGGTCGTCGACCTGCGCTCGCTGGTCCCGTTCGACGACGAGACGGTCGCCGCGTCGGTGCGGCGCACCGGACGCGCGGTCGTCGTGCACGAGTCGGGCTCCTTCGGCGGCCCGGGCGGGGAGATCGCCGCCCGCGTCACCGAGCGCTGCTTCCACCATCTGGAGGCGCCGGTGCTGCGCGTGGCCGGGTTCGACCTGCCGTATCCGCCGCCGATGCTGGAGCGCCACCACCTGCCCGGCGTCGACCGCATCCTGGACGCCGTGGCGCGGTTGCAGTGGGAGGCCGGGAACTGATGGCACAGGTGCTGGAGTTCAAGCTGCCCGACCTCGGTGAGGGACTCACCGAGGCGGAGATCGTGCGCTGGCTGGTCCAGGTCGGCGACGTGGTCGCCGTCGACCAGCCGGTCGTCGAGGTCGAGACGGCCAAGGCGATGGTCGAGGTGCCCTGCCCCTACGGGGGCGTGGTGACCGCCCGCTTCGGCGAGGAGGGCACGGAACTGCCCGTCGGCGCCCCGCTGATCACGGTCGCGGTCGGCGCGCCGGCCTCCGGCGCAGCCGAGGTCGAGGCCGCGACCGGGGGCTCGGGCAACGTTCTCGTCGGATACGGCACATCGGAGGCGCCCGCGCGCAGGCGCCGGGTCCGCTCCGCGCGACCGGAACCGGCCGCCACCGCCGAAGCCACCGTCGCGGTCGACGGCACGGCCCCGGCGGTCCCGGCCGCACAGGCCGCACCGGCCGCACCGGCTGAGGCGCTCGGCGGGCCCGTCCCCGTGATCTCGCCGCTGGTGCGCCGGCTCGCTCGGGAGAACGGGCTGGACCTGCGCGAACTCAGGGGCTCGGGACCGGAGGGTCTCATCCTGCGGGCCGACGTCGAGAGCGCGCTGCGGGTGGCCGTGCCGCGCGAAGAGCCCGGGCAGGAGGCCCCGCGTGCCGGCGGGACCGCCGCCCTCGCCGGCGGACGCCGCGTGCCGCTCAAGGGCGTCCGTGGCGCCGTCGCCGACAAGCTGTCGCGCAGCCGGCGGGAGATCCCGGACGCGACCTGCTGGGTGGACGCCGACGCGACCGAACTGATGCGGGCCCGGACGGCGATGAACGCGGCGGGCGGGCCGAAGATCTCCCTCCTCGCGCTGCTCGCCCGTATCTGCACCGCGGCGCTGGCCCGGTATCCGGAGCTGAACTCCACCGTCGACCAGGCCGCCCGCGAGATCGTCCGGTTCGACCAGGTCCACCTCGGCTTCGCCGCACAGACCGACAGGGGCCTCGTCGTGCCCGTGGTCCGTGACGCGCACGCACGGGACGCCGAGGGGCTCACCGCGGAGTTCGCCCGGCTCACCGAGGCCGGCCGCGAGGGACGGCTCACTCCCGCGGACCTGACCGGCGGCACCTTCACGCTGAACAACTACGGAGTGTTCGGCGTCGACGGCTCCACGCCGATCATCAACCACCCGGAGGCGGCCATGCTCGGCGTCGGCCGCATCGTCCCCAAGCCGTGGGTGCACGAGGGCGAGCTGGCGGTGCGCCAGGTCGTTCAGCTCTCGCTCACCTTCGACCACCGGGTGTGCGACGGCGGCACGGCGGGCGGCTTCCTGCGCCATGTGGCCGACTGCGTGGAGCAGCCGGCGGTGCTGCTGCGCACCCTGTGACCGGGGGCGCCCCGCCGCCCTCGCCGCCCTCTCCGTGTTCGCCGTGGTCCCGGGGGTCCGAATCCCCGGGACCGGCCCGCATACTCGGAGGGTGACCTCGAACGAGCCCGCCGCCCACGACGCCGTCGTGCTGGCCGGCGGCGGCGCCCGCCGGCTCGGCGGGGCCGACAAACCGGGCGTGCGGGTGGGCGGCCGCGCCCTGCTCGACCGGGTCCTCGACGCCTGCGCCGACGCCCGCGCCACCGTCGTCGTCGCGGCCCCCCGCCCCACCGCCCGGCCCGTGCGCTGGGCGCGCGAGAATCCGCCGGGTGCGGGCCCTGTCGCCGCGCTGGACGCCGGTCTGCGCCACATCACGGCGGACGACGTCCTCGTCCTCTCCGCCGATCTGCCCTTCCTCGCGCCCGACGCCCTGCGGCGGCTGCTGAGCGCGCTGCGTTCCGGCGGAGCCGAGGGCGCGCTCCTCACCGACGCGGACGGCCGCGACCAGCCGCTCGTCGCCGCGTACCGCACGGCCGCGCTGCGCCGCGGACTGGCGGCGCTCACCGCTGCCCACGGCGGCCTCACGGGGCTGCCCCTGCGCCGGCTCACCGCCGGACTCGACCTCGTCCGCGTCCCCGACCCGGTCGGAGCCTTCGACTGCGACACCTGGGACGACATTGCCACCGCCAGGGCCCGTATCAGGGAGCATGACCACGTGCTGGATGAATGGATTTCCGCAGTCAAGGCCGAACTGGGCGTCGACCTCGACGTCGACACCGGCGTCCTCCTCGACCTCGCCCGGGATGCGGCCCACGGCGTGGCCCGGCCGGCCGCCCCTCTGACGACCTTCCTGGTCGGTTACGCGGCCGCCCGGGCGGGAGGCGGCTCCGAAGCCGTCGCCGAGGCCGCCCGCAAGGCCGCCGCGCTGGCCCTGCGCTGGGCCCAGGAGGCCGAAGAGGAGGCCGCCGGGCAGGAAGCCGGACAGGGAGCCGGACAGGACGAGGCCGCCGGGAACGACGGCCCGGGACCGGACGCCGGATGACCCCGCACGGCGCCCGGCAGGGTCTCGACGCCGAGGACCTCGACGTCGAGGAGGCGCTCGCCCTGGTGAAGGACGGCAACGGCTCCGCCCGCCCGGCCGGCGGCTCCCGCCCCGACCGGCGAGGATCCGCCCCCTCCCCGTCCACCGGGGCCGCGGACGCCGGCCACCGGGAGGCCGGGGAGCGGCGCCACCGCGCCACGGCCTGGTCCGAAGCCCGGACGATCGCCGCCCGCGCCGCCCGGCCGGGCGCCCGCCCCGCCCCCGTCTCCGTCGGTCTCGGCGACGCGCTGGGGCTGGTGCTGGCCGCCCCGCTGACCGCGCTCACCGACCTGCCCTCGTTCGACACGTCGGCGATGGACGGATGGGCCGTCGCGGGCCCCGGCCCCTGGCACGTACGGGAGGAGGGCGTGCTCGCCGGGAGTTCCGCGCCCGCCCCCCTCGCCGACGGCGAGGCCGTCCGCATCGCCACCGGCGCCCGCATCCCGCTGGACACCACCGCGGTGCTGCGCAGCGAGCACGGCCGCACCGACGACGGCGGCCGACTGCATCCGACCCGCGAGATGCAACACGGCCAGGACATCCGGCCGCGCGGCCAGGAGTGCCGCACCGGCGACCAACTGCTCCTCGCCGGGGCGGTGGTGACACCGGCGGTCCTCGGTCTCGCCGCCGCCGCCGGCTACGACACGGTGACCGTCGTGCCCCGGCCCCGGGTGGAAGTCCTGGTGCTCGGCGACGAACTGCTCGCCGAGGGCCGGCCGCACGACGGCCTCATCCGGGACGCGCTCGGTCCGATGCTGCCGCCGTGGCTGCGAGCCCAGGGCGCCGAGGTCATCGCCGTACGCAGGCTCCGGGACGAGGCGAAGGCCCTGCTCAAGGCCATCACATCGTCGGACGCCGATCTGATCGTCACCACCGGGGGCACGGCCTCGGGGCCCGTCGACCATGTGCACCCCACACTGCGCCGGATCGACGCCGAACTCCTCGTCGACGGCGTCAAGGTGCGGCCCGGACATCCCATGCTGCTGGCCCGGGTCGAGGAGGGGCAGCACCTCGTCGGTCTGCCCGGCAACCCTCTCGCCGCCGTCTCCGGCCTGCTCACCCTCGCCGAACCGCTGCTGCGCACGCTCGCCTCCCGCGGGGCTCCCGAGCCCTACACGTTGCCGCTGCGGGAGTCCGTACAGGGGCACCCGCACGACACGCGGCTCATCCCGGTGGTGCTGCGGGGCGACCACGCCGTGCCGCTGCACTACAACGGTCCGGCCATGCTGCGGGGCATCGCGGCGGCCGATGCCCTCGCCGTCGTACCGCCGGGCGGCGCACCGGCGGGTCAGGAGGCGGAAGTGCTCGACCTGCCGTGGACCACGGCCGGGATCGGCGCCTGTTTCACGTGAAACAGGGCGTGTTTCACGTGAAACGCCGCCTTTGTTTCACGTGAAACACCGTCATGACGGCTCGGGTGCCGGGATGGTCCGGCTCACCGTGATGACCCGGTCCCCCTGCTGGAGACGGGCGAGCCGGGGGTCGGTGTAGTCGATCAGTTCCTTGCCCCGGACCACGGCCACCACGAGGTCCTTGCAGGCGCGGGGATCCTTGCCGGCTTCCGCATGGGTGATCGGGCGCTCGATGAGGTCCAGGCCGCTGCCGATGGTCATCAGGCTCTCCAGTGTCCGGGCCACGGTCGGGCTCACCATCGACACGCCGAGCAGCCGTCCGGCGGAACTGGAACTGGTGATCACGGTGTCGGCGCCGCTCTGTTTGAGCAGCGGCACGTTCTCGTCCTCACGGGCGGCGACCACGATGGTGGCGCGCCGGTTCAGCTGCCGGGCGGTCAGGGTGACCAGGGCGGCCGTGTCGTCGCGTTGGGGCGAGACGATCACTCGGCGGGCGTGCTGCACCTCGGCCTTGACCAGCGTCTCCGAACGGGTGGCGTCGCCCGTCACCGCCACCAGCCCGTCGTCCCCGGCGAGCAGCGCCGCCTTGCGCTGGGCGTCCACGATGACGATGTGCTCCTTGGGGATGCCCTGTCCGACGAGGGTCTGCACCGCGTGGCGGCCCTTCGTGCCGTATCCGACGACCACGATGTGGCCGCTGGTGCGGGACCGCCAGCGATGGATGCGGACCTGCTGGCGGGTGCGCTCGGTGAGGACCTCCAGGGTGGTGCCGACCAGGATGATCAGGAACAGCACGCGCAGCGGGGTGATGACCAGGATGTTGACCAGCCGGGCCGTGTCGCTGACCGGGGTGATGTCGCCGTAGCCGGTGGTGGAGAGGGTGACGGTGGCGTAGTAGGCCGCGTCCAGCAGTCCGACGGAGCCGTCGGAGTTGTCGTTGTAGCCGTCATGGTCGACGTAGACGATCAGTGTGGTGAGGGCCAGCACCAGAAGCCCCAGGGCCAGCCGCCGCAGCACCTGAAGGAGCGGCGGCGCGCCGACGCGCACGGGCATCGTGATGGTGCGGCCCGCTTCGGCGTCGTCGCGGGCTTCCGAGCGCGAGCGGTACCAGAGGGACCTGAACAGTGAGAACCTGGGCCTGCCGGGCTGTCGTTCATGGTCCTTCATCGTGTGCCCCCTGCTGACGGTGATCCGATCGGTGGGCACCATGGTTCCCGGCGGGTCCGCGCCCGTCATGAATCAACACGTGTCCCTGGCCCCCCAGATGTTCATGATCCCCGGAGGTCCCCTTGCGTGACCACATTGTCGTCGTCGGCTTCGGCACGAAGGGACGGTCCGCGATCCGGACGGCCTGCGCCGCGGGGCTGCGCAAGGACCAGGTCGTGGTGATCGACCCGAGCGCGAAGGTGGTCGAAGCCGCGACGGCCGAAGGGTACGAGGGCGTGGTCGGCGACGCGACGCGCAGCGACGTGCTGCGGCGGGCCGAGGTGCAGCGGGCGGGCCGGATCGTCATCGCGACCCAGCGCGACGACACGGCCGTTCTGGTCGTGCTCACCGCCCGCCAGCTCAACCCCGGCGCGAAGATCATGGCGGCTGTCCGCGAGGAGGAGAACGCGCCGCTGCTCAAGCAGTCGGGCGCCGACGAGGTCATCACCAGCGCCGGGGCGGCCGGACGGCTGCTGGGGCTGTCGGTGCTCAGCCCGGCGGCGGGCCGGGTCATGGAGGACCTCATCCAGCAGGGCGACGGGCTCGACCTGGTCGAACGCCCGGTCACCAAGGCCGAGGCGGGCCTCGGGCCGCGCGACACGGCCGACCTCGTGGTCAGCGTCGTGCGCGGGCATCGCGTCCTCGCCTACGACGACCCGGCGATCGGGGTGTTGCAGCTCACCGACCGGCTGGTCTCGATCGTGCGGATGGGGCCGGACCGAAGGCATGCCCAGCTCGGCGCCCCGGGGATGCCCGGAGTGCCGCCCCTGCCGCCGGCCTGAACCCTGAGCCGGCCGACAGCCGTCCGGCCCCGGCCGTCTGTTCCCGGCCGTCCTGCCCCCGGCCGTTCGCCCGTGGCCTTCCGGACGAAGCCGGGGAGTAGCGTCGTCCTCATGTATGCGATCACGATTCCCGAACCCGGCGGTCCCGAGGCGCTGGTCTGGGACGAGGTGCCCGATCCCGTTCCCGGCGAGGGCGAGGTCCTGGTCGAGGTGGTGGCCGGCGCCGTCAACCGCGCCGACATCCTGCAGCGGCAGGGCTTCTACGACCCGCCGCCCGGTGCGTCGCGCTATCCCGGCCTGGAGTGCTCCGGCAGGATCGCCGCGGTCGGTCCGGGCGTAACCGGCTGGAACACCGGCGACGAGGTGTGCGCGCTGCTCGCGGGCGGCGGCTACGCCGAGAAGGTGGCCGTGCCGGCCGGTCAGCTGCTTCCGGTGCCCGAAGGCGTCGACCTCCGGCAGGCCGCCGCGCTCCCCGAGGTGACCAGCACCGTCTGGTCGAACGTCTTCATGATCGCCCACCTCCGTCCCGGTGAGACGCTGCTCGTGCACGGCGGTTCCAGCGGCATCGGCACCATGGCGATCCAGCTGGCCAAGGCCGTCGGCGCGCGGGTCGCCGTCACCGCGGGCACCAAGGAGAAGCTGGACAAGTGCGCCGAACTGGGCGCCGACATCCTGGTCAACTACCGCGAGCAGGACTTCGTCGCCGAGGTCAGGCAGGCCACCGCCGGGGCCGGCGCGGACGTCATCCTCGACAACATGGGCGCGAAGTACCTGGACCGCAATGTCCAGGCCCTCGCCGTCAATGGCCGTCTCGCGATCATCGGCATGCAGGGCGGCGCCAAGGGCGAGCTGAACATCGGTGCGCTGCTCGGCAAGCGGGCCGCCGTCACCGCGACCTCGCTGCGGGCCCGTCCCCTGGAGGAGAAGGCCGCGATCGTGGCGGCCGTGCGCGAGCACGTCTGGCCGCTGGTCGCCGCAGGCCGGGTGCGCCCCGTCGTCGACCGCGAGGTCCCGATGAGCGACGCGGCCGCCGCCCACCGGATCGTGGAGGAGAGCGGCCACGTCGGCAAGGTCCTGCTGGTCGCACCCTGACACCCCGCACCCCGCACCCCGACACCCTGGCACCCGGCCGGGTGGGACCCCGGGCGGGCGGTGTCAGCTGCGGCGGAGGCGGAGGGCGGCGATCGCCAGGGCGATGCCGAGGCCGATGAGGACGAGCCCGCTGCCGAGCGGGAGGATCTGCAGGACGGGGCCGTCGGCCCGGTCCCCCTGGGTAGCCGCCTGCCGCAGGGAGTCCTCCGGCGCCGAGGTCACGGGCGCGGGGGCGTCGGCGCGGGAGTCCTCCGGCGCCGAGGTCACGGGCGCGGGGGCGTCGGCGGTCTGGGACGTGCCGTCGTCGGCGTGGTCGCCGTCGCCGGCCTCCAGCTCGCCGTCCCCTGCGTCCGGGTCCTCACCGGAGTCGTCCTCGCTTTCCGGGTCCTGCGCGGTCGCGTCCTCGTCCGCGTCCTCGCGCCCGGGCCGCGCGCGTCCCTCGCCCGCCCGGCTGCCGGCCCGGTCGGGTTCGTGCGGGGAGGGGGAGGGGGTGGCCGAAGCGGGCGCGTCGGCGTATGCCGGGAGGCGTCCGCGCGCCGGACCGGCCGCGTACGACGCGGCGCCCCCGTATGTCAGCACCAGGACTCCCGCCAGGGCCGTCATGGCCGCTCGGGTCCCGCACCATGCCCACTGCCTCGGAGTCACGTCCGTGACCCCCTCCCGGTGACCGTTCGCCAAGAAAACACCCACCAAGCGTGACATCGGGGCATTTCGCCCGCATTCCGGACTCCGCCGAACGGACACGCACGCAAACACGGGATCGCCTTTCACGGGGGGCACCACGGTGATGAGGTGGGCACGTGCGCGACAATGACGGCATGGAGATGCCGAGGAACGAAAGGTCGCCGGAGAACGCCCAGAGGATCCTGGTCGTAGGCCAGGACGGCATGGCGCTCGGCGGCACCGACGCCGACGAGGACTCCCGTGAGATTCCGGTGACGGAGCAGGTCGAGCAGCCGGCGAAGGTCATGCGGATCGGAAGCATGATCAAGCAGCTTCTGGAGGAGGTGCGCGCGGCTCCTTTGGACGAGGCGAGCCGGGCCCGGTTGAAGGAGATCCACTCCAGCTCGGTGAAGGAGCTGGAGGACGGCCTGGCCCCGGAACTGGTGGAGGAACTGGAGCGACTGTCCCTGCCGTTCAACGAGGAGTCGACGCCGAGCGACGCGGAGCTGCGCATCGCGCAGGCCCAGTTGGTCGGCTGGCTGGAGGGCCTCTTCCACGGCATCCAGACCACGCTCTTCGCCCAGCAGATGGCCGCGCGGGCCCAGCTGGAGCAGATGCGCCGCGCGCTGCCGCCCGGCATGAGCCATGAGGGCGCGGACGACCCGCGCGCCGCGGGCGGCCGTTCGGGCGGGCCGTACCTGTAGTCGTCAGCGGCCGTCCGCAGTACACGCAGACACGCAGTACACATCAAGGGCCCGGCGTCACCCGCCGGGCCCTCTCACATGCAGTTGCCCGCAGGTCATGCAGTCGTCCGTTACACAGTCGTCCGCAGGCAGTCGTCCGCAGGTCGCCGCCGAAGACGGGCGGCGGACGCGCCGGCCGGTCCTCAGGCCGGGTTGCCGGTGGAGACCTTCAGTTCGATCTCGGGCATGTCCTTGGGGTCGACGTCCGTGCCGGCCGAGGGGAACTGGTCCATGACCGCGCCGTCGCCGTACGTGTTCTCGTCGACCTTCGTGATCTTGTATGGCCAGCCGGCGGCCTGGAAGCAGGCCTTGACCGAACCGATGTACTTGAACCGGAAGTTCGGCACCCGGATCTTGTCGGGGTCGTTGTACGACTCCTGCGGCTCGGAGCACTCCGTCGCCTCGATCGTCTTGGAGGTGTCCGGCGCGCGGTAGTCCGCCGCCTTCGTCACCACCGGCGAGGAACTCGCGGTCCCGCCGCCGCCCTTGGCATCGTCGTCGCTGCCGCCGCCCACGGTGAGGCTGGCGATCAGACCGCCGACCGCGACGACGGCGACGACGGCCGAGCCGATGAGGACCGGCTTGTTGTTCCTGCGGCCGCCACCCGAGGGCACGGGGGTCGACGGCTGCGGGCCGAGGTTGTACGGGGTGTGCGGCGCCTGCTGGTTGTACGCCGGAGCGGGCGTCTGGTAGCCGCCCTGCTGCGGGTAGCCGTAGGACGCCGCGGGCGCCGGAGTGCCGTAGGGGTTCGGGTTGGGGCCGGGCTGGTACGGCGTCTGCACGCTTCCCTGCGGCGGGGTGCTCTGGCCGACCGGCGGGAACACCGCCGAGCCGACGCCCGCGCCGCTGGACGTCTGCGCGCCCGGGACGATGCTCGGCGGGGCGGGCTGGAAGGACGCGGCGACGCGCAGGCACTCGTCGCGCATGGCGACGGCGGTCGGGAAACGCTCGTTCGGGTTCTTCTTCAGCGCGCGGGCGACGAGCGCGTCGACGGCCGGCGGCAGCGCCCGGTTGATCGAGGAGGGGGCCACCGGCTCCTCCTGCACGTGCGCGTACGCGATCGCAAGCGGTGAATCGGCCTCGAACGGCAGCCGTCCGGTGACCAGTTGGAAGAGCATGATGCCGACCGAGTACAGGTCGGAGCGGGCGTCCACCCCGCGTCCGAGGGCCTGTTCGGGCGAGAGGTACTGGGGGGTTCCGACGACCATGCCGGTCTGCGTCATCGAGGTGACGCCGGACTGCATGGCGCGGGCGATGCCGAAGTCCATCACCTTGACCACGCCGCGCTTGGTCATCATCACGTTGCCGGGCTTGATGTCGCGGTGGACCAGGCCCATCTCGTGGCTGATCTCCAGCGCCGCCAGCACGTCCGCGGTGATCTTCAGCGCCTTGTCGGCCGGCATCGCGCCCTGCCGGCGCACGTCCTCGTCGAGCACCGAGCCGAGCGGGCGGCCCTCGATGTACTCCATGACGATGTAGGGGGTGGTGAGCCCGTCCACGTCGTCCTCGCCCGTGTCGAAGACGGAGACGATGTTGGTGTGCGTGAGCTTGGCCACGGCCTGCGCCTCGCGGCGGAAACGCTCGCGGAAGGCCTGTTCACGGCCCAGTTCGGTGTGCAGGGTCTTGACCGCGACCTGACGGTCGAGCACGGCGTCGTAGGCGAGGTGGACCGAGGCCATGCCGCCCTCGCCGAGCAAGTCGCGCAGCTGATACCGGCCGGCGGCGAGCGCCCGCCCCGCGTACCGGCCCTGCGCGCCGTCCTGGCTCATCTTCTGCGTCCCCCGTCGGCCGTCTGGCGCCGTTGACTGTCGTTGATCGGAAGTGCTATTCCCGGCCAAGTCTGCCGCAGGGCACCGACACGTCAAGTTCGGTGCCCGTTCCGTGACCCTACGAGAAAGAAGCGTCGCGGAAGCGTTACAGGCGCCGTACGGCCGGTACACACAATTTGCACGGCTGCACGGCGTACGGGTTTGATGGCCGGTCCGTCCCGGACCGGCGCCGGGGGCCCGCCCCGGGGATCGTTCCGGGGATCGTCCCGGACCGGCGGCTTGCGCGGAGGCTGTAGCGTGGCCGACGGAGACCGTGACAACACCGCGCGCACCGCGGGCAGAAACGACGGCGAGGACTGATGGCACAGCAGCGCGCTCAGGGCCCGTCCGACCCCGAGGCGACTGGCGGCGGTATGTCCGATGCGCCGGAGAACTGGGGCAACGGAGGGCTGGTCGGAGACGGCCGTTACCGGCTGACCCGCCGACTCGGCCGGGGCGGCATGGCCGAGGTGTTCGCGGCGGAGGACGTACGTCTCGGCCGCACCGTGGCGGTCAAGCTGCTGCGCGCCGACCTGGCCGAGGACCCCGTGTCCAAGGCCCGCTTCACGCGTGAGGCCCAGTCGGTGGCCGGCCTCAACCACCATGCGATCGTCGCCGTGTACGACTCCGGCGAGGACTTCGTGGGCGGCCAGAGCGTGCCGTACATCGTGATGGAGATCGTCGAGGGACGCACCATCCGCGACCTCCTCCTCAACGCCGAGGCGCCGGGGCCCGAGCAGGCCCTGATCATCACCTCGGGGGTGCTGGAGGCGCTCGCCTACTCGCACCAGCACGGCATCGTGCACCGCGACATCAAGCCGGCGAACGTGATCATCACGCACAACGGCGCCGTCAAGGTGATGGACTTCGGCATCGCGCGCGCCCTGCACGGCGCGTCGACGACGATGACGCAGACCGGCATGGTCATGGGCACCCCGCAGTACCTCTCGCCGGAGCAGGCGCTCGGCAAGGCCGTCGACCACCGCTCCGACCTGTACGCCACCGGCTGTCTGCTGTACGAGCTGCTGGCGCTGCGGCCCCCCTTCACCGGCGAGACGCCGCTGTCGGTGGTCTACCAGCACGTGCAGGACATCCCGGTGCCGCCGTCGCAGACCTCGGGCGGCGAGTGCCCGCCGGAGCTGGACGGCCTGGTCATGCGTTCCCTCGCCAAGGATCCCGACGACCGTTTCCAGACGGCGGAGGAGATGCGCGGCCTGGTCCAGTACGGCTTGCAGATGCTGTACGACCAGGGCGGCCACACCGGCACCTGGAACACCGGGCCGGTGGGGGCGGCGGGCGGCGCCGGCACGCCCGCCGGCGGTTTCGCGAGCACGACGGCCGTGCTGCCGCACGGAGCCGACGGCTCCAGCACCTCGCAGATCCCGCAGCAGATCCTGCCCACCGGCTACGGCGGCGGCGACGACGGCGGGTTCGAGGGCCACGGCAACAAGGGCAGCGGCCGCGGCAAGCTGTGGATCCTCGCCGTGTTCGCGGTGATCGCCATCGCCGCGGGCGTCGCGCTCGCGCTGAACAACCGGGGCGACGGAACCGGCGGCGGAGGGACCTCCCCGACGCCGTCCGTCTCGCCGTCCGTGTCGGACACCGCGCCGAGCGAGCAGCCCAGCGACGAGGAGAGCCAGACGTCCAGCGACGACACCTCGGACGACAACACCGGCTCCAACACGAACCAGAACTACTCGCCGTCGTACAAGCCCTCCTCCTCGCCTGCCTCCTCGCCGTCCCCGTCCGCGAGCGGCGAGCCGACGGACGAGGAGACGGGCGGCCAGCCCTCGGACGAGCCCACCGACACGGAGACGGAGCCGAGCGCTCCGGCCTCGGGCAACGAGACGGGCGGAACCGATCCGGGCAACACCACCCTCGGCGGCGGCCTCACCGGCGGCTGACCGGACCGGCCGGTCACACCGGCCGCGAAGCAGTTCCTCTCCTCCACGCGCGCGTGGGCCCCTGCCGGGGTCCCACGCGCGCGTGCGTATGGGGTGGGTGTCCCGGGGCCAGGGGCGGTGCACGGTGCATGTGCCGGTGCCGGGCTGGGGCCGCTGGGGAGAAGGAGGGAGACCCGCGGGGGCCGGCGGGCTCCTCCGGGTCAGTCGGTGAACGCTCCGCGGACGGCGTCGTACTCGCGCGTCCACCACACCGCGAGCGCCGAGGACGCCGGGAACTGGGAGTCCACGCGGGTGTCGCCGCGCTCGTAGTGCCAGCGCAGCATCCAGAAGTCGTTGAGCCGCTCCCACCACACGCGGTGCACGGCCGCCGCGAGTTCACCGGACGAGGCCCCGGCCGTGCGCCGGTACGCGCGTGCGTACTCCCTCGCCTTCGGCAGGTCGAGCGTGCCGTCGGGCCGGACGAAGAAGATGGCGGCCGCGCGGACGGCCTCCTCCGCGCGGGGCTGCACCCCCAGCCGGTCCCAGTCGACGATGGCGGCGGGTGCGTCCCCGCGGTAGAGCAGGTTGAAGGGGTGGAAGTCCCCGTGCACCCAGCCGACCGGTCCGCCGTGCGGGGGCCGCCGGTCCGCGTGCCGTTCCAGCAGCCGGCGCCGCTCCAGAAGGCGGTGGCGGGCCAGTTCGTCGAAGCAGTCGGCGGGGCGGTGGCGCCGCACGCGCGCGAGGAGGTCGTCGATGAGGACGAAGGTGTCCGCCGGGTCGGGACTCGGCGCGGGATCGTCGGACCGGCCGGGAGCGGGCGACGCGACGGGCGCACCGGCCGCCCCGTACGAGGACGCCGCTTCGGTCAGGCCGGCCGCGTCGCCGAAGGGCGCGGGGCCGACGTGGGCAGCCTGAGAGGCGCGGGCGGCGTGCGCGGCGGCAGCGCCGGGCGCGTCCGGCGGACCGGGAAGGCCACGCGGGCCGCTCACGTCGCGCGGGCCGGGGAGGCCGAGGCCCGCGTGGCCGCTGAAAGGGAAGGGGCCCGCCGCGGGAGAGGGCGTTTCCATGGGGGGCGCGTGTCCCGGACGAGGGGCCGGCCCGGTGCGGGCGGCGCGCCCGCCGGGGGCGTGCGCCGGTTCGCGCGCCGGAGGCACCCGCTCGCCCCGCGCCGACGACGGCTGCCCGGCGGAGGACGTGCGCATGACGTGCTCCAGGCCGGCGTGCACCACCCCCAGCAGTGCCCCGAGGCGGCCGCACTGACCGGGGGTGAGCTGGGAGCCGTGGCGGTGGCGGCCCTCGATCCAGGGGTGCAGGGCGTAGGCGTGGCCGCCGACGACGGCGACCGTGCGGCCGTCGCGTCCGGGCAGCGGTGGCGCCACGGGGACGCCCAGGTCGGCCAGGCGCTCGGTGGCCCGGTGCTGCCGGGCGATCGACGCGGGGTCGGCGGTGTCCGGGTCGAAGTGGTGTTTGAGGAAGTACCGGCCGCGGGTGGTGCGCAGCCGGTATCCGCGGTTGAGCAGGCCTTCCTCGACGGGCTCGCAGGCGAGCGCGGAGCCGGCGGCGTACCGGTGGAGCAGGGCGCCCAGAGGGGGCGCGTGGGGCACTGAGGGGGGTACACAGGAGCGCGGCACGCGCCCGATGCTAGGCCACTGAACGCGCCTGTGAGCTGCGCGTTGTCACAGACGGTCACCGAACTGCAACGGGAGTCACGGACGGTCGCATCCGGTCGCGCCGGGGCCCGACGCAAGGGGGCTCGCGGGAGGGCCGTCGCGCGGGCCGCCCGGCGGGTCCGGCGGCGGGCGGACCTGCGCCCCGACCGCCCGGACGGCCGCAGGTCGCTCCCCGATGGCTCTTCCCGTGGCGCGGGTGGCCGGGATAACGTGCCGTTGCTCCGGCCTCCTGCAAGGCTGTGACCAGGCTCCTTCCCGACTTTGCCGATTTACTTGGAAATCCAAGCAAAAACGCAGGTCAAGAGGGGTTTCACAGAAATGTGAAGCACTGGGTAACGTGTCGATCGCAGGGCGCTCGCCGGGGCACCTGTCACGCCTGTTCCGACCGAGTGGCACCCACCCCGTGCACGGGTGTCGGAAATCAGGTGAGCCGCTCCCTCAGGCTCCTGGAGAGCCGGGGGGACCCCAGCCACCCGGCGACCCCGGGGGCCGGACCGACGGAGGAGCACACGTGACCGTGGAGAGCACTGCCGCGCACAAGCCGCGACGCAGCGCCGGAAGCAAGGCCGGCGCGAGCGGCACCGAGCGCGCCCGCACCACCGCGAGGAAGAGCGCCGAGCCCGAGCTCGTGCAGCTGCTGACCCCGGAGGGCAAGCGGGTCAAGAACGCCAAGAACGCCGAGTACGCCAAGTACGTCTCCGGTGTCACCCCTGAAGACCTCCGCGGCCTCTACCGCGACATGGTGCTCACCCGCCGCTTCGACGCCGAGGCGACCGCCCTTCAGCGCCAGGGCGAACTGGGCCTGTGGGCCTCGCTGCTCGGCCAGGAGGCCGCCCAGATCGGCTCGGGCCGGGCCACCCGCGAGGACGACTACGTCTTCCCGACCTACCGCGAACACGGCGTCGCCTGGTGCCGCGGCGTCGACCCGACGAACCTGCTCGGCATGTTCCGCGGCGTCAACAACGGCGGCTGGGACCCCAACGGCAACAACTTCCACCTGTACACCATCGTCATCGGCTCCCAGACGCTGCACGCGACCGGGTACGCGATGGGCGTCGCCAAGGACGGCGCGGACAGCGCGGTCATCGCCTACTTCGGCGACGGCGCCTCCAGCCAGGGCGACGTGGCGGAGTCGTTCACCTTCTCCGCGGTCTACAACGCGCCGGTGGTGTTCTTCTGCCAGAACAACCAGTGGGCGATCTCCGAGCCCACCGAGAAGCAGACCCGCGTCCCGCTCTACCAGCGCGCCCAGGGCTACGGCTTCCCCGGCGTCCGCGTGGACGGCAACGACGTGCTGGCCTGCCTCGCGGTCACGCGGTGGGCCCTGGAGCGGGCCCGCAACGGCGAGGGCCCCACCCTCGTCGAGGCGTACACGTACCGCATGGGCGCGCACACCACCTCCGACGACCCGACGAAGTACCGGGCCGACGAGGAGCGCGAGGCGTGGGAGGCGAAGGACCCGATCCTGCGCCTGCGCCGCCACCTGGAGGCCTCAAACCACACGGACGAGGGATTCTTCGCGGAACTCGAAGCGGAGAGCGAGGCGTTGGGAAGGCGAGTGCGCGAAGCGGTCCGCGCCATGCCGGACCCGGACCGATTCGCGATCTTCGAGAACGTGTACGCGGACGGACACGCCCTGGTCGACGAGGAGCGCGCGCAGTTCGCCGCGTACCAGGCGTCGTTCGCGACGGAATCCGAGAGCGGCTTCGCCGCGGGTACGGGGGGAAACTGAGATGGCGGACACCGCGAGCACCAAGAACCTGGCCCTGGCCAAGGCGATCAACGAGTCGCTGCGCCACGCCCTGGAGGCGGACCCCAAGGTCCTGATCATGGGTGAGGACGTCGGCAAGCTCGGCGGCGTCTTCCGGGTCACCGACGGGCTGCAGAAGGACTTCGGCGAGAGCCGCGTCATCGACACCCCGCTCGCCGAGTCGGGCATCGTCGGCACCGCGATCGGGCTGGCCCTGCGCGGCTACCGTCCGGTCGTGGAGATCCAGTTCGACGGATTCGTCTTCCCGGCCTACGACCAGATCGTCACCCAGCTCGCCAAGATGCACGCGCGTTCGCTGGGCAAGGTCAAGCTCCCGGTCGTCGTGCGCATCCCCTACGGCGGCGGCATCGGCGCGGTCGAGCACCACTCCGAGTCGCCCGAGGCGCTCTTCGCGCACGTGTCCGGCCTGAAGATCGTCTCGCCGTCCAACGCCTCCGACGCGTACTGGATGATGCAGCAGGCCATCCAGAGCGACGACCCGGTCATCTTCTTCGAGCCCAAGCGGCGCTACTGGGACAAGGCCGAGGTCAACACCGAGGCCATCCCGGGCCCGCTGCACAAGGCCAAGGTCGTCCGCGAGGGCACGGACCTGACGCTCGTCGCCTACGGCCCGATGGTGAAGCTCTGCCAGGAGGTCGCCGCCGCGGCCGCAGAGGAGGGCAAGAACCTGGAGGTCGTGGACCTGCGGTCGGTGTCCCCGCTGGACTTCGACTCGATCCAGGCGTCGGTGGAGAAGACCCGCCGTCTGGTGGTCGTCCACGAGGCGCCGGTGTTCTTCGGCTCGGGCGCGGAGATCGCCGCCCGGATCACGGAGCGCTGCTTCTACCACCTGGAGGCCCCGGTTCTGCGGGTCGGCGGCTACCACGCCCCGTACCCGCCGGCGCGCCTGGAGGAGGAGTACCTGCCGGGCCTGGACCGGGTGCTCGACGCCGTCGACCGTGCCCTGGCGTACTGAGGAGAGGGTCGTGACGACGATGACGGAAGCGTCCGTACGCGAGTTCAAGATGCCCGACGTGGGCGAAGGGCTCACCGAGGCCGAGATCCTCAAGTGGTACGTCCAGCCGGGCGACACGGTCACGGACGGCCAGGTGGTCTGCGAGGTCGAGACCGCCAAGGCCGCCGTGGAACTGCCCATCCCCTATGACGGCGTCGTGCGCTCGCTGCACTTCCCCGAGGGCACCACGGTCGACGTGGGCACGTCGATCATCGCGGTGGACGTGTCGGGCGGCACGGCCGCCGCCCCGGTCGCCGAGGTGCCCGCGCAGGCCGCGCAGGCACCGGCAGCCCAGACATCGGCAGCCCAGACACCGGCGGCCCCGGAGGAAGCCCGGCCTGCGGCCGGTACCGCGCAGCCCGAGCCGGCCAAGTCCGCGGGCTCGGGCCGGCAGCCGGTGCTCGTCGGCTACGGCGTGGCGGTGTCCTCCACCAAGCGCCGGCCGCGCAAGGGCCCCCAGATCACCGTCCCGCAGGTCCCGGAGACCGTCCAGGCCGAGCTGAACGGCCACGGCGGCGCGAGCGCCGTGCGGGAACGCCCGCTGGCCAAGCCGCCGGTCCGCAAGCTGGCCAAGGACCTCGGCGTCGACCTCGCCACCGTGGTGCCGTCCGGCCCCGACGGCATCATCACCCGCGAGGACGTCCACGCGGCGGCGGCCCCGGCCCCCGCGGCCGCCCCCGCCGCCGCGCCGGTGACCGCCGCTCCGGCCGCTCCGGCCCCGGTCACGGCCTCCGCGGCCGCGCCCGCGGCGTCGTACGACACGGCACGAGAGACGCGTCTGCCGGTCAAGGGCGTGCGCAAGGCGACGGCGGCGGCGATGGTCGGCTCGGCGTTCACCGCGCCGCACGTCACGGAGTTCGTGACGATCGACGTGACCCGCACGCTGAAGCTCGTCGAGGAGCTGAAGCAGGACAAGGACATGCAGGGGCTGCGGGTCAACCCGCTGCTCCTCATCGCCAAGGCCCTGCTGATCGCCATCAAGCGCCATCCGGAGATCAACGCGTCCTGGGACGAGGCGGCGCAGGAGATCGTGGTCAAGCACTACGTCAACCTGGGCATCGCGGCGGCCACCCCCAGAGGGCTGCTGGTCCCGAACATCAAGGACGCCCACGCCAAGACGCTGCCGCAGCTGGCGGAGTCCCTCGGCGAACTGGTGTCCACGGCGCGGGAGGGCAAGACGTCCCCCGCCGCGATGCAGGGCGGCACGGTGACCATCACCAACGTCGGCGTCTTCGGCGTCGACACCGGCACCCCGATCCTCAACCCCGGCGAGTCCGCGATCCTCGCGGTCGGCGCGATCAGGCTCCAGCCGTGGGTCCACAAGGGCAAGGTCAAGCCCCGCCAGGTCACCACCCTGGCGCTCAGCTTCGACCACCGCCTCGTGGACGGCGAACTGGGCTCCAAGGTGCTGGCCGACGTGGCGGCGATCCTGGAGCAGCCGAAGAAGCTGATCACCTGGGGCTGAGCGCCCCATCCCGCCGGAGGGAGCCGCGCCCACGCGGGCCGCGGCACCCTCCGACGGGCCGCTGGCGGGGAGCCGCGCCCGCCCGGGCCGCGGCACCCCGCCGGCGGGCCGCCGGCATGGCAATCGGCCTACGAGCCCGCGGCCTACGGGCCCGCGGGCTACGAGCCCGCGAGCCCGCGGGCCCGCCGCCGGGACGGTCGGCCTTCCCGGATCCGGCTCGTCCGGCGGCAGGCCCGTCATCCCCGCTGCGGGGGACGGGTGAGCGCACCGGGGCCGGCGTGTGCGGCCCCGGCGTCCTCGGTCGCCGGGGCGGCTGCCGGGGCGGGCCGGGATCCGGGGCGACCCGGCTGCTGACGGTCCCCGAAGAGGGCCCGGCCGGCCGTCTTCGGCCGTCTCCGGCTGTCCCCGGCCGTCCCCGGCCGTCCCCGGCCGTCCCCGGACGTCCCCGGACGGAGCCGGGCTCAGGCCGGGACGTGCACCGTTTCGCTCAGGCCGGGACGTGCACCGTTTCCACTCTGCTGGCCACCAGCCGTTCCCGTTCGCGGCGGGCCGCGCGGCTGCGCAGGCGCAGGATCTGGCTGACGCCGAGTGCCTGGAGGACGAAGACGCAGGAGAAGGCGATCGTGTAGTCGTCGCCGGTGGCGTCCAGCAGCACGCCGATCACGAAGAGCGTCGTCATGGACGCGACGAAGCCGCCCATGTTGGTGATGCCGGAGGCCGTCCCCTGGCGCTCGGGCGGGTTCGCCGGGCGGGCGAAGTCGAACCCGAGCATGCTGGCGGGTCCGCACGCGCCGAGGACGGCGCACAGCACCACGAGCAGCCACATGGGCGCGCGGCCGCCGGGACAGGCCAGCGTCGCCGCCCACACCAGGGCCGTCGCACCGACCGTGCCCAGGGCCAGCGGCAGCCGCGCCCCGTGGTGGCGGGCGACGACCTGGCCGTAGACGAGGCCCACGACCATGTTGCTCAGGACGACCAGTGTGAGGAGTTCACCGGCCGTGGCACGGGTCAGGCCCTGCGCCTCGACGAGGAACGGGAGGCCCCACAGCAGCAGGAACACCATCGCCGGGAACTGGGTCGTGAAGTGCACCCACAGGCCCAGCCGGGTGCCCGGTTCACGCCAGGACGCGGCGATCTGGCGGCGGACGTAGGCCCCGCCGCGGTGCGCGAACGGCTCGGGCTCCTGCCCCTCGGGGTGGTCCTTCAGGAACAGCAGCAGGAGGACCAGCACCACCACGCCGGCGACCGCGCTGCCGGCGAAGGCCGCCGTCCAGCCGACGCCGTGCAGCAGCCGGGCCAGGACGAGAGTGGACACGAGGTTGCCCGCCATGCCCGCCAGACCGGCGAGCTGGGCGACCATCGGCCCGCGCCGGGCCGGGAACCAGCGGGATCCGAGCCGCAGCACGCTGATGAACGTCATCGCGTCCCCGCAGCCCAGCAGGGCGCGCGAGGCGAGGGCCGTGCCGTAGGACGGGGAGAAGGCGAAGCCGAGCTGGCCGGCGGTGAACAGCACCACGCCGATGGTCAGCACCCTCTTGGTGCCCAGCCGGTCGACCAGCAGGCCCACCGGTATCTGCATGCCGGCGTAGACGAGGAGCTGAAGGATCGAGAGGGTGGACAGCGCCGAGGCGTTCACCTGGAAGCGGTCGGCGGCGTCGAGCCCGGCCACCCCCAGCGACGTGCGGAAGATGACGGCGACGAAGTAGACCGAGACGCCGATCCCCCAGACGGCCATCGCGCGCCGGCCGCCGGGAGGGTCACCCGGAAGGGTGGAGTTCAGGCCGCGGGGCGCGGTGCTCACCGGACCTCCCCGCGGGCGAGATGGGAGAACCAGCCGATGTGGCCGTGGACGAGTTCGACGGCCCGTTCGGCGTCGCCGGAGCGCAGCGCCTCGAGGATCTCCGCGTGTTCGGCGAGGGTCTTGGCGATCCGGTCGGGATGCGAGTGCAGGACGGCGACGCCCATGCGCAGCTGCCGGTCGCGGAGCTGGTCGTAGAGCCGGGACAGGATCTCGTTGCCGCCGCTGCGGACGATCTCGGCGTGGAAGCAGCGGTCCGTCACGGCGGCGGCGGCCAGGTCGCCCGCGGCGGCCTGCTCGCGCTGCCGGGCGAGCAGTTCCTCCAGGCGCGCGACGAGCGCGGGCGGCGCGGGCACGGCCTTGCGCGCCGCGTGTTCCTCGACGAGCAGGCGGGTCTCCACGACGTCGGCGATCTCCTGCGCGGAGACCGGTAGGACCAGCGCGCCCTTCTTCGGGTAGAGCTTGATCAGCCCTTCCGCCTCCAGCCGCAGCAGCGCCTCGCGCACCGGTGTGCGCGAGACCCCCACGGCCTCGGCCAGCTCGCCCTCGGTCAGGAGGGCCCCGCCCTCGTAACGGCGGTCCAGGACACCCTGTTTGACGTGGGCGTACACCCGGTCGGCGGCGGGCGGCTGCTTGACGGGGACGGGGGTCGGCGGAGCGGAGGACTGCATGCCCACAGGATAGATACAACGCGTACGCATGCGGGGACCGGTCCAGGATGCGGACCCGCTGGCGGGGCGCGGCGGGCGGCGGGCGGGCGTCGGCGGGTGGGGCCCGGGTAAGGGATGGATCAAGTAATCGGAAATTCTGCCCGGCAGGCCCACAACTTTGTGTGCTACTTACGTGTCACACATGTGCGGCCCACCTCTTTCCCCCTTGAACTTGGCCGCACCGCAGGGGCATTCGACGTAATCGGGGTATTTCAGTTGATAACCGCCATCAAGGGCATTCGAGTCCGCAGGGCCGCCGCCGTTGCCGTCACCGCCGGCGCAGTGCTCGCGACCGGCGCCCTCACCGCGGCGCCCGCGCAGGCTGTCGCGACGCCCACGATCGCCGCCAGGACCGGCTTCGTGATGAACAACGCGACCGGTGCGGCGCTGTACAACAAGGGCATGGACACCAAGCTGTCCACCGGCTCCACCACCAAGATCATGACGGCGAACGTCGTGCTGTCGCAGGCGAACCTGAACCTGGACGCCAAGGTCACCATCCAGAAGGCCTACAGCGACTACATCGTCGCGAACACCGCGTCGTCCGCGCGGCTGATCGTCGGCGACAAGGTCACGGTCCGTCAGCTGCTCTACGGGCTGATGCTGCCGTCGGGTTGCGACGCCGCCTACGCCCTGGCCGACAAGTTCGGCGCGGGCTCGACGCGGGCCGCGCGCGTGAAGAGCTTCATCGCCAAGATGAACAGCAAGGCGAAGACGCTCGGCATGACGCGGACGCACTTCGACTCGTTCGACGGCATCGGCAACGGGGCGAACTACTCGACGGCGAAGGACCTGACGAAGCTCGCCAGCAACTCGCTGAAGAACGCGAACTTCCGCGCGGTCGTCAAGACCAAGTCGTACACCGCGAAGACCATCACCAAGACCGGCTCGACCCGCACCATGGGCGCGTGGGTCAACACCAACACGCTGCTGAGCAGCTACAGCGGCGCCATCGGCGTGAAGACGGGTTCCGGCCCGGAGGCGAAGTACTGCCTCGTCTTCGCCGCCACCCGCCGCGGCAAAACCGTCGTGGGCACGGTGCTGGCCTCCACCAACGCGACCGTGCGCGCCGCCGACGCGACGAAGCTTCTGAACTACGGCTTCGCGCGGCTGGGCTGACCGTCGGTCACATGAGGAACGGCCGGCCTCCGGTCGGCCGCTGAGCACGAGAACGGGCCCGTCGTGATCCACACGGCGGGCCCGCTGTCGTCGAGTGCCGCACCCGGCCGGGGCCGGCTACCGGGTGACCGCGAAGTTCCGCAGGACGGCCGCCGTCAGCTCCGGCTCGCCCTCGGCCTTCACCCGGTCGGCCACCGCCTCCGCCGTCACCCGGCCGCAGGCCAGGCGCACGTACGTCTCCCAGTCGAGGGCGAACGAGGCGGCGGGCCCGAGCGCGGGAGCCGTCTCCAGGGTCCCGCGGCCCTGGATGTCGACGCGGATGGTGCGCAGGAACTCGATCGGACCGTGCACGTCGAAGACGACCGCGGAACTGCGCGGCGCGGCGGCCTTCTCGGCGACGACCGCCGGAAGCTCGGCGAGCAGCGCGTCCCGGGCGATGTGCGCGCCGGGGGAGTCGAGGTTGCCGGGCCGGCCCAGCGCCGTGCGCAGGTCCTGCTCGTGCACCCAGACGTTGAAGGCGTGCAGCCGCATGGACTCCTCGAGCGTCAGCTCGGTGCCGAGCGGCCCGCGCACCGTCGCCGTGGGCTGGCGGGACTCGTTGCGCAGCTGCCGGTTGCGGCGGATGACCGTGTACTCCAGCTCGGACGTCATCTCGGGGGCCGTGTGGTGGCGGCGGACGTCGACCTGCATCTCCATGTAGCGCTGGAGGTCGTTGGTGACGTGGAACAGGTCGCGGGGCAGCGTGTGGATGGGCCGCGGGTCGCCGTACATCTCGCAGTCCAGTCCGATGACGTGCGACACGATGTCGCGCACCGACCAGCCCGGGCAGGGCGTCCGGCGGTTCCAGTCCGCCTCCACCAGCGGCTCCACCAGCTCGGATATCGCTTCGATGGAGTGGGTCCAGGCGTCGGCGTAGGGCTGGAGGGTGGGATGCAGACTCACGGAAACGGGACCCCTCGGCGATCGGTACTCGGGTGGGCTGTGGCGGCGTTGCCAGCGGGAGCCGGCGCTGTCGGCGGCGTCTCGGAACTCCCCCGTTCTCGGCTGCGCTCGAATCGGGAGGACCCCCAAGTTACGCTGCTGTGAGGCACCCCGGCAGTGCTTTCGTGTGACGATCGTAGGCCCTGTGGGCTACTCGAATGCCAGGACGGTGGTAGTGTGCGCGCCTCTCTGATCCAGATCGCCGTAGAAGAGGGCGAATCGGTCGAATCGCGTCGGTCGAGGGCCGCCGCGCTGGTCCGTGAGCAGGCCGGCGCCGCCGACCTCGTGGTGCTCCCGGAGCTGTGGACGACGGGAGCGTTCGCCTACGAGCGGTTCGCCGACGAGGCCGAGACGCTGGACGGGCCGACGGCCGAGGCGATGGCGAAGGCGGCGAGCGACGCGGGGGTGTGGCTGCACGCGGGCTCGATCCCGGAGCGGGCACCCTCCGCTGGCTCCCGCGCCGGGGACGGCGACGCGCTCTACAACACGTCCCTCGTCTTCTCCCCCTCCGGCGAGCTGGTCGCCTCCTACCGCAAGATCCACCGCTTCGGCTTCGACAAGGGCGAGGCCGTGCTGATGGCCGCGGGCGAGGACCTGGTGACGGTCCCTCTCCCGGAGACCACGCTCGGTGTCGCCACCTGTTACGACCTCCGTTTCCCCGAGCTGTTCCGCGGTCTCGTCGACGCCGGCGCCGAGACCCTGGTCGTCCCGGCGGGCTGGCCGGAGCGCCGCCGGGGGCACTGGACGCTGCTGGCCCGGGCGCGGGCGGTCGAGAACCAGGCGTTCGTGCTCGCGTGTGGAACGGCCGGGACGCACGCCGGAGTTCCGCAGGCGGGTCACTCGATCGTGGTCGATCCGTGGGGCGAGGTCCTCGCGGAGGCGGGGGCGGGCGAGGAGATCCTCACCGTGGACTTCGACCCGGCGAGGACGGCCGCGACCCGTGAGCAGTTCCCGGCCCTGAAGGACCGGGTGCTCGGACTGCGGGCCCCGCGCCGCTGACCGCTCAGTCGTCGTCCCCGGCCCGGTCGGCCCGCTCCTTGTCGGCGAGGTGGATGACGCACACCGCCACCGCGATCAGCAGTGCCGTGTCGGCGTCCTCGCGCACGACGTCGACGCCGTAGGTCTCCCGCACGTGCAGCCACCGACGGGAGACGACGGCCAGGAGTTCGCCGTCGTACTCGACGGCGAACTCCCGGTCGAGGATCTTGCCGCTGACGTCGAGTTCGGTGCGGCCGTCCGCGAGGGCCACCCGGTAGTGGTTGCGCAGCAGCGACAGCCGCTTGCGCCGGATCGTGGCCAGCGGCTCGCCGTCCCGTTCGATCACCATGGTGTCGCGCAGGGCGAACATCTTCCGGTGGATGTCGATCAGGACGCGTCCGCGGGCGTCCTTCAGCTCGAAGGTGTCGCGCAGCCGCATGGCCTTGCCGTCGACGAGGTAGGCCTTGTTGCCTCGGTCGTCCTCGATCCAGTAGTCGTCACCGAAGCCGAGGAGCCGGTCGCGCACGAGGAATCTCATACCGGTACTGCTTCCCCGGCCCCGCGGACGTCTCCCGGCGGCGGAGGGTTTTCCCGGCACGGTTGACCCGTCTGCGGGAGCGGGGCACAGGTGTGGGCCCGGCGGGGTCGCCCGCCGGGCCTCAAGGGTCTTCAGTCTTCACGATGTTCACACAAAGGCAGCAGTACACAGCAGCGCACACCAGCACACCGGGACACCAGCGCACCGGGATACGGAAGGTCCGGGCCGTCCGTCCTGCCGGTCCGTCAGACGCCGTAGCCGTCGCTGTATCCGTCGTGGTGACGTCGTTCCGTCTCGACCACCGTGGTCGAGGCGGGCGGCACCATGACCCGGCGGCGCCGGGCGATGCTGCTGAAGGTCGTCACACCGATCAGGCCGACGATCATCAGGATGACGCCGACCAGGTCGAGGTTGACCCCCTGCATGTGCCAGTCGGTCGCAAACGTGAGGATGGCTCCCACGGCGATGAGGATGATGCATCCGCCGAGGCCCATGATGTCGCCTCCCTGTCAGATCGCCGGTCGGTCCGGCTCCGACATCCGGGTACCCCCGCGGGGAACTCCCATGCGGGGGCCGGTCCTTGCGCCCGTCCGGCGGCCCGTGCGGGGGGCCGTCCGGGCGGGCGGGCGGCTATCCCTCCAGGAACGCCGTCAGGGCGTTGGCCAGCAGGTACGGGTCGGCGTCGCCGCACAGCTCGCGCGCGCTGTGCATCGACAGGATGGCCACGCCGATGTCGACCGTGCGGATGCCGTGCCGGGCGGCGGTGATCGGGCCGATGGTCGTGCCGCATGGCATGGAGTTGTTGGAGACGAACGTCTGGAACGGGACGCCGGCCTTTTCGCAGGCGGCGGCGAAGAGCGCGCGGCCCGTCCCGTCCGTCGCGTACCGGTTGTTGACGTTGACCTTGAGGATCGGCCCGCCGTTGACCCGCGGGTGGTGCGTCGGGTCGTGCCGCTCGGCGTAGTTGGGGTGGACGGCGTGCCCGGTGTCGGAGGACAGGCAGACGCTGCCCGCGAAGGCTCTCGCCCGGTCCTCGTACGATCCGCCGCGCGCGAAGACAGAACGTTCCAGCACGCCGCCGAGGAGCGGGCCGTCGGCGCCGGTGTCGCTCTGCGAGCCGTTCTCCTCGTGGTCGAACGCGGCCAGCACCGGGATGCACGGCAGTTCCCCGCCGCCGGCCGCCACGGCCGCCAGCGCCGCCGTCCCGGCGTGCACGGACAGCAGGTTGTCCATGCGCGGGCCGGCCAGCAGCTCCTGGTCGCGGCCCAGGTAGGCGGGCGGCTCCACGGAGTGCGTCATCAGGTCCCAGCCGGTGACCTGGCCGGCGGCCAGTCCGGCCTCCTGCTCCAGGAACGCGATCAGGTCCCCGTCGCGCACCTCGCCGCCCAGGCCCCAGACCGGCTGGAGATGACGCTGCTTGTCGAGCTTGAGGCCGTCGGCGGTGACGGAGCGGTCCAGGTGGATGGCGAGCTGGGGGACGCGCAGCAGGGGGCGGCCGACGTCCACCAGGCGTGTCGTGCCGTCGCGCAGGGTCAGCCGTCCCGCGAGGCCCAGGTCGCGGTCGAGCCAGGAGTTGAGCAGCGGGCCGCCGTAGATCTCCACGGCCACCTGGCGCCAGCCGTGCGCGCCGGTGTCGGGCTGCGGCTTGACGCGCAGGTTCGGGGAGTCGGTGTGCGCGCCGACGATGCGGAACGGCGTGTGCGGGGCGGCGCCCTCGGGCACGTACCAGGCCACGATCGCGCCCCCGCGCAGCACGTACTTGCCGCCGGTCGTCCCGTCCCAGGCGTCCGTCTCCGAGACCTGCCGGAATCCGGCCTTCTCCAGCCGCTCGGCGGCCGTCGCCACGGCGTGGTACGGCGACGGGCTCGCCGTCAGGAACGTCATGAGGTCGTCGGTGTGGCCGCGGTCGAAGCGGGAGGGTTCGCTCATGGGGTTCACCTTAACGACGTACGAAAGCCCGCTCCCGGCGTTGGGAGCGGGCCCTCGTGAGGACAGTGTGGAGTGCTGAGCCGCAGTGCCCGGCGGGGCGCCCCGTGGGGCGCCCCGCCGTTGTCCGGGTGGTCCGGGTGGGTCCTGGTGAGTCCCGGTCAGTCCTAGAACGCGGCCTCGTCCAGCTCCATCAGGTCGAGGTCGACGCCCTCGGCGACCTTGCGGGCGAGGGTGACGCCGGGCAGGACGTTGGCCGCGAAGAACTTCGCCGCCGCGATCTTGCCGGTGTAGAACGCCCGGTCCTTGGCGGAGGCGGTCTCCAGCTTCTCGGCGGCGATCGCCGCGCCCTTGAGGAGCAGGTAGCCGACGATCACGTCACCCGAGGCGAGCAGCAGGCGCGTGGTGTTGAGGCCCACCTTGTAGATGTTCTTGACGTCCTGCTCGGTGGCGGCGAGGTCGGTCAGCATCAGGCCGACGATGGCCTCCAGCTCGACGGCGGCCTTGGCGAGGTGCTCGCGGGCGCCGGCCAGCTGCTCGCCGCCGGTGCCGAGCGCGAGGAACTTCTTGATGTCCTCGGCGAGGGAGTTCAGCGCGGCGCCCTGGTTGCGGACGATCTTCCGGAAGAAGAAGTCCTGGCCCTGGATCGCGGTGGTGCCCTCGTACAGGGTGTCGATCTTGGCGTCGCGGATGTACTGCTCGATCGGGTACTCCTGGAGGAACCCGGAGCCGCCGAAGGTCTGGAGCGACTGGGCGAGCTGCTCGTAGCCCTTCTCGGAGCCGTAGCCCTTGACGATCGGCAGGAGCAGGTCGTTGAGCGCGTGCTCCGTCTTCGCGTCCTCGCCGTTCGCCTCCTTCACGGCGATCGCGTCCTGGACGGACGCCGTGTAGAGGACGAGGGCGCGCATGCCCTCCGCGTACGCCTTCTGCGTGATCAGCGCGCGGCGCACGTCGGGGTGGTGGGTGATGGTGACCTTGGGCGCGGCCTTGTCCATGAAGTTGGCCAGGTCGGGGCCCTGGACGCGCTCCTTGGCGTACTCCAGCGCGTTGAGGTAGCCGGTGGAGAGCGTGGAGATCGCCTTCGTGCCGACCATCATGCGGGCGAACTCGATGATGCGGAACATCTGGCGGATGCCGTCGTGCTTGTCGCCGATCAGCCAGCCCTTGGCGGGGTGCCGGTCGCCGAACGTCATCTCGCAGGTGTTGGAGGCCTTGAGGCCCATCTTGTGCTCGACGTTCGTGGCGTAGACGCCGTTGCGCTCGCCCAGTTCGCCGGTCTCGAAGTCGAAGAGGTGCTTGGGCACCATGAACAGGGACAGGCCCTTGGTGCCCGGTCCGGCGCCCTCGGGGCGGGCGAGGACGTAGTGGATGATGTTCTCCGACATGTCGTGCTCGCCGGACGTGATGAAGCGCTTGACGCCCTCGATGTGCCAGGAGCCGTCCTCCTGCTGGACGGCCTTCGTGCGGCCCGCGCCCACGTCGGAACCCGCGTCGGGCTCGGTGAGGACCATCGTCGAGCCCCACTGCTTCTCGACGGCGATCTGCGCGATCTTCTTCTGGACGTCGTTGCCCTCGTCGAAGAGGATGCCGGCGAAGGCCGGGCCGGAGGAGTACATCCACACGGCCGGGTTCGCGCCGAGGATCAGCTCGGCGAAGCCCCAGATCAGCGACGGCGGGGCGGTGGTGCCGCCGATCTCCTCGGGCAGGCCCAGGCGCCAGTACTCGGAGTCCATGAAGGCCTGGTAGCTCTTCTTGAACGACGCGGGCACCGGCGCGGTGTTGGTCTCCGGGTCGAAGACCGGCGGGTTGCGGTCGGCGTCCGAGAAGGACTCCGCCAGCTCGTTCTCCGAGAGGCGGGTCAGCTCCGCGAGGATGCTCTTCGCGGTCTCGGTGTCCATCTCCTCGAACGGGCCGGAGCCGTACAGCTTGTCGCGGCCGAGTACTTCGAAGAGGTTGAACTCGATGTCGCGGAGATTCGACTTGTAGTGCCCCATGGCGACGGCTCCCGGCTCCCTAGAGAGATCGGCGAGGCACTGGATCCTCGCGCTAGTTCACGTACCAACAAGTAGCTACGATGATGCTACCCGTCGGTAATAAGTCGCAACCCCCACTCGGCCAAGTGTGAGAAGGGTCTAGTCGACGGGACGGCGCCGCCCGCCGGACGGTTTCGTGCTTCCGGCGCTTTCCGGCCGGGCGGGACGGTTTCCGGCTGCCGGGGTCTTCCGGGGCGGCCGGATCATTCCCCTGCCGCTCGCCGACCGGCCCGTCTCGGTACGCTTGCGCCCATGTACGGATACGGCCAGCCCATGGACGGGGCCGCACAGCAGCAGTACGCCCCGCCGCAGCAGCAGATGCCCGGCGGCCACGGCGGTTACGGCCAGCAGCCGCCGCTCTATCCGGAGCCGTCCCCGCCGTCCCTCGCGGACGCGGTCCGTGCCTTCACCACCGGCCAGCTCGCCGCCGAGGACTTCCAGCAGGTCTTCGCGACCTCCAAGGTCTACTGCCCGCGCGGCGACAACCCCGGCTTCCTCGCCCTGCACAACACCCAGCAGCCGGTGATCCCGATGTTCACCAGCCTCAAGGAGCTGCGCCGGTACGCCGGCAAGGAGTCCAAGTACTTCGTGATCACCGGGGCCGAGGTGATCGACCTGCTGCCCACCGGCTACGGCTTCGTCCTCGACATGGAGGGCGAGCACCGGATCGTCTTCGACGCGAAGGCCGTCGAGCAGATGGTGGAGTTCGCGATGCGCCGGATGTACGGCTGAGCCTCACGGCCGCGGGTTTCCAGGTCACGGCCCGCCCGGTCGGCGGGGAGCGCCCGGAGGGAATGCCCTCCGGGCTTTCGCTGTTACGGGTGGCAGGAAGTTCAACGCTCAACTAAACTGGGGCGTACGTCGCCCAAGGAGGTACGGACATGCCCGCAGTGACCGTCGAGAACCCGCTGACCCTGCCGCGCGTCGCGGCACCGGCCGATGCGGTCGCACGTCCCGTCCTCACCGTCACGACCGCGCCGGGCGGTTTCGAGGGCGAGGGCTTCCCGGTGCGCCGTGCGTTCGCCGGCATCAACTACCGCCACCTCGACCCGTTCATCATGATGGACCAGATGGGCGAGGTGGAATACGCGCCGGGCGAGCCGAAGGGCACCCCCTGGCACCCGCACCGCGGCTTCGAGACCGTCACCTACATCATCGACGGGATCTTCGACCACCAGGACAGCCAGGGCGGCGGCGGCACCATTACCAACGGCGACACCCAGTGGATGACGGCGGGCTCGGGCCTGCTCCACATCGAGGCGCCGCCGGAGTCGCTGGTCATGTCCGGCGGTCTCTTCCACGGCCTCCAGCTGTGGGTGAACCTCCCGGCCAAGGACAAGATGATGGCCCCCCGCTACCAGGACATCCGCGGCGGACACGTCCAGCTCCTGAGCACCCCGGACGGCGGCTCGCTCCTGCGCGTCATCGCGGGCGAGCTGGACGGGCACGCCGGTCCCGGCATCACGCACACGCCGATCACGATGATCCACGCGACGGTGGCGCCGGGTGCGGAGGTCACGCTGCCCTGGCGTGAGGACTTCAACGGGCTGGCGTACGTGCTGGCGGGCAAGGGCTCGGTCGGCGCCGAGCGCCGTCCGATCCATCTGGGCCAGACGGCGGTCTTCGGCGCCGGCGGTTCGCTGACCGTCCGCGCGGACGAGCGGCAGGACTCCCACACGCCGGACCTGGAGGTCGTCCTCCTCGGCGGACAGCCGATCCGCGAGCCGATGGCCCACTACGGTCCGTTCGTCATGAACACCAGGGACGAACTCCAGCAGGCGTTCGACGACTTCCAGAAGGGACGCCTGGGCACGGTCCCCGCGGTCCACGGAATGACCGAGGGCGGCCCCCAGACCGGCTGATTCCGGTATCTTGCGACAGGGCCCGAAGCCGCAACGCTGGTTTGCGACTTCGGGCCCGTCTCGTCGGCGGGAACCGTCACGGCAGCGCGTAGACCGGCGTCCCGTCGGGGGTGCATCCCCTCTGACGCACACAGCCCCGCTTGAGCAGCATGCGCAGACAGTCCTGGACGCGCTCGTGCGGGAGACCCGTGCGGGTCGCGATCTCGTCCACGCGATAGCGGGCGTCGCCGCGCGTCAACGCGGGGGCGAGCAGCGCGGCCACCGCGTGCACGTCCTCGGTGACGACGAGGTTCTTCGTCCTCCAGACGGCCAGCAGTTCGGCGGGCGTCGGCTTCGACGCGGCGACGGACGGCGCCCTCAGGGACCCGGCGATGTCCCGCAGCACGTCGGTCATCACCCGCTGGCCGTCGAGGATCTCCCCGAGGACGTCGTTCGTCCGCGTGGCTCGCTCCTCGAGCCGGACGAGGGCGTCGACGACCTGCTCCGGCATCACGTACGCGGTGCGTTCGGCGGGCGCGGGCTGCACGGGGGCCGGTTCGAGGGAGTAGGACCCTTCCTGCTGGATGGTCGCGATGACCTGCGACACCCAGAGCTTGAAGGGCTGCGCCTCCGGCTTGGTGCAGGCGTTGACCAACTGGACGAGGCCTTGGAGATTCACCATCTTCATGGACTTCTTGAGTCCGTGACCTGCAATGTTGCATGAAGCGTCGACGGTACCGACGCTTCGTGCAAGATCGTCGAGAGATGTTGTGTGTTGTTGCGCGACCCTGAGACGCAACGCGTCCCGGGTGTTGGCGTAGCCGAGTTCGCCGGCCACGTCGACCGCCGGGAACCAGTGCGTGCCGTCCGGTGTGGTCAGCCTCCGCACCCGCGCTCCCGTCGCCGCGAAGACGAAGTCGTTGATGTCGATCGCGTCCTGCCGTGCCGCCGGTCGGGGCGGCGTCGTGTTGTTCTGCTCGTACATCGAGCATCACCTCCGTCACGGACGCTAGGCATATGCCCCACCCTCGCGTGGGCGCGTTGCGGAGGTTCATCCTTATAGGGGAGTTTGAGGCAGTGATTCCTCAGGTTCATCCGGGTTCCGGGGCTCGTATATCTCGAACCAGATGCTCTTCCCCTCGCCCCGCGGGGCCACCCCCCAGGTGTGGGCGAGGAGTTCGATGAGGACGAGGCCGCGGCCCGAGGAGGCCAGTTCGCCGGGGCGGCGCTTGTGCGGGAGGTCGTCGCTGGTGTCGGTGACCTCGATGCGCAGCCGGCGTTCGCCGGGCGCGCCGGCGACCTCGGCGACGAGCAGGGCGTCGGCGTCCGTGTGGACGAGGACGTTCGTGAGGGTCTCGGAGACGAGCAGGACCGCGGAGTCCACCTGGTCCTCGCAGGTCCAGTCGTGCAGCAGTTCGCGCACCTGCTGCCGGGCGACGGCGATCCGCTCCGGCTCGGCCTGAGCGACCGTCAGCATCGAACGGCGCGCGAGCCGCCGCGCGGGCAGCGGGACGGCCCCCGGACCGCAGCCGCCCTCGCCCTGCCGGCACAGCAGCAGCAGGGCCGTGTCGTCCTCCCGGCGGTCGGTGAGGCGGCCCGTGGTGTGGTGTGAGGAGGGACCGTGCACCGTCTGCACCAGGGCGTCGGCCAACTCCTCCAGATCCCCCTCGTGCGCCTCCAGGGTCTTGCGGACGCGCTGCCAGCCGGTGTCGAGGTCGTGGCCCCCGGTCTCCAGCAGGCCGTCGGTGCACAGCATCAGCGTCTCGCCGGGCTCCAGGACGAGCCGGGTCGTGGGGTAGTCGGCGTTCGGGTCGATGCCCAGCGGCAGACCGCCCGCGGTCGCCCTGACCAGCACCGTTCCGTCGGCCATCCGGATCGCCGGATCCAGATGACCGGCCCGCGCGGCTTCCAGCACGCCGGTCGCCGGGTCGACCTCGACATAGAGGCAGGTGGCGAAGCGCAGGTCGGGGTTTCCGTCCGCGAGGCCGTGCAGGAAACCCGAGGCACGGGACAGGACGGCGTCGGGGCGGTGCCCCTCGGCCGCGTACGCCCGCAGCGCGATGCGCAGTTGCCCCATGAGGCCCGCCGCGCGCACGTCATGACCCTGGACGTCCCCGATGACCAGGGCGAACCGGCCTCCCCCGCGCCGCGCCCGGGAGGCGCCGCCGGGCAGCGGGATCATGTCGTACCAGTCGCCGCCGACCTGGAGCCCGCCGCCGGTCGGTATGTAGCGGGCGGCGAGCGTCAGGCCCGGTATCTCCGGGCCCAGGGTCGGCAGCATGGAGCGTTGCAGGCCGTCGGTCAGCTCCCGCTGGGTCTCCGCCGCACCGGCGCGGGTGAGGGCCTGGGCGAGCATGCGGGCCACCGTCGTCAGGACGGACCGCTCGTCCGGGGTGAACGCCACCGGGTACGCGAAGGCGGCCATCCACGCGCCCATGGTGCGTCCGGCCACCGTCAGCGGCACGAACGCCCAGGAATACCGGCCGAAGGGCGCGGCCATCGGCCAGGTGAGGGGATAGCGCTCCTTGTACCGCTCGGGCGAGGAGAGGTAGACGGCCCGCCCGGTGCGCACGACCTCGGCGGCCGGGTAGTCCGTCTGGAGGGACATCTGGGTGAAGGGGGCCTCGTCGCCGGGCTGCTGCCCGTGGTGGCCGATGATCGTCAGCCGGTCGCCGGTGACGCCGAAGACCGCGAGACCGGCCGGTGAGAAGCCCGGCATCGACAGGGCCGCGGCGACCCGCAGCACCTCCTCCGTGGAGCGCGCCTCGGCCAGTGCGCGGCCCGCGTCCAGCAGGAACGCCTCGCGCGAGCGCCGCCAGTCGCCGGTGACGGCGGTCCGCCCGGCGGCGGTGCCGGGCGTCGGCTCGGTGACCTCCTGGAGGGTGCCGATCAGCTCGTAGGCCTTCTTCACCGGGTCGAAGGACGGCTTCGAGCGGCTGCGGACGACCCGCACCACCGTTCCCCGCTCGTCCATGATCCGGATCCGGACCTCGGCGAGGGTGCCCTCGGCGACGGCGAGCTGCACCACGCCGGTGATCTCGTTCCAGTCGACGGGGTGCAGACGGGCCCGGGTCTGGGCCTCCGTGAGGACCGTCTCCTCGGCGGGCAGCCCGAGCAGCCGGGCCGCCTCGGCGTCGACCGTGACCAGCCCGGTGGCGGTGTCCCAGTGCCACACGCCGGTCGCGAGGGAGACGAGGACCTCCCCCACGGCGGGCAGCGGCTCGCCAGTACGCATTGCCCCACTTTAAGAAGAGGGGAACGAAGAGTGCCACTGCTCACCGCTCCCGCTGCCGGCCGGGAAGGGTGGGAGGCGATCACGGCGTGCCCGGTACGCTGGGGTTGTTTCACGTGAAACACCACGAAACACAGACCCCGATCCGCGAAGACTGGATGAACGACGATGCATCGGTACAGGTCCCACACCTGCGGCGAGCTCCGCGCCTCTGACGTCGGCAGCGACGTCCGGCTGAGCGGCTGGCTGCACAATCGGCGCGACCTGGGCGGCATCCTCTTCATCGATCTGCGCGACCACTACGGCATCACGCAGCTCGTCGCCCGTCCGGGCACCCCCGCGTACGAGGCCCTCGACAAGCTGACCAAGGAGTCGACGGTCCGCGTCGACGGCAAGGTCGTCTCGCGCGGCGCGGAGAACGTCAACGCCGAGCTGCCGACCGGCGAGGTCGAGGTCGAGGTCGGCGAGGTCGAGCTGCTGGGCGCGGCCGCCCCGCTGCCCTTCACGATCAACGCCGAGGACGGGGTCAACGAGGAGCGGCGCCTCGAGTACCGCTTCCTGGACCTGCGCCGCGAGCGCATGCACCGCAACATCATGCTGCGCACGGCGGTCATCTCGGCCATCCGGCACAAGATGACGGCGTTGGGCTTCAACGAGATGGCGACGCCGATCCTGTCGGCGACCTCCCCCGAGGGCGCGCGCGACTTCGTCGTGCCGTCCCGGCTGCACGCCGGCCGGTTCTACGCGCTGCCGCAGGCCCCGCAGCAGTTCAAGCAGCTGCTGATGATCTCGGGCTTCGACCGCTACTTCCAGATCGCGCCCTGTTTCCGCGACGAGGACGCCCGCGCGGACCGCTCGCCGGGCGAGTTCTACCAGCTCGACGTCGAGATGAGCTTCGTCGAGCAGGAGGACGTCTTCCAGCCGATCGAGAAGCTCATGACCGAGCTGTTCGAGGAGTTCGGCGGCGGCCGTCATGTCACCTCGCCGTTCCCGCGGATCCCGTTCCGCGAGTCGATGCTGAAGTACGGCTCCGACAAGCCGGACCTGCGGGCCAAGCTGGAGCTCGTCGACATCACCGACGTCTTCGAGGGCTCGGAGTTCAAGGCGTTCGCGGGCAAGCACGTGCGTGCGCTGGCGGTGCCGGACGTCTCCGCCCAGCCCCGGAAGTTCTTCGACCAGCTCGGCGACTTCGCGGTCTCGCAGGGCGCGAGGGGCCTGGCCTGGGTCCGTGTGGCCGAGGACGGCTCGCTCACCGGCCCGATCGCGAAGTTCCTCACCGAGGCCAACGTGGCCGAGCTGACCAAGCGCCTGTCGCTGGCCGCCGGTCACGCCGTCTTCTTCGGCGCGGGCGAGTTCGACGAGGTCTCGAAGATCATGGGCGCGGTGCGCGTCGAGGCCGCCAAGCGCGCCGGGCACTTCGAGGAGGGCGTCTTCCGGTTCTGCTGGATCGTCGACTTCCCGATGTACGAGAAGGACGAGGAGACCGGCAAGATCGACTTCTCGCACAACCCGTTCTCGATGCCGCAGGGCGGCCTGGAGGCCCTGGAGACCCAGGACCCGCTGGACATCCTCGGCTGGCAGTACGACATCGTCTGCAACGGCGTCGAGCTGTCCTCCGGCGCGATCCGCAACCACGAGCCCGAGATCATGCTCAAGGCGTTCGAGATCGCCGGCTACGACCGGGAGACCGTCGAGGAGAAGTTCGCCGGCATGCTGCGCGCGTTCCGCTTCGGCGCCCCGCCGCACGGCGGCATCGCGCCCGGCGTCGACCGCATCGTCATGCTGCTGGCCGACGAGCCGAACATCCGCGAGACCATCTCCTTCCCGCTCAACGGCAACGCCCAGGACCTGATGATGGGCGCGCCGACGGAGCTGGAGGAGGCCCGCCTCAGGGAGCTGCACCTCTCGGTGCGCAAGCCGCAGCCCAAGTAGCGGGGGCGGGCGGCGGGACGGGGAGTCCGGCTCGCAGCGCCACGAGAACGCCGGGGTGGCCCGGAACCGACGTCGGTTCCGGGCCACTTTCGTTTTCCCCGGCAACTGACAGCTCCCGCCCATCTTCCTCACAGGTCGCCCTCCTAGCGTCCCCGGCTTATGACGGAACCTCAGAAACCCCCCAGCGAACAGCAATGGACGCGGCGCAGAATCGTGGCCGCCGGCGCGGGCGGCCTCGCCGCGGCGGGACTGGGCGGCACCGCGTACGCGGCGAGCGCCGCCGGACGCGGTGGCGCGACGGCGGACGGCGGCGACGCGGAGGTCTGCTACCGCCTCACCTCGGAGACCGTCGAGGGCCCCTACTACATCGACGCGGACAAGCTCCGCCGGGACATCACCGAGGACCGTGAGGGCATCCCGCTCCTCCTCGCCCTCACGGTGATCGACTCCGAGACCTGCCGGCCGCTGCGGAACGCGGCCGTCGACATCTGGCACTGCGACGCGACGGGCGTCTACTCGGGCTACGAGCAGCAGGGCAGCGGCGGCGGAGGCGGCGGCCCCGCGCCCAGCGGGGAGCCCCCGACCGGCGAGCCCCCGACGGGCGCGCCCACCGGCGCCCCGCCGGGCGGCGGTCACCAGGAGCCCACCGACGACACCCGCTATCTGCGCGGCACCTGGCGGACGGACCGGCACGGCCAGGTCTCCTTCCGGACGGTGTTCCCCGGCTGGTACCGCGGCCGGTGCGTCCACGTCCACGTCAAGGTGCACGTGGACGGCGAGTGGACCGACGCCGGCTACGAGGGCGGCCGCACCTGCCACACCGGCCAGTTCTTCTTCGACGAGGAGTCCGTGCTGGCCTCGGCGGCGGTGGAGCCGTACGCGAGCAACACCGCCGAGCGCACGACCCTCGCCGAGGACACGATCTACGACCAGAGCGGAGTGCGGGGCGGGCTGCTGCGGCTGCGCTACGACCGGCGCCGCATCGGCAGGGGCGTCCACGCGGCGATCACCGTCGGGGTCGACCCCGAGGCCACGGAGGACGGCGAGGGCAACCCGCCGCGGCCCAGCGCCTCGGCATCGCCGTCGTCGTCGTCGCCGTCGTCGTTGCCGTCGGGTTCGGCTTCGGGCTCGGCGTCCGGGACAGCCGGAGCATCCGGGGCGTCGTAGCCTGCGCCGTCGGTGAGCCGATCGGCCGGGACCGGGCCCGCCCCCGGTCCCGGCGTGCTCACGCGTCCGGTGACGCGCCCTCCTCCAGCAGCCGTTCCGCGATGTCCGTCGACCAGGCCTGCGCCCACGCCCGCAGGTCGGCGATGTCCGGCTCGACGAGGCCGTACTGGGTGAACGCCGAGTCCGGGTAGTGGTCCGTGCCCTCCAGCCGCGCCTGGAGGGTGGGCAGGTCGAAGTCGTCGCGGGCGTGCCGGCGGGCCGCTTCCTCCAGGCCGGGGTAGCCGAACAGGGCGTGCGCGGCCCGCGCGTCGATCAGGTCGACGGCGAGTCCGCGGTCGTACAGCGCCCGGATCTTCGTGCCCACCGCGTCGTGCGGCGAGAGGGCCGGGCCGCAGGGGGTCGGCACGGGCGGGCTCCAGAAGGTCTCCTTGTGCAGGGCCAGCCGCAGCGCGACGCCCGTCTCGCGGTCCCGCACGGCCAGCCGAGCCGCCAGGCGCGCGGACAGCGGGTCCATATCCTGCGGCGTCGCCTCGTGGCGGCCCTGGGCGGTCAGCGCCGAGGCCAGCGCCTCGGCCAGCTCGGGCATGGGCCGTGTGCTCTCCGTCGCCAGGTCCACGTTGTCGTGGGGGCGCCGCAGCAGCCCGTGCGCCTCCAGCGCGTAGCCGCCGGCCAGCACCCAGGCGGTCGCGGGGCCGGGCATGGCGAAGATCTCGGCGAGGAGGCGGAGGTGGGGTCGAAGAAGGTCCACCGGGTAGTCGTAGCAGGTCCGGCCGGCACGCGGGGCCGGCACACGCGGCGCGGACGCACCCGCGGCGACCGGCCGGCCCCCTGCCCCCCGGGGGCTACCTCGCGACGAACTGCGTGAGGATGGCCTGCACCTCGTAGATGTCGACGCCCTTGGTGAACGTCTTCTGGATCGGCGCCGGCGTGCCGGAGACCCAGATCTTCAGTTCGGCGTCCAGGTCGAAGGTGCCGGCGGTCTCCACCGCGAAGTGGGTGATGCTCCGGTACGGGACGGAGTGGTACTCGACCTTCTTGCCGGTGATGCCCTGCTTGTCGACGAGCAGCAGCCTGCGGTCGGTGAACAGGATGGTGTCGCGGATCAGCAGGAACGCGGCGTGCACCTGCTCGCCCTGCCCCAGCAGACGCGCGTAGTCCTGCTGGGCCTGCCCGTTGTCGATGGTGTGGGCGTTGCCGAAGAGTGCCATGGTGAATCGATCCCCCCAAGTCGGTAGAAGGGCACCATAGGACGACGGTGTGGGAATCGCGAAGGCGTGTGGAGGACCGGCGCAGCGGCCGTAGGAAAAAGTTCATCCGGAGCGGCAACTCTTCACACGGCGGCGACCACTGACGGGACGTAAGCACGCCCCTCCCGTAAGGATCCCCCGTGGCAGCTCCCTCCCATCGCCGGTCCCTCCGCTCGCGCCGCGCCCTCGTGGTCACGGCCGCCGCGGTGGCCGCCGGCGTCGGCGCCGGCGTCGGCGTGATGAACGCCAGCGCCGGGACCGTCGACCTGTACCACCAGACGCTCGCCGCGAAGGACGGCTGGGCCTCCTCCGGCACGGGCACGACCGGTGGCGCCAAGGCCGACGCCGCGCACACCTTCACCGTCTCCACGCGCGCCCAGCTCGTGAAGGCCCTCGGATCGGCCACCGACACGACGCCCCGCATCATCAAGGTCAAGGGCACGATCGACGCCAACACCGACGACGCCGGCAAGAAGCTGACCTGCGCGGACTACGCGGCCGGCACCGGCTACGCGCTGTCGTCGTACCTCAAGGCGTACGACCCCGCCGTCTACGGCCGGTCGA
The DNA here is from genome assembly GCF_036226605.1 of Streptomyces sp. NBC_00704. Lineage (NCBI taxonomy): Bacteria > Bacillati > Actinomycetota > Actinomycetes > Kitasatosporales > Streptomycetaceae > Streptomyces > Streptomyces sp. NBC_00704. The sequence continues at coordinate 4,207,696 of NZ_CP109000.1, forward strand.
AGCTGCCCTCCGGCGCCCAGGAGAAGGCCCGCGCCGCCGCCCAGACCAGGCAGGCGAAGAACATCGTGTTCAAGGTGCCCGCCAACACGAGCCTCGTCGGCGTCCCCGGCACGGCCGCCGGGATAACCGGCGGCATGCTGCAGATCCAGAACGTGGACAACGTCATCGTCCGCAACCTGAACTTCTCCGCCACCGAGGACTGCTTCCCCCAGTGGGACCCCACCGACGGCGACGACGGCAACTGGAACTCCAACTACGACGCCGTCACCCTGCGCGGCGCGACCCACGTGTGGGCCGACCACAACACGTTCACCGACGCGCCGCACCTCGACAGCGCCAACCCGAAGTACTACGGCCGCGAGTACCAGATCCACGACGGCTCCCTCGACATCACCAAGAGCTCGGACCTGGTGACCGTCTCGCGCAACCGGTTCACCGACCACGACAAGACGATGCTGATCGGCAGCAGCGACAGCGAGCCCGCGGGCAAGCTGCGCGTCTCCCTCCACCACAACGTGTGGAAGGGCATCGTCCAGCGCGCCCCGCTGACCCGTGTCGGCCAGGTGCACATCTACAACAACTACTACGACGTCACGACCCTCGACGGCTACGCGACGCAGTACAGCATCAACTCGCGTGCCAAGGCCCAGGTCGTCGCCGAGGCCAACTACTGGACGGTCCCGGCCGGCGGCAAGGTCGCCAAGCTGCTCAGCGGCGACGGCACCGGCGCGGTCAAGGGCACCGGCAACCTCGTCAACGGCACGGTGACGGACGTCGTCGCGGCCTACAACGCGGCGTCCTCGAAGAAGCTGAAGACGACCGTCAACTGGACGCCGACCCTGACGGCCGGCCTGGAGACCTCGGCGAAGAACCTGCCGGCGACCCTGGCGACGACGGCGGGCGCCGGCGTCCTGAAGTAGCCCCCCAGACGCGCGAGGGCCGGGTGACCACGAGCCCCCGGCCCTCGCGCCCCCATGCCGTCCGCGAGTCCGGGTGGACTTTTCGCCGTTCGCCCGACCGACCGCGGCCGCCCGTGCCTACCGTGAGCAGTCACAGCGCAGATGCGCGAGGTGACTGTCCGGAGTCTGTCGGCCGGTGTCCGGAAGGCCGGAAGCCGGTTCGCGGGTAGGGGCGTTGCGGCACGGCGGTACGACGGAGGGGTGCGTGATGGCGGTGGACGGCGAGGCGGTACGGCTCCGGACGGAGGCGGACGAGCCGGGGTGGGAGGTGGACCCGGACGACGAGTGGGGCGTGGCCGTTCTCGCCACGGTGGGGCGGCAGTTGAGGCTGCGTCGGGAATCGGTGGGGATGCGGGCCGCCGACTTCGCGGTGGCGGTCGGGTACGGGGAGGACCTCGTCTACAAGATCGAGGGCGGCAAACGGATCCCCCGGCAGGAGTACCTGGACCGGGCCGACGAGGTGCTGGGCGCGGGCGGCCTCGTCGCGGCGGCCTGGGAGGACGTGAAGAAGGTCCGCTATCCGAAGCGGGTCCGGGAGCTGGGGCAGCTGGAGGGCAAGGCGGTCGAGATCGCCCTGTACGAGTGCCACATCATCCCGGGGCTGTTGCAGACCTCGGGACACGCACGATCTGTCATCGGGGCAGCGCAGCCGCCGTACTCGCCGGACGACGTGGAGCGCATGGTGGCCGCTCGTCTGGCCCGACAGTCGGTCTTCGAACGCTCACCCGCGCCGGCGCTCAGCTTCGTCCTGGAAGAGGGGGTCCTGCGGCGGCCCATCGGCGGCACAATGGCGTGGCGTCAGCAGCTTGAACGCCTGCTGGAGGTGAGCCGGTTGCACAACGTGGTGCTTCAGGTGATGCCGACGGACTGTGACACCCATTCCGGCCTGGACGGCAGGATCGAGCTGCTGAAGTTTCCGGACGGCACCGCCGTGGGGCGCTCGGACGGCGCGTTCAACGGCCGGCCGACCTATGAACCCAAACACCTGCGCATCCTTGAGCTGCGGTATGGCACCATCCGGGCTCAGGCACTCTCGCCAAGGGAGTCGCTGGCCTTCATCGAGCACCTGCTGGGAGAAACATGATCCACAAGACCACTGCCGGGGACGCCTCCGAGCTGGCGTGGTTCAAGAGCAGCTACAGCGGCGGCAACGACGGCAACTCCTGCGTCGAGCTCGCTCTCACCCCCGGCACCGTCCACGTCCGCGACTCCAAGAACGTCGAAGGGCCTCGCCTGGCGCTCACGGCGGGCGCCTGGGCGGACTTCGTGGCGCACGCGTCGCAGGACTGAGGCAAACGGCCCGCGCCGGGCCGCCTCAGGTGTCGTACGTGCCGTCCCACGGCTCGGCGAAGGCCAGGCGGTCCGGGTACAGCTCCGCCCAGGTCTCCGGGACGCCGTCCTCGTCCTTGTCCTCACGGATGACGAGGCCGAACAGGACGCCCTCGTGGGTGAGCTGGAAGGGGCGGACGGCGATGTCCGTGTAGGAGCGGCGGGGCAGGCTGCGCAGGAGCGTGGCGAGGCGGACGCGGGCGCGGGTGAGGACCGAGTCGTCGCCGTGCGGGTCGCGCTGCTGCTCGGCCCAGGTTCCGGCGCACCAGATGTCCGAGTCGCGGTAGGCGCCGTCGGCGTCGAAGGTGTGCAGCACGGTGTAGAGGCGTTTGTGCTCTTCCCAGCCGTCGTCGAGACGGAAGCCCCGGGGGAAGGCGTACGTGACCGACGCGAGGAACTGCCCGTCCGCGTACCGGCCGATGGACTCGGTGCGGTGTCGCGGCTCATAGGCGATCGGAATGACCTCGGGGACTGCCATGGCGGAAACCATACGGCTTGGCGAGAACATGCTGGAGCGGGGGGAACCTCTCCGCCTTTTCCTCTACATCTTCTCCCTGCCCACGGGCCGGGAGCCCGGGAGCAGGGTACGAATGGCTCCCGGGCCCGCGCACACCGACGGGACCGCTACGCGGTCGGCTTCTCCTCCAGGCGCGGGAAGAGCACCGCGCCCTTGGTGACGGTGGAGCCCACCGGCAGGATGCCCCAGTCGCCGGCCTGCTGGACCCGCTGGTCCGCGAGCGCGCCGAGGGTCGCCTCGGCGCCCAGCGAATCCCACAGCTTCTGGGAGGTGTCCGGCATGACCGGGTTCAGGAGAACGGCGACGGCCCGCAGCGACTCCGCGGCCGTGTAGAGGATGGTCGCGAGACGGGCCCTGCCCTCGTCGCTTCCGTCCTTGGCGACCTTCCACGGCTCCTGCTCCGTGATGTAGCCGTTGACCTGCTTGACGAACTCGAAGACGGCCAGGATGCCGCCCTGGAAGTCCAGCTCCTCGCCGATCTTCCGGTCGGCCGTCGCGACCGCACGCGCCAGTCCGTCGTGGAGCGCCTTCTCGGCCTCGCTGTCGGCGGTGGCCTCCGGGAGGACGCCGCCGAAGTACTTGCCGACCATGGCGGCCACGCGGGAGGCGAGGTTGCCGTAGTCGTTCGCCAGCTCGCTCGTGTAGCGGGCGGAGAAGTCCTCCCACGAGAACGAGCCGTCCTGGCCGAAGGCGATGGCGCGCAGGAAGTACCAGCGGTAGGCGTCCACGCCGAAGTGCGAGGTCAGGTCCTGGGGCTTGATGCCGGTCAGGTTCGACTTCGACATCTTCTCGCCGCCGACCATCAGCCAGCCGTTCGCGGCGATCTTGCCGGGCAGCGGGAGGCCCTGCGCCATCAGCATGGCGGGCCAGATCACCGCATGGAAGCGCAGGATGTCCTTGCCGACCAGGTGCACGTCGGCCGGGAAGGTGGCCTCGAACTTCTCCTGGTTCTCGTTGTAGCCGACGGCGGTGGCGTAGTTCAGCAGCGCGTCGACCCACACGTAGATCACGTGCTTCTGGTCCCACGGGATCGGGATGCCCCAGTCGAACGTGGAACGCGAGATGGACAGGTCCTGGAGGCCCTGCCGGACGAAGTTCACGACCTCGTTGCGCGCGGACTCGGGCTGGATGAAGCCGGGGTTCGCCTCGTAGAGGGCGAGGAGCTTGTCGCCGTAGTCGCTCAGCTTGAAGAAGTAGTTCTCCTCGCTGAGGATCTCCACCGGCTTCTTGTGGATGGGGCACAGCTTCTGACCCGCGAACTCGCCCTCGCCGTCGAGCAGTTCGCCCGGCAGCTTGTACTCCTCGCAGCCCACGCAGTACGGGCCCTCGTAGCCGCCCTTGTAGATCTCGCCCTTGTCGTACAGGTCCTGCACGAACTCCTGGACGCGGTCGGTGTGCCGCTGCTGCGTGGTGCGGATGAAGTCGTCGTTCGCGATCTCCAGGTGCTCCCACAGGGGGCGCCAGGCTTCGTCGACGAGCTTGTCGGCCCACTGCTGCGGGCTGACGCCGTTCGCCTCCGCGGTGCGCATGATCTTCTGACCGTGCTCGTCCGTGCCGGTGAGGTACCACACCTTCTCGCCGCGCTGGCGGTGCCAGCGGGTGAGCACGTCGCCTGCGACGGTCGTGTAGGCGTGGCCCAGGTGAGGAGCGTCGTTGACGTAGTAAATGGGGGTGGAGACGTAGAACGCCTTGCCACCCTGCTTCTCGGTTCCAGTGGCCGCCATGCCCGAAATCCTACTGGGCGCGTGCAGGTCGGCTCACACGCGTTTCGGGGGGTGGACCGGACGGTATGTGTTCCGTCCCGTCCACCCCCCGACGGGGCGGCGCCGGGGTGCTACGGCCGCCAGGCGGCCAGTACGCCCTCGTACAGCTCGGCGTCCGTCAGCTCGCGCGGGGCGGGGCCCGCGTGGAAGAAGGACGTGGTGGGCGTCTTGAGCTTGCGCAGGTAGTCGAAGGCCTTGTTGTCGTGCTCGCCGAAGGCCACGAAGGAGAAGAAGACGTCGGGGTGGTTCTCCGCCGCCTCCGTCAGCGCCTGGGTGGCCGGGGTCTTCGCGTCCGGCGCGCCGTCCGTCTGGAAGACCACCAGGGCGGGGACGCCCGCCGCGGCCTCCTTCACGTGATGTCCGACGACGGCCTCGACCGCGGCGTGGTAGCTGGTACGGCCCATGCGGCCGAGGCCCGCGTGCAGCTCGTCGATCTTGTTCTCGTGGTCGGTGAGGGTCAGCTCGCCGGTGCCGTCCAGCTCCGTGGAGAAGAAGACGACGTGCACCTTGGCCTCGGGGTCGAGGTGGGCCGCGAGGGCGAGGGTCTGCTCGGCGAGGGCCTGGGCGGAGCCGTCCTTGTAGTACGGGCGCATGCTCGCGGAGCGGTCCAGCACCAGGTACACGTCGGCACGGGCGCCGGTGAGGCCGCTGTTCTCGAGGGCGGCGGCCGCCGCCCGGTAGGCGGTGCCGAGACCGGCCAGCGCCTCGTCGGGCAGCCGGGCGGGAGCCTGCGCGCCGGCTTCGCCCGCGGCGGAGTCCTCCGCAGCCTCGGCGGAATCGTCCGCGCCCTCGGCGGAATCGTCCGCCTCGGCCGTGCCACTCTGGTCGTCGGCCGTGGGAGACGTCTTCGGGGCGGCGGCCTCGTCCTCCACGACAGCCGTCTCTTCCGGCTCCTCGGCGGCGGCCGCGGGCTCGGCGGGAGCTTCCGCCTCCGGCGTCGCCTGGGGCTCGGCGTCGGTCTCGGGCTCGGAGACCGGTGCCGTCGTGTCGGCGGTCGGCTCCGGTGCCGTCACCGGCTCGGGCTCGGGCTCCGGCTCGGGCTCGGTGGAGGAGGCCGCCTCCGCCTCGGCTGCCGAAGGGGTGTCCGCCGTCTCGGCCTCGGCGTCAGCCGCGCTTTCGGGCTCGGGCTCGGGGTCGGCCTGCGGTTCGGCGTCCGCGCCGGTCTTCGCGTCGGCGGACTCGGTGACGGCCTCGGCGTCGGTCTCGGGCTCGTCGACGTCGGCCTTGGTCTCGGTCTCGGCCTTGGTCTCGGTCTCGGCGTCGGGCTCGACTGCGGCCTCTTCGTCGGCCGGGGTCTCGACCTCAGCCTCAACCTCGGGCTCGGCGTCGACCTCGGCCTCGGCCTTGGGCTCGACCGCCGCCTCCGTGTCGGCCGCGGTCTCGACCTCAGCCTCGACCTCAGCCTCGGGCTCGGTCTCGGTCTTGGGCTCGGCCGGGGTCTCGGGCTTCGCGGCGGGTTCCGGCTGCGGCTCGGCGGCGGTCGCGCTCTCGGTCGCAGCCTCAGTCTCGGTCGCAGCCTGGGGCTCTGCCTCTGCCTCTGCCTCAGCCTCAGCCTCGGGCTCGACCTCGGTCTTCGTGTCGCCGTCTGCCTGAGCCTCGGCCTCGGCTCCGGCCTTGGGCTCGGCCTTCGCGGCCGGGCTCGGCTCGGGGTCGGCCTCCGTCACCGGCTGGGCGGTCGCGGCCGCGGGCGTGTCCGTGGTCGCCGTCTCGTTCGTGTCGGCCGGTGCGGGGGAGGTAGTGGCGGAATCCGTCGACGTCGTCTGCTTCGGGACCGTCACGTGGTCGAAGGCCGCTGCCACGAGGTCGTGTTCGTCCTGGGTCGCCGGGCGGGGCTCCGGAACCCTGGCGACCGTCGGGTCCGGCTTCGGCTCGGCCGGAGGCGTGGAGGCGGCCGGAACCGACTGCTCCTGCTCCCGTCCCTCGGCGGCGGTACGTTCCTGCGAAGGAACCTGTTCCGCACCCTCTGTCTCGGCCGTGCGCCCCTTGCGGGACCTGCCGAACGCATTCCGCAGGAGAGTGAGAATGCCCATTTGCGCAACCCTTCGCATGAGTTGATGCCCGTAAATCCCTGGCCAGGACGGACACGTAAGGTTAGCGGCCCCGTGCGGTGATCTTGGGCAGGGGTGAGTGTGCGGAAACGGGGTGTGTCAATACCGCCTCGGCAGCCCCCCGGCAGTCCCCTCGGCAGCCCTCCTGGCAGTCCGCGGGTAGTCCCCCGCGACCTCGCGGTGGGGGCGGTGGTCAGGCCCGGATGCGGGTCGGTTCCGCGGGCGGCGCGGGGGCCGGAGCAGCGGGTACGCGGCGGCCTCGCAGGCGGCGGACCACCGGGGAGCGGGGGTGGGTGAGCCAGGTCGTCGCCGCGACCGTCAGGCCGAGCGCGAGCAGCAGCCACGAGGCCGTGCGCAGGCCGGCGGTGAGCGCGTCGTAGACGGCGCCCGCGGCCGGACGGCGGGCCGCGTCGGGCAGGTCGGCCAGGGTCATGCGGCGGCCGACGGTGACGGCGAGGCCCAGGAACGCGCCGCCCAGGGCGGTGCCGAGGCCGGTCGCGGCGATCGCCCTGCGGCGGCACGCGGCGACGGCGATGCCGGCGACCCCGAACACGACGGCGGCCAGGGGCAGCCAGAAACCTGCGACGTCGAGCACGCGGTAGCCCTTCCGGAGTGCGGCCAGGTCGGCGGACGGGAGCAGCGCCACCCGGGTGTGCTCGACGGGCAGCCGCTCGGCGAACGGCACGTGGTCGGCCGTCAGCTGACGCTTGAGGGGGGCGGTCACCGTCGCCAGGTCCACGGTGACCGGACCGTCGTCGCCGTCGGCGCGCTCACCGCGCAGCGCCTTCATCACCGCCGTGTGCGCGGCCGTGTTCCCGGCGTCCCAGGCGGTGCGGTAGGCGCGGGTCGCGGTGAACGAGCGGACGGCGTCCCGCAGGAAGACGGGGTTCATGCCGGCCTCGCGGGCCACGCCTTCGCCCACCGTGTCGGCGACGACGTCCCGTACCGCGGGGTCCGAGGCCAGCGGCGCCATGGCGGTGACGTAACCGCGGGTGTCGGTGAGGCCGTACGCCGCCCAGGCCGCGAGCGCGCCGAACGGCGTGAGCAGGCAGGACAGGGTGACGAGGACGGCCGAGAGGGCGGTCCGCAGGCGGGGGGACACCTCTCCAGGCAACGGTCCCGGAGCGCGGGGCGCGAGCCCGTGGCGGCCGTACGGGTGGCGCGGTTCCCGCGCCCGGTCCTCCCGCCGCCCCGCGGGGCTCGCCGCCGCCGGTCCCCGCGGTCCTCCGGTGGAGGGTTCGTCCGAACGGGTGTTTCCTGGTTCTGGGGAGAAGCCCGGTTCGGGAGTGGCGGGAGGCCGTGCCCGCGCACGGCGTGACGCCTGGGACCTCGTCGGGCGGCCGGGAGTGGACAGTCCCCGGCCGGCCGGTGAGTGGAGGGATGAGGGAAAACGCATGGGCCCCGGCGTGAACCGCCGGGGCCCGTGTGGTGCGTGTGGTGCGTGTGGTGCGTGTGGTGCGTGTGGTGCATGTGGTGCGTGTGAGGGTCAGCGGATGCGGTGGCCCGCAGCGTCCTCGTGCGTGTAGTAGCGGAAGAACAGGACGAGGAAGGTGGCCGCGGCCACGGCCAGGCCCATGGCCGTGGAGCGCAGGACGCTCTCGGCGGACTGGCTGTAGAGGAGGCCCATGGCGCAGCCGGCGAACGCCGCCCACAGCAGGGCGTGCAGTTCGCGGCGCATGCGTGGGGCGAGCGCGTGGACGCCGGTCCACAGCGCCGCGAACACGAGCGCGCTCACGAAGCCGAGCAGGAGGTTCCAGCCCGTGATGGGGCCGCCGGAACGGTTGTTCGCCGCGACCCAGTAGCCGTAGACGAGCCCGGTGACGACGGCCGTCGCCCAGCTCGCGATCCGGTGGGTGCGTGCGCTGAACACGTCGGGCGTCCGGGGTCGAGCGGAAGGGGTCCGCAGTCCCTGCGCCGGTGCCGCATGTGCCATGAGAGCGCTCCTCTCTCTCCTCGCCCCCGCATTCCAGGTCACACCCCGGCCGCGGCCGTGGCAAGTCGGATGACACGCCTTTCCGGGTGCGGGGCGGAGGCGGGTCGGGGATGCGGGTCGGGTGCGGGTCGTATCGGGGGCGGGCGGGGGTACGCCCGGATGCGGCCGGGGCCGGCCCGTGTTTCGCTGACCTCATGGAGCCCCGCGGTCACGGCGTGCTCGACCGCCGTCCGCGGAACGGGCGCAGGGACGTCCTGCAACGCCACCAACTTCTGCGCGTCCGGGGCCGCAGCGTCACCTGGCTGGTGCCGCTCGGCGTGCTGGCGGCCATCACCTACGCCGACTTCAACACCACCGGCGAGTTCCGCATCGTCTCGTGGTGCGTGTTCGTCTCCGCGATCGCCGCCGCGCTGTGCGGGGTGTGGACGACGGCCCTGTTCGCGGTGCTCGCCCTGATCACGTACGTCCTCAGCGACGCCGCCTGGCCGTCGGAGTACCGGGAGGGGCCGGCGGACTTCGTCCTCGTCCTCGTCGGCGGCGTGCTGTCCGTGCTGGCCGCGTCGGTCCGGGTGCGCGGGGAGCGGCGGATGCTGCACATCATGCGCATCGCCGAGACCACCCGCCGTACGGTCCTGCGCCCGCTGCCGCCGCGCTGGGGCGGTCTCGACCACGCGGCCGTCTACCTCGCGGCCGACGCCGACGCCCGCATGGGCGGCGACTTCTACGACATCCAGCCCGGACCGCACGGCACCCGCGTCCTCCTGGGCGACGTGCAGGGCAAGGGGCTGGGCGCGGTGGAGGCGGCGGCCGCGCTGCTGGGCACCTTCCGGGAGGCCGCCTACCACGAGCGGGACCTGGCGACCGTGGCCGCGCGGCTGGAGACGCGGATGCGCCGGCACCGTGCGCACACCGTGGCCCTCGGACGGGCGGACGGCGACCGTTTCGCCACGGCCGTCCTGATCGGCTTCCCCCCGACGGCGACGGCGACGGCCCCGCTCCCGACCCCGGAGGCGGCGGCCCCGACAGCCGTCCCGGACGCGCCCCCGAAGGCGGTCCCGGACGCGCCCCCGACTGCGGCGGCCTCGCCCCCGGCCCCCTTCCCGGATCCGGCCCCGGACGTGTCCCCGAGCGCGGTGCCGAGCGCGGTGCCGGACGGGTCCCCGGTCGGGGGCGCCGGGGCCGTGGAGACGGTCGAGGTGGTCGGGTTCGGGCACGAGCCGCCCCTCGCGGTGGGCGGCGAGCGGGGCGTGCGGGCGCTGCCGCACGGCGACGGGCTGCCGCTGGGGCTCGGCGAGCTGGCCGGGCAGGACGGGCCGCCGCCGGTGCTGCGGGCGCCGTTCGCCGCCGGTGAGACGCTGCTGCTGGTCACCGACGGCGTGACCGAGGCCAGGAACGGCGCCGGGGAGTTCTACCCGCTGGCCGAGGAGGTCGCGGCGGCGGTCGCCCGCGAACCGCGCACGGCCGACCCCGCCCGCCTGGTGGCCCTCGTCCGGGACGGCACGCTGCGGCACTGCGGGGGCCGGCTCGCCGACGACACGACCGTGTTCGCCGTGCGCCGGACCGCGGGCGGCGACGAAGGCCCCGTAGGGGGACGTTTGCTGTCCTGAGGCCCCCCTTCGCAGCGGCAGCGGTTACGGTGCTGAGGTACGTGATCGACAGGGGGAGGGGCCATGCGGGAGGGGATCATGCCGGGAACCGTGCTGCTGCTCGCGGCCTCGCCCATGGGCAAGGGGTGTCTGGTCGACGCGGCCTCCGTGCTGCCCGTGCTGGCCGCCGTGCCGCCCCCCGTGCTGGCCGGCGCCGAGACCGCGAACGTCGTCGAACTGGCGGATCCGCTGGAGCCGCAGGCCGTGCTGACCCGGCTGCGGGCCGCGGCGGCCGCGCCGGGGCCGCTGACCGTGTACGTCGCCGGGCAGCTCCAGCTCGACCGCCGCCAGCGGCTGCCGCATCTCGCGCTGGCGCGCACGACGCCGGCCACCGTGCGGTACACGGCGTTGCCCTGGCACTGGTTCCGGGAGGAGCTGCGGCTGCGGCCGGCCGGGGCCACGACCGTCCTGCTGGACCTGCACGCGGACGCGGAGACCTGGGAGTGGCTGCGCGGGAACGCCCTGGACTGCGGGCCCGCGGTGACCGTGTACGGCAGGGTCGCGCCGCCGGCGGGGCGTGGCCGGCGGGCGGTGGCCGCGCCGTCGTACATGAAGGCGGTGGCGACGATACTGCGCAGCGGGGGGCGGCCCGGCCTCGACCGGCTGCACCAGATGGCGGCGGCCCGGATCGCCGGCGACGGGGAGACGGGAGACCTCGTTCTTCCCGCCCGCGCCGAACCCGCGCCGCCGGACCAGTCGCCGGTGCAGACTCCGGCCCGGACGCCGGTGCAGGCCCGGACGCCGACGCAGGCCCGGACGCCGGTCCCGGTCCCGGTTCCCTTGCCGACGTCGACTCCGATGACGCCGCCGCCGATGACGTCACAGCCACCGTCGCCGGTGCCGGTGCCGAGGCCCGCCGACTTCGTCCCGGACCGCCTCGGCCCCTGGCCCCAGCCGCCGGGCGGGACCCCGGCCGCAGACGTGGACATGGGCGCAGACGTGGACATGGACGCCGGCGCTGCGGGCGAGGGCGATCCGCACGCCGACATCTCCGCCGCCGTGCGGTCGGGCCGGCACGCGGAGGCCGACGCGCTCGCGGCGCGGTGGGAGCGGGCGGCCGTCGTGGCGCACGGGGCGGGTTCCGAGGAGGCGTTCCACTGGGCCGAGGTGCGGGCGGACCTGGCGATGTTCGCGGGGGACGCCGAGGGCAGCTGCCGCATCTGGATGGGGGTCGCCGGCGCGCGCCTGGACGCCGGTCAGCCGGCGGACGCGCCTGCCGTGGAGGCGGCCGTGGACCGGGCGCACCACCAGTGGGGGCGGATCGGCGACGCGGCCCGCGCCCGTGAGCTGGGGCCCGCGCTGACCCGGCTGCGCGGCCGGGTGCCCGGCCGGCACGAGGGCGCGCTGGACCATGTGCAGGAACACCTGAGGCAGTTGCAGACGCAGGGGTGAGGTCCGGCCCCCGCGAGGGTCAGCGGCGTTCCGCCGCGCCGTGCCGGACCGGGACCTCGCCGGCGGACGGGGCGCTGCCGGTGGCCGTGGCCGGGCCCGCGTTGGCCGCGGTGACCAGTGCGGCCACGGTCAGCAGGGCCGCGGCGACGGCCCTGACGCAGGGCGCGAAACGGCGTGCGGAGATGTGTCCGGACACGGCTACCTCGCAACGTCGGCGACTGCGATACTCACGTCAGCCAGCTGTTAAGCGTGCTTAACTCGCTGTTTAACCTAGGGGCTGAGCCAGCCCAACGGCAAGAGGCACAGGGTGGGTTGGGGGGCCGGCGTGGCGGAGCGGGACGAACCGGAAATCGTCGGGCGCCGGGTGCAGCGGCTGCGCGTCGAACGGGGGCTCACCCAGCGGCAGCTCGCCGAGCCCACCTACACCCCCGCCTACGTCTCCACGCTGGAGGCCGGCCGGGTGCGGCCCTCCGACGAGGCGCTCCGGCACATCGCCGGCCGGCTCGGCGTCGACGTCGAGGAACTGGCCACCGGGCGGCCCGCCCGGCTCGTCACCGACCTGCGGCTGCGCCTCACCGAGGCCCAGCGGGCGCTGGCCACCGGGGAGGCCGAGGAGGCGAACCGGCAGTACACCGCGCTGCTCGCGGAGGCCGAGGAGCACGGGCTGGCCGCGGAGGAGGCCACCGCGCTGCTCGGCCTCGGGGAGTGCGGCATCGACGCGGGAGACCTCGACGCGGCCCGGAGCTGCTTCGAGCGGGCCGAACGGCGGCTCGCGGACGCCCCGCTGCCGGCCCGTGTCCCCGCCCTGCGCGGCCGGGCCGTCGCCCATTACCTCGCGGGCGAACTCCGGTACGCCGTCTACCTGCTGGAGTCCACCCTCGACGAGCTGAACCGGGGCGGGCTGCACGACCCCGACGCGCTGCTGCTGCTGTACGCCTCCGTCATCGGCCCCTACATGGACATGGGGGCGGCGGCCCGCGCCGCGCAGGCGGCCGAGTTCGCCCTGGCCCTGGCGCCCCGGGCGGGCGATCCGGCGCTCGTGGCGCGGATGCACCGGTCCGTGGCCCGGACGCTCCTCGCCGAGGGCCGGCTCGCGGAGGCCGACGCCTCGCTGGCCAAGGCCGCCGAGCTGTACCGCCAGTTGCAGTTGCGCACCGAGCTGGCCAACTGCCACTGGATGCGCGGCTACGTCTACGCCCAGAACGGCGAACTGCGTCGCGCGGAGGAGGAGTTGAGGCAGGCGCAGACCATGCTCTCCGTGCAGCGCGCCGCCCTCTACAGCAGTCAGGTCGCCGTCGAGCTGGCCGACGTGCTGCACCGGCGGGGCAAGTCGCAGGAGGCGGCCGCGCTGCTGCACGGGGTCCTGGGGGACCTGTCCTCCGAGCGGGGGGCCGTGCACGCGGCCGGCGCCCACCGGCTGCTCGGCATCATCGCCGAGGACGCCCGGGACACGGAGGCGGCCGAGGAGCACTACGTGCGGGCGCTCAGTCTGCTGGAGCGGGCGGGGGCGGCGGGCGACCTCGCCGATCTGTGCCGGATGCTGGGCGACCTGCTGCGGCGCACCGGGCGGGTCGAGGCGGCGCTGGACGCGTACCGCACGGGCCTCGGGCACCGCACGGCGCCGGGTTCCACGACCCTCGGCCCGGCCCCGGCCCAGCCTCCGCTGTAGGCGCCGTCCGCTCGGGGCGTCCCTTTCCGTCCGCCCACACGTGCGCGTGCCGCCGGGCCTTAAGCCCACGGCGCGCGCCTGTCGCGCGCGGGGACGTGTCACACCGGGGCTCGCACCGGGGCTGACACCTGGGCTCACACCTGGACCCTGGGCTGCTTCCTGACGTCGGCCAGCCGGCGCACGCCGAGCTGGACAGCCGCCTGCGTCGCCGCGTTCGGGGCGTCGTCGAGGCCGCCGTCGACGAGGGCGAAGGCGTCCTGCCCGGCCCGCACGGCGGCGACGTCGAGGGTGAGGACGGTCGGGTCGCCGCCGTTGGCGCCCCAGAGCGTCGCCGTCACGCGCAGCCCCTGGCGGACGTCTCCCACCTCCGGCAGGGGCAGCTCCGAGACCTGCACGTCGAGCACCGTGTCGCCGGTCGCCTTGGCGGCGAACCGGGCGCACTTGCCCGGCATCGTCTTCAGCCAGGCCAGCCTGCGGTCGACGTCCGCCGGGCGGTGGCCGGTGAGCTGGTAGCGGAGCTGGGCGCCGGTGTCCGGGTCGTCCAGGGCGGTGACCGCGCGGGCGGGGCCGCCGAGCAGTTCGTCGGCGTAGAGGTCGTCGAGGAACTGCTGGCAGACGGGGGTCGACGTGGTCGCCTTGAGCATGCCGTCCCGCCAGGTGGCCGCGCCGCGGGTCCGGGTCCACGGCGGGCCGAGGTCGGACTCGGTGATGAGGGCGGCCCGCGCCTGCGCGTCGGTGAGGGCGGCGGAGGCGGCCGGAGCGGTGGGCCGGGCGGAGGTCCGCTCGACCGTCGGCAGCGCCGGGGCGGCCGTCGGCGGATGCTCCAGGCCCAGCGTGGCGCAGCCGGTGGCGGCGGTGAGCGCGAGGGCGACGGCGGTGGAGGCCAGGAGGGTGCGACGGGTCATCGGGGGGTGCCTCCAGGAGTGCGCGCGGGCTGCGGGGGTGCGGTCTGCGGGCTGCGTCCTCCCACGGCACCACCGGCGCGCCCCGCCGACCAGCGCGACGGGCCGTACGGGTTAGCCGCGTTGCTGCGGGCGGGTGGACGACGCGGCCGGGACGCCCCGGCGCGGGCGGGACGCGCTGCCGGTGTGCGGGGCGGGCGGCGCCGGGAAAACCAGGGGGGCCGGGGTGCGGGCCGCCCGTCTCGTTCCGTACCTGGCGGTGATCGGGGAGCGGGAGGCGGCGGGCGGTCTGGCGGCCGTCCCGGTGCGGGACGGCCGGCGGGCCGGAACGCTGCCCGTCGGGGAACTGGTCCGCCGGATCGGGGAGCGGGCGGCGGCGCGCGGCTCACGGCTGTGGGATGCGGACGTGCCCGCATAGGGTCGGGCACGACCGTGGTGCGGAAGGAGTCCTCAGGTGACCGAGCAGCCCATTCCCGTGATCATCGACTGCGACACGGGCGTCGACGACGCCCTGGCCCTGCTGTTCGCCGTGCGCCATCCCGGGCTGGACCTGCGGGCCGTGACCTGCGTGGCGGGCAACACGGACGTGGACGGGGTGGTCCGCAACACGCTGACCGTCCTGGAGCAGGCGGGCGCGGGCGACGTCCCGGTCGCGCGCGGCGCGGAACGCCCGCTGATCGAGCCGCTGCGCGTGGCCCGGCATGTGCACGGCGCCGACGGCATGGGCGACCTGGGCCTGCCCGCTCCGGCCCGCCGCCCGGTCGACGTGGACGCGGTGACCCTGCTGCGCCGCGAGATCCTCGCCTCCCCGCGCCCGGTCACCCTGATCCCCACCGCCCCGCTGACGAACATCGCCCTGCTGCTGCGCACCCACCCGGAGGTGACCGGCAACATCGAGCGGATCGTGTTCATGGGCGGCGCGGTGACGACGGGGAACGCCACGCCGGTCGCGGAGTTCAACGTGTGGCACGACCCGGAGGCGGCGGCGGTCCTGCTCACCGCGGGCGTGCCGATCACGATGTACGGGTTGGACGTGTTCAAGCGGGTGCTGGTCCCGGGGGCGGACGTGGCGCGGCTGCGGGCGAGTGCGCAGCCGCGGCTGCGGCTGGCCGGGGAGCTGCTCGCCCACCGCGATCCGGCGACCTCGGGCGATCCCACGCCGACCGGCGGTCTCGGCGACGCGGGTGCGGTCTGCGCGGTGGCCGACCCGGCGGGCCTGACCACGCGGGCGCTCCCGGTGGAGGTCAGTCTCGCTCCCGGTCCGGCCCGGGGTCAGACGGTCGTCGACCGCCGTCCGCGCCCCGGCGAGTCCGAGATCCACGAGGGCGTGCGCGAACAGGCCCTGGTGGACGTGGCGTTGGACGTGGACGTCGAGCGCTACGTGAAGCTGTGGCTGACGACGGTCGAGGGCGACTGACGGCGGCCGACGGCCCCTGACGACGGGCGGGAACACGCGACGACGGTGAAGGGGCGGGGGTGACCCGCCCCTTCACCGTCGTCTCCGGCGTTCCGTCTCCGGCGTTCCGTGTCTGTGTCCGCCGTCCGTGCCGGCGTCCGTGCCGGCGTCGGCGTCAGGCGCGGGCGTCCTTGCGGCGTCGGGTGGCGACGACGATCGCCGCGCCGCCCGCGAGCAGGGCCGCGGCGCCGCCCGCGATCAGGGGCGTCTTGCTGCTGGCGCCCGTCTCCGCGAGGCCGCCACCGCCGCCGTCGGGGGTGGGGGCCGGGGCGGGCGTCGACTCGGAGGCGGACGGAGTCGGGGTCGGGGAGTCGCCGGCGGACGTGGACGGCGACGGCGAGGCGCTGTCGCTGTCGCCGTCCGACGGGGTGGACGGCGTGCTCGCCGGGGTCGACGGCGTGCCCGAGGGGGTGCCGGACGGGCTGCCCGACGGCGCGGGCGGGCTCGCCGGGGGCTGCTCGACGACGGTGCAGTCCTTCGCGCCGCCGTTCCAGGCTGCGATCAGCTTGTCCTTGATGACCGGGCGGTCCGGGCCCTTGGGCAGGTCGCCGTGGACGAAGCCGTCCTTCGCGTCGGTCTTGCCGTCGAACTTGACCGCGCCCCGGTAGAGGTCGATCTGCGCGAAGCAGCCCGCGTCGGGCACCGCGATGTCGAGGGCGTCGGTCTGGCCGGCCTTGACCGTCACGCTGTCGAAGTCGACGAAGACCTGCTCGCCGGAGGTGCGGAAACTGGAGCCGTGGGCGAGGTAGGAGGCGAGGGAGGCGGTGCACGTCGAGGCGTCGCCGGCGGCGCGGACCGTGATGTGGACCTTGCCGTCCTCGGTGGGGCGCAGGTTCTGGTCGTCGACCCGGACGGAGGCCTGGAAGTGCTTGCCGTCGAGGGAGAACTCGCAGCGGTCGGTCCCCGTCTCGGTGCCCGCGCCGGTGCCCGGCAGGTACTGGCCGCCGGACTTCCAGCCGTCGCCGCCGGGCGTCCCGGTGCCGGCGAAGGCGACCGGGGCGGCGGCCGCGGAGGCGGCGCAGAGGGTGAGCGAAGCGGCGCCCGCCCCCAGCAGTCGGCGTACGGTGACTCGTCTCGCTATGGACATGCGCATCCCAATTCTTGGCGAGTGCCAGGGGTGAGACTGATGGGTCGGATCAGTCGTCAGATCAGTCGGAGTCTCAGGAGAAACACTGGGCCCTGGGGTCCCGGGCGTCACAGTGTCAGGCCATCGTCGTGTGGACGGTGGACCCCTGTCAACCTGCGTCAAACCCAAGGGAGTTCAAGACTTCGTCACATCTCCATCACGTGCGGAACGATCGGCTCCGAACGGTGGGACGTTCACTTTCCCGGCAAGCGGGACAGAATGGCGTTCGTGACCGACTTCTCCTCCCACCGCTCCGACTGGTGGCGCCAGGCCGTCGTCTACCAGGTGTATCCCCGCAGCTTCGCCGACGCCGACGGCGACGGGCTCGGCGATCTGCGCGGGGTCGCCGACCGGCTGCACCATCTGGCCGCCCTCGGCGTGGACGCCCTCTGGCTCTCGCCGTTCTACCCCTCCGAACTCGCCGACGGCGGCTATGACGTCATCGACCACCGGGACGTCGATCCCCGGCTCGGCGACCTGGCCGACTTCGACGCGATGGCCGCCGAGGCCCACCGGCTGGGCCTGAAGGTGATCGTCGACGTCGTCCCCAACCACACCTCCCACCGGCACGCCTGGTTCCGGGAGGCGCTGGCCGCCGGTCCCCGCTCCCCGGCCCGGGAGCGCTACGTCTTCCGTGACGGGCGCGGTCCGGGCGGCGCGCTGCCGCCCACCGACTGGCAGTCGGTGTTCGGCGGCAGCGCCTGGCAGCGGGTCCCCGACGGGCAGTGGTACCTCCACCTGTTCGCGCGCGAGCAGCCGGACCTGAACTGGGACCGTCCGGAGGTCCGCGAGGACTTCCGCACCACGCTGCGCTTCTGGGCCGACCGGGGCGTCGACGGCTTCCGCGTCGACGTGGCGCACGCGCTCGCCAAGGACCTCGTCGAGCCCCTGCGCGACCTGGGCATGCCGGAAGCGGCCGGGGAGCAGGCCCTCGACCGGATGCCGCCGGGCGCCCACCCCTTCTACGACCGCGACGAGGTCCACGAGATCTACCGCGACTGGCGCCGCCTCTTCGACACGTACTCCCCGCCCCGCACGGCGGTCGCGGAGGCCTGGGTGCCGGGCGCGCGACGGGCCCTGTACGCCCGTCCCGACGAACTCGACCAGGCCTTCAACTTCGAGTACCTGCAAGCGGGTTGGGATGCGGAGGAGATCAGGGCGGTCATCACGGACTCGCTGGCCGGCGCGCGGGCCGTCGGCGCCTCGGCCACCTGGGTCCTGTCCAACCACGACGTCGTGCGGCACGCCTCGCGGCTCATGCTCCCGCCGGGCACGGACCTCGACGCCTGGCTGCTGTCGGGCGGCCGCGCGCCGCGCGTCGACGAGCGGGCCGGTCTGCGCCGGGCCCGCGCGGCGACGCTGCTGATGCTGGCGCTGCCCGGATCGTCGTATCTGTACCAGGGCGAGGAGCTGGGCCTGCCGGAGGTGGCCGACCTGCCCGTGGAGGTGCTCCAGGATCCGGTGTGGGAGCAGACCGGCCGGGTCCGCAAGGGCCGCGACGGCTGCCGGGTGCCGCTGCCGTGGACGACGCGGGGCCCGTCGTACGGGTTCGGCGCGGCCGGCGCGTGGCTGCCGCAGCCGCCGGGCTTCGCGCGGTACGCCGTCGCCGCGCAGGACGGCGTGGCGGGCTCCACCCTGGAGCTGTACCGCACGGCGCTGCGGCTGCGGCGCAAGCTGCTGGAAGGCGAGGAACTCGTCTGGGAGCCGGCGTCCCCGCCGGGCGTGCTGTCCTTCGCCCGCCACGACGGCTGGCGGTGCGTGGCCAACCTGTCCGGCGCGGCCGTGCCGTCGCCGCCCGGGGAGGTGCTGCTGAGCAGCGTCCCCCTCGGCGACGACGGTGTGCTGCCGCCGGACACGACGGTCTGGCTGGCGTGACCCGCGCCCGCCACCGCGAGCCCGCGCTACCGCGCGCCCGCGTCCCGTCGGGGCCGCTACTGGTTCCCGGTGCCGCTCACGGCCGCGCCGAGGTCCAGCGGGGTGGAGGTGGCGGTGGGCGGCGGGGGGAGGATGATCATGGGCTGGCCGGCGGGCGGGACCGGGGGCGTCAGGTCCGACTTGGGCAGCTTGGGCGGCGTGGTCTGGTTGAACAGCGTGGTGTCGAAGTCCACCAGGCCGGTCTTCTCCATGACCGTGATGTGGTCCAGCACGGTGTCGTTGGCCTGGTCGGCGAGCGCCCGGACCAGCGTGTTCTTGGTGGTGGACCGGATCTTGGCGATCGTGTTGAAGATCGAGCCGTGCGTCATGCGCAGGATGTTGGCGAAGTCGCTGTCGAACTGCTTGCCGCTCTCCGCCTTCAGCTGCGTGACGAAGCCCTCCTGCTGGGGGCTGGCCACGTTGGGCAGCGTGATGTTCAGCATCGGCGCGATCTTGCGGCAGCTGGTGTCCAGCGCTCCGTGACCGTCGATCAGGTGGTTGCTCGCGGTGCGCACGGCCGGCGTCTGGCTCTTCTGGAGCCCGAGCTGGCCCAGCGGGTACTCCCAGAGTCCGGCGGCCCGCACCTTGACGACGAAGTCGCGGTCGCCCTCGGTCAGCGGCCCCCACTGGGTGTTGGCGATCACCCGGTCCGTCGAGGTGGAGACGGTGTCAAGTCCGAGCATCGACGGGTACGCGAGCGCGCTGAGCGTGAGCGTCAGCGCACCCCCGACGAACAGGGTTCCCATCATGTTTCGCGAAAGTGGCACCGTGCCTCCTGCCCGGTCGGGGACTCCGCCGATGTGTCGTTGTGCCGTGCCCGCTGGGGGCGAACACACAGGAGTACGTACGCGAAGCGGATCCGACTCACCGGTAATCGCGAAAAATTGACGAAGGGTCGCCCGGGGCCGACCCGTGGGCCGCCGGCCCGCCGCCGGGCCGTCCGGCGGCCCAGGGGCTAGATGCCCTCGATGCGCTTCACGCCGGCGGTCCGCGTCAGTTCCTCGAGGGCCTTCACCTGACGGCGGGCCTTGAGGGCGCGGTTGATGGTGTGCACGCGGACCGCGGTGAACACGGCGACGGCGGCGCCCAGCGCCACCCCGATCCACTCGTGGTCGCGGATGCCCGCGTAGAAGAGGAGGCCGCTGAAGGGGACGCCGACGACGACGAGCAGGGGTTCGCGCACCCAGAACGGGAGAACGCGGATGACGAGACCGATCATCCGGTCACTTCAGCAGGCCAGGCTCCCCGCATGCTGTGACGGAGGCCACAATTCCGGGAGTTCTTGTGTGTACGGCGTGAAGAAAGGGCGGCGACGGCGGTGCCGGTGATCTCTTCGCCGCACCGGACGGACGACGCCGGGGCCTTCCCGGTTGGCGAACCGTTGACCGGCCGGACGAAGTGTTGACCACTTCGCGGAGGAGTGCGGACGAACGGGAGGGCGAGTCGTGGCGGACCCCGCGCCTAGATTCGCCGCATGTCCATGCCACAGCGGCCCCACCGGCCCGCGAGGGCTGCCGCCACGCTCCCGGTCCTGCCCTACCGCAAGCCCACCAAGGGCCGTGACTACTGGGTGCTCGACGACGTCTTCCCCGAGGCGGACGCCGCGGCGATCCGGGAGCGCTGTCTCGCCAGGGACGACTGGGTCAAGGGCCACCCCTACACGTCGGAGAGCTGGCCCGGACTGCGCACCATGCCCGGACTGGAGTCCGCCGAACTCGCGCGTGTGGAGGGACTGGTGAGGAAGGCGACCGGGGCGCGCCGGCTGTGGGTGCAGCAGACGCCGGGCGGCGGCACCCTGAACCACAACTGCGTGCAGGTCGTGGGCGAGGGGGAGGGCTCGCCGCGTCCGCACTCCGACTCGCGGGCGCTGTGCCGGTACGCGGCCGTGCTCTACCTCAACCCCGCCGTCCCCAAGGACTGCGGAACGAGTTTCCACCGGCAGTCCCTGCCGGGAGGCCGGCTCGGCGGCAACGTCGTCCAGGCGCCGCACAACAACCTCGTCGAGGCCCTCGGCACCCGCTTCGTCGCGCCGGACGCCTTCGAGGAGGACGTGCGCGTGCCCCACAGGCCCAACCGGCTGCTCCTCTACCACGCCAACCTCGTGCACAGCGCGTCCCGTTACTGCGGCACGACGCTGGAGGAGAAGCGGATGACGGCCGTCTTCTTCTGGATGGCCTGACCCCGGCCGCGAGGCGCCCCGCCCGCGAGGCGCCCCGCCCGCGAGGCGACCCCGGCCGCGAGGTCCGGTCCGGCGGCCGTCGTCAGTAGCGCACCGCGCGGACCGCCTCCGTCCGCACCTGGCCGGACAGCTCGCGGTTGCTGCGGGCGGTGGCCTTGCCGGTCTTGCCGGCCGGGACGTCGGAGACGGTCACCAGAACCGTGTCCACCCGGTTGCCGCCGGAGTCCTCGAAGTCGACCTGGACGGCGAACGACTTCGTCGATCCGGCGCTGTTGGCGGCGGTCACCTCGACCGTGCCGTGGCCGCCGTCGACGCCCGGCGTGCCCAGCTTCACGTCGTCCTCGGCGTCGACTCCGCCCTTGATCTCGTCGAACCGGCGGTTCACCTCCGCCGTCGCCGACGCGTACGCCTCCGACGCCCGCGAGGCGAGCGAGGACGCCGCCGACGAGGCCTGCGCGCCGACCGACTGCGCGGCCGACGCCGCCTTGCTGGCCACGGAGGACGCGCTGTCGTCGTCGGAGCAGCCGGTGAGCCCGGCGGATCCGAGGAGTGCCGCCGCGCAGGCCGCCGTCACCAGCAGGCCCTTGCGCCGTCGGGTGCGGTGAGCCGCCATCTCTCCTCCAGGTCGCTGTCCGGATCCGGGTACGGACCCTCTCCAGTGAAGGCCGCGGCGGCCGCGCCCGCACCCCGGCTCACCCGAACGGCACACCCCCGTGGTGGCGGCCCCCGGCCGGACGGATGGTCGAGCGAGGACGACCGAGCACGAGCGAGCACGTCCGAGCACGAGCGAGCACGTCCGAGCACGAGCGAGAACCGACACGGAGACGGGGTACGCCATGAGCGACCAGCCGCACGCACAGCCGTCGCACGGGTCACCGGTCTGGGACCCCTCGCACCAGGGCACCGGCACGCCCCCCGACCGGCCCGCGCAACGAGGGTCGGGCGCGGGGCTGGCGGCCGGCGGGGTCGTCTTCGCGGGCGTGATCATGTTCGTGAGCGGGGTCCTCGCCGCGTTCCAGGGCATCGCGGCGATCGCCCGTGACGACGTGTACGCGCGGATCGGCACCTACGTCTACGAGCTGAACCTCGAAGGCTGGGGGTGGGTCCTGCTGGCCGTGGGCGTCGTGGCCGCGGTGACCGGCTGGGGCCTGCTCACGGGCGCCGTGTGGGCCCGCGTCAGCGGCATCGCCCTGGCCTCCCTGAGCCTGGTCCTGCAATTTCTGTTCCTGCCGTACGCGCCGTTCTGGGCGGTCATCCAGATCGCCCTCGACGTCTTCGTCATCTGGGCGCTGGCCTCGTACGACCCCGCCGCCTCACCGGGCCGGTGACCAGGACGTCAGGTCACCGGCGTGCCCGAGACCCGGACCTCCTTGCGGCGCAGCCAGGGCAGGGGCGGCACGGCGGAGCCTGCGTACGGGGTGATGCGGACCTCGAAGTGCAGATGCGGGCCGGTGACGTTGCCGGTCGCGCCGGAGAGGCCGATGCGCTGACCGGCGGTCACGTGCTGGCCCCTGCGCACGTCGATGCGGGACAGATGCGCGTACTGGGTGAAGTAGCCGTCGCCGTGGCGGACCAGGACCTGGTTGCCGAAGCCGTCGCCGCAGGTCGTGATGCGGACGACGCCGGAGCCCACGGCGTACACGGGGGTGCCGGAGTCCACGGCGAAGTCCTGGCCGGTGTGCCGGTGGGCCCAGCGCGAGCCCTTGGCGGCGAAGCCCGCGGACAGCCAGTAGCGACGGGCCGGGGCGGTCCAGGGGCGGGCGCGCAGCTCGGTCGCGCGGCTGCGGTCGCCGAACGGGCAGTGGCCGCGCCGTCCCGACGGATCGACGGCGACCGGGTCGGCGGCCTCCCTCGCCCCGGCCCGCAGCCGGTCCCACAACGCGGAGCGCAGCGCCTCGCGGTGGCGTTCGGCCTCCGCGATCCGCTCGGGCCGGGCGTCGGCCTCGCGCAGCCGGTCGACGCGCGCGCGGGCCTGCTCGTGCGCGCGCACGGCACGGGCCGCGCCGCCGTGGAATCCCCGGCCGACGCCGTTCCCGCCGCTCATGCCGTTCCCCGGCTCCTCGGCGCTCGCGGGCGCGACGGCGAGGGCGAGCAGGAGGAGGGCGAGCAGGGCGGAGCCGGCCGCGGTGCGCAGGCGCGCCCGCGTCCGCTGATGACACGCGTGGTGTTCTCGTCCCATCGTGCGATCATCGGACCGGCAGGGGGCGCGGGCCGCGCGCCGTGCCGCACGGCCGGGCCGGTTCAGCCGGACGGACCAGCGATCAGCGCGCGGTAGACGGCCGAGGACCGTGGATTGCGGGCACAGCGCCACACGCCGTGCGGGCAGTAGTCGGTGATGGTCTGGTAGAGCGGCCGGTGCTCGGCGAACCAGTCCAGCATCCCGCGCACGTACTCCGGATCGTCGCCGTTGCGGTACAGCCCCCACTCCGGGTACGACACCGGCTTGCCGTGGGCCCGCGCGAACCGCACATGCGCGGCGAGACCGTACGGCTCGGCGACCTGCTCCTCGAAGGACATGCCGTGCGGCTGGTCGTAGGCGTCCATGCCGACGACGTCGACGTACCGGTCGCCGGGATAGCAGGCGGTCCACGGGACGGCGTCCCGGCCGCGGCTGGGCGTGAACTCGAACCGGAACGCCTCCGGGCCGGCCACGGACCGCATGGCGTCGACGATCCGGACCCAGTACCGCTTCCAGGCCCCCGGATCGGGTCCGCAGCGGTGGGTGTAGGTGACCCCGTTCATCTCCCATCCCAGCACCAGCACGGCGTCCGGCGTCCCGAGCCCGGCCAGCCGCCGGGCCAGCGCCCGGAAGTGCCCGTCGTAGTCGCCGCGCGCCCCTCTGCGCAGCTCCTCGCGCACCACGGAGTCCGGCACGTGGTCCTCGGTCCGCTCCAGCATCGGCACGTTCAGGACGAACATCCGGTCGGCGCGCTCCCGCCGCCACCGCGCCCAGTGCTCCAGGTAGCCGGGCGCGCCCTCGATGTTGCTCCACCGGTCCCCCGGCAGATAGGCGTGCCCCACCCGCGGCGTGGCCGGTCCCAGCCAGGCGTCGAGCCCGGCCGTCCGCCGCACGCCGGCGTCGTCGTACCCGACGTACGCCCCGAACGCCCCCGGCGGCGCCCCGGCGCCCCGCCCGAGCGGGACGCAGGCGGGCCCGGCGAGCAGCGCGAGAGCGGCGAGCAGCGCCGTCAGAAGGCGCTGCCGGGCGTGGAGTCGCTGTCGGGTGGGAGGGAGGCGTCGGGTGGGAGGGAGGCGTCGGGTGGGAGGGAGGCGTCGGGTGTGAAGGAGGCGGAGCACCGGCTCATGATGGGGCGGCCGTTCCCCCGCCCGCCGCGAAACCGCGTCCAACCACCCGGACCGGGTAGGCGTCAACGCCTCCGCGCCGTGCGGACCTTGGGGGTCGGTCGGCGAGGTGACAGGACGTCGGTCACATCGGCGGGAGCGGGGCAACCGGTCACGGGGTCCGGGCGGTCTTGTGAGTCACCAGCGTTTCCCGGACGTATTCCTGCTCACCTGTAGGGTTCCGACGTCCGGCGGCGACCGACGTCGGCGGCCCGAGCACGGTGTACGGGGCGAAACGGCCGGAGCGGAGGGGGGCGAGCGCCGATGGGCGGATCGAGAAGGCGTGGGAGCGGCGGCAGGACGGGCGGCGGCGCCGGATCCGGCGGGACGCGGCTCACCCGCCGTGGGCGGGTCGTGGCGTGGGGCGCGGGCGTGACGGCCGTGGTCCTCCTCGGGGCGGGCGGGACCGGGGCGTGGATCTACTACGACCTCAACAACAACATCAAGTCCGCCGACGTGGACGACAAGCTGGGCGGCGACCGGCCGGTCAACCTCAGCCCCGGCTCGAAGAACATCATGATCGTCGGGTCGGACACCCGTGAGGGCGCGAACGCCAAGTACGGCAAGGACCTGACCACCATGCAGTCGGACACGCTGATGGTGCTGCACCTTCCGGCCGACCGTAAGTGGGCCTCGGTGGTGTCCTTCCCGCGCGACTCGTGGGTGGAGATACCCGGCTGCCAGAAGGGCGACGGCAGTTCGTCCTCGCCGCACCACTTCAAGATCAACGAGGCGTTCGCGATCGGCGGCAGCACCGGCAAGGTCGCCGAGGCAGCCGCCTGCACCATCAAGACCGTCGAGTCCAACACGGGCCTGCGCATCGACCACTTCATGACGGTCGACTTCTCCGGGTTCAAGGGCATGGTGGACGCGCTGGACGGCATCGAGGTCTGCCCGAAGCAGGCCATCCACGACGAGAAGGCCCACCTCGACCTGGAGGCGGGCTGCCAGACCGTCAGGGGCGAGAAGGCCCTCGGCTACGTCCGCACCCGCTACAGCGTGGGCGACGGCTCCGACATCGGCCGCATCGGCCGGCAGCAGGAGTTCATGGACGCGCTGGCCAAGAAGGCCAAGTCCAAGCTCGGCAACCCGGACGCGATGTACGGCTTCCTGAAGTCGATCACCAAGTCCCTGACGACCGACCCCGACATCGCGGGCATCCAGCCGCTGTACGGGCTCGCCGACGAACTCAAGGGCATCCCGAGCGACCGCCTCGCCTTCCTCACCGTCCCCAACTACGGGCGGGTGGCCGACCAGCCCACCGACAAGGCCAACGTCGTCTGGCAGTACCCGCAGGCGGCCGACCTGTTCACCTCCCTGGCCAAGGACAAGGAGGTCACCAAGGCGCAGCTGGACGCGTCGAAGAAGAACGTGGTGTACGCCTCGTCCGTCAGGGTGCGGGTCCTCAACGGCACGGGCGTCTCCGGGCGCGCCGCGGCCGTCGCCGAGAAGCTGCGGAAGGCCGGCTACACCGTCGTCGGGACGGGCAACGCGCCCGGCGGCACGGTCGCCCGGACGACGGTGACCTATCCCGCGGGCCTCGACGCCCAGGCCGCCGTCCTCGCCTCCCGGCTGCCCGGTCTGCGGGCCACGGCGGACGGATCGGCCGCCGCGGGCGCGGTCACCCTGGTCGTCGGGCCGGAGCTGAAGGTCGAGAACGTCGCCTGATCACCTGAACGGTCGTTCCCGGTCAACAAGGCCCTGGAAATGGGGTAAGGTTGATCTTGAGCCGGTCACCGGAACGAAAAACGGTGAACGACCTCTGCGTTGGTGGTCCAAGGAAAGACGCCCCGCTTCCTGCGGGGAGATGCAGGTGCAAGGCCTGCCCGGCGCTCCGAAGGAAGAGTCCCATCCCGTTCACGGGGTGGGACTCTTTCGTGCTGCCCGCTGCCCGCTGCCCGTCCACCGGGCGCGGGGGGACAGGGGACGGGCGGGCAGCCGGAGCGGCGCCCTCGGGCCGGGTGGATGGGCAGGGGAGGGTGCGCGCCCTCCCCTGCCCACCCCCGCGTCAGGACGTGTTCGCGCTGGAGCGGCCGAAGAACTCGATCTCGGCTATGGACACCTGCTTGCTGCCGGAGACCGCGTACGACGACTCGATCGTGAAGCGGACCTTCGTCACCTCGCCGACGCGGAAGGCGCGCCGCTGGCCGCCCGCGCTCTGGTCGAGGGTGAGTTCGCGGGTGGCCGTCGTGCCGTCCTTCAGGGTGATCGTCGCCTTGATGCGGTGCGGGAGCGCCGATTCGCTGAGCTGGTCGGCGCGGGTGGAGGTGCCCGAGGTGATGATCACGTCCAGCAGGCGGGTGGGCTCGGCGAAGCGGGCCTCGATCCACTCGCCCGCGCCCGACTGCGCGACGCCGGGACCCCACCAGCTGTTGTTGATCTTGTCGAAGGCCAGCTCCGGCTTGTGCCCGGGGTAGGAGCGCGACGCCGCGACCGAGTCCGGCGGGACCGGGGCGCGCTTGGAGAAGTGGTCGCGGGTGGCCTGCACGGCGGCGGGCGTGTTCATCCCGGCGACGATCAGAAGGGTGAGGACGACTGCCGCCGTCACCCACGTGACGATCCGGTCGAACGTACGGCGCAGCCGCGGCCGGTCGCCGGCCCAGGGCGTCTGGCCGTTGCGGTCGAACAGGCGGCGCCACCAGGGGAGGCGGACGGAGGAGCGGTCCTCCAGGGTCATCGGCATCGCGCAGCGCACGCAGAAGTGCCGGTCGGGGTTGTTGGGGGTCGCGCACCAGGGGCACGCCACGCCGTGCTGGTCGCCCTGGACCGGGCCGGGGGCGCGGACCTGCGGCCGGTCCGCGACGGGCCGTCCCGGCAGCACCGGGGCGACGGACGGGGGCGCGGCCGGGCGCGGTTCGGCGTCCGCGACGGGGACGAGCAGGGAGCGCGCCCGCGCGGCCATCGTGTCGCCCAGGGCGGGCGCGGCGGGGACGGGCCGGGTGGGCGCGGTCGCGTCGGGCGCGGGAGCCGGCACGGCGGGCGGGGTGGCCGCGCCGGTCGTCGTACCGGACGTCGTACCGGGGGTCGGAGCGGGGGCCGGGCCGCCGTCGGCCGCGGCCGTCGTGCCGTCCTGCGGCGGGACGGGCGGGAGGGGGTTCTCCGCGGTGTCCTCGTCGTCGGAGCCGGCGGGGGCAGCGGAGGCGTCGGCGGCGGCGGGGGAGGCGGCCGGCTCCGCGGGACGGGCCGCGTCGGGAGCGCGGGACGCGTCCGTCGCGGGGGCGTCCGTCGTGGGGCGGGGCGGGACCGGCTCGTGGGCGGGCTCACCGGACGGGCGTCCGGCTCCCGCGCCGCCGGACCCGCCGGCCGCCGGACCCGGGCCGGCGCCGGTCGTCGCGGCCGCGCCCGGGGCCGTGCCGCTCCCGGAGCCGGCTCCGGCGCGGGCCGGGGCCCGGTCGGTCCAGCCGAGCACGGCCCCGCACGCGTCGCAGAACGTCTGGCCGGGCTCGGCCCGCGTTCCGCACTCGGCGCAGTTCTGGGTGGTCATCTCTCCGGGGTCCTTTCGGCTGCGGTCACCTTGACCGAGTACGGCATGTGGGCGGGGCGGGCGGCGGCCACGAGGGCGTCCAGGCGGTGCTCGTCCGCCGGGCCGGGATCGGGCAGGCGCAGCGTGACGTGCAGGCGGGGGCGGCGCGCGCCGGGGAACGGGCCGAGCGGGCGGGCGCTCCAGTCGGATCCGCCGCTCTCCTCGATCTCCGGCGTCACGCCGAACGCCAGGCGGACGGCCTCCGACAGGCCGAGGCGGGTGCCGCGCACCCGGTGCAGGTACGCCGCCGCCGCGACCGCGGCCCGCAGCCTGTCCTCCGGCTCGGTGCCGTCGGTCTCCGCGCCGACCCAGCCGGTCAGCCAGCGGGTGAAGTCGATCGGGGCGAGGGCCGGGTCGAAGTACGCGGGCAGGCAGTCCAGGGTGTTGAGGATGGGGGCCATGACCTCGTCCAGGCCGTCGACGAAGCGCTGCGCGAGGTCGTCGTCGGCGAAGACGGCCGGCAGCATCGCGCCGATCGGCGTGGAGGAGCGCAGTCCGTCGACCGAGCCCCTCACGCGCCGTCCCCGATCACGCGGACGCGGTGGTCGTAGGAGAAGACCAGTGCCGGGGCGGCCAGGTCGATGCGGTCGGTCGCCTCGCCGCGCTTGCCCGTCAGGGGGTCCGCGGGGTGCAGGGTGACCTGGTCGACCAGTTCCACGCCCGGGACGCGCTGGAGCACCGCGAAGACCTCGCCGGACTGCACCGGGCGGCCGAACGGCCAGCCCCTGCCGTCCGCGCCGCCGGTCAGCGGGTCGAGGTGGCGGTAGAGCGCGTCGTGGGCCTGGCGGCGTACCCGGTCGGTGTCGACGCCCCGGAAGGCGTGCACCGTCGCCACCACCGTCACGCCCTGGTAGAACGGCGGGCCGACCGCCAGCCGGGTGCCGATCAGGCGGCGTTCGTCGAGGTGGCGGGTGATGCGGTCCAGCAGGGAGTCGCCGGGCACCAGTTGCTCGAAGCGCAGCCGTCCGCCGGGGTCGGGCACGGCCTGCGGGACGACCAGGACCCGCACCGCGTACGAGCCGTGCTCGTCGGGCTCGCCCTCCAGGCAGGTGATGCGGGCGGTCTCGGGCGCGGCGCGGCGGGCCAGCTCCTCGTAGTCGCGCAGGGTCACCGCCCGCTCCTGGGCGCGCAGCGTGATCGGGGCGCGCTTCTTCGCCTCCTCCACGGTCTCGCCGTCGACGCCGCCGCGCGCGGCCTCGCGGTTGACGACCTCCGACACGTAGGGGACGGACGTACGCAGCACCTGGACCGTCCCGCGCGCAACGTTGCCGGCCCGGCCGCCGCCGGTGCGGTAGCGGCGGGCGCGGACGACCGCGCCCTTGGGGGCGACCGCGCCGTACTGGCGCAGCCGGCCGTCGGGTTCGCGCACGGCCGGGCCGAAGGCGATCTCGCCGGTGGCGGCGTCGAGGGTGATGTGGCGGTCGTCGGGGCCGGAGGCGGCGAAGTGCGGGACGACCTGCCAGTCCGTCCAGCCCTCGTGCTCGGCGGTCTGGAGGAGCAGCGGCGGGTCGTCGCCGACGACGGGGGCGTGGATGAGGGCGAGGCGCTGTCCGGGCAGGCCGGTGGACTCGCCGAGGGCCTCGTCGTGGACGGTCTCGGCGTGCACGGCCGGGGCGGTGCCGCCGACGGTGAAGACCTCGGCGGAGCGCACGGTCGGGGAGGTGGTGTAGAAGGGCTGGCCGGTGAGGGGTTCGGTGACGCGGCAGCGCAGCCAGCCGGCCTCCTGGCCGCCCGAGCGGGACAGCACGTGCCCGCCGGGGACGTGCAGGACGATTTCGCCGGGGCGGTTGAGGCCGCCGGTGCCGTCGCGGTCGACCTCGCACTCCTGCCAGCCGTCCTCGGTCCAGGCCTCCCAGAGCAGCGGGGGCTGGCGGGGGTCGACGCCGACGCCGTCGACGCGGCTGTCCAGTTCCAGGACCACCGCGCAGTGCGGGACGGCCGCGCTCAGCCCGAACAGCACGCAGTCGCCGGGGCGCGGGGCCTCGGCGAAGCACAGCAGGTCCTTGCCCTCGGCGAGGTCGGTGGTCCGGTCGCTGACCGGCTCGCCCTGGTGCTGCACCACGAGACGGCTCAACTGACAGGGCACGATGGCGAGTTCGCGTTCCGTGGCGAAGACGACGGCCTCCTCGCTCTCCGTGCGGACGGTCGCCGCCTCCGTGCCCACGGGGAGCAGGACGGGCTCCTCCTGGGGGGCGGACAGCCAGAACGTCACCTCCGTGCGGGCCGCGGACGGCGGGAACAGCCGGATGCCGACCAGGTCCAGGAAGGCCAGGTGGTTCTTCTCGGGGACGCGGTTGAGGCGGTAGACGATCTGGTCGGCCATGTGGGCGACCGTCTCGACGAGGGTGACGCCCGGGTCGGAGACGTTGTGGTCGGTCCACTCCGGCGCGCGCTGCTGGATGTAGCGCTTGGCGTCGTCGACGAACTGCTGGAAGCGGCGGTCGTCCAGATTGGGGGAGGGCAGGGCCATCAGCGGTCGCTTTCGGAAGCCGTACCGGAGGAGCCGGGGTCGCCCGGCTCGTCGTGGGACGGAATGACGTAGAACGGGAAGACGAGACTGCGCGGGTTGTTGGTGCCGCGGATCGAGTAGCGGACGTCGATGAACAGCACGCCCTGTTCGGCGCCGGCCGTGACGTCGACGTCGTTGACCTCGATGCGCGGCTCCCAGCGGTCCAGGCTGGTGTACACCTCGTGCTGGATGCGGCCGGCCGTCGCCTCGTTGACCGGGGCGAACACCAGGTCGTGGATGGCGCAGCCGTACTCCGGGCGCATGGGGCGCTCGCCCGGCGCGGTCGCGAGGATCAGCCGGATCGCCTCCTCGATCTCGCGTTCCCCGCTGACCAGGGCGATGCCCCCGGTGGGGCCGATGCGGAGCGGGAACGCCCAGCCCGAACCGACGAATTGCTCGGCCATCAGAGGGCCACCTGCCTTCTCCTGGGTCTCACGGCGTGCGGGCTGCCCGTCACGGCAGCGGGTAGGGCTTGGCGTTGACCATGACGACGCCCTGGAGGGTGACGGTCGCGGCCCGGATGCCCACGTTGGCGGTGGAGTTGACCTGCACGGCGGCGCCCGCGCTGAGGGTGGCGGCGGCGCCCGCCTTGAGGTTGAGCAGGCCCGCCGCGTCCACCGACACCACGCCCGTCATCGCCCTGATGTTGACGAGGCCGCCGCGCAGGGTGAGCGAACCGCCGCTCCTGATGGCGATGTTGCGGCCCGCGGTGAGGGTGAGGTCGGTGCCGGCCTTCACGGACACCGAGCGGCCGCCCTTGATGCTGACGTCGCCCCTGCTGTCCACGGTGATCTCGGTCCGCGTCCGGTCCAGGTTGATGACGAGTTTGTCGTCGCCGCTGGTCAGCCGCACGCCCTGCTTGCCGCCGGCGCGCTGGCTGAGCAGGTCCATCCGGTTGCCCTCGCGGTCGGACAGGGTGTGCCGGGAGGCGCGCCGGCGGGCGCCGTCGTGCAGCGGCACGTCCTTGACCGGCGTGGGCTTGTCCCGGCCGTTGTAGAGGCCGCCGATGACGTACGGGTGGTCCAGCGCGCCCCGGTCGAAGGCGACCAGCACCTCGTCGCCGACGTCGAGCGGGAAGACCGAGCCGCCGAACTTGCCGCCCCACTGCACCACCCGGGTCCAGTCGCTGACGTAGGCGTCGTCGAGCCAGGGGAACTGGAGCTTCACGCGCCCCTGGCGCAGCGGGTCCCCCACGTCGGTGACCAGCGCGTTGACGGTGCCGGGCAGGTGCAGGCCGTTGTGGGCGCCCCCGCCGCCCGAGGAGAGCCCGTACAGGGACCGCCACTGCCGTCCGCTGACGGTGACCCACGCCTCGTAGTGCTTGCCGTCGCCGAAGACGTGCCGCACCGACGTGGCGGTGTACTTGCCCTCGAAGGGGTCGCCGACGTCGGCGAGCGTGACGGGCAGACCGGGCCGCAGCTTCGGCGTGCCGCGGGCGACGACCTCCAGCTCGGCGAACGAGCCGGTGACGTCGTCGGCGAGGGCCTCGGCGGCGAACTTCACCTCCGACTGCCGGTCGTACGGCGTCTGCGCGTCGACCAGCTTGGCCTTCCCGAACCGGGCGGCCGCCTCCCCGGGCGTGGTGCCGATGCTGATGCCCGGGTTGGTCAGCGCGGGCGCGGTGGCGGTGAGCTTCTTCTTGGTCGTCACGTCCCAGCCGCGCGCCTCGACGGTCCCGACCTGTTCGGCGGCGGTGACGGCGGCCCGCAGCCGCAGGATGTCGGTGCCCGCCTCCATGACGAAGGGGCTCTTGTCGCCCGGCGTGGAGGTCGGGGGCGCGCCCGACGCCGGGTCCGGGCTGACGAACTGGAACTTGCCCCTGGCGTCCACCGACATGACCATCTCGTTCTCGTCGGCCAGCCGGGCGAGGAAGTCCCAGTCGGTGACGTTGGCCTGGCTGATGAACTCGTAGACGGTCTTGGTGGACTGGATCCGCCCGACGGGGACGCCGTCCTGCGCGGCCAGCTTGCGGGCGATGTCCGAGGCGCTCTGGTTGCGGTAGGCGGCCACCCGGCGCCGGCGCATCAGCCGGTGCCCGAGGTCGTAGCCGCGCACGACGGTGAAGGTGCCGGTGCCGTCGTAGTCGGCCTCCAGGCCGCAGACCTCGCCGGTGAGCAGCGGGTCCGAGGCGCCCTTGCCGTCGGCGACCGGGGCGAGGACGACGGGCGTGCCGAACCTGACGCCGAGTTTGCCCAGGACCTGACGGCCCGGATCGCGGAAGGTGAGCCGGAACGCGGCCGGCACGCCGAGGCCCTGGTCGACCCAGCCGTCGACGAGGAGCGGCGCGATGTCGACGGGCAGGGGGCTGCCGCCGAGGGTGACCTGGATGACGCTGGAGAACGCGGACTGGACCACTAGTGGCGCACCTCCTCGGCGGCGGGCATCACGAGCTCGACCCCGTTCGGCAGCCGGGACGGGTCGTCGATCCCGTTGGCCTCCGCGATGGACCGCCACGCGGAGGCGTCGCCGTACTCGCGCCAGGCCAGGGACTGCAACGAGTCGCCGGCGACGACCCGGTGCACCCGCTGCGCGGTGAGCGCGCCCGAGGTCGGGTTCTGGCCCTTCGTCCTGCTCGGGATCTCGTGCAGGCGCACCTGGCAGGTCGCGCGGATCGGGACGCCGGTCGTGCCGAACAGCGAGTACGTGACGTCGATGCTGCTGACGTAGGCGGTGAAGCGGGCCGTGGAGAACGAGCCCCACTGGAACACCACCCACGGCGGGGAGGGCTGCTTGGCGGCGATGCTCTTGGCGGTGACCTCGCAGCACTCCAGCAGCGACTCCACCTTCTTCAGCACGGTGTTGCTGCCCGGCTGGTCGGAGGTGTCGAGGAAGATCTCGACGGTCATCTCGCGCGGCTCGGGCCCCATGAACTCCGGCACGGAGCCGTCGCGGACCGCCGCGGTCGGCGTGACCTTCCACTGGGCCCGGCGGCCCAGCTGCAACTGCGCGGGGTTGAAGTCGAACCCGAAGGACCTGATCAGTCCACCGGGGGTGGTGCTGGTGCCGACCGGCGGTTCGTGGATCGCGAGGGTGGCACGGACCAGGCTCTTCCCGGCGCCGCCTCTGCTTCCCTTGGCCATGACGTCCTCGTCCTCCTGGATGCTCTGCTAGTCGGTGAAGCCGTGGTGGGTGATCTCCAGGACCTCCGTGGCCACGCCCGGACTGTCCGGGTTCAGCGACGGCCCCTGCCAGCTGACCGGCAGCACGTCGATCAGGCCCCACCGGGCGACCTCCGAACCGTCCGCGCGCAGCGCCGCGATCTGGGCCGTCGGCCGGGTCACCCCGGTGGTGACCGAGGAGATCCACTTGGCGACCTTGGTGGTGTCCGGGGTGAGGGGGCGGGTCAGCCGGATCGTGGAGAACGTCACCCGCGAGGGCAGTTGCCAGACGAACCCGTTGTTGCCGCCCTCCTGCCGGTGCTCGATCTCCACCTGGGACGAGAGCCCCTCGCACCCGTTGAAGAAGCCGAGGCTCTCGCCGTCGATGGTCAGGGTGAAGAAGACGGTGGAGCCCGGGTCGAGATCGGAGGGCATCGGGGCCTGGCCTTTCCGGGAGAGGGGACGGGAGTCGGGGGGCGGCGACGGCGGGCGCAGCGGTCAGTGGCGGGGGTCGCGGAGCCTGCCGATCCGCTCGCGGTCGAGCCGCAGTTCGGTGCGCAGCAGCCGGGTGATGCGCCCGGTCAGGCGGTGCGTCAGCTCGTCGAGCTGGAAGTCGGTGAGGTCCCGCGGGTCGAACCCCGGCCGCGCCCGCGCCGGTTGCGTCGCCTGCCGCTCCGTCCCGGAGGACGGCCCGGCCACCGGCGCGGAGCCCCGCCCGCTCACGCCGGGCGACGGCCGCGGCGGCGCGGGCGGGGGCGGCGGCGAGGTGACGGCGCGCTGGACGACCGGTGCGGGCGCGGGTGCGGACACGGCCGCCGGGACGGGCAGGGGCGGGAGGAACGGCGGAGGCGTCGCGGGCGAGGGCGACGGCGGCGCGTGCGGGGTGCGGCGCTGGACGACGGGGAGCGCGGGGGCGGCCGGGGGTGTCGGCGCGGGCGAGGCCGGGGAGGGCGGTGCCGGGGACGGCGCGGCCATGGGGGCTGTGGCCACGGGGGTGGGGTACGGGCGGGCGACGGGGTGGCCCGAGGAAACGCCGGGCGCGGTGCGGCGCAGCGGCACGGGACCCGGCCGCGCGGCGGGGACCGTACGGCGCTGCACGGGGGACGCGGACGACACCGACGGCGTGCGGACGGCCGACGGCGCGGGGCGCACGGGGACGGGCAGGGCCGGGGCGGTGAGGGCGGCAGCGGGGGCCGCGGCGGACGACGCTGCGGCGGACGACGGCCGCGTGAGCGGCGGGGCGCTGACGGGGGTCACCGGTGCGGCGGCGGGACCGGGGGCGAACGGCGTTGCGGCGTGCGGGGGTTGGGGCGCCGGAGGCGGCGTGGGCGTGGTGGCGGCGCGCTGCACGACCGGGGGCGCCGACACCGACGCCGGGCCGGTCGTCGGACGCGGGGCGGCGGACCGGGGCGTGACGGGGACGCCGGACGGCGTCGCGACGGGGCGGGCGTCGGCGGGGCGCGCGGAGAGCGGGGCGCCCAGCAGGGGGCGTGCGGACACGGGCGCGGCGGCCCCCACGGCGGACGCCTGCGGTGCGCCGCGCTGCACGGGCGCGCCGAGCGGGGTGGGCGTGCGGCCGGGGGCCGTGGGCGTGCGGCCGGGAGGGGCGGGCGTGCGGCTGGGGGGAGCGGGCGTGCGCGGACCGGGCTCGGGCACTGCGCGGGAGGTCGCGGAGGCGGGGGAGGCCTGGGGCGCGGGGGCCGGGTGCGGGGCGGTGGGCCCGGTGGCCGGGGGGAGGGGTGCCGAGACGCTCTTCGGGGCGCCGAGACCTGCCCGGCGACGGGGCGCGGCGGTGGCCGCCGGGGCGCGCTGAACGCTCGGCGCGGGGGTGGCGGGCCCGGCAGCGGGGACGGCGGCGGCCGTACCGGTGACGGGCCGGGGTGCGTCGGAGGCGGGGCGCGCCGGAGAGGGCGGACGAGCCGAACCGGTGGGCGGCGTGACCGGGTTGCCCGGCGCGGCGGGCCGGGGCCGGGCAGGAGCGTCCGAGGCCGACGCCGGGACCACACCGGACGCCGTCGCCGCACGCTGGATGCCTGAGGGCGTCGTACCGCCGCCGTCGCCCGGGGGCACGGTGGAGGCGGAAGGTGCGGGAGGCGGAGAGGGCACGGGTATGGGCGCGGGTGCGGCCGCGCTGGGGGCGGGGCCGCCGTTCCGGGGCGAGGGCAGGGGTGAAGGCAGGGATGAAGGCTGGGGTGAGGGCAGGTCAGGGGCCGGAGGCGGTGGGACCGCGGGCCGCACGTCGCCGGAGCCGGCGGACGGCGCCGGAACGGCGGGACCGCTGCCCGGCACGGGAGCGGCTGCGCGTACCGCCGACGGACTCGCGACCGCCTGGCCGTCGCCGCGCACATCCGGTACGGCCGCACTCCGGGCCGTCACCGCTCGCTGGAGCGTGACCGGCGGCGGGGTGGGTGCGGTTCCGCTTCCCGGCCGGGGAGCGGGGAGGGAACGGCTCTGCTGCGTCGGCGAGTTGGCGGGTGCGGGTGTGGATGCGGGCGGGGGTGCCGTGGTCGGTGCGGTGCGCGGGGGCGTCGCTCGCCGGGCGTCCACCGGGGCGTGGGCGGGCGAAGGCGCTTCGGCGGGCGCGGGTCCGTCTCCCGCGCGGACGCCGAGGGGCGCTGTCGCGGCGGCGGCCGGGGCGACCGGTGGGCCGGCTGCCGAGGTGACTGCCGTGCCGGTCGCCGGTGCGGCGGGGGACCGGTCGGCGGCCGCCCGTTGCGCGACGACCGGCCGGTCCGGGGCCGCGGGCCTGGCCGCCGGGCCGGTGCTGACGGGTGCTGCCGCTTCGGGCCCGTCCGCCACCGCCCGCTGGACCGCGACCGGGCCCCGCGCGGACGGGGAACCGTCCGCCGCCGGGGCGACGGACACGGCGGGCTCGGCCGGACGCGACGGCATGGGCGAGGGCATGGGTGACGGTACGGATGACGGGCTGGGCGACGGCATGGGCATGGGAATGGGCGTGGACGAGTGCGGGGGTGCGGGCGTCGCCGCCCGCTGGACCGGCGTCGCCGGGGAGTCGGCCGTCGTCGCCGTGGGCGCGGGTCCCGTGACGGAGTGCGCTCGCGGGCCGGGCGCCGGTTCCTCGGCGGGCTTCGGTCCGCCGCCGTCGGCGCCCGTGCCCCCCGCCGTACCCCTCGCCGAGGCCTGTGCCGGGCCCGTGCCGGCCGACGGCGCTGCGGGTGCCGGCCTGGCGGGCAGCGTCCGTCGCTGGACCGGCGCGGACGTCGACCTCGTCAACGGGGCCGCCCTCCTCGCCGGGGGCGGAGCGGCCGGGGACACGCGGATGCCCCGTGCCGGGGCGGCGGGAGCGGGCCGAGAGGCCGGTGCCGGGCGCGCGGCGACCACCGGGACGTCCGCAGGGCCGGGCCGACCCACAGCAGGGGCAGAGGCAGGAGCAGGGGCGGAAGCGGCGGCGGGAGCAGACGCGGTGGCCGGGGCGGCAGCGGAGAACGGCGTCGTTGCGGGAGCCGGCAGCGGAGCCGGAGTCGCCGCCAGGGCAGGACCGGGCGCCGGCACCGATGCCGGTGCCGGTGCCGGTGCCGGGATCGTCGACATCGGAATCGGCATCGTCGACATCGGCATCGTCGACGTCGGCAACTGCTGTGCCGGGATGGCGCGTTGGAGCGGGGTCGCGCGGGGCGGCGGGGCCGGGCGTTCGGGTTCCGCCGCCGCGTCCGCGGCCCGGGGAGCCGCCCGCAGACTGCTCATCAGGCCGCCGGGGGCCGCGTCCAGCACGGCGTGCGGGCGGACGTCCAGGAAGGAGGGGTTCTGCCAGGTGGCCAGCCGGCCGCCGAACCCGGCGTCGGCGACGCCCGAGGGGCCCGCGGCCGCCGTCCGCCGGATGGGCGGGAGCGAGGGCCAGGCGGCAGGGACGGCCCGCGCCCCCGCGCCGTCGTCGGCCCGCGTCGGCGTCGGCGCAGGCGTTCCGTAGCCGCCGCCGTGAACCGGGCCGTCGCCGTGGGCCGCACCGCCGCCGTGAACCGGGCCGCCGTGGGCCGCGGCGTCAGCGCGGAGCGGGCCGCTCGTGGCCTCGTGACCGGCGGGCTCCCCGCCTCCCCCGCGCCGCCCGCGTCCGCCGCGCAGTCGTTCCAGGAACCCCATGCCTCAGCCCTCCGCCCCGCCCCGGGTCACCAGGGACGCGATCTGGTCGGCGTAACGGCGCCGGTCGTGGTGTTCGAGATCCAGGATCTCGTCCTGGCTCCAGTGGAAGTGGTAGGCGACGTACGCGATCTCCTCGTGCAGCCGGTCGGTCGCGTACGTCACGATTCCCCCAGGCGGCTCCCGCCGAGTTCCACCTCGAAGGGCTCCGAGCAGTGGGGGCAGCGCACCGAGGCGCGGGTGTGGCCCTCGGCGTTGACCTGGCGGTAGAAGTCCTGGAGGAACGCCAGGTCGGAGGCGAACATGTTCTCCACGATGCCGTCGTGGACGAGCGGCAGCGTGCCGAGGCGGGTGATGACCCGGCCGAGCAGGACCACCGACAGGTACGCGGGGTTCTCCTGGACGCGGATGTCGCGCAGCGGGACCAGTTCGTCCCGCGCCGTCGCCAGCCGCATCACGCCGTCGCGGTGGACGGTGCCCGCCTCGTCGACGTAGCCGCGCGGCAGTTCGAAGGGGAACTCCGTCTGGAGCCGGTACGCCGCCGGGGCCGGGGCCGCGGCGGGGGCCGCGGCCGGTGCGGACTCGGGCACGGCGACGGCCGGGAGCGCCTCCTGCGGCTGCTCCCCGCCCGCCGCCGCCCGGACAGCCGTGCGCCGCATTACTCGATGACCAGTTCTTCGAACGTGATCGTCACGGTCTCGGTCAGCGCGGACGCCTCGCCCGCCTTGACCGTGCTGGTGTCGATCTTGCTGCACCAGGCGTTGCGCATGTTGTACCGCTTGACCGGGTTGTTCATGTAGTCCATGACCATGATCGTGGCGTTCTTGCGGGCGGTGCCCATCACGCCGTTGATCGACTCGGTGATCCACTGGTTGAACGCGGCGGACTGGGTCATGCCGCGCACGACCGTGCAGGTGCCGGCCTTCTTGACGCCGGGCAGCTTCTTGGTGACCGGCTTGCCCTGCGCCGAGACCTGCTGGTACTCGATGACGTCCTGCTCGATGCTGAGGCCGCTGACCTCGGCGAGGTACTCGACCATGACGCCGTCGATCTGGAGGCCGAAATTGTGCGAAGTGAGGGCGTCACCCGGCTGGAGACTCATCTGGCTTTCTTTCTACGGGAGTTGACTGCGGAGCGGTACGGGGCCGGAAGCGGCGGGGCGGTGGCCCGCGCCGCTACTCCTCCAGCTCCCCGCTGCCGCTCTGGAACTGGGCCAGGCGGAAGATCACGAACTCGGCGGGCTTGACGGGCGCGATGCCGATCTCGCAGACCACCCGGCCGAGGTCGACCGACTCCGGCGGGTTGGACTCCTCGTCGCACTTGACGTAGAACGCCTCCTCGGGGCGGGCGCCGAACAGCGCGCCCGCGCGCCACTCGTTCACCAGGAACGCCGAGACGTTGCGCCGGATCCGGGCCCACAGGGCGTGGTCGTTCGGCTCGAACACCACCCACTGGGTGCCGATCAGGATCGACTCCTCCAGGTAGTTGAAGTACCGGCGGACGTTGAGGTAGCGCCAGGCCGGGTCGGAGGAGAGGGTGCGGGCGCCCCAGATGCGGATGCCGCGGCCGGGGAAGGCGCGGATGCAGTTGACGCCGATCGGGTTGAGCAGGTCCTGCTCGCCGCGCGTGATCTGGATCTCCAGGTCCACCGCGCCGCGCACGACCTCGTTGGCGGGGGCCTTGTGGACGCCGCGCTCGGAGTCGTTGCGGGCCCACACGCCGGCCACGTGGC
Source organism: Streptomyces sp. NBC_00704 (assembly GCF_036226605.1). Taxonomy (NCBI): domain Bacteria; kingdom Bacillati; phylum Actinomycetota; class Actinomycetes; order Kitasatosporales; family Streptomycetaceae; genus Streptomyces; species Streptomyces sp. NBC_00704. The sequence continues at coordinate 4,246,828 of NZ_CP109000.1, forward strand.
CGCTCGGCGGGATCAGCCGGGCCTGGCCGGCGGACGGGTCGAAGGACTTGATCCACGGGTAGTACAGGGCCGCGTACTTGGAGTCGTATCCGGCCGTCTCCTGACGCCAGACGCGGATCTGGCGGGCGTTGAGGCCGGGCGGCGGGTCGATGATCGCGACGCGGTCGCCCATCAGCTCGCAGTGCGCGATCAGACCGAGCTGGACGGCCTTGACCGACTCCAGGTCGATCGCGCCGCGCTGGTAGGCGGCCATCAGGTCGGGGACCGCGACCATGGACACCTCGTCGACGGCCTCCAGGCCGCCGAAGCCGGTGCGGTCGGAGCTGTCGCCCAGGTACTGCGCGGGACCGACCGGGGCGCTCTCCTCCACCGGCGCGGCGGGTGCGGCGGAGGGCGCGGCCGGCAGGGCGACCGTCTGGTTCTCCGGCCGGGCCAGCTGCGCGGCGGGCGCGGCCTCGGCCACGGTGATCAGCCGGGAGCGCTCCTTGACCTGCGTGACGACGTAGGAGCGGTTGCCCTTCTTCGCGCTCACGTCGAACGTCTCGACGGGCTTGTCGCCGTCCTTGACGATCAGCCGGAAGCGCTCGGCGGGGCCCTCGCCCTCGGCGTCGGCGACCTCGACGCTCAGCGGGCCGCCGCTCTCGCCCGACGCCACGGCCGTCACGGTGAACGTGCCGAGCTGCTTCGGCTCGCCGGCCGGCAGCGCGGCGGGCGCGGAGCCGGCGCCGGAACCGGCCAGCGCGGACGGGGACTTGGCGTCGCCCGAGGCGCCCGCGGGGGAGCCGCCCACGCGGACGACGTACGCCGCCGAGCCGCCGTTGTTGAAGAACCCGTAGACGGAGTGCGCCAGGTAGTAGCCGTCGGTGAAGTCACCGAAAGCCGCCACGTACTGGGTCCAGTTGGTCACCAGCGTCGGCTCGTTGAGCGGGCCGGTCGGGGCGAGCCCGACGAAGGCCGCCACCGAGGTGCCCACCCCCTCGATCGGGCGGGAGCCGCTGGCCACCTCCTCGACGTATACGCCGGGCGACAGGTAGGACGGCATGCTGTGCTCTCCTCGGGGTACGCGTCAGGACGTCTTTCACCGTCACGCGCGAAGCGCGTATTCCGAAACGTCTTCCGGTGCACGACCGGGGGCACTCCGCCTGCCCCGGCGGTCCCCCGGCCCCGTCCGACGCCACCGGCTGCCCCGCGCGCACCTGCCGCTCCCGGCCTGCCTTCGGTACGGCCGCCGGTCCTCGGCCGTCCCCGCCGAGAGGCCGGGGCGCGGGTCCGGGGGGCGGCCGGGACTTCCGGGCAGGCGGCCGGGGGCCGAGGGGGCACCGGGCCTGCCCTCCTGCCTCTGACGTCGCACACGGGCTCCCCGTAGCGTCGGCGCGTGAGCCTGTGGACTTCTCTGGAACCCTCTTCCGCCACCGTCGACCCCGGGAGCCGGGCGACCGTGCGGCTGCGTGTGCGCAACACCGGTGACGTGGTCGACGAGTACCGCTTCGAGCCCGTCGGGGACGTGGCGCCGTGGACGACGGTGGAGCCGCCGACGCTGCGGCTGTATCCGGGGACGACGGGGACGGTGGAGCTGACGTTCGCGCCGCCGCGTACGTCCGACGCGGCGGCGGGTCCGCATCCGTTCGCGGTGCGGATCACGCCGACGGAGCATCCGGACGCGGTGACGGTGCCGGAGGGCAATCTGACGGTCACGCCGTTCACGGAGGTGCGGGCCGAGCTGGTGCCGCCGACGGTGAAGGGGCGTTTCCGGGGCCGGCCGCGGCTCGCCGTCGACAACCTCGGCAACACCCGCGTCACCGCCTCGCTGAGCGGCAGCGACACCGGGGACCGGCTCTCGTACGACCTCAAGCCGGGCAACGTCCAGATCGAGCCCGGGCGCGCGGTGTTCGTCGACACGACCCTGCGCCCGCGCCGGATCATCTGGTTCGGTTCGAAGGAGGAGCAGCCCTACACGCTGAACGTGCAGCGGTCGGGCGCGGTGCCGCTGCCGGTGGACGGCACGTTCGTGCAGCGCGGGTTCCTGCCGCGCTGGCTGGCCACCGCGCTCAGCCTCACCGTCGCCCTTGCCGTCGCGTTCGTCATGATCTGGCTGACGTACAAGCCGCAGGTGCGCAGCCTGGCGTCGGAGAAGGTCGCGCAGGCGGCCGCCAACACCCTGGCGCCCAGCCCCTCGGCGACGCCCGGCGTCCCGGCCCTCGTGCCCACCCCGACGGCCCCCGCGGCGCCGGAGGCCCCGGTGAGCAGCGCCGCGGCCGACGGCGGCGGGAGCGGCGGCGGGGGCGGCGGGGGCGAGTCGAAGCCGCCCGCGAAGCCCAAGCAGGAGACGGCCGCCGTGGCCGTGAACAAGCTGGCGGCGCGCAGCGACGGGCGGCACATCTGCTACCGGGCCTATGTGGAGGACAAGGGCTGGCAGGACCCGGTCTGCGACGGCGCGATCGCCGGCACGACCGGCAAGGACCTGGCCGTCAAGGCCCTGAACATCGCCACCGCGCGGACGGGCGGCGTCACGGGCAACGCCGCGCATGTGGACGGGGGCTGGCTGACCGGGGACAAGTGGTCGAAGGCGTCCGACGGCGTCGACATGTACATGGGCTCCAGCAAGCCGGCCGTCTCGGTTATGGAGGGGTTCACCATCAAGACGATGGAGGGCTCCGTCTGCCAGAACCCGCACATCAAGGACCGGGGCTGGCTGGGGAACGGCTGCACCAAGGCGGGCGACTGGATCTACGGCGGCAGCCCGATGCAGGACCGGCTCCAGCTGGAGGCCGTCCGCTTCACGGTGTGAGGCGGGCCGCCGCGGTGTGCGGGGGCACGGCCGGCCGTCCCTTTCGGGCAGCGACCGTGCCCGATGGCTTGTGTCCGGCCCGCGTCCGCCGTCGTAGCGTCGGCGGGTGACTCTGTGGACTTCTCTGGAACCGGCCGCGGCGACCGTCGACCCCGGGAGCCGGGCGACCATGCGGCTGCGTGTGCGCAACACCGGTGACGTGGTCGACGAGTACCGCTTCGAGCCCGTCGGGGACGTGGCGCCGTGGACGACGGTGGAGCCGCCGACGCTGCGGCTGTATCCGGGGACGACGGGGACGGTGGAGCTGACGTTCGCGCCGCCGCGTACGTCCGACGCGGCGGCGGGTCCGCATCCGTTCGCGGTGCGGATCACGCCGACGGAGCATCCGGACGCGGTGACGGTGCCGGAGGGCAATCTGACGGTCACGCCGTTCACGGAGGTGCGGGCCGAGCTGGTGCCGCCGACGGTGAAGGGGCGTTTCCGGGGCCGGCCGCGGCTCGCCGTCGACAACCTCGGCAATACCCGGGTGACGGCGTCCGTCGCGGGCGGCGACACGGGCGACCACCTGGGCTACGAGTTCCGGCCGGGCAGTGTGCAGATCGAGCCGGGCCGGGCCGTGTTCGTCGAGGCGACGCTGCGGCCGCGTCAGATCATCTGGTTCGGATCGAAGGAGCAGCGGCCGTACACGCTGAACGTGCAGCGGTCGGGCGCGGTGCCGCTGCCGGTGGACGGCACGTTCGTGCAGCGCGGGTTCCTGCCGCGCTGGCTGGCCACCGCGCTCAGCCTCACCGTCGCCCTTGCCGTCGCGTTCGTCATGATCTGGCTGACCTACAAGCCGCAGGTGAGCAGCGGGGCGCGGGAGAAACTCGTGGAGGCCGGCAGCACCGCGCTGCCCGGCCCGGCGGTGTCGGCTCCGTCCGCGCCGAAGGCGGACGCCTCCGCCGATCCGCTGCCCGAGCCGCCGGCGCCGTCCGTGCCGGCGCAGCAGGGCGACGGGGGCGCGGCCTCCTCCGGCGGCTCGTCGACGTCGGGCGGCGGCGCGAGCGGGGGCGGCGGCGGTGGCGAGGGCGGTTCCGGCGGGGCGGGCGCGCCCGAGCCCGCGGCCCCGGTGCCCGGCGCCCTCATCATCGGCAAGGGCTCCGGCCGGTGCGTCGACGTCACCGACGCGCAGAACGGCAAGGGCAAGGACGGCACCCCGCTGCAACTGTGGGACTGCGCCGGGTCGGCGAACCAGAAGTGGGTGTTCCGGAGCGACGGCACGGTGCGCGCGCTCGGCCTGTGCATGGACGTCGCCTGGGGCTCGAAGGACGACGGCGCGGTCATCCAGGTGGCGAACTGCTCCGGCAACCCGGCCCAGCAGTGGGTGCTGAGCGAGCACGGCGACCTGGTGAACCCGCAGGCCGACAAGTGCATCGACGCCAAGGACGGCGGCACCGGCAACGGCACGAAGCTCCAGCTGTGGACCTGCTCGGGCACCCCCAACCAGAAGTGGCGCGCACAGTAGCCACGGCGGCGGACGCCCGCACGGGGACCGCGACCGGTCTTCCCGTACGGGCACAGGCTGGCCTTCCCCGTACGGGCACGGGCGGGTGCTCCCCGCACGGCACGGGCGGGTGCTTCCCCTCCGGGGACCACGAGGTCGCCGGGAGCACGAGGTCGCCGGGGACCACCAGGTCTCCGGGGACTACCAGGTGGCCTCGCCCGGCACCAGGCGGCCCGCCTTGCGGTACTCGCGGCGGGCCCCCTCCAGCAGGTCGCCGTCGCCGACCGGCTCGTCGCGTCCGGCGGCGAGGTAGGCGGCGGTGACGACCGCGCTGCGGATCGAGCCGCCGGCCAGCTCGAAGTCCCGCGCCAGCGGGGCCGGGTCGACGCCCGCGGCGCACGGCACATGGGCCAGCCCGTGCCGCCACAGCGCGAGCCGCTGGCCGGCGTCGGGGAACGGGAAGTCGACCACGAGGTCGAGGCGCCGGGTGAACGCCTCGTCGATGTTGGCCCGCAGGTTGGTGGTGAGCAGCGCGATGCCGTCGAAGGACTCCAGCCGCTGCAACAGGTAGGCGCTCTCCATGTTGGCGTACTTGTCGTGCGCGTCCTTGACCTCCGAGCGCTTGCCGAACACGGCGTCGGCCTCGTCGAAGAGCAGCACGGCGTCGGTGCGGTCGGCCTCGGTGAAGATGCGTTCCAGGTTCTTCTCGGTCTCGCCGACGTACTTGTCGACGACCGAGGACAGCTGGACGACGTACAGGTCGAGCCCGAGTTCGGCCGCCACCACCTCGGCGGAGAGCGTCTTGCCGGTGCCGGACTCGCCCGCGAACAGACCGAGCACGCCCCGGCCGCGGCCGCCTCCCGCGCTGAGCCGCCAGTCGCCGAGGACGCGGTCGCGGTGCCGGGCGCGCAGGGCCAGTTCGTGCAGCTGGGTCAGCGGCCGGTCGGGCAGGACGAGGTCCGCCCAGCCGACGTCGGGCCGGATCCGGCGCGCGTGCCGTTCCAGTCCGGACGCCGACTGCTGCCGGGCGGCGAGCCGCACATGTCCGGCGTCGAGCGGGCCGCCCTCGAACGCGGCCAGCGCGGCGGCGGCGTGCGCGGCCCGTGCGATGCGCTCGCCGCCGAGCCGGTAGGGGGCGACGGTGGCCGCGAGGTCGAGGCCGGGCGCGAGGGGGGCGTCCGCCGCGCCGAGCGCCGCGGCCCAGGCCGCCGTCCCGGCCGCCCGGCGGCGGGGGGCCTCCAGCACGAGCGGGTCGCGGGTGGTCCAGTGCGGGTCGTAGGGGCGCGGGTCGGTGAGCAGGACGGTGACGTCGGGTGCGTCCGCCAGCGCGCCGATCAGCGGTTCCGGCCGCTCCGGCAGACCGGACAGGACGACCGCGAGGCCGCCGAGGCGCGCCTCGCGCAGCAGCTCGGGGACGCGGTCCTCGGCTCCGGTGTAGCGCAGGGCGCGGGCGTCCGCCGCGCTCAGCGCCGAGGCGATCGCGGCGAGGCCGTCGCCCTCGCGGTGTTCGCGCAGGTAGGCGGTGAACGGCGGGTCCGTGCGCAGCCGGTGCGCCAGCAGGCCGGCGAGGCGCTCGCCGTCCGGCAGCGGCGGGGGGAGGGGGTGCAGGAGGCCGTGCAGGGCGGCGTCGGGCGTGTCGTCGCCCAGCAGGTGGGCGAGCAGCCGGTCGGGCACGCGCAACGAGCGGGACAGGAAGGGCCGTTCGGGCTCCTCGACGTCCAGCAGCCCGTAGGCGCGCAGGGGCGCCGAGGCGTGGAACCGGGACCGGGCCGCGGCCAGGTGGGCGGGCGCCCCGCACAGGTCGAGGGCGAGTCCCACGGTGGCGCGCCGCCGGCTCACGTCGTCGTTGAGGTAGCCGTAGAGGGGCTCGAAGGAGCGGTCGAGGTCGGGCGCGAGGGCGACGAGGAGGATCGCGGCGTCCAGGCCGGTGAGGCGGAGCCGGTCGGCGAGACCGGTCAGGGAGTCGTGGCCGGCGGGCAGGACGGGCCCGGCCGGGGGGCCGGTGTCGTCGGGGGCGGCGGTCGCGCCCGCGAGGTGGTGGCGTACGGCGTCCTCGGAGAGGTAGAGGCCGCGCAGCGGGTCGTCGGCGGTGGGGTCGGCGGCGGCGCGGCGGTCGACCAGGGCGGCGACCCCGTCGCGCAGCAGCGCGAGCCGGGCGAGCAGTGCGGCGGTCCCGTCCGGCGGGCCGACGCTCGCGTGCGGGGCGAGGACGGTCCGCGGCGTGCGCGGTGCGCCGGCCGCGTCGGACCGGGCGCCGGCCTCGCCCTGGGCCGTGTACGTCCCGCTCACCACGGTTCCGGGCGGCCCGGCGCGATCCCGCGGGCCTCGCGGGCGGCCGCCACCTGGTGCGGGCGGTGGGCGCGCTCGCCGGACTCGGGCGGGTCGCCGTCGATGCCGCGCAGCCGGACGGCCGCGCCCTCGGTGACCGGCGGCCCGGCGTCGTACTCGGGGTAGGCCGGGACCGGCGCGGTGACCACGAGGTCCAGGGACGGCTTGAGTTCGCCGCCCAGCGCGGACCAGATCTCGGCGAGGGACCGCGACTCGGTCTGGATGCCGGCCACCGTCAGCGGCATCGCCAGACCCAAGGCGCGCAGGGAGCCGGGGAGTTCCTCGGCGGCGATCAGCTCGCGCGGCAGCAGCGTCGCCAACGCGGCCGACAGCAGCCGGTGTTCGTCCTGGGGCGCCCGCGTCCACGCGGTCACCAGGTACGACAGCCGGAACCAGCGCGGCGGCTGACGGCGCTTGACGACGACGTCCCGCTCGTCGCGCACCGCCATGTGGCCGCGCTGCCGGCGGGAGACGTCCTCGCGGATGTCGTACAAGTAGGCGTTGATCACAGGGGCGTTGCGCCGGGCGGCCCAGTCGCGGGTCGGCGCCTCGAACGACACGTCGATGCCGGAGCCCGCCAGCGCACCGCCCTCCAGCAGGTCTTTGAGGACCTCGTCCACCTCGTGGATCACCGTCGCGCTCCTCAACTGCCTTGCCCGTGTGCCCTGCCGCGCCCGCCCCGCACCGATCGTGCCCCGGACGGCCCGCGCCGCGAGAGGCGCGCCGGGGCCGGTGGCCGGGCAGGGCCGCTGCCCGCGTGTCCGCCTTCGAGTGCCCGTTCGGTCAGATGTAGCCTTCCCTGAGGGCATATGCCACAGCGTGCGCCCGGTTGCGCAGATGCAGCCGCGTCGTGAGTCCGTGCATGACGTTCTTGACGGTTCGTTCGGAGTAGGACAGCTTGCTGGCGATCTCTCCGGTGTCCAGGCCCTCGGCGACCAGCCGCAGGACGTCCACCTCCCGCGGCGCGAGCCCCAGGGAGGGGGCGCCGGGCCGGCCCGCCGCACCGCGGTGCAGCGTGCCCACCTGGCTGATGAGCCGGCCGAGCAGATCGGCGGGCAGGTCGCCGTCGCCGCGCTGCGCGGCCACCACCGCCTGCACCAGCCGGTGCGCGGTCGCCTCCCGCCGCCACACGATGGCCCCGACCCCGCACTCGATGACGTCCAGCAGCTCCG